>NZ_FOIS01000004.1:0-600000 GCF_900110455.1 Natrinema salifodinae | reverse complement strand
CGAACTCGCACCACCGTTCGCGTTCTCCTATCTCCCGTATCGGGTCGAACGCGAAACGACTATCACCCGATCGGACCTCGAGGACGGTCGGCTTCCAGACATATTCTGGGTAATGTTCCTCTCCGAACCCGTTTGCGAACGATTCGGACGAGACCGATTACAGACGTCGCCTATCTGGAAAACTGAATCCCTTCCTGACGGCGGAATCGGAATCGTAGTTACGGCAGACCCGTATCAGTACTCCGAGGAGGAGAAAAACCACTTCAAAGATCACCTCGGTATTTGAGTCCGAATCCCGACACACTCGAGATCGACTCTCCCATCAGCGTTCGTTTCACTCGAGGAACCGGACGGCGAAACTACCGTCACGAGAGTCGCCGCCCTCGACGTCGACGGCGCGCTCGAGACGGAGCGACTGCTCGGTCGAACGTACGAACTCGAGAGGGAACTAGTCCGAACACTTCCGGGATACGACCGGCTGACCGAGACGGAGTGAGTCAACAGCGTCCGGACGAAGAACGGAAATCTGGCGGACCGGGCAGCGCTCGTTACGCGTCCTGAACCTGCCGCAACACGTCGGGCGCGTCCTCGAGCGCCGCGTCTAAGTCCTCGACGTTGGGGCCGCCGCCCTGGGCGAAGTCCGGCGGGCCGCCACCGCCGCCGCCGACGCGGCTGGCGAGTTCGCCGACGACCTCGCCGGCGTTGACGCCCACGTCGTCGGGGACGGCGACGACGAACTGGGCGCCGCTCTCGCCGCTGCCCAGCACCGCGATCTTGCCGTCCTCGACGAGGGCGTTCGCGGTCGCGCGCAGTTCGTCCATGTCGGCGTCAATCCGGTCGACGACCGCGGTCGTGTCGCCGACGTCGACCTCCTCGCCGCCGCCACCGCCGCCGGCGCGGGCCGCGGCGAGCTGTTCCGTGAGGTCTTCGATCTCCTTGCCTCGAGCCTTCCACTCCTCGAAGAAGCGTTCGGCGGTCTCGGGGACCTCCTCCGGCGAGACGTCGAGGATTTCGGCGGCCTCGTAGAGGGCGTCCTCTTTGACCTGCGTCGACTCGATCGCGGCCTCGCCGGCCGCGAACGTGATGCGCTCGACGCCGTCCTGAACGCGCTCGGTGTTCAGGACCTTGATCGAGCCGATGTCGCCGGTGCGGGCAACGTGGGTGCCGCCGCAGGCCTGGACGTCCTCGTCGACGTGGATCAGCCGGATTTGCTCGCCTGGCGGGATCCCGCCCTGGTAGAGGTCGAAGCCGTGCTCGGCCTCGGCGTCGTGGCGGTCGGGCCACTCCTGGGTGACCTGGGTGTTGTCCATCACGATCTCGTTGGCGACCGCCTCGATCTCCTTGACGGCCGCGCGGTCGATCCGGTCGTAGTGGCGGACGTCGATCCGCGAACTCTCGACGCCCTTCTGGGCGCCGGCCTGGCGAACGTGCTCGCCGAGCACCTGGCGGGCGGCGTGGATGACGATGTGGGTCGCCGTGTGGTGGCGCATGAGCTGGCGCCGGCGGCTGCCGTCGATCTGACCGTTGACGAGTTCGCCCTTACCGGGGTCCTCGTCGGTCCGGTGGAGGATGACGCCGTCTTCGATCTGGACGTCCTCGACTTCGACGGTTGTGTCGTCGGTCGAGAGCGTCCCCGTGTCCGAGGGCTGACCGCCGCCCTCGGGGTAGAACATCGTCTGGTCGAGGACGACGTCGTACCCCTCTTCGCGCTCGAAGACGTCCAGGACGACCGCCTCGAACTGGGTGCGCTCCTGATCGTCGTAGTAGAGCTTCTCCGTCTCGGGGAGGTCCGAGAAGCGCTCGTCCTCGTCCTCCTCGACCTCCTCGACGCCCTCGGGGGTGTCGTGGCGCTGGGCGACCAGGCTGTAGAAGTCGTCGGGGACGTCGACGTCGGCGCCGGCCTCTTCGGCGATCTCCGCGACCATGTCGGGCTGGATACCGTGGGAGTCGTAGAGCTCGATCAGCTCGTCGGTCGGGATCGGCTCGTCCTTTTTCGCGTACTCCTCGGCGAGCGACTCGACCCGGCGGCCGCCGCGTTCGAGGGTCTCGCGGTACTTCTCGACCTCGGTGCGGACGATGTCGCGAATCGTGTCGCGGTTCTCGTAGTCCAGACGCTCGGCCTGCATGTCGACGAGTTCGTCCAGCGGGGCGTCGACGCCGACGGTGTCACAGAGGCGTTTGGTGCGCCGGAGGACCATCCGCGCGAGGTAGCCCGTCCCGACGTTCGAGGGGACGATGCCGTCCCCGAGCATGTACGCGAGGGTGCGACAGTGGTCGGCGATCGCGTAGATGTCTTCGAGGGGCTCCATGAGGGTCTCGAGTTCGTCGACGTCGACGCCGAGTTCGTCGGCGATCTCGCCGCGGGCGGTCTCCATGTCCTCGGCCTCGTCGATGTCCATGTGGCCCGCGAGCTTCGCGGCGCGGTGGACCAGAGCCTCCTCTTCCTCGGTGTGTTCGAGCCCCGCGTTGTCCTTCAGGAACTCGATCATGTCGGGGTAGACCGCCTCGTAGACGGTCGGGGTCCCCTGGGACACCCACGTCCACCGTTCGAGGCCGTAGCCGGTGTCGACGATGTAGGTGTCCATGTAGGAGTAGCGGTTCCCGTCTTTCATCTCGAACTCGCCGTCGGGATCCTGCTCCATGCACATGAAGACCAGCGTGGCGAGTTCGACGCCGCGGTAGATGACCTCGATGGCGGGGCCGGCGTTGCCGCCGCCGACCCACGGGTCCTCGATGTAGATGACCTCGTCGAGATCGACGCCCATCGACTCGAAGAAGCCGTCGCAGAGCTCGACGGTGTGGTCCTTCCAGTAGACCTCGCCCTCGTAGGCGTAGTCCTCCTCGGCGTCTTCTCGCGTGTTGAACGCGTGGTGGGCCATCATCTCGAAGGCCATCGTGTGCCGACCGGTCTTGCCGACGTTGTCGATGTCCTGCATCCGGATGCAGGGCTGGGAGACCGTCAGCGGGTTGGCCGGCGGCGGCGTCTTCCCGCTCGTCACTAGCGGCTGAAAGTCGTAGATCGACGCCTGGGTCAGCAGGACGTCGTCGCGCCAGCGGTTCGCGGCGACGGGGTAGGGATCGATGCGTTCGTGGTCGTGGTCCTCGAAGTAGGAGAGAAAGGTCTCGCGCATCTCTTCGAGGCTGTACGATCCCTCGAAGCCCGAGTTGTCGATGAAGCCGTACTCCTCGCAGGGCGGCTCACCACAGGTCACCCGGTCGTGATCGCGCGTCCAGAAGTGAGCGCCACACTCCGGGCACTCCTTGCGCTCGAACCCTTCCTCCTCGAAGTACTCGAGGCGGTACTCGTCCGCCAGTTCGCTCATTACGCGTGTATTGGCCGTGCAGCGCGTAAAACAGTTCCGCAACCGTCGCCGCGACCCCATCGATCGCCGCGAACGCGATCGGTCCGAGTGTCACTTCCGAGCGGCCACGCCGATCGGGCGTCGATCGATCGGTCGTAACATTGATAACCTGCGGCTAAGTTTCTCGGGTTTAGAGAGGTAACGAATGGTGGGGACCGAACGGAGCGCCGCGGGCACGCGAGTGCCGCGGTCCGGTGGAAACGGCCGAACGGTGCCGACGGCGACCGCGACCGCGGACGGGAACAGGGCCGGAACCGAGCGACCGAGGAGGGGACGGAGGCGCCGGCGCTGAAATGCCGACGCGACGCTCCCTCCTCCGGAAGGTCGGGGTGACCGGCGTCGGAACGGCCGCCGGCGTCGCCCTCCTCCCGTCGCCGCCCGACGCGACCGATCCCAGCGGCACGGTCGAGGCCACCGAACCGCCCGCGGAGATCGCCGATTGGCTCGGCGAACCGATCACCGACGAGGACGACGCGCCGATCGGCCGCTATCACTACGAACCGACGAGCGACGGCTTCCGCCCGACCGCGCCGTTCAACGTCGTGCTCCTCCCCGAGGCCGACGGCGAGCGCGGCCTCGAACGGGTCATGTCCGTCCTCGACGACGAGGGCTGGGTGCGAAGCCCCGAGGAGTACACCAGGTTCGCCTGGGATCGAGAGACCGAAGCGTACGTCCGCCAGCAGGCCACGGCCGCCCAGACCTACTACGGAACCAGCGGCCGCCGTCACGTCCGGTGTTGGTCCTTCGAGAGCGTCGTCTCGATGCAGGCCCACGAGGACACCGGCGCGCGCCCGAAACACGGGATCGCCTCCTACCGGCGCGGCCGCGAGACCGTCGAAGCGATCTTCGAGGCCGCCGGCTGGCGAGTCTCGCCAGGCGCGATCAACCTGGCGAACGAGAAGGGGCCCGACCACGACGGGTTCGCGACCGTCATCACGGAGGGCCCCTGAGCCATGCGCACCGATACGGACGCCGACACCGCCGCCGACGGCCGCCTCCCGATCGACGCACGCGACCCCGCCGCGAGTACCCTCGGGAGGCTCGACCATCCCCTGCTCGGACGCGAGCCTCGGCGGACCGTGCTCGCGGTCGCGTACCTGGTCGGCCTGGTCGCGATGTTCTGCGCCAGCTACCTCGGGGCGCGGCTGACGATCGACGGCGTCGTGCTCGACGCGGCGTCGACGAGCGGCTTCGACGCGCTCAGCATGGTCTTCATCGCGTTCGTCTCGCTGACGCTGCTGGTCGTCGCGCCCTGCTACGCGCTCTGGAACGGCGGCCCGGCGCTGTCGTTCGCCCTCCCGCTGGTCCCGGTCGCCATGGGCGACGTCCTCAGCGGGGCGTACGTCCTCGATCTGGACGTCGCGATCGCCCTGACCGTCGGCGCCGGCGCGGCCGCGATCGCCCTCGCGGCCGACGACGCCAGGCGGGCCCGCTCGCTCCGGGACTGGCGGGTCGGCATCGACGAGGATCGGTTGCTGTTCGTCACCGCGAGCGCGATCGTCGCCGGCGTCGGCGTCGGCCGCTTCCTCGCCGCCGCGCCCGCCTACATCCGCGAGTGGTACGCGCCCGCCGGGGCTTGCTGGCTCCTGACCGGCGCCGTCGTCGGCGGCTACTGGCTAGCCTGGATCGGGACGGTCTGGCGGACCCGCGTCGATCAGTCCACCGCGGAAACGGAATCGACATCGTAACTCGGCCGTCGAACGCGGACGGCGATGGGGCGCGCTCGAACGTCCTGTAAGATGTCTAACTGGCCGGCGCTCACCCGTCGAGCCGTACAGCAGAGTTTTATCGCGGGAGCACAGTCTCGTCAGACGGACAAACCGGAATGACGAACCCGACGACCTCGCGACCGCGGACGGTGCTCTACGTGGCCGCCACGGAGGCGGCCGCCAGCGACGGCGCCGCCGCGCTCGAACGCGCGGAATCGGGGTCCGAGCGGGCGGTGCAGCCGATCAGTTCGGTCGAACGGGTCCGCAACTGGGCCCCGGAGACCGACTGCGTCGTCTTCGCCGAGACCCCGACGACCGCCGCGGGGGCGACCCTGCTCGACGTGATCGCGGCCTGCGGAGAGACGCCGCTGGTGCTCTTTACCGACGCGTCGTACGCGCCGACGGCGGCCCGCTCGACCGACGGCATCGACGGCTACGTCCGCCGGGACACCGACGACGCCGTGTCCCACCTCGCCGACGAGATCGAGTGGGTGTGCCACGACCGCGGCGTCGAAGACGGGCCCGAGAGCGAAGCCGCGACCGACGGCATCGGTGACGACGAACCGGTCGCGGCGACCGGCGAGACGGCAGCGCCCCCTGATCCCGCCGGCCGCCTGCTCGGGTCGACCCCCGACCTGGCGGCCTGTCGCGATCGAGAGGAGTTGTTCGATCTGGTCGTCGCGAGCGCGGCCGACGCCCTCGACTGCGAGTACTGCTGGCTGTCGACGGTCCACTTCGGGGAGTTCGCGCTGCGGGCGACCGGGCCGGCGACCCCGGACGATATCGACCCGGCGTCCCGCGAGGACCCGCTCGACGAGGTGCTCCGGAGCGGCGACCCGCTTCGAATCGACGACCTCGCCGATGACGATCGGCTTTCGGTGTCGATCGATGCGGCCGCGTCGCTGTGTTGCGTCCCCGTCGGCGACGTCGGGGTGTTGCAGGTCGCCACCGAGGTACCGGACGCGTTCGACGAGCGCGACTGCGAACTGCTCGCCGAGTGGGGTCGCGCCGCCGCCGCCGTCCTCGAACGGCTCGACGACGCGGCCGGCGAGAGCGCGGAGCGAGAGCGGCTCCGCCGGGAACTGGATCGACTCCGAGCGGAGCGAGATCGCGTCGCCGACGAACGCGACCGGTTCCGACGGCTGTTCGCGAACGGGCCGGAGCCGGCGGTCCGCTACGAGATCGACGACGACCGCCCCGTCATCCGGGACGTCAACGACGCCTTCACCGAGGTTTTCGATACCGATCCCGAGGCGATCGTCGGCGATCCCGTCGACGAGTCTCCCGTCCCGCCTGGCTTCGAGCACCGGCGGGCGACGCTAATCGACTCGATTCGTGCGGGCGAACGCCGCCAGGTCGTCAGCCGCCGCGAGACTGTCGACGGCGTCCGCGAGTTCCTGCTCACGCTGGTGCCGCTCGAAGCGACCGCGGACCGGGACAGAGACGGGGCCGACGCCAGCGACGGCGACAGGGCTGGTGGCGACCTCGCTCCGGCGGGACTGATCGTCTACAGCGACGTCACCGAAGCGAACCGCCGCGAACGGGAACTGGCCGCCGCGACGGAGCGCCTGGCGACCATCGCGGACCGGATCGAGGCGGACGTCCGCACTCCCTTGAACGTCGCCCGCGAGTACCTCGAACTCGCCGAGGAGACGGGCGACCGGGAGCACTTCGCTGCGGTCGAGGACGCCCAGGAGACGGTGCGCGAGCGCGTCGAACGACTGCTGGCGATCGCGGGCGAAGAGGACGTCCTCGTCGAGACCGAACCCGTCGCGGTTCACGACGTCGCGCGCCAGGCCTGGCTCGCCGTCGAGACCGGCGACGCGCGACTCGTCACTCGGGCGGCGGAGAACCGGGTCGTCGACGCGGACAAGACGCAGCTGCGGGAGCTGTTTGAGCACCTCATACAGGCCGTCATCGAGGGCGAAGACGGGGGCGGGAGCGGGAGCGAGGGCGAGGACGGCAGCGAGGGCAACGACTCGCCCGCGGTCACCGTCGGCGCGACCGACGACGGCTTCTACGTCGTCAGGCGCGACCCGAACGTCTCGGCGATCGAGACGGAAACCGGTCCGGGATCCGAGGCGAATCCCGTTCCCGGTCGCCTGGCCGCGACCAACGGCACCGGGTCCGGGCTCGACACCGTCGAACGTATCGCCGCCGCTCACGGGTGGAGCGTCGGCGTCGCCGAGGACGACGGCCGCATCGCGTTTGCGTTTCGCGGCGTGGACTCGGTCGACGGCGAGTAACGGAGACGCAGCGGCGGCTCAGTAACGGGTCACTCGTTCTCGAGCGCCAGCGACGCCAGCATCGCCTCGAGTTGCAGGCGCTCGTTCGCGCCCTCGGTGATCCGGTAGTCGACTTCGCCGAGGCGCTCGAGCAGTCGGACGGTGGCCTGTTCGGGGAGGTCGAACTCCCAGGCCGAGCGGTGGAGCTGATCGATGACGTCGCCGCCGGCGAGCCCGCGGTCGGTCAGCAGGTCTTCGAGGGCGGCGCGGGCGGCGGTGAAGTCGCCGTCGATGGCGTGTTCGACCATCGCCTCGACCTCCTCCGGGCGGGCCGTGGCGGTGATCGCGAAGACGGTTTCCTCGTCGACGGTCTCACCCATGACGGCCGCGGCCTGGAGGCTGTTGATCGCCTTTCGCATGTCGCCGTCGGCCGCGTAGACGAGGGCGTCGACGCCGTCGTCGGTTACCTCGATGCCCTCGTTGGCCGCGATCTCGCGGACCTGGGCCTCGATGGCGTCCTCGGTGAGTTCGGTAAAGCGGAAGACGGCACAGCGAGACTGGATGGGGTCGATGATCTGGCTCGAGTAGTTACACGAGAGGATAAAGCGCGTGTTGTTCGAGAACTGCTCCATCGTCCGGCGCAGCGCGGACTGGGCGTCGGAGGTCAGCGCGTCGGCCTCGTCCAGGAAGATGATGCGGTGGTCGTAGCCGCCGAACGAGGAGCGCGCGAAGTCCTTGATGCGGTCACGGACGACGTCGATCCCGCGCTGGTCGGAGGCGTTGAGTTCGAGGAAGTTCTCCCGCCAGTCGTCGTCGTAGATTTCGCGGGCGATCGCCTGCGCGGCGGTGGTCTTCCCGGTGCCTGCCGGTCCCGCGAACATGAGGTGGGGCAGGTCGTCCTGCTCGACGTACCGCTGCAGGCGCGGGACGATGTTCTCGTGACCCTTGATGTCGTCGAGCCGCTCCGGGCGATACTTTTCGATCCAGACTTCGGTCCGCCCCGGCGTGGGATCTGCCGCCTCGGCGTCGGTGTCCATGTCGGCCTCGGCCTCGCTCATACCGGTGGAAGGAGCGGCCGCAAGATAAATCGCCCGAAGGACGTTCTCGACGGCGTCGGACCGGTACGGTTCTTGACGTCTAGGTAACACGTTTTACTCCCCGGTCGGAGAAGGGAGCGCCATGGGGTTCGGAACCGATCGATATCCGCGGCTCGCGATCGCGCTTCTGGTAGCCATCCTCGTCTGCGGGACCGTCCCGGCGACGGTCGCTGCGCAATCGGACGCTCAGACCGGAGGCACGATCGTCGTCGAGGAGGGCGAGACGGTCGACGATCTGGAGGCGTTCGGCGGGACGGTCGTCGTTCACGGGACCGTCACGAACGACGTCGAGGCCGTCGGCGGCGACGTGACGATCGCGCGCACCGGCGAGGTCGGCGGCGACCTCGAGGGGGCCGGCGGGAGCGTGACCATCGCCGGGACCGTCGACGGCGACGTCGACGTCGGCGCGGGGAGCCTGACGATCACGGAGGAGGGTACCGTCGGCGGCGGCGTCACCGCCGGCGTCGGCAGCGCGACCATCGACGGGACGATCGAAGGTGACGCCGAGATCGGCGCCGAGACGATCCGCCTGGGCGAGAGCGCCTCGATCGCCGGCGACCTGCGATACGACGGCGACCTGGAGGGGAACACCGACGCGGTCGCGGGCGACATCGAGGAGGACTCGTCGCTCGGCGTCGACGTCGCGCCGACGATCCAGCCGTTCGCGTCGTGGCTGTTCGTGGCCTACGCCCTCGCAGTGAACCTGCTACTCGGCGCCATCTTGCTTGCGCTGTTCCCGCGGTTCTCCGACGGAGTCGCCGACCGCGTCGCGCACAGCACCCTCCGGTCGGGCCTGGTCGGCGTCGGCGCACTGATCGGGATCCCCGCCCTCCTGCTCGCGCTCGCGATCACCGTCGTCGGTATCCCGCTGTCGATCGCCGGCTGGTTCGCGTTCGCCCTGCTCGTCTGGATCGGACTCATCTACGGCCGCTTCGCGATCGCCGCCTGGTTGCTCTCGCTGATCGGACTGGGGAACCGCTGGCTCGCGCTCGTCGTCGGCCTGGTCGCCTTCGCCGCGCTCTCGCGGGTGCCGGTCCCGATCGTCGGCGAGGTGATCAACCTAATCGTCCTGTTGCTCGGCCTGGGCGCGCTCGTCCGCGGGCTGTACAGCCGGTGGCGGACGGCCCGCGGTCGGGACCGAGAACGACGAGTCGGTACCGGTCCGGACGAGCCGACCGTGGACTGAGCGCCGGAAGTCGAGTCACGCCGTGACGATCGCGACGGGCGGCGGATGGCGGGCGACGAGCGACGCGCTCAAGGCCGTCCCCTCGCAACTGGCTGTATGCACGTCACCGTCGACGTCAAGGGCGAGGACACCTACGAACTCGAACTCGAGGCGGTGGCTTCCGACGCGCCAGGCGGCATCGGCGGGACCGAGGACGGATCCCGCGACGGCGAGGGCGGCGGCGGAACGCCGACCTACGCCGACCTCCTTCGGGAGGTCGACCTCAGCCCTCACGAGGTGAGCGTCCTCGTCGACGGTCGCCCGGTGCCGGAAGACCAGCCCGTCGAGAGCGAGCGCGTGACGGTGTTGCGGCTCATTAAGGGCGGATAGCAACGGGCCGTCGCGCGGACGCCGACCGCCGACTGCCTGTTGCCGACCGCCTATCGACGACCTACGCCGACCGCTTACCGCCGACTGCCTCCGCCTACTCGATCGCCGCGACGGCTTCGATCTCGACGGCGGCGCCCTTCGGAACGGCGGCGACCTCGACGGCGCTTCTCGCCGGCGGCGAGTCCGCGAAGAAGTCGGCGTAGGCCTCGTTCATTGCGTCGAAGTCGTCGATGTCGTCGAGGAAGACGGTGATCTTGCAGACGTCGGCGAGCGTCGCGTCCTCGGCTGCGAGGATCGCCTCGACGTTTTCGAGACACCGCCTGGTCTGCTCGGCGACCGGTTCGTCGGCGAGCAGTTCGCCGTCCGGGGTCAGCGGGAGCTGCCCCGCGGTGAACAGGAGGTCGCTGGCGACGGTCGCCTGGCTGTACGCGCCGACGGCGGCGGGCGCGTCGTCCGTGCTGATGAGACGCGTCATAGAACGCACCCCGATGCGAAGCGGCCTAAAAGTCGATCTGTCACAGTTCGGGCGCTTAAGTCGACGGCGAGCGCGGGTCGCGACCGGGTCGAGACGGTGGACGGCGGGGCTTTTGAACGGGTCGATTACCTGCGATCAAGATACTTGACGAACCTTCTCGATCACTGTGGTATGTCATCCCACCTCGAAGACGTCGATCCGGCGGTCGCCGACGCCGTCGACCGCGAACGCGAGCGCCAGGAGACGACGCTGGGAATGATCGCGTCGGAGAATCACGTTTCCGAGGCCGTCCTGGCCGCACAGGGGACTGTCCTGACGAACAAGTACGCCGAGGGCTACCCCGGCGCGCGCTACTACGGCGGCTGCGAGCATGTCGACGAGGTTGAGCGGGCGGCGATCGAGCGAGCGGCGTCGCTGTGGGGTGCCGACCACGTCAACGTCCAGCCCCACTCGGGGACCCAGGCGAACATGGGCGTCTACTTCGCCGCTTTAGAGCCCGGCGAGACGATCCTGTCGCTGGACCTCACCCACGGCGGCCACCTCAGCCACGGCCACCACGTCAACTTCTCGGGGCAACTCTACGAGGTCGCCCAGTACGAGGTCGACCCCGAGACGGGGTACATCGACTACGACGAACTGGCCGACCAGGCCCGCGAGGTCGAGCCGGCGATGATCGTCAGCGGCTCCTCGGCCTACCCCCGCGAGTTCGACTGGGAGCGCGTCGGCGAGATCGCCGAGTCGGTCGACGCGTACCACCTCGCTGATATCGCCCACATCACGGGGCTCGTGGCCGCGGGCGTCCACTCGAGTCCCGTCGAGCACGCCGACTTCGTCACCGGCAGCACGCACAAGACGATCCGGGCCGGCCGCGGCGGGATCATCATGTGTGACGACGCGTACGCCGACGACGTCGACAGCGCGGTCTTCCCCGGGAGCCAGGGCGGCCCGCTCATGCACAATATCGCCGGGAAAGCCGTCGGGTTCCGGGAGGCGTCGACGGCGGACTTCCGGGAGTACGCCGAGCGAACCGTCGAGAACGCGGCCGCGCTCGCGTCGGTGCTCCGAGATCGGGGCCTGTCGCTGGTCTCGGGCGGCACCGACAAACACCTCGTGCTCGTCGATCTCCGGGACTCGCACCCCGATCTCACCGGAAAGGACGCCGAGGAAGCGCTCGCCGAGGTCGGGGTCGTCGTCAACAAGAACACCGTTCCCGGGGAGACCAGGTCGCCGTTCGTCACCAGCGGCGTCCGGATCGGGACGCCCGCGCTGACGACCCGCGGGTTCGGCCCCGCGGAGATCGAGCGGGTCGCTCACCTCATCGCCGACGTGCTCGACGCGCCTGGCGACGACGCGACAATCGAACGCGCGTCGGAGACGGTCGACGACCTCTGCGAAGCGTTCCCCGTGTACGAGTAGCGCCGTCGTGGTTGCGGTCGCGTCCGCTCCGGATTCGGCCGGCGGCGCGGTCGTCTTCGACGTGCTCGTCCCCCGGACTGTAAGCGAATCCTGAGAAAAATACCCGTCGCTGGACGCCGTAGCCGGGCCATGAGTATTATCGCGGAATTCACGATCCCGTCGACCGAGTTCGTCTTCGGGGACGTGTTCACGGAGGCCCCGGAGGCCTCGATCGAACTCGAACGAATCGTCCCTACGACGGACTCGCTGATGCCGTACTTCTGGCTCAAGAGCGGCGATCACGAAACCGTCGAGCGAGTGATTCGAGACCATCCGGCGATCCGCGACGTAACGCGGGTCGATGCCATCGACGACTACGCGCTCTACCGAGCGAAGTGGGACGAGGACGTCCACGATCTCATCTACGGGATCGGCGAGACGGAAGGGGTGATCCTCGAAGCCTACAGCGACGACCGCTGGTTCTTTCGGCTTCGGTTCGCCGACCACGGCGCGCTCGCCCGGTTCTACAATTTCTGCACCGATCACTCGATTTCGCTCCACCTCGAACGCGTCTACACGCTGTCCGAACACATCGAGCAAGGGCGGCAACTGGGACTGACGCCCGAACAGCGCGAGGCGCTCGTTCTCGCTCTCGACCGCGGCTATTTCGACACGCCGAGCCAGGCGTCGCTGTCCGAACTCGGAGACGTGATCGGGATTTCCCAACAGGCGATGTCGAAACGAGTACGCGGCGGGACGAAGCAAGTCCTCACGAAGGTGCTCCTCGAATCGGGCAATCAGGGTCCGCGATCGTGACCGCGATATAAACTCGTTGTCCGAACCACCCGGTTTCTTATTCCGATTTGTAATCAAGCGACGGTCGCGCAATGAACGCTGCTGCCCGACCAACTGATTCCGTGTTCGAAGTGCTCGCATCACCCCATCGCCGACGGATACTACGCGTCCTCCGAACGGCGACCGAACCGATGTCCGAAGCCGAGCTCGCCGCGCTGACCGCGCAGCGCGCGTCCGAAACGGCCCGGCGAGAGCGCGTCGACGCGGAGTACGATCGAATTCGAATCGAGCAATACCACGTTCACTTGCCGAAGTTGGACGCGGTCGATGTCATCGACTGGAACAGGGACCGACGCTCGGTTACCGAGAGAGACGGCGTCGCCGACGAATTGATCGACGCGGCTCGCGCGTCCGACCCTCGGGGGGACGGGACTGAGGAAGGAGGCTAATGGCACGGTTTCACGATTGGTTGGAGTGTCCCGAATGCGACGATGACGGAGAGGTAAGTGCCCTCGCACACAAAGCGGACGTCGTCCTGGAGTGTTACGGCTGCGGCCACACGTCCGAGTTCACTATCGGTCAGGACGTTCCCCTCCGCGGTCTCAGTTGGGCAGCCATCGACGACGAGACGGAGTAACCGCTCGAACGACGGACGACGACCGTCGCTCGCCGGGTGCGGGACGCAAAGGAGAACGGGACGGCGGTCGTCCCGCCTCAGTCGTCCTCGGGAGTCGCCTGGCCGGTCGGGGCGGACGACCGGTCCTCCTCGCGGAGGAAGACCGCGCGGCGGCTACCGAAGACCCAGATCATGACGCCGACGGCGAGCAGCGTGATGATCGCGAAGGGGCCGCCGGCGATGATCGCGGCCTGTTGCAGCGCCGCGGTACCGCCGGCGACCATCAGCAGCGAGGCCAGCGCGCCCATGAGGCCGCCCCAGATGACGCGGTTGATCGTCGAGGGCTGTCGCTTGCCGCCGGTGGTGAGCATCCCCAGCGCGAGCGTCGAGGAGTCGGCCGACGTGACGAAGAACGTCGTCACCAGCACCAGGAAGAGGACCGTGAGCACCTCGCCGGCCGGCAGCGCTTCGAACAACGGGTAGCCGGCGACGGCCTCCTCGAAGCCCCAGGCCTCGAGCGTGCCGAGGATGTCCGCCTGGCCGGTCGACTGCAGGAAGATGGACGTGCCGCCCATCGTCGCGAACCAGGGGATGGTGACGGCCGTGGACGCGACGACGCCGGTCGCGGCGACCTGGCGGACGGTCCGTCCCCGCGAGATGCGGGCGATGAACAGGCCGACGAACGGCGCCCAGGAGAACCACCAGGCCCAGTAGAAGATGGTCCAGGCGCCGACGAAGCCGGCGTCGGCGCCCTGTCCGCCGGTTTCGGCCGCTCCCATGTAGAGGCTCATCGAGACGAACTCGTTGACGTACCCGCCCAGCGCCTGGGTGCCGACGGTCATGATGTACACGGTCGGGCCGAGCACGAACGCCGCGCCCGTCAGGAGGGCGAACAGCGCCATGTTGAAGTACGATACCCGGCGGATGCCGCGCTCGACGCCGAGCGCGACCGAGATGGTAAAGGCCACGGTCAGCCCCGTGATCACGAGCACGGTCCCGGCGTCGCCGAACGTGATGCCGCCGGCGTACTCGAGGCCGACGAGGAACTGGTTCCCGACCAGGCCGAGGGTCGTCGCGATGCCGCCGATGGTGGCGAAGACGGCGAGGACGTCCACGAGCTTCGCCCAGGGACTCTCGAGGTTGTCGAACCCGACGATGGGCGCGATGATCGTCGAGATGCGCATCGGCGCGTCCCGCCGGTAGGCGAAGTAGGCGATCGGAATCGCCACGATCACGTACGCCGACCAGGCGGAGAGCCCCCAGTGGAAGAACGTGTACTGGAGCGCGCTGACGGCGGCGGCCGTCGACTCCGCTTCGGCCCCCGAGAAGGGCGAAGGCGTCGAGTAGTGGAAGATCGCCTCCGCCGGGCCCCAGAAGACGATGCCGGCGGCGATCCCCGCGGAGTACAGCATCGCGAAGTACGCGAGGAAGCTGAACTCGGGGTCTTCGTCCGCCTCGCCCAGCTTGATGTTGCCCCACGGACCGAAGATCAGGTACAACACGAACGCCACGAGGGCGAACATCGAGACCAGGTACGCCCAGCCGAAGCTCGTCCAGAGGAACTCGTTGGTCCCCTCCATGACCTCGAGCGTTCGATTCTCCCGGAAGAGGAACGCCGCGACGACGAGCACGGCGACGACGAAGCCGATCCCGAAGACGACGGGATCGAGTTCGTCGAAGAAGGTTCGGATCGCGCCGTCTTCGTCCCTGGTTCCGTCCTCGTCACCGCCACTCTCCACGCCTCCCTCCCGATCGCGGTCACTCATCGCCGATCACACGCCGGCGGCGTCCGGTGACTCGGTCTCTCGGGCGCTCCGTCCCGTCCCCGTCCACGGACGGACCGCCAAACTTGCCCGCCGTCCGCGGCGGCACCTCTCTCGTGCCGTTCCATACCATGGTATCATGCACCGAGGTAAAGAATGGCAACCACTACAATCAAGATTCATCTTAATAGCCGGCGTCGCTTTTATACCACCGACCGAACCGATTAGGGTCGAGCGGGAGCGGTCACGCATTGACGTGTCTGACCTCGTAGCCGTGATCGCGAATCGACCGGACGATCGACCGCGATTGGCCCGAACCGCTGGTTTCGATCTGGAAGACGAGGTACGCCTCCCCCACGTCCAGTTCGGGCGCCGAGCGGTCGTGGCGGACGTTCTGGATGTTGGCGCCGTGGCCGGCGATGAGCCCCGAAACCTCCTCCATCTTGCCCGGCCGGTCGTCGATGCGGACGCGCAACCGAAGCAGCTGTTCGCGGTCGGTCAGCGCGTGGACGAGCACGGTCTGTAACATCGTCATGTCGAGGTTGCCGCCGCTCAGGAGCGGCATCACGGTCTCGCCTCGCACGTCGAGTTCGTCGCTGACGATCGCGGCGACCGACGCCGCGCCGGCCCCCTCGACCACCTGCTTGGCCCGCTCGAGCAGGAGGAGCACCGCGCGGGCGATCTCGCCGTCGGTGACGGTGACCACCTCGTCGACGCGGTCCTCGATCATCGAGAGCGTCAGCTCCGAGATCCCGCCGGTCGCGATGCCGTCGGCGATCGTGTTCACCGAGTCGAGCGAGATGGCCGCCCCCTTCCGGAGGCTTTCGGACACGGTCGACGCGCCGGCCGCCTGGACGCCGACGATGCGCGTCTCCGGCGAGCGCTCGGCGAAGGCCGTCGCGATCCCCGAGATCAACCCGCCGCCGCCGATCGGAACGACGACGGTGTCCACCGACGGGAGATCGTCGTACATCTCGAGGCCGAGGGTTCCCTGGCCGGCGACGATCGCGGGGTCGTCGTACGCGTGAACGAACGCCGTCGCGTCGTCGTCGACGAGCCCCTTCGCGTGGGTCATCGCCTCCCGGAAGTCGCTGCCGACGAGTTCGACGTCCGCGCCGTAGCCCCGGGTGGCGTCGACTTTCGCCTGGGGCGCGCCGCGTGGCATGACGATCGTGGAGTCGACGCCGAGTCTCGTCGCCGCGAGCGCGACGCCCTGGGCGTGATTGCCGGCGCTGGCCGCGACGACCCGCTCCGTGTCGCCGTCGGCGACGCACTGGGCGATCTTGTTGTACGCGCCGCGAGTTTTGAACGAGCCCGTCCACTGGAGGTGCTCCATCTTGAGGTGGACCTCGCCGCCGGTCAGATCGTCGAGGGACGTGCTCCGTTCGACCGGCGTGTGCTTGACGACCGACTCGTCGTCGAGCCGGTCGCGGGCCGCTTCGATGTCCTCGAACTCGACGGTTCTGCGCTCCTCGTTCATGGTCGATCAGCGGAGCATCTTCTCGCGGTCGGGATCGAACAGCGGTTCGTCCCGGACCGTCCCGGCGTACCGGTCGTTCTCGTAGCTGATCTCGACGTCGCGGCCGGGCTCGGCGTCGGCCGCCGGCAGGTACGCGTACGCGATTCCGGCGTCGATCGTGTAGCCGTAGTCCGCCCGCGTGACGTAGCCGAGCGCGTCGTCGCCGTCCGGATCGAGCACCGGGTGCCCGGTATCGACGACCGCGCCTGGCTCGTCGAGCGTGATCGGGACGAGCTTTCGATCGATGCCCGCGTCGCGAGCCTCGACGAGGGCCTCCTTCCCGACGAAGTCCGTCTCGAGATCGACCGCGAAGCCGATCCCCGCTTCGTAGGGGTTGTACTCGGGGGTCACGTCGGTCCCCCACAGCCGGAACCCCTTCTCCATACTCGTCGAGTCCAGTGCCGCCCACCCCATCGGGACGATGCCGTGTGCCTCGCCGGCGTCCTCGATCAGCTCCCACAGCCGCGCGCCGTACTCCATCGGCGCGTACAGCTCCCAGCCCAGTTCGCCCGCGTAAGAGAGCCGGAGCATCGTGACCGGGATGCTCTCGAGGTACGTCTCCTGGGCGGTGTAGAACGGGAACGCGTCGTTCGAGAGGTCCGCTTCCACGAGCGAGGAGAGAACCTCGCGGGACTCGGGACCGAAGACGCCGATCCCGCACATGTCCGAGTCGCGAGTCGTCACCGACACCGAGCCGTCGTCGGGCGCGTGCTCGCGGATCCACCGCGAGTGCAGCGTCGCGGAGTTCCCGCCGCCCGTGTACACCGTGTACTGATCGTCCGCGAGCCGCGCGACCGTCACGTCGGCGAGAATGCCGCCGTCCTCGTTGCACATCGCGGCGTAACGAATCCGGCCAGGCGAGACGTCGACGTCGTTCGTCAGGAGCCCCTGGAGGAGGCCGGTCGCGCCCTCGCCGGTCACCTCGATCCCGGTGTAGGTCGTCATGTCGACCATCGCGACGCGATCGCGGACCGCCTGGTGCTCGACGCCGTGGGCCTTTGACCAGCCGCGGTCGAGCCAATCGGGCCGGTCGGGGACGTCGTACTCCTCGAGTAGGGCCTCGTTCGACTCGTACCACTGCGGGGTCTCCCAGCCGCCGGAGTCGTAGAACGCCGCGCCGAGTTCGTCCTGCCGGTGATAGAACGGGCTCCGTCGGAGGCCGCGCTGGCCCTCCGGCTGCTCTCGCGGGTGAATCAGCTGGTAGACTTCCTGATACTGCTGTGCACCCCGACCCCAGGTGTATTCCCGCGAACCCGCGTGGGGCTGGAACCGTGAGATGTGCGCGCCCGTCGCGTCGACGCGCTCGCCGTCGAGGCGGGGGACGCCGTCTTCCATCCAGTGGGCGACGATACTCCCGGCGCCGCCCGACTGGGTGACCCAGATCGCGAGCGCCCACCAGAGCCCGTCGATCTCCTCGGTCGGGCCCAGAATCGGCATTCCGTCGGGGGTGAAACAGAACATTCCGTTGATCCCGGACTCGAACTCAGCGTCCCGCAGGGAGGGGACGAGTTCGCAGGCCGCGTCGGAGGCCGCCTGGTCGTGGTCCGGATGGGTGTTCTCGTAGAAGTGTTCCGACGTGAACTCCCGCAGCGAGGGGTACTCGAGCCCCAGATCGTCGAGTTTCTCGGGGCCGTAGATGTCCGCGGGATCGACCAACAGCGATTCGTGATTGTACGAGCCGATGCCGTAGCGCTCGCCGTGCTGGCGGAAGTACAGCGACCGGTCCTGGTGGCGGAGCAACGGCTGCTCGATCTCGCGGCTCGCGCCGGCGAGTTCCGGGAGTTCGTCCGAGACCAGGTACTGGTGAGCGCAGGGGACCAACGGGATGTCGACGCCGACCATGTCGCCGAACAGCGGACCCCAGATGTTCGTCGCGACGAGCACCTCGTCGGCCGCGATGCGCCCCCGATCGGTGACGACAGCCCGGATCTCGCCGTTCTCGACTTCGAGGTCCGTGACCGTCGTCTCGCCGTAGAACTCGGCGCCAGCCGACCGGGCGCGCTCGGCCATTGCCGCGGAGGCGTCGACGGCGTGGGCCTTGCCGTCCGTCGGGACGTAGTAGCCGCCGTGGATGGCCTCGGGGTCGATCTGCGGGACGCGGTCGGCGACCTCGTCGGGCGAGAGCAGTTCCCCGCCCTCGATCCCGTAGGACTGCCCTCGCTCGCGTTTTCGCTTCAGAAAGTCCCAGCGGTCCGCTGTGTACGCGACCTCGATCCCGCCGCAGGTCCGGAAGCCGTCGAGATCCTCGTACAGTTCGCGCGTGTACGACGCCATCCGGGTCATCAGCTTGGTCCCGCCGGTCTGGAAGACCAGGCCAGGCGCGTGCGAGGTGGAGCCGCCGGTCTCGAACAGCGGCCCCTGATCGACGACGACGACGTCCTCGCGCCCCAGGCTGGTGAGGTGGTAGGCGGCGCTACAGCCGACGCAGCCGGCGCCGACGACGACGGTTCCCGCGCTGTCGGGGAGCGTGTTCCCTGCACTCATATGACATAGATAGTGCCAGCGGACCGAGCATAGCTATCCGGGTGGATAACCTGTGACGTATAACAGTCGCGGGTGCGAGATCACGCGACGATCGGGGGATCGCGCGACCGGTTCGTCCCCGCTCGAGAGCGGTCGCGGAAGAGTGGGTGGCGGATCGAAACGCAGCGGCCAACGATCGAGAAGCGACGAAGGGAGACGGACTACGCGTCGTCGAACCGATCGAGGCCGAACATCTCGATCGGGTGATCGGTCTCGCCGTCGGCCGCGAGGTCTGCGAGGATCTCGCCGATAACGCTGGCGAACTTGAAGCCGTGGCCCGAGAATCCCGCGCCGACGGCCACCTGCGGGTGGTCGGGCAGGGTGTCCAGAATGAAGTGTTCGTCGGGCGAGTTCGTGAACATGCAGGTCGCGAGCCGCATCGTCGGCCCGGCCGCTTCCGGGAAGTAGTTCGCCGTGACTTCGCGAAGGAGGCGCTCGTCTTCGCGGTTCGGTTCCCGGTCGTACTCGTCCGGATCGACCTTCTCGTCGCGGTGGTGGTACTTGCCGATCTTGAACCCCGGCACGTCGTAGACCGGAAGTCCGTAGAACCGTCCCTCGGGGACCTTCAGGTTCCAGACCGGGAAGGTATCGGGGTCGAACGTCGCCGGCCGGTCGGGCTGGAACCAGCCCAGCACCTGGCGTTCCGGCACCGCGAGCCCCTCGAGCGCGTCGGTGAACTTGTAGTTCCAGGCGCCGGCGGCCAGCACCATGGCGTCGGCCTCGTAGGTGTCGCGGTCGGTCTCGACGCGGACGCCCTCGTCCGGCGTCGGCTCCCAGTCGAGAACGCGTTCGCGGGCGCGCACCTCCGCGCCCGCGGCCTGGGCCGCCTCGACGTGGCCGACGATCGCCTGTTCGGGGACGACGAACCCGCCGTCGGGCTGGTACAACGCCTTGTGGCCCTCCGGGAGGTCGTACCCGGGGAACCGCTCGGAGACCTCGGCGCTCGTGAGCACCTCGTGAGGGATGTCGTGTTCCTCGCAGGAGCGCAGCGACCCCTCGAAGACGACGTTGTCCTCGGGGCCGGCGTCGATCGATCCCGTTCGGTGGATCACGTCGCGCCCGGTCTCGTCCGCCAGGCGGTCCCAGAGATCGTACGCCCGTTCGACGAGCGGAATGTAGGAGGGGTGTTCGTAGTAGGCCCGGCGGATGATCCGCGTGATGCCGTGGGACGAGCCCATCGTGTGGGGGACGTCGTACCGCTCGAGGCCCACCACGTCGAGGCCCCGCTCGGCGAGGTGGTAGGTCGTCGCGCTGCCCATCCCACCGACGCCGATCACGACGACGTCGTATCGGTCCGCTGTCGCGTGCATAGTGCCGATCGATTCGACGACGATCCCCTTGACTGTTAATCCGTCTCATATCGTACCTTTTTGATGCGTCCCGGAAGACCGAGCGGTCTCGACCTCGCTCGCCGCCCCGGCGCCGACGAGCAGTCGACATCCGATACCGCCCGCGCGAGCACGAGCGTCGGCGTTCGGCGGCGCAACCGGATCGGGACCCTGCGGTCCGCGGCGTCACTTATAGGTACGAACTACCTGCGATCAACCCTTATTGAACGATACGCCATGACATGACACATAGCATGACCCGGTGGAACAACGGTCGCGACGAGGTCGAACCGGTCAGCCCCGACATCACCGACGAGACCAACGCCTTGCCGGCGCGGTACTTCACCGACCCGGACGTCCACGAGATGGAGAAGGAGACGGTGTTCGGTCAGTACTGGGTGTACGCGGGCCACACGAACTGCATCCCGGACCCGGGGGACTACTTCACCCGAACCATCGGCGATCGGGAGATCATCGTCGTTCGGACCCACGACGGCGACGTCGACGCGTTCTACAACGTCTGCGCGCACCGCGGGTCGGCGATGGTCGAGGCGACGCCGATGACCGATCCCGACAACGCGGGCCGAATCAAGTGCCCGTACCACCTCTGGACGTACGACCTCGACGGGTCGCTCGCGAGCACGCCAAAGAGCTTCGAGGACGCGCGCTTAAACCCCGATCTCGAGGACGAGGACGTCTCCGAACCGGACGCAGAGAAGAACGCCCTCATGTCGGTTCACACCGACCGCATCGGTCCGTTCGTCTTCGTCAACTTCGCCGACGATCCGATGCCCCTCGACGAGCAGGCCGGCTCGATGAAGACCGAACTCGAGTCGCTCCCGCTCGAGGACTACCACCTCGCCAGGCGCATCGTCTCGGAGGTCGAGTGCAACTGGAAGGTGTTTGGGGGGAATTACTCCGAGTGCGACCACTGCCAGGCCAACCATCAGGACTGGGTGCGGGACCTCGAACTCCTCGATTCCGAACTCGAGGTCAACGACTACCACTGGATCCTCCACTACCAGCACAAGGAGGACGTCGACGACGAGATGCGCATCCACGAGGAGCACGAGGCGAAGTTCTACTACTTCTGGCCGAACTTCACGGTCAACATGTACGGGACCGCCGACGGCTACGGCACCTACATCATCGACCCTATCGACGAGGGCCGGTTCCAGCTCGTCGCGGACTACTACTTCAGGGATCCCGATCTGACCGAGGAGGAAGCGGAGTTCGTCCGGACGAGCCGGCAGCTCCAGGAGGAGGACTTCGAGCTGGTCGAACGCCAGCAGCGCGGGCTCGAGTCGGGGGCGATCGCGCAGGCCCAGCTCGGCCCGAACGAACACACCGTCCACAAACTTCACCGCCTGGCGCAGGAGGCCTACAATGCGTAACGCGATCGTCGAGCCATGACTGCGAGCGATTCACGACAACGGCACGCTGCGTTCGCGGCCACGTGTCGGGAGTGCGAGGTCGAGCGAGAACTCGAATCGGCGAACGAGATCGTCGAATTCTATCGCCGCCACCGACGCCAGACGGGCCACGACGTCACCGTCACGCAATCCGGCCTGGCGTGCGAGGTCCCGGAGACGACCGATATCGAGACCGTCGTCGCCGAACTGGAGACCCACTACGAGGGCGCCGTCCCGATCGGCGCCATCGCCGCGGCGATGAGCGAGCGGGGGTTCTCCGTCGGGGAGACCCTCGACGAACTGTACGACGTGCGGATGACCGGGGCGCTCTACGAGCCGCGCGACGATCACCTGGCCGTCGTCTGATCGTCGCCCTCGCCGCCCGTCCCGTCCTCTCCGCCCTCCCCGGCCGGAGTGCCGTCGGGGCGGCGCTCGTCACTCCTCGAGCAGCGTCGTCTCCACGAGTTTGCCGGTCCCCCGCCGGATGCGTCCGCCCACGGCCGTCGGAGAGATGTCGAGGACGTCGGCGAGATCCTCAAGCGAGGTCTCGCGGGGCTCCTCGAAGTACCCCTCCTCGTAGGCATTGACCAGCGCGGTCCGCTGTTCGTCGGTGACCTCCGGGGCCACCCCGTCGGTCCACTCGTCCCGCCGAAACATCCGGTGCAGGTCGAACGTGATGTCGGATTCCTCGCACTGCTCGCAGAGCGCGGCGAGTGCCTCTCGATCGGGGAGGTGGAGGCGGACGGTCCAGCCGCGATCGCTGCTCTCTGCCCGCAGCAGGAGCCCGCCGAGTTCGGTCGCCATCGGCGAGATGAGTTCCGTTCCGTCGGCGTGTTCGAGGCGATAGACGGCCGTCGACCCGAGATCGTCGACGAGCATCCAGTCCGTGACCGTGTGATCCCGATCGAGCACGTCCTCGAACGACTCGTCGGCGCCCTCGACGAGGAAGAAAAACAGGCCGGTCTCCGGGTCCGTCGTCGAGTGGGAAACGACCTCGATGGAGGTGTCCGGGCAATCGCGAATCGTCGGCGTCAACGCGAGGTCCGGATGGGCGATGTCGAGGATCGCGATCAGGCTCACGGGCACTCACACCGGCGTTCGGTTCGCCACCCGTCGGGTCGACGATCGCGCAGCGATCGGCGATTTCTCGTCCAATCCGTCGACGATACCGCCGTACGAGGGGACATCTTGCGATAGACTACCACGCATTGTTACTTAATCGTTCCCTCGAACGCGGAGCGCGACTGTTGAAAGCCCAGCCGTTTTCGCGGGCGACGCGGTACTCGGCCTATGGCCGAATCCGTCCTCGACATTTCCCTCCCGAACGTCGGCCCGGGACCCGACCCGCTCGCGCTCGCGGACCTGGCCGACGAGATCGACCCAGCGGACCCGACGACGACCGAGGCGTCCGATCCCGCCTACGAGACAGTCGTCCTGTTGCTCCACCGCGATCACCACGCCGGGCAGTGTCGCCGCCAGGTCCGAGCGATCGCCGACCGCTACGACGAGTTCCGCGAGCGGGGTTGTCAGGTCGTCTCGATCGTCCCCGAACCCCGCGAGCGCGCCCGCGAATGGCAGGAGCGATACGAACTCCCCTTCCCGATCTGTGCGGATCCGGACGCGACCGTCGGGGAGTCCCTCGACCAGCCCGTCCGTCTCGGTTCGCTCGGTCGTCGGTTCGACCTCGTGGGTCGGATGCCCGCCGCGATCGTGTTCGACGTCCGCGACGGCGACGAACTCGCGATCGCGGACGCCTACCGCGGTCGGAGCAACCTCGACCGGCCCGAAATCGACGCGCTGTTGGCCGACGTCGAACAACAGTCCTGACGGATGTTCGTCCGCACGGCCACCGCCGACGACGCCATGACCGTCCGCCGGATCCTCGACGCCGCGATGCTCGAACCGGGCGACGTCGAGGCCCGGATCGAGGCCGACGACGTCTTCGTCGCGGGCGATCGGCGGTGCGGAACGACGGGTGAGCGCGGCGACGAGGGCGAACGGATCCTCGGAACGATCGTCCTCGAACCCATCGAGGGCGAGCGCGGCGCCCACGTCGCGGCGATCGGCGTCCGCCGGCGCCACCGCGGGCGCGGCATCGGTCGCGCGTTGATCGACCAGGCGATCGAACGCGAGGGGCGGCTCACGGCGCGGTTCGACGACGGCGTGCGCCCGTTCTACGAGCGCCTCGGGTTCGCAATCGAACCGATCGACGGACAGCGACACCGTGGCGTCAAGGCCGATCGAGGAGTCGGGTCCGACTGATCGCGGCGTCCGACGCTGCGAGTCCGGGTTCGTCACAGATCGGCCCGGGAACCGCCGCGGCGGCGCGGCGATGTCTCTCGAGACGGGACCCGTCGTCTGTCACCCGTCGCCTGCCAGCGCAGTTTTTTCTGACGGAACGTGGTACGTGCCTGCGCATGGCGCTCCAACGGATGCTCAGCGGCGATCCGTCGAAGAGTTCGAAGGTCTATCTGGCGATCGGTGCGCTCTCGCTCGTGAAGGCGATCGCGGTCCGCAACGATCGGGAGCGGTTCCGGCGCGAGCTGCTCGACGCCGGCCTGTTCCTCGGGGTCGGCCTGGTGCTGCGCCGGTTCGGCAAGATGAAAGCGCAGAAGCGACGAGAGCTGGAGTCACAGCTGCCCGACTGGGTGGCCGACGCGGTGACCTCCGAAGCCGCCGCGAAAGGGCTCCAGTCGGTCGCGAAACAGCAGCTCCGCCGTCGATCGGAGCCCGAGCCGGAACCGTCCCTTCGAGATCGGGCTCGCAACGTCCTCGCGAGCCTGTAGCGGAGTGTAAATCGCCGTCGCGGCCCGCTTACCCGCCTCGTTCTCGCGAGTTAGCTCGAGCGCGGTTCGAGCGTCGCCGTGAAGTGCCGAAGTTCCGGGACCGACGGTTCGGAGGCGATCTCGTAGCCCGAAACCGCGTCTCGCTCCTCGAGAGCGGCCGCCGCCGTCTCCACGACGTGATCGAAGTGCTCCCGGTGGTAGGTGCGACGCGGCACCGCGAGTCGAACGAGTTCCGGTCGATCGGTCTCGGGGAACGCGAAGCTGCCGAGTTCGACGCCCCGCACTCCGCCTTCGCGGTAGAGCTCGCAGACCAGCGCCTGGCCTGGGAACGCCTCGTCGGGAATGTGCGGGAACGCGGCGCTCGCGTCGAGGTAGACCGCGTGCCCGCCGGTCGGCTCGTAGACCGGCACGCCGGCCTCGGCGAGCCGCGAGCCGAGGCGGCGGACGCCCTCGATCCGGTCCGCTACGTACGCCTCGTCGACGGCTTCGCGCAGGCCGACGGCCATCGCGGCCAGGTCGCGACCCGCCATCCCCCCGTAGGTCGGGAATCCCTCGTAGAGGATCGCGCGCTGCTTGCACTCCTCGAAGAGGTCCTCGTCGTCGGTCGCGACGAAGCCACCGACGTTCACCAGGCCGTCCTTCTTGCCGCTCATGACGACCGCGTCGGCGTAGCCGAGTTGTTCGCGAGCGACCGACGAGACGTCCGCGTCGGCGAACTCGTCCTCGCGCCGGGTCACGAAGGCGGCGTTCTCCGCGAACCGGCAGGCGTCGATCACGAACGTCGCGTCGATCTCGTCGGCGAACTCGCGGACCCGGCGGGTGTTGGCGACGCTAACAGGTTGGCCCGCCGCCGAGTTGTTCGTGATCGTCAGGATCACCAGCGGGACCCGCTCCGCGCCGACCTCGTCGACGACCGAGCGGGCCCGATCGAGCGAGAAGTTGCCCTTGAACGGCTCGTCCGCCTCGGGGTCGTGGGCCTCCGAGACCGGACAGTCGACCGGGTCTGCCCCCTGGTTCGCGACGTGCGCCCGAGTCGTGTCGAAGTGGGTGTTGTTAAGCGCCACGTCGCCCTCCGAGAGCAGCGTTCCGTAGAGGACGTTCTCCGCGCCGCGGCCCTGATGGGTCGGCACCACGCGCTCGAAGCCCATCACGTCCGCGACGGCCGACTCGAGGCGGTCGAAGCTCCGCGATCCCGCGTAGGCCTCGTCGCCGCGGATCAGCGCGGCCCACTGGTCGTCGCTCATCGTGCCCGTGCCGCTGTCGGTCAGCAGATCGATGAACACGTCCTCCGCGGCGAGGTTGAAGACGTTGTAGCCGGCCTCCTCGAGGTTCCGTTCCCGCTGCGCGCTCGAGGGGAGGCTGATCTGCTCGACCATCTTGGATTTGTAGGCGACCATACCTCCATCACCACAGCCAGCCTGATCAAATCGAGTGCGGGCGTCCGGGTATCGACGGACCGACTCGGGGAGCAACGGTCACGTCCGGCCGCCAATGGACGGCTCCGTCGACCGGTCGACCTCGGGCCGCGTCAGTCCCTTCACTTACGATTCGAACCAGTCGAATCCGCTCGTCGCGCCGCCGTCGGCTTCCGATTCGAAATCGGATGCGGAGACGGAGGCTGGGGCGGGGACAGAATCGATCTCACCGACGCCGAAGGCGTCGTTGGAAATTCTGGTTTCGCTCACGGATCCGACCAGTTCCCAGCCGGTAGCGCTCGCGTCCGCGTCTGCGTCCGCATCCGTCGCGTCCGCGCCTGGCGCGCCTGGCGCATCGGACCCGGACAGCTCGAGCGCGGTTTCCTTGAGGTTGGCGAACAGATCCGCCGCCGTCACGTCGTCCGCGTCGATCTCGTCGTCGGGAACGGCGTCGTGTTCGCCGCCACCCTCGAGGATCGCTTCGGGGGTGTCCGCCTCGCAGGCGTCGAGGATCGCGTCCGGATCGACCTCGACGTCCTCGAAGACTTCCGTCACTGTCGAATCGGTGCTCATGACACCCGCTCCACCGTGTTCCCCCTTCGTTACGCTGACATTACCGCTGGATTACGGACTGAATACGTTCGTCAGTATGACCGTCACAAGTACGGACTGATCCGTGATCACGGGGTTGCAATGGCAACCGACGAAGAGTGGCCTGGCGAGCGTCGCAGGCGGGACGGAAAGCGGCGATCCCGGGCGATCCCGAACTGGTGAGTGGGCGCCGCGAGCAGTCAGAACAGATCCTGGGTCAGTTCGAGCGTCTCCTCGCGGTCGTCCCAGTCGACGAACAGCGCGACGCTGGTCGCGCTGGTGATGATGTCGTTGAGGTGGATCCGGGCCTCGGCGAGGGGGTTGACGATCTCGCTGATGATCCCCGGCTGACTGGGGAGTTCGCCGCCGGTGACGCGGACGACGGCTACCGGCGAGTCGACGGTGACGCTCGATAGCTCGTCGCTGTTGATGACCTCGCGGTGGAGGATGTTCTCGGCGCGTTCGGCCTCCTCCTCGTCGATGTAGAACGTGACGGTGTCCATACCGCTGGCGACGGCGTCGATATTGACGTCGCTCTCGTCGAGGGCCTCCGAGAGCTGATGGAAGACGCCAGGCTCGTTGCGGATCGCGCGGCCGGCGACGGTCAGGCAGGCCAGGGGCCGCTCGCGCAGGTCGACCAGGTTCTTGAACTCGCCTTCGATGCTCGTTCCGCCCGAGAGCAGGTCGCCGTGCTGGTAGTGGACGACGCGGACGTCCAGGCCGCCGTCCTTGTACGATAGCGCGGACGGGGCGACGACCTCGGCGCCGCGGAACGAGAGGTTCCGAAGTTCGTCGACAGAAATCTCGCCGACGTTGCGGGCGCCTTCGACGACGTGGGGGTCGCCGGTCATGACGCCTTCGACGTCGGTAATGATGACGACCTCGTCGGCGTCCATGTACTTGCCCATCATGACCGCCGTGGTGTCGCTGCCGCCGCGGCCGAGCGTCGTGATCGAGCCCTCGGGCCCTTCAGCGAGGAAGCCGGTGATGACGGGAACCGTGTCGTCGAGGTCCGCCGCGACGTCGGCGGCCCGCTGTTGGGTCTCCTCGACGTTGACCTCGCCGTACTCGTCGGTGACGACTGGCCACCGATCGCTTCCGGGCTCGAGGAAGACCGCGTCGATCCCGCGGGCCGACAGCGCGGCCTTGAGCATTCGGACCGACGTCCGCTCGCCCATGCTGACGATCTGGGCGCGGTCGGCTTCGTCGGTCTCGAAGGTAATCTCGTCGAGGAGTTCGTCGGTGGTCGATCCCATCGCGCTGGCGACGACGGCGATCTCGTGGCCGTCCTCGACGGCGGCGGCGATCGAGTCCGCAGCGCGGTTGATCCGGTCGCCGCTGCCGAGACTGGTCCCGCCGAACTTCGCTACGACGCGCATGCTGCCACCTCACAGACGGCTCGCATTGCGATGCTGTGACTCATACTCGTCCCGTTACCAGAGCGGGCAGATAACTGTGTCCCATCGTCCGCATTTTTACCGTGGCGGCGGCCGGATCGGTTCAACTCGAACCCACACGCGGCCCGTCAGAAAATGGCAATGGTCTAATGTGTTGGCCCAAACAACCCGCAGCCGCGACCGGGATTTATTGTCGTGCGCAGCATTACCACACGTCGATGAACGTACGGGATGCACTCGAGGCCGACGCCGACGCGCTCGCGTCGATCGCTGATTCCCCGACCGACGTGATGCGGAACCTCGTCCACGACCGGACGGTCCGCGTCGCCGAGGACGGGCCTCGCGATCCGAACGCCGACGTCTCGGACTCGCAGTATGGCGGCTCCGATCCGGAAGACTTGCTCGGCTTTATCAGCTTCGACGCGCGCGAAGACACCGTTCACGTCACCCAGCTCGACGGCACGGGCGACGCCTGCAAGCGGCTCCTGGCCGAACCGGTCCGGTTCGCGGAACGGGAGTCGATGGCCGTCGAGGTGTTAGCGTCGCCCGACGCCGATCCGATCGAGGAGGCCGCCCAGGAACTCGGGTTCGAGCGACGCGGCCGCGGGCCGCGATTCGACGGCGCGCCGACGGTTCGGTTTCGACTGGAACCGTAGCAGGAATAGCAACGAGTCCGAGCGTCACACCGCAAGCGAGTGGAACGTGCGAGCGGGCCGACGACCGACCCGGAAGGGAGGGGAAAGGGGGTGCTTTTCATCAAAGCGACGCGGAGCGAAGCTCCGAGAGGTCGTCGGCGCTTAGCGCCGACTGCTCGAGGGACCGGAGGTCCCTCGCTGTCCGAGAGAGCGCGTAGCGCTCTCTCGAGATTTTGCCGAGGGCGCGGGGTAGCCACGCCCGCAGCGGAAAACGTTGGTTAGGAGAACTTCTGGACCGTCACGTCCAGCGTATCCAGATCGACGATGGGCGCGTAGCCGGCGTCAGGATCGATGTTGACGCTCTTCTGGAAGTCGGTCTGGGCCTGCCAACAGCCGGAGTTGATCGCGAGCACGTTGTGGTACTTCCCGAATCCGAGCTTGTGGACGTGGCCGGTGTGGAAGATGTCGGGTACCTCCTCCATCACCAGATAGTCCTCCTCTTCGGGCGCGAGTCGCGTGTGGCCCCCGAACTGCGGCGCGACGTGGCGCTTCTTTAAGAGCTGGTACATCGCCTTGTGGGGGTCGTCGTAGCTGGCCTTCTCCTCGGGCAGTTCCGCGATCACCTCGTCCAGGGAGACGCCGTGGTACATCAGCACCGAAACGCCCTCGATCGTCACCGTCGAGGGGTTGCTCACGATCCGCGGGTCGTGCGCGGACATGATCTCCCGGAGTTCCTCGTCGAAGCCGGGTTGGGGTTCCGCGAGTCGGACGGCGTCGTGGTTCCCCGGGATCATGACGATCTCGAGGTCGCCGGGGACCTTCTTCAGGTGTTCGTTGAACGCCTCGTACTGCTCGTAGATGTCGACGATGTCGAGTTCCTCGTCCTGGTCGGGGTAGACGCCGACGCCCTCGACCATGTCGCCGCCGATCAGGAGGTACTCGACGTGGCGGGCCTGGTCGGTGTGAAGCCAGTCGGCGAAGCGGTCCCAGGCGTCGGCCATGAATTCCTCGCTGCCGACGTGGACGTCGCTGATCAGCGCGGCCTGGACGTGGCGGTCCGCGGTCGAGGGCTCGTACGTCCGAGGCACGTCGGGGAAGTACATCGAGTCGACGAAGGCGATCCCCGAGTCGTCCGCGAGGGTCCCTTCCATCGCCAGCACCTCGTCACAGAGGAGTTCGTCGACGAGATCGACGTACTCCCGATCTTTCATCACGAGCCAGGGGAAGGTCCCGGTCGCGTCCTCGAGTTCGATCAGCCAGTGGCCGCTGGCGGTCGACCGGATGTCGTTGACCAGGCCGACCATGGCGACGTCGCTGCCGCCAGGCATGTCCTCGATGGCGGAGGCCGGCCGGTGGTTGACCCGCCCCCGAAGCTTCGAGCCGAGTCGGTCGAGGCGGTCGCGGAAGACGGAAACGAAGTCCTCGTACTCGCCGGTTCCCGTGCTCTGGCCCGTCATGTCGCCGATGATCTCGAGCGATCGGAGGTCGGGGTCGGCGGCTCGGTCGACGTGCGACGACCCCTCCGTTTCAACTGGAGACGACTCTGTCGATTCCCGCCCCGGGGTCGCGTCAGTTCCAGTCGAAGTGGAGGGGGTCGATTCGGAATCGGCAGGGGCGTCGGATCGGGCGGCGGTACCGGTACCGTCGGCCGGCAGCGCGGCCGCCACGTGATCGGCGCGGACGACCAGGACATCGTCGGGGACGTTCTCGAGAACGCGCTCGAGCGCCGCGTGCGGGTCCTCGGCCGCCGCGAGTTTCGTCACCGCCTCGCGCTCGGCGTTGTACCCGCGGGTCGTGAGTTCGCTGACGATCCGAGCGGAGGCCTCGAGTGGCACACGCCTCGCATTCGCGAGGGAGGGCAAAAGGGTAGCGGATCACCGTCTCGGCTGTTACGGCGTGACGAGAGTCCCCGGAAGGTTGATACCGCGCTCGAAGAAACGGATCTTCGATGGACGGTCCCGACGGTGAACGAACGCGCGATCGGTCCGCTCCGCGGGATGGGCGCCGCGGTTCCGACTGGGCGCCGTCGGACCGGCACGGCGATCCCGGTTCGGCGCCCGACGCCGGTCCGCGAACCGCCGCCGACGCGCGCGACCGCGGCCGAGTCGCGATCGAGGACGGCCCGGTGCGCTGGCTCCGCGAGGCGGACGGCGGACCGATCGCCGCCGTTCGCGACGTCGCGACGAGCGTCGCCATCGTCGCGGTCGTCGGCCTCCTTCTGTTCGCGATCAGCGGCGGGTGGCCGCCGCTGGTCGCCGTCGAGAGCGGCAGCATGGAACCGCACATCTCGCAGAGCGATCTCGTCTTCATCGTCGACGAGGGGCGGTTCGCCGACGAGGACGCGATCGCGGGAACGGGCGTCGTCACCCTCGCAGACGGACGGGAGACCGACCACGAGCGGTTCGGGCTCGCCGGCGACGTCGTCGTCTTCGTCCCGAACGGCGATCCGACGGCAACGTCGGTGATCCATCGGGCCCACTTCTGGGTCGAGGCGGACGAAAACTGGGTCGAGACCAAGGCCGATCCCGCCGCCATGAACGGCGCGACCTGTGCCGACATCGCGTCGTGTCCGGCCCCCCACGACGGCTTCGTCACGAAAGGCGACGCCAACCGCGCGTACGATCAACTCCCGCGGTCGGGCGCGGAGACCACCGTCGTCAAACCCGAGTGGGTCACCGGCAAGGCGATGCTCCGCGTCCCACACCTCGGCGAACTCCGCCTGGCGTTCGATTCGATACGCGCGCTGTCCGGCGTCGGATCGGCCGCCGTCCTGGTCGCGTCGGGGGCGTTCGCGCTCGTCCTGTTCGCGGCCGCCGGAGCGCGGAAGCCGTAGCCGTCGGTTCGACTGCGATCGCGGTCGGGAACGAGATTCGCCGCCCCGACCGCCCACCGAACGTACTCGCACGAACAGAAGGTTGATTTCCCGGCCCGGCAAAACGGGTGACGATGAGCGGTTCTAGCTCCGGGCAGCCGCCTGGCGACGGCGATTCCGGGGACGACCGGAATCGGCAGGATCGAAGCACCGACGGGGCCCGAACGCCGGGAGAGCGGCCAGCGGGGGCGGCATCTTCGTCTTCGACAGAATCGAACGCCGTGACGATCGAAGACGACGGGATCGTCCGCTGGTTCCTCAAGACGGACGACGAAAGCATCGTGCTGGTTCGGGACGTCCTGAGCAGCGTCGCGATCGTCGCGATCATCGGGCTCGTCCTGTTCGCGGTCAGCGGGATCTGGCCGCCGCTGGTCGCCGTCGAGAGCGGTAGTATGGAGCCGCACATGCACAGGGGCGATCTCGTCTTCGTCGCCGACGAGGGCAGATTCGTCGGCGATAATCCCGCCGACGGAACCGGCGTCGTCACCCTCGAGAACGGCCAGGAGAGCGGCCACGAGAAGTTCAATAATCCGGGTGACGTCATCGTGTTCCAGCCGAACGGCAACGCGGCCGCGACGCCGGTGATCCACCGGGCCCACTTCTGGGTCGAGGAGGACGAGAGATGGGTCGAGACCAAGGCCAACGAAGAGGTCATCGGCGATGCGACCTGTGCCGAGGTCCAGTCCTGCCCCGCCCCGCACGACGGATTCGTCACGAAAGGCGACAACAACGCCGGGTACGATCAGTACGGTAACTCGGTCAGCACCGTCGTCAAACCCGAGTGGGTCACCGGCAAGGCGATGTTCCGAATTCCGTGGCTCGGCCACGTCCGACTGACCTTCGATCAGATCCTCGGCGGAATGCTCGCCCCGACCTCGCCCGCGGGTTCGGCGCTCTACGACCCGATGTTGTCCGATCCGGCAGCGACCTCGGCACCGGCAGCGACCGGTCCCGCCGCCGCCGGACTCGGGGCCGAACTCGGATCTGACGGAGAACTCGCCGGTGCGGCCGGAATCGCCGCAACCGGCGCCAGTATCAGTGGCGGTGCCGTCGTCGCCCTCGGTCGCCGTCGAACCGGCCCTCGCTGATCGACGGCGCGCTCGCTTTTCGTATCCGCTCGGTCGCGATAGCGCGGGCTGTTCGTCACGTGCATGCAGTGCTTCGAATGGAAACGGAGGGCAGCAACTGAGTGACGACGCCTGGCGGCACCGAACCCGCTCGGACGCAAAGCGCTCTCGTCAGTTCTCGAACCGCGCCTGGACGAACGGCTGGATGTCGTCGATGTCGCTGAGTCGCGAGTCCGAGAGGAGGACCGCCTCCGTCTCCTCGAGGGGCACCGAGAGGCTGATTTCCTTGGTCCGGCCGTACCGGCCCTTCGAGACGACGACGGCGTTGACGATTCCGAGCATGTCGAGTTCGCTGATGAGGTCCGTCACGCGCCGCTGGGTCAGGACGTCGGCGTCGATCTCTTCACAGAGGCGCTTGTAGATGTTGAACACTTCGCCCGTGTTGATGCTGTGGACGCCGTTTTTCTCGAGTAGGATGATCGCGAAGAGCACGAGTTTGCTCTGCGTGGGGAGCGTGCGGACGACCTCGACGACCCGGTCGAGTTCGATCTTGTCCTGCGCCTGGCGGACGTGTTCCTCGACGATCGTCTCGGACTGAGACCGCTCGGCCAGTTCACCGGCGGTCCGGAGTAAGTCCAGCGCGCGGCGCGCGTCGCCGTGTTCCTGGGCGGCGAAGGCCGCACACAGCGGAATGACGTCTTCGGAGAGGGCGCTGCCTTTGAACGCGACCTCCGAACGGTGTTCGAGGATGTCTCGCAGTTGGTTCGCGTCGTAGGGCGGGAAGACGATCTCCTCCTCGCCCAGCGAGGACTTGACCCGGGGATCGAGAAAGTCGGTGAACTTCAGGTCGTTCGAGATACCGATGATCGACACGCGCGAGTTCTCGAGTTCGGAGTTCATCCGCGAGAGATTGTAGAGCGTGTCGTCGCCGCTTTTCTCGACGAGTTTGTCGATTTCGTCTAACATAATGACGACGACCCGCTCGTCGTAATCGACGGCATCGAAGAAGACGCTGTAGACCCGGTCGGTCGGCCAGCCGGTCATCGGGACCTCCTCGAAGGACTCCTTGTCATCCTCTAGGTCCGCGATTCGGTCTTCGACCTCGGCCCGGTCGTCGAACGGCGTCGATTCGAGGGGATGGTCCGACGGCAGGGCGGTCGAGTCGTCGGCCACGACGGTGGCGTCGGCGGTCCGGCCGGTATCGTCGGCCTCCGGCGAGTCGATTTCGCCCGCGGTAGCCGGCCCGTCAGGGTCCGACCCCCCAGTTTCGAGTGGAGAATCGCCCGACTGCGGCCTGGTACTGTCTTCAGTCGAAACGTGAGATTTGGACTCCGGTTCGTCCGCGGCAACGAAATCGAAGGGGTCCGACGCCGTGTTGGTGTCCGATCGCGATCGATTCGCCTGGTCGCTTACGGAGTCACGCTGGGTGTCGGCGTCGATCGGTTCGTACTCGTCGAGGGCGGCTAACAGCGACTCGAGTTCGTCGATCTGCTCGTCGATTCGGGCTTCGTTCTTCTCGATGAACTTGTTCGCGAGCTGTGCGAGCACGCGGTACTGGGTATCGGTGACCTCGCAGTTGATGTATTCGACGTCGCACGGGACGCTGTACTTCTGGGAGGTGCTCTCGAGTTCCTTGCTGACGAACTTCGCGCTCGCCGTCTTGCCGGTCCCGGTCTTCCCGTAGATGAGGATGTTCGAGGGGGTCTCACCGCGGAGCGCGGCGACGAGGATCGTCGCCATCTTGTTGATCTGATCGCTTCGGTGGGGGAGTTCGTGTGGCGTGTACGACGGGCGGAGAACCTCCTTGTTCTCGAAAATCGGTTCGCCGCTGAGCAGGTCGTCGAACAGTCCTTGATTCGACTCCTCGTCGCCGTCGCCGAGCCCCGCGTTCTCGAAGTTCGTCGAGAATCCGTTCGATCCGCCGATCTCCACCTCGTCCGAACCCGCGATCTCTGAGTCGTCGTCTGACATTCGTCGTATACGAACCCCCTTATTTCGAGTGGAACACCGAACCAGGAATGAGGTATACCGCGGCGAGATGGCCTCCTACTGCCAATCGGCCGGTCTAGATACCCGATTCCGGTCCAGTTGATGCAAACGAAACAGAGGAAAACCACGATAATAAAGTCTTCCTTTCCCTTCGAATCGTGCCGGAACAACTTCGGATAGGCGATCGGCTGTGTCGCACCTCCTCGGTTCCAAGTCACTGCCGCCAGATAGGCTCAAGACGGCGATTGAAGATTCACTGACGGATAGTCCCACACATTCTTCAGACAGTTCAGTCGGAAAAGTCCGTAATTGCCGCGGTTTGCGCAGAAAGTTGGTGTACCGTCCGCTACGTGGTGTACCGTCCGCTACGCACAGATAACGCAGACAACGAACCAGAGATACAGCGTCAGCGGTTGGAACGTCAGCTATCGAAACCACTCAGTAGCATCGGGATGCACTCGTCGCCTTGATCGAACCTGAGAGAGCGTAGATGTCAACCGGTATCAGTTCCGATACTCGCTATTTTGGTTATCTACGTTTGGAGGTTTAGAAGTGTAGGGATGTTGATAGTGGATCCACACCAGTACCGGATCTCGTATTGGGTGTCTGATTCGGTGCGATGGGACTGCACTCGGAGTCCGACCACCGCTTTCCAGAGTGACACTAGTACACAATATGATATCGTCGGTACGACCCGCCCCCCACCCCTTCGTTTCAAGTGGAGCGTGTCGACGGAGGGGGAGGGGGAACGACGGTGATTGATACTGGGAAGTTTTATTAGTATAGAATAGAAACAGTATCCGCAGCACTAGCAAACTAAGGAATATTACTAGAGTTGTTTTTGAGTTACTAGGTCTTACTAGAGATTTCGCTGAGGCTCGATTCACCTCCTAGACTGCTGTTCTCTGTTACTAGAATCGTCCTCGACTCGTTCGATTCCACGTATTCACCCGAAAGCGGTTCCAGAACGTCGGTTCGAGTCGAAAGAAGGGGGTAGTTTCCAACCGATCGGGAGTTCGTCGACCCACCCCGTCGTAGATCTCCAGTCGAAACGAAGGGGTGGGGGCCTTCCGATCCGTTTCTCGGTCGCGTTCTCGACCGAACTCTAGAAACTCTAGAGTGAGATACAATCACATTCTACCCACTCCGGTAATTCCCAGTACCAATCGATAGACCTCCGAATACTAACAACTCCTACGAATCGAATTGTCAACACGTCTGACGTAGGCTTAAGTGAGTTCGCTCAGTAGTACGCGCAGATGCACCCCGCGGTGCTGGAGGCCCCAAAGGATGGGACTGTTCACAGAACTCAAAGATAGTATCTCTCGGGTTACGGATCGCCTGTTTTCGGAACAGGAACCCAAACGAATCGGTATCTACGGTCCGCCGAACGCCGGCAAGACGACGCTCGCGAATCGGATCGCACGCGATTGGACTGGTGACGCCGTCGGCGCGGAGAGTCACATTCCACACGAAACGCGTCGCGCACGCAGGAAAGAAAACGTCGAGATCGAACGCGACGGGAAGTCGGTGACCATCGATATCGTCGACACGCCTGGCGTGACGACGAAGGTCGACTACGAGGAGTTTACTGACGATTTGGAGGAAGAAGACGCGATTCGTCGCTCCCGCGAGGCGACCGAAGGCGTCGCCGAGGCAATGCACTGGCTGCGCGAGGACGTCGACGGCGTCATCTACGTCTTGGACAGCGCCGAGGATCCGATCACGCAGGTCAACACGATGCTGATCGGCATCATCGAGTCTCGAAATCTCCCGGTTCTCATCTTCGCGAACAAGATCGACCTCGATGAATCGAGCGTGAAGCGGATCGAGGATGCCTTCCCGCAGCACAAGACCGTCGCCCTGTCGGCGAAGGAAGGCGACAACATGGACGAAGTGTACGACTCGATCGCGGACTACTTCGGGTGACTACCATGCCGAAAGCAACAAACGCAGACGATTCGGACCCGTCCGACGGCGTACAGATCGACCTGATCAGCGGCGAACGAATGGATGGGATGGCGACGATGGAGAAGATCAGGATGATTTTGGACGGCGTCCACGATGGTAACATCGTCATCTTAGAAGAGGGGTTAACTCCCGACGAGGAGAGCCGGCTCATCGAAGTGACGATGTCCGAGATCAGCCCCAACGAGTTCAACGGGATCGAGATCGAGACCTATCCCAAGTCCGAAACGAGCGACTCGTCGCTGCTCGGTCGCATTATGGGCAACGACACGTCAGAAGCGAAGCTGACGGTCATCGGGCCGGCTAATCAGATCGAGACGCTCCATAAGGACGAAACGCTCATCAGCGCGCTCGTGTCCCGCAACTAATGCCACACCAGTGTACGAACTGCGGCCGGACGTTCGCTGACGGCTCCAAGGAGATGCTGTCGGGCTGTCCCGACTGCGGAGGGAACAAGTTCCAGTTCGCGCCGTCCGCGACGACCGGCGACTCGTTCGATGGGACCGGTGGCTCGGGATCGACCGACACTGGCACCGCCGTTGATTCCAGCAGCGACACCGACACCGCTAACTCGGACGGTGTCGCCTCGCGAGCCGCGGAGACCGTCCGCGACTGGGTCTCGACCGGTTCTTCGGACTCGTCGACCGCATCGAGCGACCCGGCGGACCAGGAGACGTTCGAACCCGAGCGCCGTTCCGAGCCCGGATCCGCATCCGAGCGTGCCGATCGAGTCGAAACCGACGGGGCGACAGCTACGCAGTCGAACGCGAACGCGCAGTCGACCACGGCCTGGCCCGCGACCGCCAGCCCCAGTCCCGACCCCGCGTCCGACGAGGAGTCGGACGGCGAGTTCGCCGAGTGGCCCGAGACAGCGCGCCGGCCCGAAGAGCGGTCCGATGCGACTGATGCGACTGTAACGAGCGAGCCGCCCGTCGAGCCGGACAACGACGACGCGCCGGACCGGACGGCCAGCCCGGCGGCCGACCGCGACCAGTCACAGACTCGGGCGACGCTCGCGGACGACGAGAACGCGGCCCAGGCCGATGCGCGGACCGAAGTCGTCACCAGGGACGACCTCCCGCCCGCCGCCGATCCCGATGGCGACGGCCCGCCTGGCGACGCGCAGCCACCGGGGGAGGGCCGCGTCGTCAGCGAACCCAGCGGCGAGCAGCCGTCGATCGAAGAGCTCCGGGAGGAACTCAACGAACAGTTCGAGAGCATCAGGATCGTCCAGCCCGGGCAGTACGAACTCAACTTGATGGAACTCTACAACCGCGAGGAGTACATCGTCTCGCTGCAGGAGGACGGCCGGTACGTCATCGACGTTCCGGATTCCTGGCGCGACGGCGACGACGAGTAACGCCGTTCGGGAGCGACTGCCGTGTGACGAGACGGTTGCGCGGTGAGACGAAGACGAAGGCGGTACCGTTCGCGACGGGCGCACCCGTATTCGAACTGCGAAAGTGGGAGATATCGACGCCCGACGCTGCCGAGTGCGCGTTCTGTTCGCCGACTCTGTACCGGTTCGTTTCGACTGCAGATCACTTCCGATCTCCTGTCTTACCCATCAGTTCTAGACCTTTCTCTCCACTCGAAATAGTGGGCTGACATATCGTCCCGCTCCGGTCGCGTCGACGAACGTCTCCGAGTTCGGACCGATCGGTCCGATCGGTTCGGAGCGACAGCTCCGAGAAGGAGGTGCGGAGAACTGGCATCGAGAACCAGGACCCGAAAATCGAGCGCCGAGGCGGAGACAGATGGATTTAAGCGACGCGGATACGACCTCACGCACATGAGCACCGCAACCAAGGTCGTTCTTGCCACGGTCGCCGCATCGGCGCTGCTGTCGATCCTGCTCGTCTTCCAGACCGCACTCGCCTGATGTTCGAGGCCCGTGCGCTCTCGGACCAGGTCGAGGCCGTCCGCGAGACCCACGCGCCCGACGCGCAGGTCTTCGACTGCGATCGCGACTTCGAGACGCTCCCGCCGGCACAGGCCGAGGACCTCGGCCTGGTCGTCGACGCGCTCGAGCCCGCGAGCTATCCCGCGACCTGGCTCCCCGAAGACGCCCCCCAACTGCTCGCTCACTACGCGAGTTCGGACCTCACGATCGGGATGCCTGGCGACGGGAGCGTCGTCTGGACCCGCCAGACCGAGCCGCCGGTCGTCCTGGTGAAGCCGCGGGTGCAGGGCTCCCCGGAGTCGTTCGTCGACTTCCTGCTCGCCGAGGCGGTCGTCCAGCTCGGACTCGACGTCCCGGAACACTTCATCGGCTTCTTCGAGGAGACCTATCGCGATCTCGACGACGCGGTCCCGCTCGATCCCAACGCCACCTATCAGGTCGCGGCGGCGCTGTACGACGGTTGGGTCGGACTCCAGACCCGCGAACTCTTCGCCGACTGGGACGATGACCACCCCGAACTCGCCGACGCCTGGCAGGACGCGGGGACGCAGCTCGAAGACCGCGTCGCCGGCTTGCCGCGGGCGGTCGCCCGCGGAGACACCGACTTCGCGGACGCGACGGAATTGGCCTGTGCCGCGATCAAACACGCGATCGAGCTCCCGGCTCCCTTCGCTGCACTCGATACGGAGGCCTACCGCGACCACGGGCCCGAGTATGCGATCCGCTGGGCTGAGAAGACGTTCGAATCGATCGAAGAGTAAGGCTCTTTTTCCGCTCCGTCGCGTTCGATTCCCTCGGTTCGACTGCAGTTCTCGTCTCGGAACTCGGCCCGTCCGGTCCACGAACTCCCGTTTCCGCCGGTCGATGGCGGCCGATTCGTTTTCAGAACTCGGCGTCGACGCTGCCGTCCTCGTCGAGGTCGATGATGCCGTCGAACAGCGCGCGGAATTCGTCGACGGTGGCCGCGTCGTGGGGTTCCTCCGAGAGGTGGAAGAGGCCGACTGCGTCGTACTCCTCGAGCAGTTCGAGAATGCGCTCGACCGTTTCGAGCGCCTGGTCGTCGCCGGCGTAGTAGGCGAGTTCGGTTACGGAGTCGAAACTGATGCGGAGTTTGCCGTCGTGGTCGTCGAGGAAGCCATCGATGTGGTTGACGATCCCGTCGACGTCGTCGGGAGCGGCGACGTAGTGGACGGTGTCGGAGGAGCGCCGGGAGTAGCCCCGTTCGATGCTCAGCGTGTCGAGAATTTCCGCGCGGTCCTCATCGACGTCGTAGTGCTCGAGTTTTTGTCTGACTTCGCGGGCGGTGGTTCGCGTGGAGACGACGAGGAAGTTGTCGGTGTCGGCTTTGAGGAAATCGGTGTCGATGCGGTCCGTCTCACCGGTGCTCGGATGGAGGAGGAGAACGCCGGTCCCGCCGGGTACCGTCTCCGGGGTCCCGTCGATTTCGAGCCTGTAGTCCATACTGGCGAGAACAACTTTCGGCACTCCCTTAAGCGTGCGGATGTCTCTCTCGGTCGGAACGGTCATCGAACCGTGGAAGAAGGGTCTGAAAACTGGTAAGAGGTGGGACAGTACGACTCACCGAGCGGGGACCTGCATCCGGATGCCCACGGAGTTCGGTCCACGACGACCCTTCACTTCGTATAATTTAGGCCAGCCTAAAGTATCTGTCGGTGGTTCCTGCCCCAGTGAGAATGATCGGGCGAACGCAAGCCAGAGGGGCGGAAGCCAAGCGGACGGGAGCCGAGGGACGGGAGCCGAGAGCGGACCCGGACGGAAACATGCGAACGCGTTTAGTCTTGCGGCCCGCATCGCTCGGACATGAGCGTCCGAGAGGAGTTCGACGACTGGGCAACGAGCGGCCGCGACAAGGGAATGGAAGAGCGCCACTGGCACACCGCCAAACACGCGCTCGCGCGGATGCCCGTCGAACCCGGCGACGTCGTCCTCGATCTGGGCTGCGGGAGCGGCTACGCTGGCCGCGCGCTCTGCGATACCAAGGGAGCAGGCCGGGTGTACGGCCTCGACGGCTCGCCCGAGATGGCCCGCAACGCGGCGGACTACACGGACGACGGCGACGTCGGCTACGTCGTCGGCGACTTCGACGACCTCCCCTTCGCCGACGATTCGATCGACCACATCTGGTCGATGGAAGCCTTCTATTACGCCGCCGATCCCCACCGCACGCTCGCGGAGGTCGCCCGCGTGCTCCGGCCAGGCGGTACCTTCTACTGCGCCGTCAACTACTACGAGGAAAACGTCCACTCCCACGAGTGGCAGGAGTTCATCTCCGTCGAGATGACCCGCTGGGACCGCGAGCAGTATCGCCAGGCGTTCCGCGACGCGGGACTGCACGTCGCCGAGCAGGACAATATCCCGGACCGCGAGATCACGATTCCGAGCGAGGCCGAGTTCCCGACGGAGGACTGGGACACCCGCGAGGAGATGGTCGAACGCTACCGCGAGTTCGGTACGCTGGTGACCGTCGGCGTAGCGCCGTAATCGGCTTCCGCCTCTTCCGCTTTCCCGTTTCTCCGCGCTCCGCGCCGTCCCAACCCCCTCATTTCTACTCGAGCCCGCTGTTCCGGCCGGACAGCCCCTCGCGAGCCGATTGACTCGACTCGAAACGCACCTTTTCGATTCCTGAAATTTACTCGGATCGGTGTGTCGATACCTGAAGGAGGTAGCGGCCGCGGCGATACGCCGTGAGCCACGGTCTCACGTTCAGGTGAAATGACCGCTATCGATCACGAAACCAGGCGGTCGGAAGCCGAAATCACTCGTGCCGTTCGCCGGCCGGAATCGCGACTTCGAGCCAGTTCTCTTCCGGCGGGAGCGGACAGTCGAAGGTTTCGCTGTAGGCGCAGAAGGGGGTGTACGCCAGGTTGAAGTCGACGACGATTTCGTCGCCGTCCGCGAGTTCGTCCTCCGGTGCGAGTTCCATGTACCGACCGCCATCGTAGGTCTGCTGGCCGGTCGTCTTGTCCCGGAAGGGGACGAACAGCGGCTGCTCGTTCGGGCTCTCCTGCTGGTAGGCCGCCAGTTCGAACGTGCCGTCCGCCAGGTCCTCGTCGTCGCGGTCGAGTTCGAATTCGAGGGTCGCAGTTCGGAGGTAGCGCATCTCCCGGCCCGCGGTGGTGTCTACCAGCACGACTTCGGGGTCGTCGTGGACCGTCGCGGTCGCGGTTACTCGGTAGTCCGAATCGGGGTCGAAGTACTCGAGGCCGTCGAAGTCGTCGCGGTCCTCCGGCGGGATCGGCGACTGCGGGTGATCGGCGAAGAACTCGTCTTTCTCGGCGCGTTTCGACTCGAGTTCCGCGCGCCAGCTATCGACGTCGATGGAGTCGGTATCGCTCATATCCGTGTTAGTCAGCGGACCGTGGAAGGCGTTGTGCTTCCGGTCGGTCGTCGAGGATGTCGTATCCGCCGGGAATAGACCGCCAATCGGCAGGGACGACCGATACGACCGTTGCAGGTGAAACGGCGGGCGAACCGACCGGAGACCGTGCGCGCCTGCGAAGCGGTGCGGCCGCTCCGCTCGACCGGCGGTGACCGCTACTCTTCGATCGTGAGCACGCCGTTGCGCGCGACGACGTTGCTCGCTTCGGGCGGGAGTTCGAACTCGAACTGCTCGCCGCCCGCGACGATGATCGCGGTCGAGCCGAGGACGTCGACCTCGATGTCCGCGGCCGCGTTGCCGAAATCGACCGCGATGACGCTGCCGTCGTCGTATTCGAACGTGCGGACGACCAGATCGTCTCGATCAGCGTTTTCGAGAGAGGTGGGGACCTTCATACCGTCGATAGGTGCCCGATCAAGTAAAGGCACACGCTGGCAACGGCCGACCGGTCCCCGCCGTCGGGAGCCCGCCGGTATTCCAGCTCACAACCGCTGTGTACCCGTATTACGAGGGCAATCAGTTCGAGCGAGCGACCGCGCCGCCGTCCGATAACGGCCGCACGTTTTTGTACCGGGACGCGGCCACTCCAGTCCGTCAACGCTATGGACGACCGACGATGAGTACGGCAGGAATGACGAACTGGCGGACGGTGTTCGGCCACGAGCACCCGTACGACCCGCAGGTCGACGGCATCGAGACCGCTATCGATACTGCACGGGACGGCGGCTACACCGTCATCGAGGGGGCCTGTGGCACCGGGAAAACGATGATCGCGCTGACCGCGGGGATCGACCTCGTACGCGATCCGGACACCGACTACGAGCGCGTGCTGGTGCTGACGAGCGTCAAACAGCAACTGCACCAGTTCGAGGCCGACCTCGAGACGATCAACGAGAACCTGCCCGCCGACTGGGACCCGGTCTCGGGATTGACCCTCGTCGGGAAGGCCGACGTCTGTCCGTACAACCGCGAGGGCGCGGCCGGAATCGACGACGGCAACGTCTACGACCGCTGCGAGACCCTGCGGGACCGCACCCGCGACCTCACCGGCGAGGGCGGCGACACGACCGCACAGAATCTGGCTGCCCGCGCCCGCAGTCAACAGATCGGCCTGGCCGACAGCGGCGACCGGTCCCGAAGCACCTTCCTCGAGACCGCGGGCGAACCGACGCCCTACCCGCCCGACTTGCCCGAGTACGGCGAGGGCGGGCCCGTCGGCGCCGAGACCGAGTACTGTCCGTTCTACGCGCAGTACCTCGAAGACCTGCCGGACGACGAGGAGGGAGACGCGGTGGAAGCGGTCCCGTACGACTTCACCGACGCCGGCATGGTCACGCCGGAAGAGCTGGTCGCCCGCTCGGTGAAACACGGCACCTGTCCACACTCTGTGATGGGTGCGGCGCTGGGCCACGTTGAGGTCGTCATCGGGAACTATTACCATGCGTTCGATCCGCGGACCGTGGGCTCGTTCACCGGGGCGCTGCTCGACGACTCCACGTTCGTCGTCTGCGACGAGGCCCACATGCTGGAACCGCGCGTCCGCGATCTGGTCAGCGAGGGGGTCGCCGACACGACGCTCCGGGACGCCGAGACCGAACTCTCGCGGGTCATCCAGCCGATCAAGGACGAGCGCGAGGGCCGGCAGGTGGAGGGCGGGTCGAAGACCGCCGACGCCGACCTGGTCCGCGGAGAATTGAACGACAGCGACGTTTCTTACGAAGAACTCAACCGAACGCTCGAGTTCGTCCGGGATCTCCGAGCGGAACTCGACCGACGAGTCACCGCCCACCTCGACCGGAACTACAGGGGGTGGCAGTCGAATCTGAACGACCTCGAAGACGAGGAGCTCCCTCTCCGTGATCCGAAAGCACCCGCCGAGGACGAACTCACCGAGTGGGCCCGAAATGCGGGCTACGGCGACGCCGACTGGGTCCGCGCCGAGGCCGTCGGCGCGGTCGTCCAGCGGGTGTTAAACGAGGCCGAAGACGAGGACCGGACCCGTGCCGCGCCCGCCGTCGGCCGCGTGCTCGGCGAGTGGTACCGCCGCGGTCACACCGACTACTTCCGGGAGATCGAACTCGAGCGCACCTGGGACGACACCGAACCCGCCGACTCGTGGCGACGGGCCTACAACGCTCGCCTCTCGCTGCACAACTGCGTCCCAAGCGACGCCATCGGCGATCGCCTCGGGACCTTCGGCGGTGGCATCCTGATGAGCGCGACGCTCGAGCCGATTGACGCCTTCACGGAGGTCACGGGCCTCCAGTACCTCGCCCGCGAGGAGGACCGGCCGGTCGTCGAGCGCCGGTACGGGCTCCACTTCCCCGCAGAGAATCGCGAGAGCTTCGCAGTCGCCGCGCCGAAGTTCACCTACGATAACCGAGGCCGTCCCGGCGAGGAGAACCCGACCAGAACGCACTACGCCGACGCGATCGCGACGGTCGCTCGCCTCCCCGGTAACGTCCTCGTCGGCATGCCGAGTTACGCCGAGGCCGAGTGGACCGCCGGCGTGCTCGAGGACCGCGTCGAGAAGCCGGTTCTGTTGGACGCCGCCACCGACGACGAGACCACCCAGTCGCTCAAAGCCGAGTTCTTCGCCGGCGGCGGGAAGGTGCTCGTCACCAGCCTGCGGGGCACGCTGACCGAGGGCGTCGACTACAGCGGCGACCGCCTGGCCGCCGCGGTCGTCTGCGGCGTCCCGATCGTCAACACCTCGAGCCCCCGCACCGAGGCCGTCCGCCGGGCCTACGACGACGCGTTCGGCGACGGCTTCACGTACGCGCTGACCATCCCCGCGGTCCGGAAGGCTCGCCAGGCGGTCGGGCGCGTCATCCGTTCGCCCGAGGACGTCGGCGTGCGGGTTCTGCTCGACGAGCGGTACGCTCGCGAGAGCTGGGACTCCGTCCGTCCGTACCTGCCCGATGACGGGGAGTTCCAGGCCGTCAGTCCCGACATGCTCGACGTCGGACTCGAGCGGTTCCGATCGCGGCTCTCATCGCAGTAACGAGTACCGGGGTGTCTCCGATTCGTCTACGGGCCGGAGGACACGTTCGCGGGCTTCGTTCGGATCGCCGCGCCGCTGCAGCTGCTGTCGATCGTGACCGTGCTCGGAATCGCGTTCTTCTGGAGGACTTCGAGGACCGTCCCGATCAGGAAAAGGGAGAGCAGACTACTCGTCCGCGTCCGCTTCCAGTTCTCCGTTCGTTTCGACGTCGACCAGGTCGCCCGCGTCCGCATCGACGGCCTCGGTGCGCAGCTGGTCGGGCTCGGGTTCGTCGCGCCGTTCGAGCGCCTCCGCGAGTTCCCGCTCTCGCTGGCGGCGCTCGGCGTCGTGAGCCTTTTTCGTTCGACCGGATTTCGTGTGTGCCATCAACTATCACATTACGGCGACCGGGATAATTCTATGCCCGGTCAGTGCCACTGTCACTCGCCTGTCGGATCGGTCCGTCACCGCGAGCCGGCCAGGCGATACGGACGGAGCGCGGCCTTGTTCGGGACGACCCGGACGAGCGTCGACGCCGGCTTGTACGCGACGCGCTCGGTCGGTGACTTTGCCGCGACGAGCTTCCAGAAGCCTGGCGAGTTGAATCGGAATCGGCACAGCCCCCGCTCGTCCGTTCGCGCCGATTTCGACTGCGTCTGGACGATGGCCCCCTCGACGGGCTGCCGTCGGTTATCCCGAACGCGGACGGTGATTTCGTCCCCGACCGCCACCTCTCGCCGTTCGACGTCGATCCGGAGCCGTCGGGTTACATGCATGCAGATAACTACCACGACCGGGTCGAAAAGCAACGACTTGCGCATTCTGGCTTGCTGGATCAACCAGCTCGCCCGGCGGGCTACCGGGTCGAGACGACGTGGACGTCCTCGGGCGCGAACCCGACCGTTAGTTCGTCTCCGTCGGGCACGTCCGGCAGCCGGAGGGCGATCTCGCTGCCGTTCCACCGGCCGTTGACCCGAACGGTCTCGCCGAGGAACTCGGTGGTCTCGACGGTCACCGTCAGCCGGTTACGGTCGGCGGTCGGAGAGAGCGCGCCAGGCCGCACGCAGAACGTGACCCGCTCGGCGTCGCCGACGTCGGGCAGCGCCGGCAGCGCGAAGGGCTCGCCGTCGACGGCGACTCGCGCGTACTCGCCGTCGCCGGTCGCGAGGCCGCCGTCACCGTCGCCGTCACTGTCGCCCCCGTCGCCGTCGCCGGTCGCGAGGCCGCCGTCACCGTCGCCGTCACTGTCGCCCCCGTCGCCGTCGCCGGTTCCGTGGTAACTCCGTCCTCGATCCCGCACGCGGCCGTCGAAGACGTTGTTGTCGCCGACGAACTCGGCGACGAACCGCGTCGCGGGCTCGCGGTAGATCTCCTGGGGCTTCCCGACCTGTTCGATCCGGCCGTCGGCCATCACCGCGAGCCGATCCGAGATCGCCAGGGCCTCCGCCTGGTCGTGCGTGACGTAGATGGTCGTGATGCCGAGTTCCGACTGGATCCGCGTGACCTGCCGACGCAGCGATTCCCGGAGCCTGGCGTCGAGCGCGCTCATCGGCTCGTCGAGCAAGAGGAGGTCGGGGGCCGGCGCGAGCGCGCGGGCCAGGGCCACCCGCTGGCGCTGGCCGCCCGACAGCCGTTCGGGATCGCGGTCGCCCATCCCCTCGAGGTCGACTAACGCGAGCAGTTCGGCGACGCGCTCGTCGACGGTCGTTCCCTCTGGGGGCTCCCGGAACCGCAAGCCGTAGCCGACGTTCTCGGCGACGCTCATGTGTGGGAACAGCGCGTAGCTCTGGAAGACGACGCCGACGTCGCGCCGCTCGGGCGGCACGCCGGCCATCTCCCGGCCGTCGAAGCGCACGTCCCCCGCGGTCGGCTCCTCGAAGCCGGCGATCGTTCTGAGGGTGGTCGTCTTGCCGCACCCGGAGGGGCCGACGAGGGTGAAGAACTCCCCGTCGCGGACGGTGAGGTCGACGTCCGCGAGCGCGACGGTGCCGTCGTATCGCTTCGAGACGCCGTCGAGGGTGAGTCGGGTCACCGCTCGAACCTCCCGCCGACGCGGTCGACGACGACGAAACTCGCGGCCGTGACGACGAGCAAGAGGGTCCCCATGGCGATCGCGGGCCCGGAGCGGCGACCCAGGTAGCGCTCGACGGCGACGGGCATCGTGTACGCGTCGCTCCCGCTGGCCAAAATCACCGTCGAAGAGAACTCGCCGATCGAGATGGCGAACGCGAATGCGGCCCCGGCGACGATCCCGCTCGCTACCAGCGGTAGTTCAATATCGACGAGCGCACGGTACCGGGAGGCCCCCAAGGCGCGAGCCGATTCGACCATCGCGGGGTCGAGGCTCGACAGCAGCGGCGAGACGTTCCGCGTCACGAACGGGTAGGCCGCGACGGCGTGGGCGGCGACGATCGCGACCGTCCCCGTCACCTGGAACTGCCAGCCGCCGGGCAACGAAATCCCGAACACCAGGCCGCGGAGCAGTCCGATCCCGAAGACGACGCCGCTGACCGCCAGCGGGAGCATCGCTACGGTGTCGACGAGTGCTCCCCAGCGGCCGGCGCGGGCCGTCACCACCGAGACGACCACCCCCATCGGCACCGCGACGGCGAGCGTCGCGACCCCGAAGAGCAGCGAGTTTCGGATCGCGACCCACGGCAGCGTCTGGTAGGACGCCCCCTCCAACTGGCGCTCGAGCAGGAACGCGTAGTGGCGCAGCGTCAGCCCGCCGCCGTCCGTGAAACTCCCGGCGACCAGGCTGGCCATCGGGCCGACAAAGACGACCAGGGCGACCAGCCCGTAGCCGACGATCGCAAGCCGGCGCGGCGACAGCGCGGTCCGGAGATCGGGAAAGAGCGGGTCCCGCGGCGGCGGGGACGCCGCCCGCGCCAGGCCGGACTGCGCGGACTCGTAGCGGAGGTAGGCGTAGGTCAGCGCGAGCGAGAGGAGCGTCTCGAGGACGGCCAGCGTCGCGGCCTCGCCGTAGGCCAGCTGGCGGACCCGGTCGTAGATCCAGACCTCGACGGTCGCCAGCTGGAGTCCGCCCAGCGCGAGCACGATGGGGAACGTCATGAACGTGAAGATGAAGGTCAGCAGCGCGCCCGTGAAGACGGCCGGCAGCAGCTGCGGGACGACCACGTCACGGAACGCGCGGCGGGGACTCGCCCCCAGACTCCGGGCGGTTTCGACGGTCCGGACGTCGACGGACTCCCAGGCGGCGACGGTCACACGCGCGACCAGCGGCGCGTTGTAGAAGGCGTGGGCGACGATCACGATCGCGAGCGGATTCCACTCGACGAAGGGGTACGGGCCGAGTCCGACGAGTCCGAGCACCCCGTTGAGCGTCCCCGCGCGCCCGAACATCGCGTAGAAGCCGACCGCAACCATGATCCCCGGCAGCACGAACGGGAGGATCGTCAGCGAGCGCAGTATCCGCCGCCCGCGGAACTCGTAGTTCGCCAGGATAGAGGCGGCCGGCAGCCCGAGCGCGACGCTCGCGATCGTCGACAGCGCGGCCTGGTAGGCCGTGAAGCCGAACAGCCCCTTGCGGACCGGCGGCGCGTCGACGTGCACCCACGGAACCGGCAGGTCGAGCCCGGGAACCGGCGACTCGAGCGAAATCGAAATCGAGACGGCGGCGAGCCAGGCCGCGAGCGCCTCGAGGTGGCTGCGGATCGCGAACGGCTCCGCGATGACCTCCGCGAGCACCCCGAAGTAGAACGGGTCGGTGAGGACGTCGGCGAAATGTGTCAGCGTCACCGCTCCCTCGGCGCGGACGGCGTCGACGAAAACGGCGCCGACCGGAAGGTAGAGCATGACCGCGAGGACGGTCGCGGTGGTCAGCGCTGTCAGAGCGAGCGCGTGGCGCTCGAACCAGGCGCTCGCAGGGACGCCGACGCGGAACCGATCCGAAGTCGCCACGGTCCTACTGGCCGGCGAACTCCCGCGCCCACTCGTCGACCCATTCATCGACGGTCCCCCGGAGCTGATCGTAGCCGACCGTCACCGCCTCCGACGGCTCGTGGGCGTATCGATCGAACTCCTCGTCGAGGTCGACGTGGTCGTCGGCGACCGCGGGGAACTGGACGTTCCGCTGCGCGATTTCGGCCTGAGCGTCGTCCGAGAGGACGAAATCGAAGAACTGGTAGGCTCGATCGACCGCCGCGGCGTCCTCGAAGATCGCCATCCCCTCGGGATTGGCGTACCCCTGCCCGTCGGGGAACGCGATCTGGTGGCGGCCCATGTCGTAGTCCGCGGCGCTGGCGAACACCTGGTCGGTCGAGTAAGAGACGACCATCGGTCGCTCTTCCTCCATGTAGGCGCTGTTGTAGGACTCGTCCCAGTCGTCGAGAATCCGGACGCCGTTGGCGTCGAGATCGCGCCAGTAGTCGAGGTAGCCGTCCTCGCCGTAGGCGTCGATCGTCCACAGTAGGAACGCGCGGCCGGGGTCCGAGGATTGGGCGTTCTGTGCGAGCAGCGCGTCCTCGTAGGCCGGCTCGGTCAGGGCGTCGAGCGACTCGGGTTCGTCGACGACGTTCTCGTCGTAGACGAGGCTGATGTACCCCGTGTCGTAGGCGAGGACGCGGTCGTGGGGATCGCCCATGTCGAGGCCGTCGCGAATGCGGTCGGCCCGGTCGAGCCGGTCGCGATCGAGTTTCCGAAAGAGCCCCCCTTCGCCGAGAGCGTCGTCGATCCGCGCGAGTTCGTCGACGTTGAGGCCGAGGTAGACGTCGGCGTCCGGCGCTTCCCCGCTTTGCTCGCGCTGGATGAAGCGGTTGGTGCCGTTTTCCGGCGTCTGCCACTCGAGTTCGGCGTCGGGGTACTCTTCCTCGAAGGCCTCCTTGAGCCACGGTCCGGCGGGATCGTTCCCGTCGACCATCGAATCGTAGGTAGCGACGCGGAGCGTATCCTCGTCACCGCCGCGTTCACCGTCCCGAGTCAGACAGCCGGCGACTCCGGCGAGTGCAGTGCCGCCGAGCGCACCGACGAAGGTTCGTCGTCTCATTACACGGTGGTTACACTGGGTGGTCTTAAGCGGCGTGATCGGTCGGCGCGACCGCCGGGCGGCGAATCGCGGCTCGCGGCCGACTGAACCGGTGCGTTCGGAGGTCATCGGTCGCGGACGCCGCGGTCCGAACCCATAGACCACAGACACTTTTCTCCCCGCCGCCCGTTGGGTCACTATGGTCCGTGGCCGAACCATCGTCAACGCGGTGATTGGCGCCGTCGTCGGCGTCGTCCTCTCGTTCATCCCGTTCTCGACCGTGCTCGGCGGCGCCGTCGCGGGGTTCCTCGAGGGCCCGAACGAGCGGGCCGGCGCGGTCGCGGGCGCCCTGGCCGGCGCGATCACGTTCGTTCCGTTCGCGGGGATCGGCTTTCTCGCGCTCGGCTTCCTCGGACTCGGCCTGGCCGGCGGCGTCCCCTTCGAGGGGGTCGCGGTACTCTCGTTCGTGATCGTCGGCGCCGGACTCTTCATCCTCCTCTATACCGTCGGCCTGTCGCTGCTCGGCGGCTATCTGGGCGCGTACCTCGCGCGCGAGTACCCCGATTACCACCGGCGGAGCCGGGAGACCGTCGGATTCGGCGCGGAGTCGGATCGAACCACCGACACGACGCCGACGCGGGACCGCGAGTTCGGCCGGGAGTCCGACTCCGTGTCGGAACTGGACCGTACGAACTCGATCGACCGCGAGGACGACCGCTACGGAGGGCGGGACCGAAATCGGGAACGGGAGCGAGAGCGGGATCGAGATCGGAATCAGGGCCGTGATCGCGGTTCCGATCGCGAGACGTAATCTTCTCCGCGTCGAGACGCCGCCGCGGAGTCCGACCGCCAGGCCGGTCACTCGTACCGGAGCGCGTCGATCGGATCCGTCCGCGCCGCCCGCCAGGCTGGATACAGCCCGGCGAGGATCCCGACGACCATCCCGACGACGATCGCGAGGGCGACGTACTCGAGGGGATAGACCAGCGGGAGGTCGACGTACTGCGCGCCGAGGTAGCCGGCGAGCAGTCCCAGGCCGGTTCCGAGAATCGAGCCGATTACGCCGAGGATCACCGACTCGGTGAGAAACAGCCCGAGCACGTCGCGGTTCTGCGCGCCGACGGCTTTCATGATGCCGATCTCGCGGGTTCGCTCGGTGACGCTGACGAGCATGATGTTCGCGATGCCGATCGAGCCGACCAGCAGGGAGATGGCCGCGATTCCGACGATGAAGTTCCGTAGGAGGTCCAGGACGTCCTCGAGTTGCTGGAGCAGTTCGGTGCTCGTCTGAAACTGCACTTCGAGGTCGTCGCCCATCAGGTCGCTCGCATCGGATTCGTCGCTCTCGAGGTAGGTCGTCGCGCTCTCGCGGGCGGCGTCGACGTCCGCCTGGTCGGCCGACTCGGCCTCGATGATGATCGCGAGGAAGCGCGCGTCGTCGTTGGCGCCGTCTCCGTCGCCGCCATCGCCGTCGGCGTTGCCGCCGGATTCGGTGGTGCCGTCGCCGCCACCGCTGCCGTCACTCCCATTGCCGCCGTCACCACCGTCACCCCCACCACCGCCGTCGAACCCCAGCCCCGTCGCCTGCTCCGTGTAGTAGGGATCGGTCGGCACGTAGACCCGCGGCGAGGACTCGAACCCCTCGAACGGGCTCAGCCCCTCGCTGGTATCGGTGATGCCGACGACCTCGACGGTCGCGCGCTCGCCGCCGAGCAGCGTCACCGTGAGCTCGTCGCCGACGGTGGCGTTCTCCTCGAACTGGTTCGCCGCGGCGGGGTTGAGCACCGCCTCCCGTTCCCCCTGCTCGAATTGCCTGCCCTCGGCCAGGCGATCCTCGCGGATGTACGACGGCCCCGAGGCGACCAGCCCGTTCCCTTGGGCAACCTGCTCCTCGCCGTTCGAGATCGCCTGCGTCTGGAGCGTCGCGTAGCCGTAGGCCGCCTCGACGTCTTCGAGGTCCTCGACGGCCTCGAGATCGTCGTTCGTGAACACGGGCTGTGCGCCCGCCAGCGGCCCGCCCTCGGCGTTCGGTTCGGCGGCCCAGCCGTAGACGTTGCGCTGATCGTCGGGGCTGATGTCCCCGATGACGCCCGCTTGCAGGCTCGCACCCAGCGTGACGAAGGCGATCACCGCCGCGATGCCGATCACGATCCCCAGCGTCGTCAGCGCCGACCGGAGCTTGTGCCCGCGGATGGATCGCCAGGCGAGTCGAAGGCTCTCGAGGAGATTCATTCGGCGTCGCCTCCGCCGCCGTCACCGTCTTCGTCTCCGCTCCCGCGTCCCGTTTTCCGGTCCGGTGGCGGTCCCGCCTGCGTCCCCGAGCCGCCGGTCCCGGGTTCGGCCGCGGTCCCGGCTCCGTCGAGGGTCTCAATGCGCTCGATCGTCCCGTCGAGTAAGTGGACGATCCGGTCGGCCCGCTCGGCGACGTGGCGCTCGTGGGTGACGACGAGCATCGTCGTCCCGGCGCTGTGGAACTCGTCGAAGAGGTCCAGGATGTCCGCTTCGGTGTCGGTGTCGAGGTTGCCGGAGGGTTCGTCGGCCAGCACGATCGCGGGGTCGTTGACCAGCGCCCGAGCCAGCGCCACCCGCTGGCGCTGGCCGCCGGACAGTTCGTTGGGCAGGTGGTCGGCCCGATCGGCCAGGCCGACGCGTTCGAGGAGGGACCGCGCCCGCTTTCGGCGCTCCGTCCGGCCGACGCCCTGGAACAACTGCGGTAAGGCGACGTTCTCGAGGGCGTTCAGCCGCGGCATCAGGTTGAACGTCTGGAAGACGAAGCCCACCTCGGTCCCCCGAAGGCGGGTCCGTTCGCGGTCGCCGAGCGTCCCGACCTCGCGTCCGCCGACGACGACGTCGCCCGCGGTCGCCGTGTCCAGACAGCCCACGAGGTTCATCAGCGTCGACTTTCCGGAACCGCTGGGCCCCATGATCGCGGTGTACGAGCCTCGGGGGACCTCGAGCGAGACGCCGTCGAGCGCGTGAACGGGTTCGCCGAGCTGGTAGGTCTTGCGGACGTCCGAGAGGGAAACGGCGGTACCCGAACTCGCCATGCGCGTTCGACGACGGACGCTCCAAAAAAGGTTCGGCGCGCCGTCGACCCGTCGTCTGCACCCCGAACGAAATCGACCGGGTCGACGGCTCCTCTCCACCCCGCGGCGGTCCGGGCGCTGTCCCGTTCGGCCGCGGACAAGCTACAACGTTTTTCCCGTCGCCGCTCGCTTGCACACGCATGAAGACGGCGGGCGGCTCCGACGCGGCGAAACGACAGGCCGGCGAACGCGCTGCCGAAGCGGTCGAAGACGGCTTCGTCGTCGGTCTCGGTACCGGCTCGACGACCGCCTACGCGATCGAAGCGATCGGGCGGGCGGTCGACGACGGCCTCGACGTCCGGGGGATTCCGACATCCTTCCAGTCCCGACAGCTAGCGCTCGAGGTCGGAATTCCGCTGACCGACCTCGATGCGGTCGACGGCGTCGACCTGGCGATCGACGGCGCCGATCAGGTGGTCGACGACGCGGACACGGCGACCGACGGCGCGCTGATCAAGGGCGGCGGCGCGGCCCATGCGCGTGAGAAACTCGTGGATGCGGCGGCCGACCGATTCGTCGTCGTCGCCGATCCCTCGAAGCTGACCGACCGACTCGACCGCTCCGTGCCGGTCGAAGTGCTCCCGGACGCACACACCGTCGTGGCCGACCGCGTTCGGGAGTTGGGCGGCGAGCCGACGCTCCGCGACGCCGAGCGCAAGGACGGACCGGTCGTGACCGACAACGGCAACCTGGTGCTCGACTGCGCGTTCGGCCCGATCGGCGACCCCGACGACCTGGCGACGCGTCTCTCGCGAATTCCGGGCGTCGTGGAACACGGGCTGTTCGTCGGCCTGGCGGACGCGACGTACGTCGGAACCGACGACGGGGTCGAGGTTCGGACCTACTGAGCGCCGAGACCGGCGTCGAGGCCGCTCGCACCGTCGTCGGTCGGCGCGTCGGCGGTCGCGGCGAACAGCCCGAGGGACAGGTACACGGCCCCCAGGAGACGCGTCGCCGGAACGACCCACGACTTCACCTCGAGGTCGTCCGGATTCTCGTAGGCCGATTCGAGGCCGAACGCGAGGGCGGCTCCGGGCGCCAGGGCCATCGCGACGCCGAACACGCCCAGCGGGACCCGAAGCTCCGCCAGGCTCTCGTCGTCGCGACCGAGCAGCCAGAGGAAGAGGAGGGCTTCGAGTCGGGCCATCGGAACCGTCCAGGCCCGCAGTCGCCCGGCGTCGGGATTCTCGAAGGCGAGGCGTTCGCCGGGTTCGATGATCCGTCGCGGTGCGACGAGCTGCAGCAGTCCGAAGCCGATCGCCAGCGCTCGGTTCATACGTGCCATTCGCTCACGTCGATCAAAAGTCTCGCCCCCGGCGGACGACCGCGAGCGGTGCTTACGACGGCAGATCAGCGGCCGCGTCGTCGTCACCCTTCGACGCGTCGTCCGTCGAGCGCGAGAGCAGCGTGACGGTCAGGTAGAGCACCCCCAGCAGCCGCGCCGCGGGCACGACCCACGGCTGCAACTCGAGATCGTCCGTGTTCGCGTAGACCAGGTGCTGGCTGAGTTCGATGATCGGCCGCGGGACCAACACGAGGACCAGGCCGGCGAGTCCGAGCAGCGTGCTGACGAGCGTCGACCCCTCCCGGCCGCGGACGAGCAGCCAGACGAAGATCAGCCCCTCGATGCGGGCGCCGGTCAGCGCCAGCGGTCGTCGCTGGGTCTCGTCTGGGTTTCGCAGGCCGATCCGTTCGCACATCCCGATCACCGGCTCCGGTTTCACGATCTCGAGGAGGCCGAAGCCGATTAGGAGTCTGCGCAACATACCCCGCCGTATCACAGCGAGTGGCAAAAAACTCGAGCCGGCACACGGTCAGTTGCCGACCGGAACCGATCTCGGTATCGATAGCGGACGGGGATCGCTAGCTGCGCCGCTACCGAGTAGCGGCCGAAAAAATCGTTCAGGTGGCGTCCCTTACAGGTCGCGGGGCTGGACCGTCTTCCGGTCGTTGGCCTCCGCGCGTCGGGCGGCATCGTCGAGCAGCTCGGAAACTTCCTCGTCGAGTGCGTCGTAGAAGTCCGAGGCAACGTTTTTGTCATCGAGCGCTTCCTTCACGGCGGCTTTGACAATAAGGTCTGCCATACGGTGTACCCGTTTCGCGTTACCCCATATAAGGGCTTTGGTTGTGGACGGAAATACGGGGGTTGCAGGGGTTGATTCGCCCGTTTCGGAGGCCATAATCACCGGAAAGTATATGACCGATGAATCGCCGGCAATGATTTCACCCGATACGAGAGGGGAAATTTGGCTCGCGCGCGGTGTTGGACGGGTCGCGCGCATGTTCGACGGTCCAACCGTCGACGCATCGCGCCGATCTCCGCTCGATCTCGAACTGATCTGCCAGGGCGACGGATTCGAGTACGTCGCCCCCCGAGGTCGGGTATGCGCGAACTCCTCAAGGCCGTCGCCGACGGCTCGTTGTCGCCGGCGGAGGCCGAAGCCGAACTCAGAGGATACGTAACCGGCGACGCGGGTCGGTTCGACGCAGCCCGCGATCAGCGCCGCGGCATTCCGGAAGCGATCTTCGCCGAAGGGAAATCCGATGCGCAGGTCGCTGCCCTCGCCGAGACTGCACTCGAAACGACGGGGCGGGCGCTGCTTACCCGCGTCTCCGAGTCGCACGTCGAGGTGCTCGAAACGCACCTCGCGGACGCGTTCCCCGACGCGGCGATCGATCGCCGTAGCACGACAGTCCGCGTGACCGCGGCCGACTACGAGCACCCGTCGCTCGACGCGACGGTCGCCATCGCCACGGGCGGCACGGTCGACGGGCCGGTCGCCGACGAGGCGGAACTGGTCTGCGTGGACGCGGGCACGACCGTCGACCGGATAGACGACATCGGCGTCGCAGCCCTCGACCGGACCCTCGACCAGGCGGCTCGACTGCGCGAGGCGGATGTGGTGATCGTCGCCGCCGGCCGGGAGGGGGCCCTCCCGACGGTCGTCGCCGGCCTGGTCGACACGCCGGTCATCGGGGTGCCGGTCGCGAGCGGCTACGGCCACGGCGGCGACGGTGAAGCGGCACTCGCCGGACTACTCCAGTCCTGTACCGTGCTATCGGTCGTCAACATCGACGCAGGGTTCGTCGCGGGCGCCCAAGCGGTCCTGATCGCGCGTGCCATCGACGCCGCTCGCGACTGAGACCTCTTTCTGAGAAAAATACTTTTCACAATCGAAAAACCCAAACAGCGTGTGGAGAAAGTTATTTATCCTGCCGCGCAATAGCTTTAGGTACCGGCTCCGGCCGGTGTGACCAATGCCCAAGTGTGACCACTGCGGTGCGCACGTCTCCGAACGGTTCGCGCGCGTCTTCGCCGACGAACGCGGTGAGATTCACGCGTGTGTCAGCTGTTCGGCGAACGCCGGAATCGCTGAAGCCGCGAGAGAGCGCGCTCGCGGTGCCTGACGCATCGTACCTGACGACCACACGCCCCGCTGGGCGCCCACTGGGACGTGACGCTTTTTGCGGTTCCCCGTTATCCAACGGCCGATGGCCGATCACGTCGTCTACGTCCTCGAGTGTGCCGACGGCTCGCTGTACACCGGCTACACGACCGACCTCGACCGCCGCGTCGCGGAACACGACGCGGGGGAAGGCGCGAAATACACACGCGGGCGCACGCCGGTCGACCTCCGCTATCACGAGCGGTACGACTCCCGGTCGGCCGCGATGTCCCGTGAGTACGAGATCAAGCAACTGAGCCGCGCCGAGAAGGAACAACTCGTCGGCCTCGAGTGACCGACCGACGGGATGCGTGCGAGTGCCGCGGCTCCCAACCGCCGCTATTATCTCGCCCATCATGCCCGAAAAATAGATGTGTGTTGGACGTGATACCAATCTCGAGATGCAACCCGACGTCGTCGACGATCTCAAGGACCCCGAATATACCGGAGAGAACCGGTGTGAACCCTGTACCGTCCTGAACCTCGGCATCGCGGCAGTGGTCAGCTCCGCCGTCGCGCGCAAGTCTCGACTCGGCGGCCTCTTCGCCGCCGGCGTCTCGATCGCGCTGATCTACCTCCGCGGCTATCTCGTCCCGGGCACGCCGACGCTGACCAAGCGTTACCTTCCGCCCGAAGTCCTGCGCTGGTTCGGCAAGGACCCCGTCCCTGACGTCGCGAGCGGTCTCGGCGCCGTCGATACTGCGTCGGCAGCTGCTACCGGATCCGACCGCGACCGGTCCGAATCCGATCGGACGGCCGGCACGGGCGAGGACGACGAGACCGTGGCAGCCGGCGACGGTGCCACGTTCGACGAGGCCGCCGTCGATACCGCCGAGCCCGACGAGCGAGCGGCCCTCGACCTCGAGACGTTCTTCCTTGAGCAGGACATCCTCGAACCCTGCGACGATCGGGACGACCTCTGTCTCACCGACGACTTCGAGGCCGCCTGGTTCGACGAGATCGAGCCCCTCGACGAGTCGGGCGTCGATGTCGCGGCGGCCGTCGACGCGTTCGGCTTCGACGCCGACCCCGACGAGTTCGAACTCGATGAACGGGACGACGCGCGACACCTGCTGTCCCAGTCGGGGGCGGCGGGCCGGTGGCCCTCGCGGGCCGCGCTGCTGGCGGACGTCGCCGCCAGCCGCGCGCTCGCCTCGTGGGTCGACGACTGGAACGCCGCCGATCCCGAAACGAAAGGCGAGGTGCTCAACGGGCTCCGGATGTTCCTCGAGACGTGCCCGTCGGGCGGCGACGTCCGGATGGGCGAGGAGGTCGTCGAGTCCTGCTGTAGCTCCCACGAGGTCGTCGCTATCACCTGCGAGGAGACGGGCGAACGGCTCTTCGAGCAGCGCCTGGCCGACGTCGACGCCTGATCGCCGCCCGAGGCGCTACCGGCCATCGGCACTAGAACCGGACCAGTACCGGACGGACGCTCAGTCGTCCGCGTCGGCCGCCGCGGACCGCGAGGAGGTCACGCTGGGGTCGATGAACGCGTACTCGGCGATCATCCGACCGAGTTTCTCGACGCGCTCGCGCAGCGCCGGATCGCGGAACCGACGGCCGTCGATCGCGTCGGGGTCGCGCTCGAACTTCTCGGACGCGCTTCTGAGCCCGACCTGGTGGGGAAGGACCCAGCCGTGGACGCCGCGGACGGTGATTCGCAGGTGATCGAGCGTCGACCCGTAGCTCCCGCCGCCGGCGGTTGCGAGGAGACCGACGGTCGTGTCCTCGTACTCGTCGAACCCGCAGTAGTCGTGAAAGTTCTTCAGCGCCCCCGAGTACGAGCCGTGATAGACCGGCGTCCCGAGGATGACGGCGTCGCCCTCGCGAACCAGGCGCGTCGCCGTCTCGGCGTCGCCCTGTTCTCGATCGTCGACGTCGGGGTCGTAGACGGGGAGATCGTACTCTCGCAGGTCGAGCAGCGTCGTCTCGGCGCCGGCCTCGTCGGCCGCTTCGAGGGCGTACTTCAGGGCCGTCCGCGTGTAGCTCTTTTCGCGGAGGCTGCCGCTGACGGCGACGACGGAGGGAGCGGGTGTCATATAATCGACGTACGCAGCCGATTCGGAAAACGTCGTTGCTCGCACCGCTGACAGAAATTAGCGTTGGAAACAGAAGCGAACAGCAGCGTCCTCGGGCCGGGCCGCCCCGCCGTCTTCTCCGCCCGCCAGCGTCGCTTTTTTCGCGCCGGGTGTCGACCACCGCACCATGGAGACGATCAGCTTCGGCACCGACGGCTGGCGGGCGACGCTCGACGAGTTCACGGCGCCCCGCGTTCGAATGGTGGGCCAGGCGGTCGCGACGTACCTCTCCGACGAGGGACTCGAGGGGCCGGTCGCGGTGGGGTACGACGCTCGAGAGACCTCTCGCGGGTTCGCCGAGGAACTGACGCGGGTGCTGTGTGCCAACGGCTTCGACGTCCTGCTCTCCGAGCGGGACCGGCCGACGCCGCTGATCGCCCACGCAATTGTCGATCGGGACCTCGCCGGCGGCCTGGTGATCACGGCCTCGCACAACCCGCCGGAGTACAACGGCGTGAAGTTCATTCCCGAGGACGGCGCGCCGGCTCTGCCGGACGTGACCGACGCCATCGCAGAGCGCCTGGCCGAACCCGAATCGCTTCCCGAGGAAGAACACGGTACGGCTCGCGAGGTCGATTTCGCCGAGTCGCACGCCGACGCCGCCCTCGACTTGGTCGAGTCGATCACCGGCAGCACCGACCTCTCGGGGCTGCCCGTCGCCTACGACGCCATGCACGGCAGCGGTCGCGGGACGACCGACGCTCTGCTCGAGCGCGCGGGCGCTGACCTCGATCGGTTCCGGTGCGAGCGGGATCCCGACTTCGGCGGCGGAGCGCCCGAACCCGCCGCCGAGAACCTCGAGGCCCTGATCGAGGCCGTCACGGGCGACGACGGCGCGGTCGATCTCGGGATCGCCAACGACGGCGACGCCGACCGCATCGCCGTCGTCACACCCGAACGGGGCTATCTCGACGAGAACCTCTTCTTCGCCGCGCTCTACGACTACCTGCTCGAGAGCGAGTCCGGCGCGGCGGTCCGCTCGGTCTCGACGACGTTCCTCATCGACCGGGTCGCCGAGGCCCACGGCGAGTCCGTCCGCGAGGTTCCCGTCGGCTTCAAGTGGGTCGCCGAGGCGATGGCCGACGGCGACGCTCTGGTCGGCGGCGAGGAGTCCGGCGGCTTCACCGTTCGGGGTCACGTCCGTGAGAAGGACGGCGTCCTTCTGGCCGTGCTCGCCGCCGCGATGCACGCCGAAGAGCCGCTGGACGACCGGGTCGACCGGCTGCTCGACGAGCACGGCACCGTCGTCCAGGACAAGATCAGCGTCGCCTGTCCCGACGACGAGAAGGGGCGTGTCCTCGACGAACTGGAAGGGGAAATCCCCGAGACCGTCGCGGGGACCGACGTCGAGGGCGTCAACACCGCCGACGGCTTCAAACTCCAACTCGCCGACGGCTCGTGGCTGTTGATCCGCCCGAGCGGGACCGAGCCCGTCCTGCGGGTCTACGCCGAGGCCGCCGACGAGGACCGGATCGGCGACCTCCTCGCGGCTGGCCGTGACCTGGTCGAACCGCTGGTCTGAATCTCGACGCGGTCGCTGGCGGTTCCCCTCGCGTTTATCCAGGTCCGATGGGAACCTACGCCACGTTGCGTTTTCCGGGCCGGCCTTTATTCCGGCCGCTGTCGACGGGACGGGCATGAGCGGACGCGATCGATCCGAGGACGCGGCCTACACCGAACTGACGCCCGACGCCTGGCACCAGGACGACGAGGGCAACTACTACATCGACTGTCCGGAGTGCGGTTCCGCGGCGACGCTGATGAACGTCGTCAAACACGGCCGGTGCAACGGCTACCTCGACCAACAGGAGGGCGAGACCGAACTCGACGAACAGGCGATGGACTGCACCGCGAAGCTCTGGTTCGAACTCGGCTACGTCTCGGACCCCGACGCGGAGATGACCGACGACGCCGTCGGCGAGTCCGCCAGCGAGGCCGAGACCGAGGAGGGTGTTCCCGCGTCGGAGCAGCCGCCGGGAACCGACGGGACGGTGAGCGACGACCAACAGTAACAGTACGAAACCAGCAATAGCGACGGCGACGAGGACGATCCGCACGGGTCGGTCGAGCGCCGATTTCGCCTCGTCCCCGTCAGTCGACTCGCTCCGCCGGGACGCCGATGACGGTCGCGCCCGGCTCGACGTCGCCGGTGACGACCGAGCCGGCGCCGACGGCCGCGTCCTCGCCGATCGTGATATCGCCCAACAGCGTCGCGTTAGCACCTAACTGGGCGCCGTCCTCGACCGTCGGATGCCGCTTGACGGGTTCGTTGGTGTCCCCGCCGAGCGTGACGCCGTGGTACATGTGCACGTCGTCGCCGATCTCGGCTGTCTCGCCGATGACGACGCCCGTCCCGTGATCGATCGTCACGCGTCGGCCGAGCGACGCGCCCGGATGGATCTCCACGCCGGTCAGCCAGCGCATCAGGTGCGAGATCAGGCGGGCGACCAGGCGACCCCCGCGGCCGCGATTCCACAGCCGGTGAGCGAGCCGGTAGCCCCAGACGGCGTGCAGGCCCGGATAGCACAACAGGACTTCCAGCAACCCCTTGGCCGCGGGGTCGCGCTCGTACATCGCTCGGATATCCTCACGCACGCGTGTAAACATCTGTATCGAAGCTCCTCGCGGCAGCGGTCTCGACGCGACGCCGGTGCGGTCTCCTCGACAGCGACGGGAACGCACGCGCCAGCGAGCGACACCACCGGCCCACGGCGTGCCGAGGACAGTTCCGGACGGTACACGCAGTGGCACCGGTGCGTACCATATCCGACCGTAGCGGCGGGTGCGGTGTAAAAGGATTCGTTTTCGGCGCCGCTCTCCGCTTGGTTGCCCACCTCGCGGCTCACTTCCCGCGGGCCAGGCGGGTCCCGATGCGCGTCGGCAGTCCCGCGTCGTCGACGGCGTCCTGAACCGCCTCGACGTCGTACTCGACGCGGTGGGTCTCGACGGTCAGCGCGTCGAGGTCGAGCACCGCGTACCCCGCTCGCGGGTCCCCGTCGCGGGGCTGGCCGACACTGCCGGGATTGACGACGATCCCCTCCGCGAACCGTTCGACGCCCTGGACGTGGGTGTGACCCAGCACCAGCACGTCCTCGTCGCCGAGCAGTCCCGGCGAGAATTCCGACGGATAGGTGTATCGCGCGTAGCGATCCGGATCGTCCGGATGGCCGTGGACGAGTTTTACCCGGCCGTCGCAGGCGGTGCGCTCGGCGGGCAGCGACTCGAGCCAGGCCAGTTGCTCCTCGCCAAGCCGTCGCTTCGCGTGCTCGACGCCCGCGCGAGCCATTCCGTTGAACCGGAACGGCGTGTCCTCGACGACTGCGGCGTCGTGGTTGCCCATCACCGTCGGCACCGCCCGCTCCCGCAGTTCGTCGACGCACTCCGCGGGCCAGGGGTTGTAGCCGACCACGTCGCCCGCGCACAGCAGTCCGTCGACCGGCGGCATGTCCTCGAGAACGGTCTCGAGGGCGACCAGGTTGCTGTGGACATCCGAGATGAGTCCGACCTTCATGCGCATGAGTAACAGTCGCGAGGGGTTTGTAGGTTGGCCGCCGACGACGGCAGTGCGCGATGTACGACCCGCAATCCGCGGCGGTCTACGGACGCTAGTCGGACGCAGTCACGAAATGCGATCGGCCCGTCTCGACGGCGACGACTGCAATCGTTCCGAGCACGCCGCCACAGGCGAAACTGATCCCCGTCGTCGTCGACACGTGCAGGGACACGAGAACGGCCGAGACGAAAAACACGAACGCGACGATGGTAGCCGCCCGCCCCGTCTCTCCGATCGCGCGAACCCAGGCCCCGATTCGCGAGCCGATCGACGTGGCGGCGGCCGGCCCCGTCGCGATCGAGAACCCGACGAATCCGACGGCGACCGCTCCCCAGACGACCGTTTCGGCGGTCCCGAGCTTCCAGATTGCCCACGCGGCGAGCGCTACCGCGAACGCGACACGACGTCGCGTCGGCGTCTCGTCGGCTGCCCGGCCGGAGGTGATCGTGGCGGCCATCACGCAAGGAATAGATAACCAGCTGAATAAAAGCGGTGCTCGTTCCGACCTCGACCGCAGTCTCAATCGCCGTTCTCGATCGCCGTCTCGAACCCGTCGTCGGTCCTGGCGATGCCGGCCGCACAGACCGCGTGTTCGAACTCGTAGTCGTAGACTTTGCTCGCTGCGGCCGCCGCGCTTTCGGCATCGAGTTCGAACGGCTCGGGGGCGTTCTTCTCGTAGGTCGCGACCAGCGTCGGCTCGTCGACGGTCTCGACGAGCAGCGCGTCCTTCCGGACCGTGCCGATCAGCGCCTGGCCGTCCGACCCGATCGTCGCCGCGATCCGGGGCGTGTCGTAGTCGTCTTTCTCGTAGTCCAGCGCCAGCAGGCTCTCCGCCAGGGCGTCCCGGGCGGGGTAGCCGAGTTCGAGCTTCTCCGCGATCGGATCGACATGCGAGCCGTTACCGAACGCGGCCGTCTCGCCCGTCGGGGTGTCGACGACCCGGAGGCAGTTGTACGAGACGTAGGGGTTGTCGGTCTCGGGGGCGTCCTCGGTGGGACCGACGGTGAGCGCCTCGTCTCGGGCAGTGATCTCGCGGTTCGGGAACGATCGTGAGGAGACGCGGTACGCGCCGACCTCGGGGCCGACGACGACGAATCGTCCGACGTACATACTCGACGATGCTCCCGGTCGGCGCAAGTAGGTGTCGGTCTCTCACGGCGGTGTGGGGGGCCGTTGCAGACCGCGGTAAACTCGCAACGCTTACAAGGGGCAACCGTCTATCGTCGAGTGCAGCAGTCCCATGGGGTAGCGGCCAATCCTGAAGCCTTCTGGGGGCTTCGACCCAGGTTCGAATCCTGGTGGGACTACTCCTCCCGTTCTTTCGATTCGAGTTCTGGCTGACCGCTGTCGCTCGGTTTCCAGTTGAAACGAAGGGGTTCGGCTAACGGCGACGTCACCAGAAACACTATCTCTCCGTCGTCGCTAGATGGAGTATATGAACCGACGGACGTTCCTCGCTGTCGGAGGAACTGCGACTTTCGGAGCCATCGCCGGCTGTCTCGGCGGTATTGGCGGCGACGCTGGTGGAAACGCTGACGGATACGGTCCGGAACCGGAGACGGCGCCCGAAGAACGCTCGATCGACACGAGCGCCTACGAGACGCAGGCGTTCGACGGCGTCGACGTTCCGTTGGCCCCGATCGACGACGTCTTCTACTGGTATCAGCGTCAGGAAGCACGAGTGGCCGACGCTCGCGGATCCAGTCAGTACGAGAACGCTCATATCGCCGGCGCTGCGCTGAGCACCGCACCGCCGCGGACTCCCGACGACGATCCCATCGACGACTGGTCCAAGAGCGATCGAATCGTGACCTACTGCGGCTGTCCACACCACCTCTCCGGGTTGCGTGCCGCGGCGTTAATCGACGACGGATACGAGGAAGTGTACGCGCTCGACGAGGGATTCCAGGCGTGGATCAACCGCGGCTACCCGCTGGAAGGCTCGGAAGTCGACGAGGACCGGGCGACCTACGAGATTCAGGGCCGGTCCAGTCCCGATTACGCCGGCGAGATGGTCCGACTCGAGCAAGTCGACGTGGAGCGTCTGGAAGCCGCCCCGATCGCCGACGACGGCTCGTACACGCTCCAGCTTCACTACTCGGGCTCGACCGATTCCCGGTTCCGCGTCGAGGCGCCCGATTACACGGTCGAGGGAACGCTCGAGGAACTGACGAGCGACGTAGTCACCGCCTAAGTCTCACGCGTTCTCCCGTTCGGAGGACCCGTACGCACCGTTTCGTTCGAGCTCGCCGCGCTTTCGCAGGACCTCCGGCGTGCGACAGATTCCCGGCGCGCCCGTCACTTGCGGCACCGTACAGTTGTTGCAGCTCTCGCAGAGCACCCGCGGACTTTCGCGCTCGCGCTTCCGTTCGGACTCCGATCCGTTTCCGGGTTCGGTCTCGTTTCCACCTCCGAGCAGTCGCGCCCCCAGGCGCGGCTCGGCGTAGAAGGGCCTGGCCAGGCCGACCATGTCGCAGGCCGCTCCTTTGTTCCCATCGCTTTCCTCGACCCCGCCGCTCGCGCCGAGCAAGCGATCCATCTCCGCCCGTTCCCGGATCCCGCCTTCCGCGAGGACGGGGATCGACACCCGGTCGCGGACTCGTCGGCAGAAGTCCTCGTTCCAGGCCGGCTCGAAGTCGTACTGAAATGATTGGAGTCGGTTCGCCAGGGCGACCAGCCGTCGCCTGGTCGGTCCCCCGAAGGCCGCGTCGTACTCCTCGCGAAGCGCCTCGTTCGCCCAGGCGCGCTCGGGGTGCTCGCCGCGGACGATGCTCATGTCCCAGACGACCGAGGTCTGGACGGGGACGACGGCGTCGTAGCCGATCCTCTCGAGCCGGCGGGCGATCTCGACTCCGTCGTCGAGCGAGAGCTTCCGGCGGACGATCGGCGAGGGCGGCGCCGGCGTCTCGGCCGGCACCTTGGTCAGCAGGGGCACGTCGCCCGCGCGGTCGCGGATCTCGTCGTGGACCAGCGCGAGGAACTCGAGGCGGGCCTCGGGGGAGCCGCCGAACTCGTCGCCTCGCCGGTTGTAGAACGGCGACAGGAACTGCTGGACGATTCCCATGTTCGCGCCGGCCAGGTGGATCCCGTCGTAGCCGGCGTCGACGGCGTTCGCCGCCGCGCGACCGAAGTCCGCGGCCAGGTCGTACACCTCCGCGGTGGTGAGGACGTGCGGGTCGTAGTCGAGAAAGCCTAACCGATCGAGCAGTCGTAACTGCCGCGGCGGCTCTGACACCGCGAGCTGTTCGAGATCCGGATGGGCCGCGCGGTACTCGGCGTGCCAGGTCTCCATGCTCCGAAGGCCGCCGTGTTCGAGTTGGAGGACGATCCGGCTCCCGTGGTCGTGGATCCGGTCGGTCAGTCGCGAGAGCCGATCCACGAACTCGGGGTCGTGGACGCGGGTCATCCCCGGCGCGGCACAGCCACCCTCCCCGCGGACGATCGTCGCGCCCTGGCAGACGAGTCCGACACCCGACGCCGCGGCGGGTTCGAGGTCGTCGATCAGCGTGTCGACCGCGTCCGGCCCGTTGCCCGCACACTCGAGCAGCGGTGCGCGGTAGAGCCGGTTGGGGACCGTCATCCCGCTGATTTCGAGAGGATCCTCGAGGGTGACCATGCAGGGCGTATCACGCGCCCTCACAAGAGCGTAGCGCCGGTCGGGAGGAACGGCTAAGTAAGTGGGAAGGTAACACACAACATTGAGGAGATGTCCGCCGAAAACGACCCCATCACGGATCCGCCCGCGTGTTCGGGCTGTGGCACCGAGATGGAACTCGCCGCCGAGGGGACCATGAAGACCGTCCCGGTCATCGGCGACGAGGTCGAGTTCCAGCAGTTTAGCTGTCCCCGGTGCGGTCAGGGGACCCGGTTCGAACGGAGCGGTCCCGACGACGAGTGGTCGCGACCCGTCGGCTGAGCGGTGACGAGACGCGTCGGCTCCCGAACGCCGTCGGGCGGACGTATCGTCCGAAAACAACGCTGTCTTTTTCCGAACCGGCGAGCCGCTCCGGTTCGGTCGCGTCAGGGCGGGAGGACGACCGCGCGGCCTTCGATCTCGTTGTGCTCGAGTCGTTCCGCGACCGTGTTGATCTCGTCTAAGTCGTGGCGCTCGGTGCGCAACTCGACGTCGCCGCGATCGACGAGCGCGACGAGTTCCTGTAGTTCGGCGTACTTCCCGACCAGGGTCCCCCGGAAGGCGAACTCGCCGTCGACCAGCGCCTGGCTCGGCTCGTGGATGTGCCCGCCGTAACCGACGATGTGGTGGTCGCCGCCGGCGGCGACGATCTCCGGCGCCAGGCCGGTCGTCTCGTCGCCCCCGACGAAGTCGACGACCTGCTGGGCGCCCTCGTCGTCGGTCAGGTCGGCGACGATATCCGGGAGGTTCTCCTCGGCGGAGTTGACGGTGTGTCGGGCGCCCAGGTCTTCGGCCAGGTCGAGCGCCTCGTCCTTGATGTCGACGGCGACGATGTCAGCGGCGCTCATCGCGTCGAGACACTGGAGACCGATGTGGCCGAGGCCGCCGACGCCGATGACGACGCAGGTGTCGCCGGGGTTCAGTTCGTCGACCGCCTTCTTGACGGCGTGGTAGGCCGTGATGCCCGCGTCGGCGTGGGGCGCGATCTCAGTCGGGTCGACGCCGTCGGGCAGCGGGATCACCGCGCGCTCGTTGGTCTGGAGGAACTCCGCGAAGCCGCCGTCGGTCGTGAGACCGTTGAACGCGCTGTTCTCGCAGTACATGTCCTCGCCGAGCCGGCAGGGCCGGCAGATGCCACACGTCTGAACGGGGTGGCAGATGACGGGGTCGCCCTCCTCGACTAAGGTCACCTCGTCGCCGGTCTCGACGACGATCCCCGCGTTCTCGTGGCCGAGCGTCATCGGCAAGTCCTGGGGCGCGTAGTCGGCCCACATCCCCTCGATGATGTGGTTGTCCGTCTGGCACCACCCCGCACCTTCGACCTCAACTAGCACCTGGTCGGACCGCTCGAGATCCGGACGGTCGACCTCGTCGATCGAGAGCGCGTCGCTCATCTCCTCGGTGTACTCGTGGAGCCTGGCTGCTTGCATGGTAACACACCTCACTTCACCGTAGGACGTGATAACGTTCCCCCAGGGTATCGCATCGCGGACACGTTCGATGCGAGACCGCCCGTATTGAGCCGTAACGGTAACTCTCCGTGGAAGTCTACCTATCTATAAGAAAGAATCATGTGGGATGGTATTGATTCCCACGATGGGATGTACCAGCACAACGGAGAGGAGATCTTCGTCATCGACGGCCACGTGCACCTGTGGGACGCTACGGAGGAAAACATCGACCACCGAGGCGGCGAGGAATTCATCCAGTGTTTCTACGACTACCACACGACGTTCACCCCCGAGGAACGCCAGTGGAGCCTCTCGGAGTACCGGAAGTACGGCGCCGATCGGATGGTCGAGGACCTGTTCGCCAACGCGGCCGCCGACATGGCGATCTTCCAGCCGACGTACCTCACCGACTTCTACGCGGAGGGGTTCAACACCACCGAACAGAACGCCGAACTCGCCACTGAGTACCCCGAGCGGTTCGTACTCAACGGCACCTTCGATCCTCGCGACGGCGACGAGGGCCTCGCGTACCTCGAGGAACTCCACGAGAAATACGACGTTCCCGGCGTGAAGCTCTACACCGCCGAGTGGCGCGGCGACTCGAAGGGGTGGCGCCTCGACGACGATGCAGCCTTCGAGTTCCTCCAGAAGTGTGCGGACCTCGGTATCGAGAACATCCACGCCCACAAGGGCCCGACGATCCGGCCGCTGAACCGCGACGCCTTCGACGTCGCCGACGTCGACGACGCCGCCTCGTCGTTCCCAGAACTCAACTTCATCGTCGAACACGTCGGCCTTCCGCGACTCGACGACTTCTGCTGGATCGCCGCCCAGGAGAACAACGTCTACGGCGGCCTGGCCGTCGCCGCGCCGTTCGCCCAGAACCGACCGGGCAAGTTCTCGGAGATCATGTCCGAACTCCTGTGGTGGCTCGGTGAGGACCGCGTGCTGTTCGGCTCGGACTACGCGCTGTGGAACCCCGACTGGCTCGTCGAGGAAGTCATCGAGGCCGAGTTCCTCCAGGAACACCGCATGGAGTACGGCGTCGAATGGGACGTAGAAACCAAGAAGAAGGTCATGGGCGAGAACGCCGCCGAGCTCTACGACATCGACATCGAGGCGAAGCGCCAGGCGTTCCAGGACGACGAAATCAGCCAGGAGTTCGGGCTCGAGGACCACTACGCGAGCGAGGAACCCGCGCCCGCGGACGACTGATGACCGCACGCGACTCCGACGGCTCCGCCCCGAGCGCTCCCCCCGCGCGGGCGGCCGTCCGCGACCGATTGGACCGCGTCACCGATCCCGAACTCGACCGCTCGATCGTCGCCTTAGAGTACGTCGACGCGATCGAGATCGAGGGCCGACGCGTCAGCGTCGACCTCACGCTCCCGACCGCCTGGTGCTCGCCGGCGTTCGCCTGGCTGATGGCAGTCGACGCCCGCGACGAGGTCGAATCCCTGCCGGCGGTCGAGGAGGCGCGGATCACGCTTCACGAGCACATGCACGAGGCGGAGATTACCCGCGGCGTCAACGAGCGCCTCTCCTTTGCCGAGGCGTTTCCGGACGCCGACGGCGACGTCGAGGCGGTCCGGGCGGAACTCGACGAGAAGGCCCGCGTCGCCCGCCAGTACGACGCGGTCGAGGCCCTCCTCGATGCCGGCCTCGATCCGGCGGCGATCGTTTCGCTCCGACTGCGCGACCTCGGAACCGACGAGACGACCGACGCGCCTGACGCGACCGACGCAACCGATACGGCCGACGGGAGCGAGACGCTCGCCGTCTACGTCGCCGATCGCTCGTTCGCCGTCACCGTTCCGACGGCGCCGATCGAGCGCTACTTCGAGAAGGCCTGCGAGACCGACCTCGTTACGGGACTGGACGACGTTCTGTTCCGGACGCCGGAGGGCGAGCCGATCGATCCCGACGACTTCGAACTCGTCCACCAGCGTGGCCGACTCGCGAAGGTCAACATGTCGAGCCAGGGCGGTATCTGCGACGGCCTCCGCGAGGCCAGGGAAGGTCGGCTCGAGGGCCCCGGCACCGCGGACGACTAACCGCGCGTCCGCGGACGCGGTCCGTCTCGTTTCTTCGTCCGATCGGGACGAGTTACGACGCTCGGGACGCGACCGTCGCCAGGCCGTCGCTCGACTCCGTCGATTCGGACTCGGTCTCGGCGCCGGCCCGATCGTCCGTCGAATCCCGATCCTCGAACGCCGCGTCGTCGGGCGCGGCCCACGGAGCCAGCGTACAGTCCTCGCGCTCCAGGCCCGCCGCTTGATCGACGAAGATGTCGGTCCGCAACTCGTACGTGCAGTGAATCGCGTCCTCGTCGTCCGGAATCGTCCGCGTCTCGCCGTTGATCTGCATCGCCAGCTGCGCGCGCATCTCGGCGTCGGTGACCTCCTCGTTGTCGGCGTGGGTCGCGAACCAGGCGGCGACGTCGTCGTTGTCCAACTCGGCGACGAAGGTGATCTCCCGGCTCGACTGCGGCGGGATCGTCGCGTCGTCGGGTCCGTCCCGCACGTCCACCTCGTGGGCGTCCCAGTGGGCGACCGTGACCTCGTTGAACACCATCTCGCCCGTCAGCGCGGGGGTCGGCAGCGGGTGGGCGTTCGGGTTGTGCACGTCGAACGTGAGGTGGAGTTCGGTCCGGTTCTCGGTCACGGCGCCCCACTCGGCGTCGGTGTCCCGGATCTCGACGGTCGGCTCGACCGTCCCGGTACCGGCGCCGCTCCCGACCGGCGACAGCGTGTGTTCGCCCTCGAACTCCGCGAGCGACGCCGCGATCATCGGCTCTAACTCGGTTGCCTTCTCGTCGGTGTAGGTCCCCGACGGCGACCCCGACAGCGGGCCGACGTCGACGTGGGCCGTCGTCTCGACGGCGAGCTCGCTCACCTCGTCGTTCCGGATGTGCGAGGCCCACCAGGCCGGAAGCCGCTGATATCGCAGATCGGTCCGAAGCTCCGTCGTCGTGTTGCCCGACGGCACGGTGACGTCGTCGGCTGAGCCCGACGCGAGGTCGACGTCGTTCATCGCTATCGCGTAGTCGATCCTCGTATCGCCGAGCGAAAATCCAGGGTTGGGGTTGTCGATCCAGACCGTCGTCAGCACCTCGATCTCCTCGTCGGAGACCTCGCCCCAGGCGTTGTCTTCCAGTCCCGCGTCGGGAACGCCGATCACCCCTGCGGCGAAGAGCCCGCCGAGGGCGGCCGCGATCCCGACGATGACCGCGAGTCCGATTCGAACAGCCGTCGGTCGCATACGTCCCACCAGGGACGGCGCCGAAATATACTATCGGCTTTTCGGATTGTTCCCTTATACCGATACGACGCCGACCGTCGAATCGAGGGTCGGTGTTACTTCTCGACGTCGAGCAACGCGACCCGCTCGCGGACTACCGCCGACAGCGTCGCGTCGGTGGCCCCGCGTTCGGCGTCGGTGATCTCGAAGAAGTCGCACAACGTCTCGTCGTCGCGGGTCTCGAGCGTCGGCGTTCGGTCGACGAACGCGTCCATCGTCTCGAGGGCCGCGATCGCGCCGTTCTCGTCCGCGGTGGTGCGGTCGGTTCCATCGCCGTCAGCGGCGGTCTCGTCGTCACTAGCGTCGCCTGGCCACCCGTCGACGAGGATCACCGCTCGCGTCTCGCCCTCGGCGACGCCCATCTCGAGCGCGCGGTCGATCTGCCGGCGGCCGGCGGCGTACAGTAGGATCTCGACGGCCCGATCCCGGGCGACGTTCTCGCCGCGGTCGATGGCCCGGTCGGCCAGGTCGACGGCCCGCTCGAGGTGGCGGCGGTCGGCGACGTATCCGGCGTCGAAGGCCTGAATCGTCACGCCGTGTCGGTCGCCGATCTCGCCGAGGGCGGCCACGAACGCGTCGAGATCGTCGATCGCCAGGCGGCATTCGAGCAGTTCCATTAGAAGTCACCCAGGCTGGACTGGCTGTCGTCCGCGTCGGCGGCCTCTGCCTTGGTCGCGTCGGTCGCTTCGTCGCTGTCGTCGGTGCTCGCGGTCGCGCTCTCCGCTTCCGTGGCGCTTCCGGACGCGGCCTCGACGCCGTCCATCGACGGATCGTCGCGGCCGGCGTTCTCGAGGATGTTCTCGGCCGTCTTCTGGCCCTTGAGCGCGTCGAGAACGACGCCCTTGTCCGCGGTCCGGAGGTCGGCCGGCGTCTCGATGCCCCGATCGTAGAGGCTGCGGGCGCGCTTGCGGCCGACGCCGCCGACCGAGACGAGTTCCAGGAGTTCCTCGCCGACGCCGTGTTCGGCGCGGGCGCGGGCCTCCCGGACCGCGACGGTCCACTCGCTGTCGATCTCCGCGGCCAGGGACTCGGCCGCGCCGAGCAGCCACTCGGCGGTGTCGACCTTCCCGCGGAGGTCGCCGGGACCGATCTTGTACCGGTCGGTGAGCTGCTCCTCGTCGGTCTCTTCCGCCCAGTCCTCGAGCAGCTTGCCGGTCTTGAGCGCGGCGAGCCAGTCCTCGAAGCGGTCCTCCTCGAACTCGCTGGGCGCGTCGCCGAGCAGTTCGGCCTCGCGCTCGTAGTAGAGTTCGCCGAACTGCTCGTCCTCGCCCGAACGCAGGTAGAGCTCGTACATGTCCGGCGTCCGCGAAACCAGCTGGTAGAGCCCGAGCGCGGTCGGGCGCTCGTCGGCTCGTTCGAGTCCATGGACGATCTCTGCGGCGCTCATCGGGTCCAGATAGAGCCGCGAGACGGTGTGGCCGAGGCTGGTGGCCTCGAGTTCCTCGTCGCCGCTCTCGCGGTCGGCGAGGTCGGCGGCGGAGGTGAACGCGCCGTCGTCGCCGCCGGCGTCGCTCGCACCGCCGGAGCGCTCGACGAAGTCGTTGCGCTCGAGGTAGTCCAGTACGTCGTCGGTCACCCGTTCGAGCCGGCCCGGCTCGCTGGACTGGCTCGCGTAGAGGGTGGCCTCGAGGAACTCGAGCAGTCCCTCTCGCGTGCGGGCGAACCCGGAGGCGACGGTCGCCAGCACGTGTGTCCGGAGCGCGGGCTCGGCCGCCAGTTTCGAGCGAACCGGCTCGGGATCGGCCCAGACGTAGCGGTCGAACAGCTCCTCGCTCTCGTCGTGGCTCTTGGCGAGCAGGACGGCCTCGCCGTAGGGGTCCAGCCCCGGCCGGCCCGCCCGCCCCATCATCTGGTGGACTTCAAGCACGTCCAAGGGGGCCATTCCGCCCGCACTGGAGTCGAACCGCCGCCAGTCGCGGACGATCACGCGGCGAGCGGGCGTGTTCACCCCGGCGGCCAGCGTCGGCGTCGCCGAGATCACCTTCAACAGGCGGTCGCGGAAGGCGTCCTCGACCAGGCTCCGCTGGGTGCTCGAGAGGCCGGCGTGGTGGAAGGCCGCGCCGCGTTCGACGCAGTCCGCCAGGTCCGTACTGGTCTCGGTGTCGCTGTCCTCGCGAATTTCGTCGGCCAGGTCCGCGAGTTCGGTCTGCTCCTCGGCGGTCAGTTCGCGGCTCGAAACCTGGCCCAACCTGCGGGCGGCGGCCTCGGCGTTCCGCCGGGAGTTGACGAACACGAGCGAGGAGCCGCCCTCCTGGAGGATGTCGCGGACGAGCGCGGCCTCTTGTTTTTCCGAGCCCTGGACCGGCACTTCCCTGGTCGAGCCGTCGTCGAAGTTCAGGGCGTTGCCGTAGTGGACCCCCATCTGGAGGTCGATCGGCCGCCAGTCGGTCTCGACCAGTTCGGCGTCGAGCCAGGTGGCGATCTCGTCGGCGTTACCGACCGTCGCGGAGAGTGCGGCGACCTGTAGCTGGGGGTTGAGCTTGCGAAGTTTCGCGAGAGTCACCTCCAGCGTTGGGCCGCGGTTGCGGTCGTCGATGAGGTGGACCTCGTCGCTGACGACGCAGGTGAGATCCGAGAGCCAGTCGGCCCCGTTGCGCACGAGCGAGTCGACCTTCTCGCTGGTCGCGACGATGATGTCTTTCGTCGCGAGCCAGTCGCTGGTGCTCTCGTAGTTGCCGGTCGTCACGCCGGCCGTGACGCCGAACTCCTCGTAGGCTTCGAACTCTTCCTTCTTTTCGCTGGCGAGGGCTCGCAGGGGGACGATATAGAGCGCCTTCCCGCCGCGTTCGATCGCCGACAGCATCGACAGCGCGGCGATCATCGTTTTCCCGCTGGCGGTGGGGACGGCGGCGACCAGGCTGTCACCGTCGGTCGCGCCGGCCTCGACCGCCTCGGCCTGGGGCGGGTAGAGTTCCTCGATCCCCTCCTCCCGGAAGTGGTCGGTCGCGCCGGGCGGGAGCCCCGTCAGCTCCTCGATATTCATTGTCCGTCCTTGGCGCGTCCCGCGGTTTAAACTGTCGTCTCTCGTCTTCCCGTCTCTCGTTCGGACGGCCCCGCACAACGCTCGACTCGAGTCCGTAATCGTCGCTGGCTCATCGTAGGGGACTCATCGTCTGGGAACGGTCCAGTATCAGGGCCAGGAGTCGTCGAATCGAACACTATGCACGTACGTTTCGATTAAACCTGCAGACTATCGACCAAGGATCAAACGTGAGAAATATTTATGTTATATTAAGATAAAATTGGAGAAAATGAATAGGTGGACCAGCAGCTGGCGCGGACGTCTCAGAAACGCCACACGAGAGGGGGGATAGATGCGCGAGAAGAAACGACGCGATCGGAAGTCGTCGAAATCGGACGCCGACGAGTCGACGATCGAGAGCCAGTCGTCCGAGCAGACCGAGTCGTCACGGCGACGTGACGGCATTCAACGGACGCCGTCGGAACAGCCGCCGGTGACGCAACCCGCCCCGACATACCCGCCCTCGGCGCACCCGGCCCCCGCGACACCGGAGCCCGCAACGCCAGAGCCCGCAACGCCGGATCCGGCGACCGTCCCCGGTGGCGTCGCGGTGCCGTCACCAAGTGAACGCGCTCGACGCAAACGCGAACGGAACATCCAACGCTCGATCGAGGGCACCGATACGTCCCGTGACGAGGTCACCGACCAGGTACTCGAGGTCATCGGGAGCGGCGGCATGCCGCTGGATTTCAGCCTGCAACGCGCCCTCGAGGAGCGGATGGACGCCGACTTCTCGGACGTCCGCATTCACACGGGTGCAAACGCCGCCGAGGCCGCCGACGCGATCGACGCAAAAGCGTTCACCTGCGGCAACGACATCGTGTTCAACGACGGCGAGTATGATCCCGAATCGCCGGGAGGGGCAGCACTTGCTTGCTCACGAACTGGCCCACGTCAAACAGCAGACTGGGACTGCGATCAGCATGATGCCCCAAGAGGGCGCCGATCTCGAGATCGACCCCGATCCGCAGTTGGAGCGGGAGGCCGATGAAGCGGCCCAAGAGGCGATGTCAGGTGAGGAACCGCTGGTCGTGAATAGGATGGGGACCGATGTTCACATCCAGCGAAAGGACTGGAACGCAGGCCCGTCGAACGTGGAATGCTTGTCCACCGGCGAGGGCCCGGGATTCGTTGCAGGGAAAGTCGGCGATCTGACAACCAAAACCTACCGGTTGACTCAGGACGAGTTAGTGGATCTCGTCGAGAAAGTCGATACGCCGGATGAACTGCCCGCTTATATCGACGAGAACGATGTCGACGCCTCGAGTCGACTTCAGGACACGATGGGAAGTGGGTTCAAGGGTGCGACCACCGACTGGAAAGTGGGATCGATGACTGGCTCGGTTGCCGGACCGGTCGTCGCTGCCGGCGCTGGCCTCGCCGCAATGCCCATCGGCTACGTCTTCGCCACGCAATTCGGCGATACCACCGCCGACGAAATACAAAACCGCCTTCGTGACCTACTCGATCTCAATACCGATCAAGAGTTCGAGACGGACGAAGCGAAAGACGACGAATCGTGGAAAGACAAACTCACTGGGTGGTAGGTATGCAAGCAACAATCAAGAAAGAAGATGATGATGGAATGGGAATTCAGGTATTCGATACTAATGATATCGAGCATAAACTCGCTATGGACTTTAGCGGGGAGGTCCACCTCCATGAGCAGGACGGCTACCCAGACACTCCAGCAGAACGTACGACAGAGGAGGGCGAGTTTGTCTCTCAAGTTCGTCAGTATGCAAAGTACTACGTTGCCCAAGAGACCGACTACAACACGGTCCCATGGGATCTCAACCCGGACCGATTCGAGACAGTTCGGCAGGCGTTGGCACCCCTTTCGAGTGTGGAGATCAAAGAGTGGTTCGGCGACCTGTTGGCCCAGAGTCTGAGCCACTATCGCGATGATCCGGATGTCGACACTGGCGGTATCTCCCGACCGCACGACCTGCCTGCGGACAAGATCGGGCCGGAGGATGCGGTGTTGTACAAACAGGAGATCTACCTCGACGACGACGATCGACTCGAGGCGGTCTCGGGAGTGCTGATCACCTATTACGTCGCAAAAGGGGAGCGGACGACGGTCCGCTACGGCGAGACGCCCGACCGCGATCCCGACGCGTGTGTCGAAGTCTCTCCCGCCCCACTGGTCACTCCGGAGCCGTTCCGTGACTATCTCGTCTACAACCTGCGCTGCCAGATTCGGGATTGCTATGTCGGCATGGGTCTGGAACCACCCCAACAGTACAAGGTACTCGGTCCCGGTCAGTACCGCTTTACCGGAAAGTACCAGCATTTCGACTGTTACCCCAAGTACTACAACTACGACGCGGATATCCCCGGCTACAGTCACGAATTCACCCCCGAGCTCCCCATTTCGAAGGAAGAACTCGGTGGCCTCGTCGATCCCAAGAGTGGCCAATCCATCTATTCCCAGATCAAAGGGGCGCTGTTCAGCAGATAGTCGACAGCCCGCTATCTCACCTGCAATCGTCACTTAAACAGATCCATGGATCGTATGGGCGCGAACAGTACGAGAAGAGCTGGTACCCGACGAGGACCACGGCCGCGAGGGCGACGACGTCGAGGCTCGCCGACTTAAGCGTCATCCCGTCGGCGAACGGAACGACGAAGATGAACCCGTCAGCGAACAGCCATAGGCCGGCGTAATTCCGGACGAGCGCGGTTGCAACCGTTCGGTTCGACTCGCCGACGTACGATTCGGGCCGCTCGCCGTCGTCCTTCGTCCACGACCGGATGCCCTCGGGATCGTCGGTCCCCTCCGCCCGGTGGATCTTCGCCGCGTAGACCGCCACGACGACGCCGGTTTCTAGCCGGTAGACGAGCAGGAGGACGTGCGCCTGCCAGTCGTACCACTAGATCGCGGCCACCAACACGACATTCGCGAGGATGACCCCGACGAACGCTGCCTGTGACCGCTTCCACGACGAGCGCACACGGCGGTGTACGCGCGGTACGACCTGTCAATATACCGGTTCGAATCGTCGGCTGCGCAGAGATCACGCGCTCTCGATACCCTGTCGTCGCGAGCCGATCGAGCGACGTGGCGTGTGCGCGTCGGTAGACCGATGCCGCCGGCGACCGAAGACGGCGTATGGCCGACTCGGATCCCGACCACGTCCTCGTCCCCACGCTCGGCCGCCCGCGCGAGGACGAGGCCCTCGCGTACGCCCTCGAGACGTTTCCCGACGCCGACGTCACCCTGCTGACCGTCGTGACGCCGCTGGACGCGCCGCTCAGCGAGGGCAGCGTCCTCGAGCGAAGCGAGGTCCGGACTGATCAGGCGCGAGACAGCGCGACCGAACTGCTCGAGTCGGTCCCTGAGTCGACGGCGGCGGACCGCGTCCGGATCGAGACGGTCGAGGGCCGGCCCGGGAACGTCGTCCCACGATACGCGTCCGAAGAGGGGTTCGACCACGTCGTGATGTACGGCTCCGGATCGGGGCCCGGATCCGGGTCGACGGGATTCGTCAGGCGGTTTCTCGGTCGCGGCATCGCGGCCACGGTGGTCGAACGCACCACGCGGCCGGTGACGGTGCTCGAGTAGGACGCTCGCACGGGTCAGCCGCCGATCGCCGTCGCGAGCAGTCGGTACAGTCCGTAGCCGACGAGGACCGAACTCCCGAGGGTCAGCAGCCAGAAGGCGATCGTGACGCCGATCTTGCGCCGCGAGACGCCGGCCGAGCCCCCGGCCAGGCCGCCGCCGATGACTCCCGAGAGGACGATGTTGTTGAGCGAGATGGGGATGCCGAGTGCGATAGCCAACTGCGCGATGATAAAGCCCGGTACCAGCGCCGCGATCGATCGCCGCACGCCGAGTTGGGCGTACTCACGGGAGGTCGCCTGCAACAGCCGCGGCGCTCCCATCCAGGCGCCCGCGAGGATGCCGACTGACCCGAGCCCGAGCAGGACGATTCCGGGTAACCCGAGCTGGGTACGAAAGAGGTTCTCGAGCGGGCCGGTCGCGAGCCCGACCTGCGAGCCCCCCGAGGAGAAGGCGACGATACTGCCGAGCACGAGCAGGAACGAGCGGATCCCCGACTCGACGGAGACGAGAACGCGCTTGCGAACCCACGAGAAGACGAGGGCCCCGGCACCGATTGTCACGAGAACGGTGCCGAGATCGACCCCGGCAGCGACGGTCGGCCCGCCGCCGAACTGCCTGGCGACGAAGCTCGCGAGGGTCCCCTGATCGGCTGTCGGATCGGGGATCACCCCGAGCCGGACGTTGGCGACGATCGCGCCGACGACGCCGGCCAACAGCGGAACCCCGAGCGTCTCCGGGACGTCGTCGCGTCGCAGGATCGTCGCCGTCGCGTACGCCAGGCCGCCGGACATGATCGGCACCAGTGCCCAGAAGATGGCGAGTCGCCGGTAGGTGGCCATCGCCGGCTCGCCGCCCAGCGAGAGCCCGACGCCGACCATCGCGCCGGTCGTCGCGAACGCGGCCGGGATCGGATACCGCGTGTAGATGCCGATCGCCATGAAGGTCGCCGCCGTCAGCAGACCCGCGGTGGCCGCGAGCGGCGTGATCGCGACGCCGTCGATGAGGGCCGCGCCGACGGTCTCGGAGATGCTCCCGCCCTGCATGAGCGCGCCCGCGGCCGCGAGCACCCCGATGACGAACGCCGCCCGCATCGTCGAGATCGCGTTCGCACCGATCGCGGGGGCGAACGGCGGCGAGTTGCTGTTCGCGCCGAGGACCCACGCCATGAACAGACAGGTGAGAACGGCGGTCCCGATGAGTATCGCGGACGACGGTGCGACCATTCGGTCTCGTACCCGCTCGTTCCACGACCGACTGGAAAAACGTCTCGGGCCCGCGAATCGCTCGAGCGCCCCGTGATCGCCCGGCCCGGTACCGTCTCGTTCGCAGCGGCTCCATCGATTAGTATTCCCTGTCCCGATTCGTTCAGTGATTTATCAACAACCGACATAAAAAATAATAAGCGAGTTCGTGGGGGCTTCGAACGCGCTATGCGACGACGGCAATTCGTCACGGCTCTGGGTGCGACCGGACTGCTCGGCGCGACCGGCGCGCAATCGAACGCCGGTCGCCGGGGAGGCGACGTCGAGAACGTAATCTTCCTGATCGGCGACGGGATGGGGTTCGATCCGATCGAAGTCACGTCGGTCGTCTGCGGCGACCTGTCGCTGCAGTCGATGACCGGCGTCGGCTACACGCGGACGAACTCTCGCAGCGGCGAGGTGACCGACTCCGCGGCGGCCGGAACAGCGCTCGCGACCGGCCACAAGGCGTACAACGGGCAGCTCTCGGTCCGCGGTGACGCGGACGACGACGATCCGCTGCCGTTGCTGACCCAGCTCGAACTCGCGCAGGCGCGGGGCAAGGCGACCGGCCTGGTCTCGACGACGCGGATCACCCACGCCACGCCCGCCGCCTTCGCCTCGCACGTCCCCGACCGCGGGATGGAGGGGGCGATCGCCGAACAGTACGCCGAGAGCGACGTCGACGTGCTCATGGGCGGCGGCCGCCGCGAGTTCGACGACGACCTGCTCGACCGGATGCGGGACGCGGGCTACGAAATGCTGTTCGACGCGAGCGACCTCGAGTCGGCAAGCGGCGACAGGCTGCTTGGCCTGTTCGCCGACGGCCACGTCCCCTACACGCTCGACCGCGACGAGTCGATTCCCTCGCTGCCCGAGATGACCGCCGCCGCGGTCGACCGTCTGGAGGCGAACGACGACGGCTTCTTCCTGATGGTCGAGGGTGGCCGCATCGATCACGCCGAACACGGCAACGACGTCCAGACGACGGTCGCCGAGACCGAGGAGTTCGACGAGGTCGTCTCCTGGGTGCTCGACTACGTCGAAGACCGCGACGACACGCTCGTCGTCGTCGCCTCCGACCACGAGACGGGCGGCCTGGCGACCGGCAGCGACTACGGATCGCCGATCGACGTCGAGGCGATCCGGAACGCGCGGGCGAGCAACGCGGCCATCGCCGAGACCATCGAGGACGGCGTCCCGGTTCGCGACGCGGTCGAGGAACGCGTCGACGTCGACCTCACCGACGAGGACGTCGCGCGCATCGAGGACGTCGTGGGTGCCGACGACCCCTACGCGCTCTCGAACGAGTTAGGGGCGGTCCTCTCGGAGCACCTCGGCGTCGCGTGGGCCTCGGACGTCCACACCGGCCCGGCCCAGACGGTCATGGCCGCCGGTCCCGACGTCGAGCCGTTCGACGGCTGGGTCCACCACACCGACCTCTCGGTAACCGTCGCCGCGCTCGTGCTGTTCGGCCGCCTGGCCGACGTCTCCGAGGACGACCGGGGCGCCTGGGAGCGCGAGATCGTCAGGAACGGTCCGAAGGGCCGTCGCGACGCCGCGCTCGCCCTCGAGTACGTGGGTCCCGTCACCGACGACGTGACTGACGCGCTCGACGTCGACGGAAACGGCGTCGTCGATTATCGGGACGTCCTCGCTGTTCTCGAGGGCGAGGCTCCGTCCCCGGCGACGCGGGCCGGTCGCCGTCGCGAGGCGCCCCACTCGGTCCACGACGTCTAGACCGCCTCGCCGGCTCGCAGCACCGCGGCTTCGTCTTCGTTTCCCCTCCGACCGCGTCGGGACCGCCCTGTAGCGGGCGTCGGACGGCGCGACGGTGCTCACCGTCCACGGCGTCCCGGCCGCGTCCTCGTATTCGAAGTGGAAACACCGGCGCGCGAGACGAGACCGGTGGTTCACGGATCGAACGACCGCTAACGATTTACGGAGATCGACCTAATCCCCGCCCATGAAAGTCGAATTCGACGAGGACACCTGTATCGGGATGTTCCAGTGCGTCGCCGAATGGGACGCCTTCGAGGAGAACAAGTCGACGGGGAAGGCCGACCTCGCGGACAGCGAGGAGGTCGAGGACGGGATCTTCGTCCGTGAGGTGCCCGAGGACGCGGAACTCGACGCAAAGTTCGCCGCCCGGACCTGCCCTGTCGACGCGATCAAAATCTACGACGACGACGGCGAACAGCTGATCCCGTGAGGAACTGCTGAGAGATCCTCGTTTGTTCGGACTCTCCCCTGCGTCTCAGCCGCACGGACATCGTTCTACTGCCGCTGATTCGGTTGCTCGAAGGATAGCGACGCACTCCGGGGGTCGAGCGCTGGACGGTCGACGCGCGACCGGATCGAGACCCGTCGGCGAGTGCGAACCGACCCCCTGGACTGTTGACTGCGAAAAAACCGGAACGACGGACTCGACTACGCGATTTCGTCGTACTGGTCCGAGAGCTTCTCGGCGGCCTCGCCGAGCTGGTTGCGCTCGAACTCGGTCAGGTCCCACTCGACGATCTCCTCGACGCCGTTCGCGCCGAGCTTGACGGGAACGCCGAAGGCGGTGTCCTCGTGGCCGTACTCGCCCTCGAGCGTGACGCTCGCGGGCAGCACTTCGCCCGTGTCGCGCAGGATGGCCTCGACCATGTGCCCGACGCCGGTCGCCGGCCCCCACTGGGTCGCGCCTTTCTTCTCGATGACGTTCATCGCCGAGGTCTGGAGCTCCTCGAGCAGTTCCTCCTTCTCGTCCTCGTCGAACTCGAGGTCTCGGCCGTTGACGCGGACCTTCGAGAAGACGGGAACCTGGGCGTCGCCGTGCTCGCCGAGGATCGTCGCCTCGACGTTCTTGACCGGCGCGTCGAAGCGCTCGGAGATGACGTAGCGGAACCGGGCGGAGTCGAGCCGGCCGCCGAAGCCGATCACTTTCTCTCGGGCCCGGTCGCCCGACTCGTAGAGGTGACGGTTGAGCAGGTCGACGGGGTTCGACGTCGTGACGGTGATGAAGTCATCGTTGTGCTCGGCGATCGAGGAACCGATGTCCTCCATGATGGGCGCGTTGTCGCCCGCCAGGTCGATCCGCGTCTGGCCAGGCTGGCGCGGGATGCCGGCCGTGATGACGACGACGTCCGAGCCCGCGGTGTCCTCGTAGCCGCCCTGCCGGATCGTCGTGTTCGAGTCGTAGGCCGCGCCGTGGTTGGCGTCGGCGGCCTGGCCGATCGTGTCGTCTTCCTTGTCCGGAATATCGACGAAGACGAGTTCGTCAGCGATGTCCCGAAGCGCGATATTGTAGCCTGCGGCGGCCCCGACCGTGCCGGCCGCGCCGACCACGCTAACTTTCGTCATACCACGTAAATGTGCACCTGCCCCCGCGTTAAATCCGTCGAAACCACCCGCTTCAGACGGTTTGACGATGTTGGTGTCGACGATCGTCGAACGGTGAGACCGTGAGCCGGACTACCGCGACCCGACCCCACCGATTCGCGCCGATATCGAACCGCCCATAGCCGGCGCCGTTGACGTTCCGATATGCGCGTCAGCGTCATCGGCGGCGGCACGATCACCGACGACCAGGCGGCCCGCGCCGAGGCGGTCGGTCGCGAACTCGGCGCTCGCGGTCACACGGTCGTCTGCGGCGGCCGCGGCGGGACGATGGAAGCGGTCTGCCGCGGCGCGAAGGCCGAGGGCGGAACGACGATCGGCATTCTACCCGGCGAGCGCCGCGAGGCGGCCAACGACTACGTCGACGTCCCGATCGCGACCGGGATGGGCCACGCCAGGAACGCCCTCGTTCCGCTGAACGGTGACGCCGTGATCGCGCTAGCGGGCAGCGCGGGGACCCTCTCGGAGATCGGCTTCGCGCAGATCTTCGAGCGACCCGTCGTCGGCCTCGGCACGCACGACGTGCCCGGCGTTCGGGTCGTCGAGACGCCCGAAGCGGCCGTCGACGCGGTCGAGGCGGCCGACGAGACGTAGTCGCGACCGACCCGCATCACGAGCCGCCGCTGTCGTAGCTTTTTCGACGGGCCGACACCTCTAGATGGACATGAGCGACTTCGACAAGGAAGCCGAGCGCGAGAAACTCCGCGAGAAGTACGAACGCGACAAGGAAGAGCGCCAGGCGACCCAGCGGATGAGCGATCTGCTGCTCAAGGGCGCGACGATGACCAACGCCCACTGCGGCACCTGCGGCGATCCGCTGTTCCAGATGGACGGCACCACCTTCTGTCCCAGCTGTCACGGCAACCCCGATGCCGTCGAGGGCACCGATCTCGAGGCCCAGCCGGCCGAGGACGGGGAAGCGGGGGCGGGCGCGACGGCCGACGATGGTGTCGACGCCGCCGCTGAGACCGCCGACCAGGCCGATCCCGACATACCGACCGACTCCACGGCTGTCACCGAGGCCGAGTCCGGGTCCGGGTCCGGATCGGGGGACGCCGGCCAGGCGGGCTCCGAAATCGACGTCGAGCCGACGACCGATCCCACCTCGGCGACCGGCCAGCGAAACGAGGAGCGAGGGACCCCCTCGCGGGCCGACGCGAACGCGTCGAGCGACTCGACCGTCGATCGGCAGCCGCGCTCGACGGCAGCACAGCCGACCGCCGGGTCGGACTCGTCCGACAGCGGGTCCGTACGTTCCGCTCGTCGCGCCCCCGCGTCGAGTCCGCCGTCGGTCGACGGCGACCTCGAGACCGCCCGCGACGCGCTCGTCCGGACCCTCGAGAAGTTCGCCGAAGAAGCCGCCGCGACGGACGATCCGCGCTACGCGAAGGAGTGTCTCGAAGCGGCCCGCGAGGCTGGCGAGACGCTGTCGACGCTTCGCTGAGAACTGGGACCGTCACGATCGACTCCCGACATGGGACCGGGAGCGACCTATCCAGCGTAGTCGCTCCCGACGACGTCCCGGATCCGCTCGGCGGTCACCTGCCCGACGCCGTCGGCGTCCTGCAACTCGTCTTCGGTCGCGATCATTACGGCTTCGACCGTCCCGAACTCCTCGAGCAACGAGCGCGCGGTGACGGGACCGATTTCGGCGATCGAGGCGACGACGTACTCCTGCTGTTCGCTCAAGGTCTTGCTGCCCTTCTCGCCGTGGACCGACACCTCCCTGTCCGAGAGGTCCTGTTCCCGGCCGGCGATCACCGCCAGGAGGTCGGTCGTGTCGGCCTCGCTCTCGGTCCGCAGCACGCTCGCGCCGAAGTCGACCGCGAGGCTCGAGAGCGCCCCGCGGACCGCGTTCGGGTGAATGTCTCGCTGTTCGTACAGTCCGTCTCCCTCGACGATCACGATCGGCCGCGAGTAGTGGCGGGCCATCGCACCGACCTGGTCGAAGATCGACCGGTCGCCGCCGACCAGGGAGTCGACGAAGTCAGCGACGGACTTGCGCTCGACGACGACGCGGTCCGAGCAGATGTAGTCGCCGACGTCGAGCGTCTCGAGGCGAACCTCCATCTCCTCGCGCCGCGAGAGGTCGCGGGCGATGTTGGCGTCCATCTCCCGCTGGTCGGCGACGATCTCGACGGCCTCGCCCTCGGCGTGGGGTTCGTGGGTCTCGACGGACTCAGTGTCGCTGCTCCCGTCCCCATCCGTGCCCGCGTCGTCGTCTCCGCCCGCAGTCGGTTCGTCGCCTGGCGCGTTCTCGTCTCCGTCCCCGTCCTCGTCCGTCTCCGATTCGGTAAAGTCACGCAGTCCCGACCGTGTCGAACCCCCTTCACTTCCACTGGAGGAATCGCCGACGTCACCGGAATCGGCGCCTTTCTCGTTCACTTTCACGTCGCGCTTCCCGTCGGCGTCCTCGCCCTCGAAGTCCGCCAGCGACTGCTGGGAGTCGTCCAGTTCTTCCTCGAGGTCGTCGGCCATCCCCTTCAAGTCGCGTAGCTCCGACTCCATCTCCTTCTCGCGGCGCCGGGAGATCCAGAAGTAGGCCTCGTCGCGGGTGTCCTCGGCCATGAGGACGACGACTCGACCCTCAGACTGGCGTCCCGTCCGGCCCTTCCGCTGGATCGAGCGAATCGCGGTCGGGACCGGCTCGTAGAACAGCACCAGGTCGACCTCGGGTACGTCTAGTCCCTCCTCGGCGACCGACGTCGAGACGAGCACCTCGAACTCCCCGGCGCGGAATTCGTCTAAGACCTCCTGCTGTTCTTTCTGGGTCATCCCGTCGGAGCCCTCGCGGTCGCCCTGACCGACGAACCGCTTCGCGTCGACGCTCTCCGCGAGGAAGTCCGTCAGCGCCTCGGCCGTGTCCCGCGACTCCGTGAAGACGATCACGCGCTCGCCGCCCTCGAGCCCGAGCGTCTCGGCGAGCAGCATCCTGGTCTTGCGGTACTTGGGATGAATCTCGTCGAAGTTCTCGGCCTTCCGCATCGCCTCGCGGACCCGCGGGTCCGAGACCATCCGCTGGCTCGCCTTCGACGCGCCCGAGGAGCGCGCCTGGTTGCGCTGGCGCTCGAAGTATCGCCGGACCGCTTCGACGCTCTGGGTCTCGACGAGCGTGACGGCCTGGCGGAGCTTCATCACCTCGGCGTGGATCGACATCCCCTCGAACCCCTCGGACTGGTCGTTGTTGATCAGCTGCTGGAGTTCGGCCCGCATCCGGTTCAGGTCCTTCTGGGACTGGTCGGGTTGGGTCGAACTCGCCACGCCCAACTCTTTGAGCTTCTCGAGGCGTTCCTTGATGACGTCGTTTAACGCGTCCCGGATCTCGAGGACTTCCTCGGGGAGGTCGATGCGCTCCCACTCGACCTCGGTGTCGTGGGTGAACTCGTCGACGTCGGCGTCCTCCTCGGTCATCACCTCGACCTCGTGAATGCCGAGGTTCTCGCAGACTTCGAGGATGGCCTCCTCGTCGCCGCCGGGCGAGGCGCTCATGCCGGTCACGAGCGGCTCGCGAGCGTCTTCGTGGTAGCGCTCGGCGATGTAGTTGTAGGCGTAGTCGCCGGTCGCGCGATGGCACTCGTCGAAGGTGCAGTGGGTGACGTCGGATAGCGAGATCCGGCTCCCGACCAGGTCGTTCTCGATCACCTGCGGGGTGGCCATCACCACGGTCGACTCCTCCCAGAGGGCGGCCCGCTCGTCGGGGCTGACGTCGCCGGTGAAGACGACGATCTCCTCGTCGGGGATCTGCAGTGCCTCCCGGTAGAAGTCCGCGTGCTGCTGGACGAGGGGCTTCGTCGGGGCGAGCATCAGCGACTTCCCGCCGGCCTCCTCGAGCCGGCGTGCGGTGACCAGCAGGCTGACCGTCGTCTTCCCCAGCCCGGTGGGGAGACAGACGAGGGTGTGGTCGTTCGCGGCCGTGCCCGCGAGTTTCAGCTGGTAGAGTCGTCGCTCGAGAAAGTCGGGTTCGAGTAGCGGATGCTCGATAGACGGCGGCTCCGCGTCCTCGTCCGTCGCTGCCATTACGGGGCGTTCATCCCGGCTGTGAATAAGGGTTCGCGTATCGCGGTGAAAGTGAAACGTCGGACGGGCGGCCGATCGATCGCGTTTGCGCGGCTCCGGGCAGTTCGTTCGCGCCCGGCGGTCACCGGTATAAGTCCGCTGGCGTCCTATCGGCGGTATGGAAACCGGAACGCTCACCGACCGCCGACCGGACGCCGGGTCGATCCTCACCGCGATCGGGTTCGTCGCCCTCGTCAACCTCGTCGGCGCGGCGCCCAGCGCCGTCGCCTCACCCGATACGCCGTGATTCCGCGCGCTCGAGAAACCGTGGTTCTACCCGCCCGACCTCGCGTTCCCGGTCGTCTGGACGCTGCTCTTTACCCTGCTCGGGATCGCGCTGTGGCTCGCCTGGCGAAGCGACGCCGACGGCCGCCGCCTGGCGCTGGGACTGTTCGCCGTCCAGATGCTGTTCAACGTCGCCTGGACGCCGGCATTCTTCGCGCTCGAGGCGCCGTTGCTCGCGCTCGGGATTGTCATCGTCCTCTGGCTCCTCGTCGCGGCAACTGTCGTCGCCTTCCGTCGGGTCGATCGCCGCGCCGCGGCGCTCCTCGTGCCGTATCTCGCGTGGATCACCTTCGCGGCGGTGCTCAATTTCGAACTCTGGCGACTGAACGCCTGAGTGGGCGCTCGCCATCTTCGCTCGGCCAGCACGGCGCACAGAACCGCTCCGTCGCATCCCGACCGCGGAGGCGGGCGCCGGACGCGGTCACGCCGGCGCGAACTCGAGAACCAGGTACGCCAGGACGGCGGCGTAGATCGGGATCGTCAGGTTGTCGTCGACGATGTAGCTGCGGATCTCGAGGGTGACGCCGTCGGCGATCGTCGCGCCGAGGGCGGCGACCAGCGCCGCCGCCAGCGGAAGGAACGGGATTGCGATCACCGTCGAGACGAGGAACATCGTGATCAGCACTTTCGGCGACTTGATCCGCTGGAGCGTGTTGTCCGAGACCGTGCCGCTAATCGGGTCGCCGAGCGCGAGCATCAACATTGCGGGAAGCGCGATATCCGGTTCGAAGGCGACCACGACGGCGGCCATGCTGATCAGGTAGAGCGCGTAGGCGGCGGGGTTGTCCTGCTCGTACTCGCGAGTGAGCACGTCGTAGAGCCGCCAGTCGAGGCCGATCTGCAACCGGATGAACTCGAGGACGAGCGCCCCGGCTGCGAGAACGATCATGAGGACCCGAAACCGGCCCCAGGTCAGCCCGAGATCGAGAGCGTCGGCGAGCAGATAGAGCGCGACCAGGCCCGAGCCGCTGGCGTGGACGAGTCGCCGCTTCAGTTCGTCGGCCATCACGTCGAGCCTCGGGGGATGTGACCTTCAGTCCGTCGGTTAGTTCTCCCGAGCGCTATATATTATATAAAAGATCCGCGGGGTCGGGGCCGTCCGTGGCCTACTCTTCGAGGTCGTCGAACGCGATGTCGCCGGCGCGCAGCGCCGACAGCGTCTCGGGGAGGTCGTCGATTGGCAGGCGCTTCTGGGCGGTCGTGTCGCGCTCGCGGACGGTCACGGCCTGATCGTCTACGCTCTCGTAGTCGACGGTCACGCAGAACGGCGTGCCGACCTCGTCCTGGCGGCGGTAGCGCCGGCCGATGTTGCCCGAGTCGTCGTAGGTGACCGACAGGCCCGCCTCGCGCAGGTCGGCGGCGATCTCCTGCGCTTCGGTCTCGAGGTCGTCGTCGCTTTGCAGCGGGAAGACGCCGACGAAGGTCGGCGCGACCTCCGGCTCGAGTTCGAGGTAGGTCCGCTCCTCGCCGTCGACCTCGTCCTCGCGGTAGGCGTGGTGGAGGACGGTGTAGACCAGGCGGTCGACGCCGAAGGAAGGCTCGATCACGTGGGGCGTAATGTGCTCGCCGGCCTCAGTCTGTTCCTCGACCGCGAAGCCGGTCTTCTCGACGGGGATCTCGTTAGTCTCGCCCTCGAGATCGACCGCGACGGCGTCACCGTCGAAGGCCGAGCGATCGCGGGCCGCCAGGTCCTCGAGCTTCTGGACGACGGTCTGAGCGTCGCCGCCGAACTCGGGACCGAGGTAGCTCATGTCGGGGTCGACCGTGGCGCGCTCGACGGTCTTAGGTTCGTCGTACTGCTTGAAGATCGTGAACCGATCGCCGGAGTGATCGCCGTGCTTCGAGAGGTCGTAGTCGCCGCGGTGGGCGAAGCCGGCCATCTCGATCCAGTTGCCGTCGATCTCGCTTTCGGCGTCCCAGCAGTCGCTGGCGTAGTGGGCCCGCTCGCCCGAGAGGTGCTGGCGGAACCGAAACCGGTCCATGTCGACGCCGACCGCGTCGTACCACGGCTTGGCGACGCCGAGGAAGTACGCGACCCACGGACTGGTGATGACGCCCTCGTCGACAGCCTCGCCGATCGTCGTCTCGATCTCCGCGCCGTCCTCTGCCTGCTGCTCGTTCGCCGGGTAGAGGGTCACCTCGACGTCCTCGACGCCCGAGAGGTCCGGCTCGTCGGCCTCGGGGTCGATGAAGTACTCGAGTTCGGCCTGGGTGAACTCCCGGGTCCGGATGATCGAGCGCCGCGGGCTGATCTCGTTGCGGTAGGCGCGGCCGATCTGGGTCACGCCGAAGGGCAGCTGGTTGCGCGCGTACTCCTTCAGCCGCGGGAACTCGACGAAGATGCCCTGTGCTGTCTCCGGGCGCAGGTAACCCGGCTGGGAGTCGCCGGGGCCGATGTTCGTCGCGAACATGAGGTTAAAGGCCTCGACGGCCTGGCCGGCCAGGCCCGCGCCGCAGTTCGGACAGACGAGTTCGTACTCGGCGATGACCTCCTCCACTTCCGGAATGGGGAGGCTCTCGGCGTCCTCGTACTCCGTCTCGTCCTCGACGACGTGGTCCGCGCGGTGGCTCTCGCCGCACTCCGGACATTCGACGAGCATGTCGTCGAAGCCGTCGAGGTGGCCCGACGCCTCGAAGACAGGCTCGGGCATGATCGTCGGCGCGTCGATCTCCATGTTGCCCTCGGCGACGGCGAAGCGCTCGCGCCAGTCGTCCTCGACGTTGCCCTTCAGGGCCGCGCCCTGGGGACCGAAGGTATAGAAGCCGCCGACGCCGCCGTAGGCGCCGCTCGACTGGAAGAAGTAACCCCGCCGCTTGGCCAGTTCGGTCAGTTTTTCGCTCGTCGATTCGTCCGGGCTCGCGTCCGCATGTTCTTGCTCACTCATAGAGTGCCTCCAGAAGATCGACGTCACAGATGATGCCGACGAGCTGTTCGCCCGTCACCATCGGGATCTGCTCGATGTCGTGGTTGATCATCCGCTGTGCGGCTTCCTGCAGCGACGTGTCGGCCGACGCGGTGACGATGTCGTCGCTCATGAACTCCCGGACCGGGCCCGTCGGGATCTCGATGTCCCGCGTGGGGAGATAGCGGCTTCCGACGGCCTTGATCCCCTCCCAGGACCAGTCGTCGTCCTGGTCGGCGAAGTTGTCGCCCGTCTCCTCCTCGCCCTCGACGATCCGGGCGACGTCGATGATGTCGACCTCCGTCAGGACGCCGCTCATCCGCCCGCCGTCGCCCAGCGCGACGGTGTAGGGGACGTTCGCGTACGAGAGTTCGCGCTCGGCGACGGTCAGGGGCGTCCCCTCGTAGGTCGTGTTCACGTTCTCGCTGGCGTAGCCCTCGACGGTGCCCTCGGTTTCCTGATCGCCCGCCGCGATCGCGTGGATCACGTCGGTCACCGTGACGATGCCCTCGAACTCGCCGTCGACGACGGGGACGCGACGCGCGCCCTCCTCGACCATCGTGCGCGCGACGTCCTCGAGGCTCGTCCCGGCGGTCGTCGTCGGGACCTCCTCTTCCATCAGCATGACGAGTTGGTCCTCGTCCGGCTGTTCGATCAGGGACTCTCGCGAGACCAGGCCGCGGTACTCGAGCCCCTCGTCGATCTCCTTGACGACCGGGACCGAGGAGAACGGCCGCTCCTGCAGGTACTCGAGCACGTCGGTCCGAGTGCCCGGCAGTTCGACGGTCACCACGTCTTCGCGGGGCGTCATCGCGTCGGCCACGTTCATATCCCGTCGGTACGGCGAAAATGAGTATAAACCCAGTGTTTCATACGCCGGTACGCGTCCGATTTCCGATCGGTATCATTATCGGACAGTTCGATTCGATGACTTTATATGCACTTGAGTGACAGTCACATACATGGCGACGAACCCCCACGCCATGCCGTCCGACGATACCATCGTCGGTTCGATCGATTCCACGGCCGCGAGCGACGAGTACGTCATCGCAGATATCTCCGCCGACGGCGCCTGGTTGTCGATGGAGGCTGACGACGCGCCGACGCTGCCGGCCTGGCGATAACTGGGGGTGGGGATTCGGATTTTCGCGCGGCGTCGCGGGTTTCGCTCCGTTCGGTCGCGAACGGTCGCGCCCGACTCCGCGCGCTGTACTGTGCCGCGACCGACCCGTACCGTTTTGGCGTCCGCGCCGTTCGTGTCGCTCATGCGCGGTTCTCGACGCCGACGGGACGCGAGCGACGTCGACGCGTTCGGATTCGACGGCGACGGCTCGCGGCGCTCCGTTGTCACGTTCCTCGCGGGCCTGGTCCCGCCGGCGGTCGCGCGCCGGGCGGTCACCGTCTCCGTCGCGACCGATCGGGACGTCTACGAGCGCGACGACCCGGTCGAAATCACCGTCGAGTTCGCGAATCGGCTCCCCGTTCCGGTCGAACTCCCGACGCCCCGTCAGCGCCGGTGGGGCTGGAGCGTCGACGGCGAACTCGAAGCCAGCGACGAGCGCCGGTACACCCGGGAGCGGCCCGCCTCGTTCGGCTTCCGCGGCGGCGAGCGAAAGCGCGTCTCGGTGACGTGGAACGGGCGCTTCGAGCGCGTTCGGTCCGGTGACAGACGGGAGTCCGTGCTTCCGGAACCAGGCGATCACGAGATCCGAGCGTTCGTCGCGACGCGCGAGAATCGGGCTCGGCCCGGCGACTCGACGACGATTACGATCCGCTGAGGGCGTCGCTATCGCGTCGAAAGAGACGTGTGACCGAGAGCGACGGATCGTCGCTCCCGGGAGAGAAATCGTCGGTCGTCCGCAACTCGCCGTGTGGTCTCGGTTCCCGCGGTGCGGAACCGGTGTGCGTCGTGCATTCTCGGTGGCGCTCCGTCCGACTTATCCAGTCAGGATGCCGCCCGCCGGTGCCTGCGTGTCGGGACGGCCGGTTTCGCTCGTCTGCACGCCCGAGAACGAGGGCGAGTGCTCGATCGTTCGCTGTACCTTCGCGCCGAATTTCGTGTGCGCTGCGAGGATGGCGAGTATCTTACTCATACACGAGTTAATAATGGCGTCATCACCTTAAGCATTTTTACGATGAACGATCGTGTTGGATAATCTCCGTTCGAAGATTAGTGAACGAGTCGCACGATCTCATTATTTCTCGTCGGTCATCGACCGGTCCGTATGTAAAAACGTCAGGGCCGGCGAAGATGGCGCTCTCCGTCGATTTGGTTCCGCCCTCCTTCGCCCTCGCTTATCGAATCGCCGCTCCGCCGCTCCCGTCACCGATGAAGATGGCACGCCGCGAAGTGCGTCCGCTCTCCCTCCCCGTACTCGGTCTCGAGTTCGTAGGCCGGCCGCTCGCGCGCACAGACGCTCTCCTCGGCGAAGGACTCGAGCAGGAGGTCGGTCGCCGCCGCCCAGCGCTCGGATTCGTCGTCGGCCTCGCGACCGGCCCCGCCGTCGGTCGCAACGAGTTCGATCGCTTCCTCGACGATCGAGCCCGCCTGGCCTCGCGGAAGCGCGCCGTCGAAGAACTCGGCCTGAATCTCGGCGGCCGGCATCGGTTCGAACGTCCGCCGTTTGACCGCTCGCATGAACGCTCGCGTCTGGGCCCACTCCTCGTCGGTCCACTCGTACTGGTCGGGGGCGATCAGGCGGGGACACCGCGTCCGGAACCGGCAGCCGGAGGGCGGATCGGCCGGGCTCGGCACCTCGCCCTCCAGAACGCCGCGGGCGTCGCTCCGTCGGGGATCGGGAACCGGTATCGAGTCGAGCAGCGCGCGGGTGTAGGGGTGCTGGGGGTTCTCGAACAGCTCCTCCTTGTCGGCGAGTTCGACGATGTGGCCGAGGTACATCACCGCCACGCGGTCGCTGATGTGGCGGATCACCGAGAGGTCGTGGGCGATGAAGAGGTAGGTGAGTCCGAACTCCTCCTGGAGCCGTTCCATCGTGTTCAGCACCTGCGCCTGGATGGAGACGTCCAGCGCGGAGACGGGTTCGTCGCAGACGACGAAGTCGGGATCGACCGACAGCGCCCGCGCCAGGTTGATCCGCTGGCGCTGGCCGCCGGAGAAGGCGTGGGGGTACCGGTTGTAGTGGCGCGGGTCGAGCCCCACCTTCTCGAGGAGGTTCTTCGCGCGGGCCTCCCGCCCCTCGTCGTCGAGCATCCCGTGGGCCCGCATCGGTTCCTCGACGATCTGGCCGACCTTCATCCGCGGATCGAGCGACGACTGGGGGTCCTGAAAGATCATCTGCATGTCCGAACGCGTCCGCCGAAGCTCCTCCCCGTCGAGGTCGGCCAGATTCTCGCCCTTGAAGTAGATGTCCCCCTCGGTCGGTTCGAGCAGCCGCAGGATCGTCCGCCCGAGCGTGCTCTTGCCGCAGCCGGACTCGCCGACCAGGCCGAGCGTCTCGCCTGGTCGGATCTCGAGCGAGACGTCGTCGACCGCCTTCACGAGTCCCGGGTCGACGGTGAACGGCGGAAACCGATCCGGGTCGTACTGCAGGCCCGCGAATAGCCCCGACTCCTGGGAGAAGTACTTCGTCACGCCGTCGAGTTCGAGCAGCGGACCGTCCCCGGCGTACCCGTCGTCGTCGCCCAGGCGGATGCCGCTACTCACGCCGGTCACCTCCGCCGTCGGCGCCGTCGGTTGCGTCGGCGGCCGGGTTCGCCGCGAGTTCCGACTCGGGTTCGTCGTCCCCCTCGGTCCCCTCGAGCGGCGGGCTCTCGTCGTAGCCGACGTCGAAGGCGTCGTGTTTCACGCAGGCCGCTCGGTGGGGCTCGCCGTCGGCGTCGGCGACGACCTTCGACTCGGGATGGACCCGCTTGCAGACCTCTCGAGCGTGGGGACAGCGCGGGTGGAACCGACAGCCGGGTGGCGGGTTGATCGCCTCCGGCATCACCCCCTCGATCGGCTCGAGGTCCTCGACGGTCCGGTCGGGCCGTGGAATCGAGTCGAGCAAGGCGTTCGTGTAGGGATGGTTGGTGTCGTAGAACAGGTCGTCGACGGGCGCCTGCTCGACGATCTCGCCGAGGTACATCACGTTCACCCGGTCGCAGATCTCCGCAACGACGCCCAGATCGTGGGTGACCCAGATGAAGCTCGTCCCGTACCGCTCCTGGAGTTCGTCCACGAGATCGATGATCTGGCCCTCGACGGTGACGTCCAGGGCCGTCGTCGGCTCGTCGGCGATGATGAGGCTAGGCTCGCAGGCTAAGGCCATCGCGATGAGCACGCGCTGGCGCATCCCGCCGGAGAACTGGTGGGGATACTCCTCGTAGCGCTGCTCGGGATCCGGAATCCCCACTTCACGGAGCATTTCGATCGCCTCCTCGCGGGCCTCGTCCTCGGGCAGCCCGCGGTTGAGTTCGATGAACTCGCGCAGTTGGCCGCCGACGGTGAAGACGGGGTTGAGCGACTCCATCGGGTCCTGAAAGATGACGGCGATCTCGTTGCCGCGAATCCGGGTGCGGATCTCCTCGTTCGAGAGCATGTCGTCGCGCTTCCGTAACTCGCCGTCGGGACCCTCCTCGAGGCCGAAGATGGTCTCGCCCTTGTAGGTGATCTCGCCGGCGACGATCTCGCCCGGGCTCTCGACGAGCCGCAGCAGGCTCATCGACGCGACGCTCTTGCCCGCGCCGCTCTCGCCGACCAGGCCGACGATCTCGCCCTCGCGGACTTCGAAGGAGATGCCGTCGACCGCGCGCACTGTTCCTGCCTCGGTGAAGAACTGCGTTTTGAGGTTCTCGACGCGAAGGAGTGGTTCGGAGCTCATGGATTAGTCTTCGATTCGGGGGTCGAGGGCGTCCTGCAGGCCGTCGCCGAACAGGTTGAAGCCCATGATGGTGATCATGATCGCCAGGCCGGGCCAGATCGAGAGCCAGACGTTCGAGTGCATGTAGCCGTGGGAGACGTTGAGCATCTGGCCCCAGTCGGGGGTCGGCGGCTGCGCGCCGTACCCGAGGAACGAGAGCCCGGCGACGATGAGGATCGTTACGCCGATCTGGAGCGTCGCGTACACCAGCACCGGCGCGAAGCTGTTCGGGACGACGTGTCGCATGATGATCTCGCGGTCCCGCACGCCGGCCGCGCGGGCCGCCTCGATGTAGTCCATCTCGCGAACGCTCAGGACCCGGCTTCGGATGATCCGGGCGAAGACGGGGACGAACGCGATCCCGACGCCAAGCACCGCGTACCAGATGTTCGCACCGCCGACGAAGACGGTGAAGACGATGATGAGGATCAGCGGCGGGATCGCGTAGACCGTCTCGACGACCCGCATCAGGACGTCGTCGACCCGGCCGCCGTAGTAGCCCGCGACGGCGCCGACGATCGTCCCGCCGGCCAGGCCGATGACCGTCGAGACGATCCCGACGAACACCGACACCTGCGTGCCGTAGACGATCCTGGTGAAGTAGTCCCGTCCGGTATGGTCGGTCCCGAGCGGATGGTCGAGCGTGCCGCCCGCCGGCAGCGGATTCCACGACTGCTCGGCCAGCGGGAAGTACGGCGGCAGGTGCTGTCGCCCCTCGCCAGGCGGCGGGATGTGCGTAGGGTGGTCGAAGATCGGGAGCAGCCTGGCGAACGTAAAGTCCGACAGGAGCCCGAACGTGAGCAGGGAGAGATTGCTGTCGACGACGGCGTAGATCGCGACGAACAGCACGAACGAGACGATGTACAGCCCCCAGCGGGCCGTCGTGTCTTGTTTGATCCGCGCGACGGTGTACTGCCAGCCGACGCGGGCTTCGACCTCGTCGTCCTCGGTCGTCGAGTCGGTGCCGCTCTCGAGTTGTGATTCGCCGACTGCCATGGTTAGTCACGGTCTCCGTAGGTGACGCGCGGGTCGACGTACGCGTACGAGATGTCGGTGACGATGACCCCGACCACGAACAGGAGGCCGAGCATCATCGTGACGCCCATCACGAGTTGGTAGTCGTTCTGGGAGATCGCGTTGACGAACAGCCGACCCATGCCGTTGATGTTGAACACCGTCTCGACCAGCACCGCGCCCCCGATCGCCGTCGACAGGTTGAGGCCGACGATGGTGATGATCGGCAGCTGTGCGACCTGGAAGGCGTGCTTTCGCAGGATCGTCCGCTCGGGCACGCCGTACGCGCGGGCCAGTTTGACGTACTCGCCCTGGAGCGACTCGATCATCTGGGTGCGCTCGACGCGCATGATCGTCGCCATCTGGAGGGTTCCCAGCGCGATCATCGGCAACAGCAGGTGTCTGAGCGACTGGTAGTACAGTTCGAGGTGCCCGTCGATCCCTCGATAGGACTCGGGCGGCCGCCAGGGGTAGATGAGCCCGCTCGAGGGGAGCCAGCCGAGTTTGACCGCGAAGATCAGGATCAGGACGATCCCGATCCAGAACGACGGGGTGCTGACGCCGACGAGCGCGGCGATCCGCGAGACGTGATCGGTCGGTTCGTTGCGCTTGTTGGCGGCGACGATCCCGAGGGGGATGGCCGTCGCGAGCGCGAACGCGTACGCCGACACGACCAGCAACAGGGTCGGGCCGAGCCGCTCGACGATCAGGGCCGCGACCGGCCGCTGGTGGTGGATGCTCTGGCCGAGATCGCCCTGTAACAGGCCGGTCATGTACGTCACGTATCGCTCGTGGAGCGGCCTGTCGAGCCCGTAGCGCCGTTCGATCATCCTGATCAGCTCCTCGTCGTGCTCCTGGCCCTGGAGCATGAGGCTGACGGGGTCGCCCGGGCCCAGGTTCGCGAGCAGGAACGTGATGATCGAGATCCCGATCAGGACGGGGATCGCCTGCAGGAGCCTGTATATCGTGTACTTGAGTAGTTTCATGGGTCCACGAGTCGATCGGTGTCGGTCGTCTCGTCGCCGTCGTCCGAGCGTCGACGGCGGAAACCGGTGGGTGTCTCCGCTCCCGGTTCCGTTTCCGTCTCACTCCATCGATACGTTCGTGTAGTCCGTGATGAGCGGCGGATTGTTGGTGACCTCCGGATGCGCCTGCAAGTCCTCGACGTAGTCGCGCGAGGCCATCGTGTTATCCTCCGTGAACGCGGGCAACACGGGCAGTTGCTCGACGATCTCCCGGATCACAGGCTCGTAGATGTCGTACCGCTCCTCCTGATCGGCCGAGTTGCGCCCCTCGACGATCGCGTCGTGGAACCCGTCGCTGCCCTCGTAGAAGTGGCCCTGATTGATCTCCGCCTGGCTCTCGTGGAACAGCGAGTAGAGGTAGAAGTCCGGGTCGGGGCCGCCGGTCCAGCCCAGCAGGTACATCTGGTAGTCGTCGGCGCTTCCGGTGGTGTACGTATCGACCAGGGTCGCGAAGTCCAGCACCTGCACGTCGGCCCCGTAGCCGATCTCGTCGAGCCTGGTGGCGACTCGCTCGGCGAGTTGCGCACGGATCCCCTCCGGCGTGATGATCGTCGGCGTGAAGTCGTCGGGCGCGTGCTCGTCGAGCAGCGACTGGGCCTCGTCGGGGTCGTACTCCGGCAGCAGCTCCTGGTACTCCTCCTCGGGGAACTCCCAGACCTCGTTGACGACCGGCGGGATCGGGCTGTACATCGGCGAAGTGACGTTCGCGGCGTTGGACTCGATGAAGTCATCGAGCGAGAACGAGTGGGCGATCGCCCGTCGCACCTCCGGGTTGGTCGTCGGCCCCTCGTTGCAGTTGAACGCCATGTACATGAAGCTCGGACTCTCGGCCGAGTGGAGATTGACCCCGTCCTCCCCCTCGAGAACGTCCCAGTCGTCGTTCGGGATCCCGGCCATGGCGTCGGTGTTCTCGGCCCGAATGTCGGAGACACGACCCGCCTCGTCGTCGTGGGCCTCGAAGCGGACCCGCTCGAGGTTCGGCTCCAGGTCGTCCCAGTAGTCGTCCCACCGCTCGATTTCGACGTACTCGTTCTCCTGGAGGTCGGCGAACTCGAATGGGCCGGTGCCGACCGGATCCGTGTTGAACGCGTCGCGGTCCTCGGTCCGCACCGCCTCGGGGACGACCGTCACGGCCATCGTCTGGAGTTCGAACGGCCCGTAGGGGTCCTCGCCGAGGTCGACCTGCAGTTGGTAGTCGTCGACGACCTCGGTGCTCTCGATCATGTCGTACTCGGGAGCGTTCTCCGTCTCCTCCTCGACGGGCGCGGTAAACGAGTGCGCGACGTCCGACGCGGTCACCTCGTCGCCGTTGTGGAACTCCACCCCTTCCTGGATTTCGAAGATGTACCTGGTCCCGTCGCGCTCGACGGTCGGCTCGCCCGTCGCGATCTTCGGCTGGAGTTCTAACCCCTCGTCGAACTCGTAGAGGCCGTCGAAGACCAGGTTGATCACCTGAAAACTGTAGGCGTCGTTCGAGATGACGGGATCGAAGTTCTCCTCGCGGGACTGCTCCTGCGTGAAGTGAAACGTCTCCCCGTCCCCGGATCCTCCCCCACCGATGCACCCTGCGATCGCCGCCGCAGTGACGGCGGCGCCCGACGCGAGCAGCCGGCGTCGCTGTAACTGAATCTGGTTCGATACCATCCTGGTAGATGGTATCATCGAACCCATTTTGGTATCAACAGAGTAAGGCGTGCAAATCGGAAGTTACTAACGGATAATACGCAGAATACCGGCCGCTCCGGGTCGGCACGTGTCCATCGATGGACGGTTCTGTGCACTACCGCCACGGCGGCACGCTCGAAACCGACCCGTGGTATTTTTCTTCCGGCCGGACACAGACCACTCGTATGAACTATCGTGCCGTCGAGACCACGGACGAGTACGTCGCCCGTCTCGAGAACGGTGCCGACTGGCGAGCGGAAATCGAGTCGCTCGCCGACGAGGTCGAGGCCGACGCCGCCTGGTTCACCGCGCTCGGCGCGGTTCAGGACGCCGAACTCTGGTTCTACGACCAGGACGAGTGCGAGTACTATCCCGTCGAGTTCGACGAGCCTCTCGAGGTCGCCAGCTGCGTCGGGAACGTCTCGTGGTTAGATGACGAGCGGTTCGCCCACACCCACGTGGTCCTCTCGGACGACGAGGGGGCCGCGTACGCCGGCCACCTGAACGAGGCGACGGTCTGGGCCGGCGAGGTCCACATGCGCGTCTTCGAGGAGCCCCTCGACCGCGAGTACGACGAGACGACCGAACTGGACCTCTGGCTCTGAGATGCGGTCGGAAGACGAACGGTACTTCCAGCGGCTCGAATTGCAACTCGACGAGGCCTTCGACGTGGCCGAGCGGGCCAAAGAGCGCGGCGCGGACCCGGTGCCCGAGGTCGAGATCCCGGTCGCCCAGGACATGGCCGACCGCGTCGAGAACATCCTCGGGATCGACGGCGTCGCCGAACGCGTCCGCGAACTCGAGGGAGAGATGTCCCGCGAGGAGGCCGCGCTCGAACTCGCGGAGGACTTCGCGGAGGGCCGGGTCGGCGATTACGAGACGAAAGCCGGCAAGGTCGAAGGCGCGGTTCGGACCGCAGTCGCCCTGTTGACCGAGGGGGTCGTCGCCGCGCCCATCGAGGGGATCGACAAGGTCGAGATCTTGGAGAACGACGACGGGACGGAGTTCGTCAACGTCTACTACGCCGGTCCGATCCGCTCCGCGGGCGGGACCGCCCAGGCGCTGTCCGTGCTCGTCGCCGACTACACCCGCGCGCTCGTCGGCATCGAACAGTACGACGCCCGCGAGGAGGAAATCGAACGCTACGCCGAGGAGGTCTCCCTCTACGACAAGGAGACCGGCCTCCAGTACACGCCGAAGGACAAGGAGACGAAGTTCATCGCGAAGCACATGCCGATCATGCTGGACGGCGAAGCGACGGGCGACGAGGAGGTCTCCGGCTTCCGCGACTTAGAGCGGGTCGACACCAACAGCGCCCGCGGTGGGATGTGTCTCGTCCTCGCGGAGGGGATCGCGCTGAAGGCCCCGAAGATCCAGCGCTACACTCGGAACTTGGACGAGGTCGACTGGCCGTGGCTCCAGGACCTCATCGACGGCACCTACTACGACGACGCGGCCGACGACGAAGACGAGACGGACGAAGAAAGCGCGGACGAAGAAGGAGACGAGTCCGCCGACGGCGACGAGGACGCGGCCGACGCTGACGGGGAGGACGACGCGCCCGACCCCGACGAACCGCAGGGCCCCCCGCGCGTCGACGAGTCGATGAAGTTCCTCCGAGACCTGATCGCCGGCCGCCCCGTCTTCTCTCATCCCTGCGCCGAGGGCGGTTTCAGACTACGCTACGGTCGCGCGCGCAACCACGGGTTCGCGACCGCCGGCGTCCACCCCGCCGCGATGCATCTGGTCGACGACTTCCTCGCGACGGGTACCCAGATCAAGACCGAACGCCCCGGCAAAGCGGCGGGGGTCGTCCCCGTCGACTCCATCGAGGGGCCGACCATCAAACTCGCCAACGGCGACGTCCGCCGGATCGACGACCCCGAGGACGCCCTCGAGATCAGAAACGGCGTCGAGAAGATCCTCGACCTCGGCGAGTACCTGGTCAACTACGGCGAGTTCGTCGAGAACAACCACCCGCTCGCGCCCGCCTCCTACACCTACGAGTGGTGGGTCCAGGACCTCGAAGCCGCAGGGGCTGACGTCCAGGCCCTGGAGGACGATCCGCGGATCGACCTCGAGTTCCCCGACCCCGAGATGGCCCTCGAGTTGGCCGCGGAGCACGACGCACCGCTCCACCCCGAGTATACCTACCTCTGGCACGATCTCTCGGTCGACGCCTTCTGCGACCTCGCGGCCGCAGTCGCCGACGGCCGGGTCGAGGGTACGGGCTCCGACGGCGACGATACGCTCGTTCTCGACTACGACGACGCCACCGCCGACGCCCTCGAGACGATCGTCATCGAACACCGCCAGCGCGCGGACGAGGACCGAATCGAGATCGACACCTGGCGCCCGTTCGTCCGCACCGTCGGCTGCGAGCCCCGCCAGGCGGTCGCCGACGGCGCCGCGTTGGATCCCGACCCCGACGAGCAGCGCCGGGAGCCGACCATCGAACTCGAGCGCACCTGGGCCGACGACGGTCTCTCCGAGCGCGCTCGAAACTGGGGCCACGACGAGGACGGCGACAACGCCATCGAGGCGGTCACCGAGGTTGCCCCCTTCGAGGTCCGCGAGCGCGCGCCCACCCGGATCGGCAACCGGATGGGTCGCCCCGAGAAGTCCGAGCGTCGCGACCTGAGCCCGCCGGTCCACACCCTCTTCCCGATCGGCGAGGCCGGCGGCGCCCAGCGCAACGTCGCCGACGCCGCCAGCCACGCCGAGACGATGTCGGACACGCCTGGCGTCGTCGAACTCCAGATCGGCCGCCAGCGCTGTGGGGCCTGCGGGACGGAGACGTTCAAGAACCGCTGTCCCGACTGCGGCGAGCGGACCGACCCCGACTACCGTTGTCCGGACTGCGACCAGTCGCTCGAACCCGACGACGCGGGCCGCGTCGAGTGCGACCGCTGCGAGCGCGAGGGGACCTGCGTCGAGACCCGCGAGATCGACGTCAAAGACGAGTTCCGCTCCGCTCTGGAGTCGGTCGGCGAGCGCGAGAACGCCTTCGAGATCCTGAAAGGCGTCAAGGGGCTGTCCTCGACGAACAAGATACCCGAACCTATCGAGAAGGGCGTTCTGCGGGCGAAACACGACGTGTCGGCGTTCAAGGACGGCACCGTCCGATACGACATGACCGACCTGCCCGTGACGTCGGTCCGGGCCAGCGAACTCGACGTCGACGTCGGCCAACTGCAGGCGCTGGGATACGAGGAGGATATCCACGGCGAACCGCTCACCCACGAGGACCAGCTGGTCGAGCTCAAGGTGCAGGACATCGTCCTCTCCGACGGCGCGGCCGAGCACATGATGCAGACCGCCGACTTCATCGACGACCTGTTGGAGCAGTACTACGGGCTCGCGTCGTTCTACGAACTCGACGAGCGGGACGATCTGGTCGGCGAACTCGTCTTCGGGATGGCGCCGCACACGAGCGCGGCAACTGTCGGAAGAGTGATTGGATTCACGAGCGCGGCCGTGGGATACGCTCATCCGTACTTTCACGCAGCGAAACGGCGCAATTGCGACGGTGACGAGGACTGCGTCATGCTCCTGCTCGACGGACTCCTCAACTTCAGTAAGTCTTTCCTGCCGGACAAGCGCGGGGGGAAGATGGACGCCCCGCTGGTCATGTCCTCGCGGATCGACCCCTCCGAGATCGACGACGAGGCCCACAACATGGACATCGTCTCGCAGTACCCCCGCGAGTTCTACGAGGCCACGCGGGAGCAGGCCGATCCCGGCGAGGTCGACGTCCAGATCGCGGAGGACACGCTCGGCACCGACGGCGAGTACACCGGCTTCGAGCACACCCACGACACCACCGACATCGCGATGGGGCCTGATCTCTCGGCGTACAAGACGCTGGGCTCGATGATGGAGAAGATGGACGCCCAACTCGAGCTATCCCGCAAGCTCGAGGCCGTCGACGAGACCGACGTCGCCGAGCGGGTCATCGAGTACCACTTCCTCCCGGACCTGATCGGCAACCTTCGGGCCTTCTCCCGACAGGAGACGCGGTGTCTCGACTGCAGCGAGAAGTTCCGCCGGATGCCGCTGACCGGCGAGTGCCGCGAGTGCGGGGGCCGCGTCAACCTCACCGTCCACAAAGGCTCCGTCAACAAGTATATGCAGACGGCGATCCAGGTCGCCGACGAGTACGACTGCCGAAAATACACGAAACAGCGGTTAGAGGTGCTCGAGCGGTCGCTCGAGAGTATCTTCGAGAACGACAAGAACAAGCAGTCGGGCATCGAGGACTTCATGTAGCGGACGGGTCGGCGACGTACGATCGCTTCGCGCCGGTCTCGCGGCAATTTCGCCGACGTGTACTTCCTTCCGAACTCTCACTCGGGACAGTCCTTCGTTCGCAACAATTGTCGGACCGTTCTCCGTCCACGGCTTCGCTCGCGACCAGTACCGACTTCCAGTTTGCCTACCCAAGTCGCACGGATCGCCGCAATTGCGACGACCACGCGAACCAGGCTGCGACGCTCCGTTGCGCTGAAAAACCCGAATTGGATCCGATCCATCCTGTCCGTTAACGCCCTTCTCAGGGCCTCGAACGGCCACTCGAATAATGCGCGCTGTGTCTTTATCGCCGTCGCGAGTGTAGCTCAGCGTATGGTTGAAACTGGTGAAACACCGGCGCGGGAAGGCGAGGAGGAGGCCGTCGATGCGGTCGAGGACCTCAACTTCGGGCAGACGGTCTACGACGAGGACGGAAACGCACTCGGAAAGATTCGTGGCTTCGAGCAGAGCGGCTTCTTCGTCACCACCCGCGAGGGCGCCGAGGCGATGAGCGTCGAGCACGCCCGCTCGGGCCACGAGTTCGGCGAGGCCCACCTGATGTGGCGCTGCATGGAGTGTGGCGAGATGGGAGACATCGAGGACGGCCTCCCCGACGAGTGTCCGAACTGCGGCACCGAACGCGAGGACCTGATGTACTGGACCGAGGACTGAGCGGCGCCAGGCGTGCGGTCCGTAGCGATAGTCAGCCCAATTTTATATAGCACATTGGGGTTTATCACCGCTCGCGGCGTAGTTTCTCGTTGGTGATTCACATGGCCGAGGAACAGTCACGGCTCGCGTTCGGGATGACGGTCTACACCGAGGATGGCACCGAAATCGGACGGATTCGCGGGATCGACGAAAACGGACTGTACATCACGCTCCGCGACGGCATCGAAGGCCTGAGCGTCGAACACGTCCGGTCGGGTCAGAAGTTCGGTGAAGCCGAACTCATGTGGCGCTGCTGGGAGTGTGGCGAGTTGGGCCGGCTCGATCGCGACGTCCCCGACGAGTGTCCATCCTGCGGTGCCGACCGCGAGGACCTGTACTACTGGACCGAGGACTGATAACCGCGCCCGGCGCTCGGACGGCGGTCGGCGCCGAGCGCGGCCCCCGACGACAACCGTTTTTACTGCGCTCGGTCCACCTCGTGCCATGAACGCTGTCGTTTTCGGCGCCGGTAGCCTGGGCAGCCTCGTCGGCGGCCTATTGGCGCGCGAGCACGACGTTACCCTCGTCGCCCGCGCGGACCAGGCCCGCGCCGTCAGCGAATCGGGGTTGCAAATCGTGGGTGCGGGCGAGGGCGTCGCCGACGAGTTCCCCGTCCACTCGTCCCCATCCGTGACGACCGACGGGACCGAACTGAACGCCGACCTGGCCGTCGTGACGGTCAAGTCGTTCGACACCGCTGCGGCCGCCGCCGCGCTCTCGACGGGGTCGTTCGACGCCGTACTCTCCTTGCAAAACGGCATGGGCAACGAGGCGACGCTCGCGGCCCGCGTCGACGCGCCGGTGCTCGCGGGGACGGCGACCTACGGTGCGCTGCTCCGGGAACCAGGCGTCGTCGAATGTACGGGTCTCGGCGAGGTCGTTCTGGGCGCTCGCGACGGCGGTCCGTCGACGATCGCCGAGCGAGTCGGCCAGGCGTTTGCGGCCGCCGGGATCGAGACGACGGTCGCCGAGGATATGCCCCGCCGGTTGTGGGAGAAGATCGCGGTCAACGCCGGGATCAACGCCGTGACGGCCCTGACCGAGACCGAGAACGGGGCGGTCCTCGAGGCGCCGGCGAACGAACTGGCGCGGACGGCGACTCGGGAGACGGCACGCGTCGCTCGGGAGTGCGGCGTCTCCCTCTCGGACCGCGCGGCACTCGCCGCGATGGAAGCCGTCGCCGCGGCGACGGCCGCGAACACGTCCTCGATGGCGCAGGACCTGCTGGCCGACCGGCGGACCGAAATCGATGCGATCCACGGCTATGTCGTGGATCGCGCGGCCGAGACGGGCCTCGATGTGCCGACGGTTCGAACGCTCACGGCGCTGATCAGGACGTGGGAACGCGGACGCGACCTGCGCTGACCGGTGGTCGTCTCGGCGTCTCGTTGTGACCCCTCTACTCGGAGCGACGACTGTCGAGGAATGAAATAGCAAAAACGACTGCTCGAACGGGCGGGACGAGCGACGGTTAGAACGGTGCTTCCGGACCTTCGTCGGCTTCGCCGTCGTCGTCGACGGTCTCGCCGGGGAAGGAGGGGCTCGTGCCGCCGCCCATGTCGTCGCCACCGTCCATCCCGGTGGAAGCGTTGACCTGCTCGATTTCGGGGATTTCCTTGACCATCCGGCTCTTGATCGCCTGGATCGTCATCGGCGAGATCCCGCAGCCACTGCAGGCGCCGCCGAGCGCGATCGAGACCTCACCGCTCTCGCGGTCGATGTCCTGAATCGCTGCGCTCCCGCCGTGCATCTGGATCTGCGGGAAGTTCCGGCGCAGGAAGTTCGTGACGCGCTCCTCGAGGTCGTCCCCGTCGTTCTGGGTCTCGGTGCTCATAGAAGCCCCTTGGGTATCAGCCCCCCTAAACCTTCCGTCCTTCGCGGTCGGCTATCGGCGACTGCGACGGCCGGACCGCTTCGTTAGGCGAAGCCGAAGACGCGCTGTAGCTCGGTTTCGATTTCCTCGACGTGGGACTCTAAGACCTGCTCGAACCGTTCCTCTTCGACGAGCACGCCTGAGAGGCGCTCGTACGGATCGTCCGGGAGTTCGACGCGGAACTCGCCGTCGCCCTCGTAGAAGGGTTCGCTCTCGTTCAACACCTGCTGGTCGATCGCGTGGACGAGTTCGGAGTCGTAGCGGTCGTTCATCCGGTTGAACGCGTTCTTGTACGCCTGCTGCAGTTCGGGGAAGTAGTTGGCGTACTTGTCTTCGAACTTCTCGGGATCGAAGTCGGCCATACTCGAACTCGGACGGGCGCGGACAAAAGTCGGACGATCGTCCCCGTTCGGCCCGATTCCGCGCCGGTGGCCGTCTCGATCGCGCTCGGCGCCGCCGGCGCCCGAACGGACTCCGGTACGGTCCCCCTATGCCAGACCGCTGAAACGGTACGGGGATCCTATATAGGAACCCGCGTACGCAAGCGGAACGGACACTCCCGTTCTCTGCGATATCGATACTATGGTCGCTGACCAGGACCCCATCCCGCCGGAGGCATTGCCTCCGAGGTGGGGGCTCGCGGAGCTCCGCGACGATCGGTTCATCTACCGGCATAGCCGGCCCACGATCGAATTGATCGCGGACAGTACGCTCGCCGACCGATCCCACCCGGGACTCGGCCTCTGTCGGTGTTGGGAGCTCCGCTACCGGTACTTCCTCGCGGACAGGGCGATCCACCGAACGATCGGCCGCGTGTCGACCCGCCGAGCCGCCGTCGACGGGGTGCTCGAATGCATGCGATGCATTCACGAGACCGTCTCCACAGCCGACGATCCGCTGGCGGTCGACGAGGTGCTCGACACCGTATCGCTTTCCGACTTCGTACCCGAGGGAATTCAGTCCCCGGGTAGCACCTGAATCGTCCGCTCCGATTCGGACCGCCGCGGTCAGGTGCATCACACGGACGGCTGACGGCTGCTGCAGCTCCCGCACAGCCGCGTCACGATCGAGAGTAGCCCGAGAGTAGCGGCTGGCGGACCCAGCGTCGAGTAACACGCTGCTACCAATGACTGATACCGCGCGCCGCCGGGTCCGTAGCGGTCGTCGACTCGGTAAGTTGCACTTGCCGGTCCCCGATGAGCGCCTTCGGCCGATTCCGGTCGGTTCTCGAGTCGTTCGCGTTCGCCCGTAACGCTTCGAAGTCACGCTGGTGGAGCGACTCGTCGGCTGTCGTCCGCAGCCAGGCTCGTTTCGATCGAGTCCATCGACCAGTCGCCGCATCGCAGTTGCTGTCGTCAGTTGCCGAGCGCAACTGGCAGACGATCGGATCGGAGTACGGGAGCCGCGGATCGTCACGTCCGAGCGCGGCGCGGTATCGTTCGGTAGTGCGAGCGACGTCGGCCGCGGCCGTCCGGTCGCGAATCGCTGGCCGGCTCCGGCCCGGTCGTTCCCAGGAGCGAGCGCAGACGGCGTAGTAGTTCACGCCGTCGCTGGCTGCCTATTCGATGCGATGGCGTCTCTCTCGGAGCGTCGTTCCACCCACGGTTTTTTCTGGCTCCGAGTCCGTTTCGGAGATTCAGTATATCTCCATATGGTTCATCACTTTAGTAGAGGGCTTTTCCCAGCGTCGCGTCTCTGCGCTCGCGGTTCGAACGCAGTGTTCGCCCGCCTGGCCGACCCGCGGCCTGCCAGGACGCACGATCGTACCGCAACGGATCTCGGCCGATCGCAACGTCCGAGTTCGCGCGCGGTAGATGCCGTTTTCCTCGCCGTTCGAGCAGCCGAACTGCTCGACTACGATTTCCTCCTCCCTCGCCTCTCGGAATTGCTGTTTGTCACGAGGGGCCCGCCGCGCTCTCGGCTCGCCGCTACATTGGCTATCGCCTGGTCGGCCGATAGCGCCCCCATCGTTCGATCACGTCGGCAACCGGGTATCGACCACGTGGCGCCTCGGTCTCGATTCGCCTCGCGCAGCCCTGCATCGAGCGCGCGAGCACCCGATCTGCCGTCACCGGCGATCATCGGACCAGGCGAGCGACGATCGAACGCCGTCTCGCTGTCGCCGATCCCGGCCGCTCACGCGGTCAGCGGGGTTACAGTGCGACGACGGCAGGTACGCAACCTCGCCGTCAGCGGTCTCGAACCTCGACTGAGAATGCTTCGTTCGTCGACGTCGTTCTTCGATACCGCGTCCGCCGTCTACTGCGGGAGCACGTCCCGAGCGGACTGTTCGTACCGAATCGATCCCGACCTTCTCGTCGATTCGGCCGTTTTGGCGCGTTTCGTTCCCTCTCTGCTACTGCTTCGAATTCGGCGTCTGGACTGTCATAAATCACATAATGATATATTGAATCAGGGCCCGAGTGGGACTCGGGCGGCAGCACAGCGTTTATGCGGGGCAACAGGTTATTGGTGGTAGCGACGCCCGCTATACCGACCTCCACATGACGACCTCCACATGACGACCCAGATTCCGTTCGCGATCGACTTTCACGTCCACTCGGACGACTCCTACGACGGGCACGAACCGATCGAACTCATTCTCGAACACGCCGCCGACATCGGCCTCGACGGTGTGGTCATCACCGACCACGACGAAATCGACGAGTCGCTACGCGCCGCCGACCTCGCGCCGAAGTACGGCCTGGTCGGCATTTCAGGCGTCGAGGTCTCGACCAAACACGGCCACCTGCTGGCGATCGGCGTCGAGAAACGTCCCGATCCCGGGCAGCCGTTCATGGACACCGTTCGAGCGGTCCGCGAGCTGGGCGGGGTGGCGATCGTCCCCCACCCCTTCCAGCGCAGCCGTCACGGCGTCCGGAAACGCCACATCGCCGACGCCGATGCGATCGAGACCTACAACTCGATGCTCTTTACCGGCTACCGTAACCGCCGCGCCAGCACCTTCGCGAAGCGCCGGGATTATCCACGGATCGGTGCCAGCGACGCCCACTACCTCCTGAACGTCGGCAAGGCTTACACCGAAGTGATCGTGACGCCCGACGCGGCCAACCCGACGAAGGCCGATATCGACGGTGACGACCTGGTCGAGGCGATTCTCGAGGGACGGACCCAGATCCACGGCCGGCGCACCCCGATTCGCAAGAGCTCGGTCCAGTACGCCAAGGGCGCGGCTCGCAAGACAGCCTATCTGTTCACCTCGCGTGCACCGCTGGTCCCGACGGTCCCGGCCTCAATGGATCGATCGACCTGATAACGGACCGACTCGCTACGAGAGTTGGTCACCGACGATCTCGTCGGCGCGCTCGATGAACTCGTCTTCGTTTCCTTTCGGAATCGTCGCCCCCGCCGCGACGTCGTGACCGCCGCCGTCGCCGTCGACGGCGCGGGACGCCTGGCCCATCACGGCAGAGAGGTCCAGCCCTTTGCGGACGAGCGAGTGGGTCCCCCTGGCGGAGACCTTGATCTCCTCGTCGGCCGCTGGGACGTCGTCGCTCCGATTCGCGGTCGCTGACTCGCGCTCCGCGCGCTTCTCCGCGAACGCGATGATCGGCTTCGAGCGGCTAATTCCCTCGTTGCCCATCGCCATTCCCGCGACGATGCCGACGATTGTCTCCCGAATGCGATCGCCCGCGTGGAACCACTGGACGTTATCCTCGTGGGTCACGCCTTCGCGCGTGACCAGATCGATCCCCTCCGAGAGGTTCCGCCGGTGGTTCCGCAGGAGTTTCCGGGCGCGTTCGAGCGCTCCGTCTCGGTCGCCGAGACAGACGCCGAGCCCCACGTCGGCCCGCTCGTAGCGGGCGGTCGCGTTCAGCAGTGTCGAGAACTCGCTCGCGTCCCGGAGCTCGGTTCCCGCCGGCTCCTCAGGGAGGACGTAGGCCGTGCTCACCAGGCCCTCAATCTTCTTCGCGGGGACCCCGCTCGAGACGGCCCGCCGGACGAGCGCGCTGGCGACTGTCTGCTTCTCCTCGTTCGTGAGCCCGGACCAGCGGCGCCACTCGCCGTCGCGTTTCAATTCGAGGTCCAGGCCGTCCAGAAACCGCAGTGCGCCGTTTTCGTCGTTCGAAATCCCCGGAATGTGGACGTCGGTCGCGTACTCAAGCAGTTTCGGAAGCGGCCTGGTCTGTTTCCCGTAAAGCGCGAGGTCCTTGCCCGTCTCGAGGACGCCGGCGTCGACGCCCTCCGCGACGATCTTCGCGTTCGCGCCGTGAAGTTCGCCGCCGGAGGCCTGCATGTCGCCGACGGCGCCGACGACCGCGAGGGCGGCGAGGTCGCGATTGTCGGCGCGGGCGTTCGCGGTCCCCGATGCAGTGACGGTTCCTCCATCCGCTGCGACTGACGGATCCGGTTCGTTGTCAGAAACCTCCGCAAGCGCCCGCGCGAGGACGTAGCTCGCTCCGGCTCCCGAGAGCTCCGAGGCCCCGTTGATCCCGAATAGGAGCGGATTGAGGTGGTACTCCGTCTCCCTGTCGGCGGGCTGGTGGTGATCCGCGATAACGGGCGTGAAATCGCCCGCGTCCTCGTGGGCGCCGATGATATCGAGCTGGCCGCTCCCGAAGTCGGTAAAGAGAACGGTGTCGTAGTCGGTCGCCGCGATGTCGGCAATCGCCTGGTCGTCGAGTTGCTTCTTGAAGACCGTCTCGAACGGGATGCTCGCCCGCTCGAGCGCCTGGGCTGCGATCGCGGCGCTGGTGAGTCCGTCGGCGTCGATGTGAGAGGTGAGCAGCACGCGGTCGGCCTCGCACAGCCGTTCGGCACACGTTACCGCGCGATCCTCGAGTTCAGGCACCGGCCCGGTCATCGGTTCATTGCTCGATGGTGGGTCGTCATCGGGGATAAACCTCCGGTCCTGCGAATCGAGACGAGACGCCTCGCGTCAGGTTACGTCGAGCGCGTAGACGCGGCCGTCGTTGCTCGCGACGTAGGCAACGTCGTCGACGACAGTCGGTGCGGCGATGACGGCGTTGTCGGTTTTGAACCGCCAGTGGGCCTCGCCCGTCTCGGGATTAAGCGCGTGGACGATGCCAGCGGCGTCTCCGACGTAGAGCACGTCGTTGGCGAGAGTCGGGGAGCCGTTGATCCGGCCGCGAAGCGTCGTTTGCCACTGCTGCTCGCCAGTTTCGACGTCAACTGCGTGGACGCGCATCCGCCAGTTGCCGAAGTAGACGGTTCCGTCGCGAACCGTTGGCGAGGACGCGATGCCGCCGTCTGTCTCGTACCGCCAGCGTTCGTCGCCGTTTTGCCGGTCGATCGCGTAACATCGCCTGTCCGTCGAACCGAACACGACGCGGTCGTCGTGGATCGCCGGCCGGCTCAGAACCCGCTCGTCGGTTCCGAAACGCCACTGTCTCGCCCCGTCGCGGAGATCGATTGCGGAAAGAGTGCCGTTGGTGCTTCCGACGTACCCCCAGTCCTCGATCGTCGCCAGTTCCGATTTTACTTTCCCGCCGATTTCGACCGACCACTCGACCTCGCCAGCGGCGCTCGAGAGGGCATACAGCTTACCATCGTTGCTCCCGATGTAGACGCGGTCGTCCGCGGTTGTCGGCGGCGCGTAGATCTCGTTATCCGTCTCGACTGTCCACCGCTGGTCCCCGTCGAGCCCGATCGCGTACACTCTCTGGTCGACGCCGCCGACGTACAGGGCGTCGCCGTCGATCGTCGGTGCGGACCAGACTTCGTTCCCGGTTTCGAATCGCCACCGTTCCGTTCCGTCCTCCGTCTCGAGCGCGTAAACGTTCCGATCGAGGCTGCCGACGTGGACCCGGCCGTTCGCGACGGCAGGGGTCGTGGGTATTCGCCCGTCGGCTTCGAACGACCACAGCTCTCGTTCGGGTTGCAGCCGGTCGATCTCGTCGTCGCCACCCACACATCCTGCCACACCGATCGTCCCGCCGACGAGTGCGCTAAGGATGATGCGGCGAGTATGGCCGTCTCGTCGGCTGGGAGTCTCGGTCATTGTGATTCGTTTTGGTGATATTGCAAACGGGAGTGCGACTAGAATGGACTGGGGATATTCGAACTTAAGTATGCTTCCGGATTGGCGATTCGATCGCCGGTTGCGTCGTAGCCGACAATCCACTGTGGGGTGTCGACGATGATGTCGTTCACATCGAAGTCGAACTCGGCGAAGATCCGGGGATAGTTACGGACAACATCGTTGAGTTCGTCAAACTCTTCCAGAACGCTCCCGGGATCGTCCATTACTCGTCTCGCCCGGAGCCAGTTGAGATAGTTCTCCTTCGAGTCGATCCCCTTGTACGGCGAGATCCCCGCCTTCGCAACGACGAAGAAGGCGGCCATTCTAGCGCTGAACAGCTGTTTCCGTTTATAAGGTACGACATTCAGCCGCTGGCGCTGCCCGTCGACGTACAACGCATTGCTCGGGAAACGGCTCGTGTCCCAGACACGAGTGAACCGTCGTCCGTCAGCCAGGACGGTCAGCTCGTAGAACGAGTAGATGTTCGGAACGGCGGTCAAGAGATCGACGACTTCCTCGACGATATCGGGCAGATGGGGTGCGATGAGATCGATGATTTCGTCCGCCGACAGGTTATCCAGATCGACGCCGAATTCGGCTGGTGCCGTCCGTTGGGCGCTCATCGTGGCGGTTCCGCCGTCAGAAACGGGCTCGAATTGACCGGCGGCGTCCGCCGTCAACGCGCTTGCCCCTTCCACCGACAAGGTCAAGTCTGGAATATCGGGATCTGGGACATCGTCCCAGCCTGGTCTGTCCGGAAGGTCCGGCACGTCGTCCCAACTCGGTGAGTCAGGGAGGTCCGGGACGTCGTCCCAGCTTGGTGAGTCGGAGAGGTCCGGGCCGTCGGGGATGTCCCAGTCCGGTGTATTCGGCAGATCGCCCAGATCGTCACTGTCCGGGACCTCCGGTGGATCAGGAAGGTCGTCCCAGCCCACGTCTGGCAGGTCGTCAACGCCTGGAAGGTCCTCGACCACCTCGTACCAGCCGAAAATCGTCGCCAGAAAGTGAATCGGATTGCGGGCTGCTCGGTCGACGATTTCGTGTGCGAAGCCGGCGTATCCACTAGTGACAGTGCTGACCCGGACTCCTTCAGTTTTGCCGACTTCGACAGTGTCTATCGAATAGTCGCGATCGACTCGCGTCCCGCGTTCTCGGAGCGAATCGAACCACTCGTCCGTTCTGAGGTTGTTGATGTCGTCACCGACGAGTACCGTATACGATTCCGATTCACCCTTGTACTCGACGGTGTCGTCCGACGTGCCCTCCTCGTTGAACCGAATCCGGAGGCTCTCTTTGTCGATCGCTTCCCCGTCGGGCGACGTGAACGAGATGCTGACCTGATTTTTGAACCGATACGGCTTAAACGCGGCATCCCCGTACTCGTCGGCGTTCTTGCCATCTTTCAACTTTGTCGCTTCCTTCAGGTCAGTGTCCGGTTGCATAATCATATCTCCCTTCTGCCAGCTATCGAGCACTGGCTCGAGGGGGAAGGGCACCGAAACGTCGGGAAGCCTCGGAATCTCGGAAAGCGGCACCTGAACCGAATCAGACCGCGGGAATACTTGCATCTGGGCGCTGTGGAGCGGATGGCCTCCCTCTGTGACGTTCTCGTTCTCACCGTTGATGTAGTGCAGAATCGTCGATTGTGCCGAGACGCGCTGCGATCGTCGCCCGTCAAGCGCAATCTCGAGTTCGGTCTGCAGTAGCGCTCGCGGATCCTCCGGGCGGCTTCCGACACTACCTGTGTACGGCCACTCCATCGTCTGCATCGTCACTAGAACCCGTCCGGACTCGTACCCGTAGTCGGCGTAGGTCGGACGAGACTCGTCGCCCCCAATCGTCGCGACGACCGTCGCGTCGTCCGGGAGGTTCGTTAGGTAGCCGTGCGTCGAACTCCCCCACCCATCCAGCGTCTCGTCGGAGAATGACTCTACGAGCGGATGCGTTTCCGCCTCGATAGAGAGGTCGTTTCGGAGCGTATTCTCCTTCCCGACATCGTCCGGGAGGAACGACTCGTTCCACTGTGTCGCACATGGCCAGCCATCGTCGGTAACGTGTGCGACGAGCGTTCCACCGCCCGCAACGAAGCGTTCGATGTCGTCGTTCGCCTCCGCCAGTCGATCGTAGTAGGACGAATCCTGCGTCGACGGAAGGACGACGACCATGTAGTCCTCGAGGGTCGTTTCCGCCAGTCGTGACGACGGAATGACGTCGTAGTCGACGTTCAGGTCGTCGAACACCTGTTCGTTGGCGTCCGTCCCCCACGGCCGACAGTCCTTGATGATAAGCGCATCCGACTGGGATTCGACAGATTGAATCCCGATCCCGCCACCCGGGTTATCGTATATGATCTCGGCTGACTCGTCCCCTTCGGGGCCGTTGTGAGAAGTGTACTGCTGAGTATCGGTCATCAGTTCTCACCTCCGAGCGCGAACCGCTCCCCGTCAAGAATGTACGTTACCGACTCTCTGTCGCCCGCCTCATCGTGGTACTTGACTCCGTACATGATCTTTTCTCCGTCGGTGAACACGAAATTGCCTAATTCCATGTCGTCGGTCGATCTCAGAACCTCGTTGTCGGTGATCGACCCATGGAAGCGCTGGAGGTCGTTTCGCTTGTCTCGGAGCGCTTTCCGCGTTACCTCTCGGTTGTCGTCGCTAAGCCGGATATGATCGAACAGCACGGTCCCCATATATTCGGCCTGTCCGCGCCCCCGACCGGAGCCGCTTTCAGCGGGCGGATGATCGGCTAGGAACCAGACGATCTCGAGTCGGTGGACGTTGCTGCGAATCTTCTCCGGAATCTCCTCAAGATCCCAATATAGGGAGTGGACGGTGTTTTGCGGGACGACGATCGGATGCGATTCGACGACCGGTTTGCCGCTGCCGTTTCGCCCGTTCGTTCCGTCGTCGTCGTTGCCGTTGCTCTTCCCGTTGCGGTTCTTGCTGTTTCCATTGCCATTGTTGCCCGTTTCCGTCCCGTCGTTGCCATCTCCACCGCTTTCGCCGCGACCGGTACCCTGTGCTCCGGGATAGTACAGTCGAGCGAAAAATACGAGTGGCGAGTTCGTCCCCCCAACACTTGCCGTGAGACGGGCGAACAGATACCGGTTCGCGGCGAAGTCGGCCGTACGAACTCGGCTCTGGTTCCAGATCCGTGCGTTTCTCCGTTCGGTAAACGGGACTTGTAACCCGTGTCCACCGGTTTCGATGACACTCGTCTGACCTGCTTCGACCCTCGTTTCCCGGTGTGGCCCTCGCGATTTCCACCCCTCGAGTCCCTCCCGAAAGTCGCCTAACATCGGCGAATCCTCCGGAACCGAACTCTCTACGGCGGTCACTGTTCCTGCCCCCGAAGCCGCCAACAGGGCGGATGCACCGGCTGATAACCCCTTCAGGACATCCCTTCTCGAAGTCTGAATGTCATTATAACTCATGTAAACTAGGGATAATCTACATATTAAAAACCTTTTCTAATCAACTAATTGACGAAAACGCCACTCGATTACTGCAAGTGTATGGTCATCTCGAGGTATGACCCGGTATCGGGCGGACCACCGTGATCACAGTCCGTCTCCGCTTTCCCGACGCGCGCGTCGATTTCGTGTTCGATCCGTTCAAGATAACGCGCCCATCGTCGAACGCCAGTATCGTCGAAAACTGCCCGTTTGCCCGGAAATCAGAGTCCCACCCACGACCTGTTCAATCGAGATCGACTTCCTTGCGGGCGGTGAAACGCTTGGCCGCACGGCTCGACCGACGACGACCGTTTCGCGAATATTGTGACGATTGTCGAAAAATTGCGACACTACACCAATGAAATATGTCCTTTCGATGATAAATCCTTCTCGAGATCGGACGGATCCGTGGGACGACCTCTCACTAACCTCAATCTAGGGTCGCCGCGACCGTCTCCCGCGCGAGCGCGTCGAACGTCGCCTCCTCGGGCACCACGTCGACGTCGATCCCCTGTGCCGTCGCCGTTTCAGCCGTCGGTTCGCCGATGACGCCGACGACGGCGTCCGCGAGCCCCGCGAGCGCTTCGTCGCGGATTTCCCGTTCAGCGGCGGCCTCGAGGAAGTGCTCGACGGTCAGCGACGAGGTGAAGCAGGCGGCGTCGAGGTTGCCGTCGGCGGCCAGCGCTGCCGAGTCACCGCTTCCCTCGGGTCGCACCAGTCGATAGAGGATCGTCTCGTGGACGTACGCGCCCGCCGCTTCGAGGCCGTCGAGCAACACCGCGCTCCCGTGGTCGCTGCGGGCGACCTCGACGCGCGCGCCGTCGACCCGGGCTTCGAGTTCGGCGACCAGGCCGCTCGACGTGAACTCCTCGGGAACGACGTCGACCGCGTACCCCTCGGCGCGGAGCGCGTCGGCGGTCGCGGGCCCGATCGCGCAGACGGTTTCACTCTCGCCTGGCGCCCAGCCCGCGTCGGAGACGAGTTCGGCGCCGGTCTTGCTCGTGAAGACGACGTAGTCGGCGTCGGTCCGGGCCGTCGCGTCGGTCGGCTCGACGGCCAGCATCGGGTCCGGGACCGGCTCGGCCCCCAGGTCCGCGAGCAGGTCGACGGCTCGCTCGAGGCGGTCGTCGTCGGGTCGGAAGACGGCGACCGTCGGTGCGTCGGCCATCGGTTTACGCTCCCTCTTCGCTGTCATCTCCACTCTCGACCTCGCTTTCGGCGGCCGCGCCGTCGTCGGTCCGCAGGAAGTCGACGACCGCCTCGCGGGTCCCGGCGACGTCGCCGATCACCGTCACCGCGGGTGGCTCGATTCCTTTCTCGTCGCGGACGTCGACGATGGTCTCGAGGGTCCCCGTCGCAACCCGCTGGCCCGGCCAGGTGCCCCGTTCGACGAGCGCGACCGGCGTCTCAGGGGCCATTCCGGCCTCGCGTAAGGCTTCGGTGTAGTCGGGAAGCCGGCCGACGCCCATCAGGACGACGATGGTGCCGCCGGTGGCGGCCAGGGCCGCCCAGTCGACCGCGGACTCCGCCTTGGTCGGGTCCTCGTGGCCCGTCACGAGGGAGACCGACGAGGCGTGATCGCGGTGCGTGACCGGGATGCCGGCCACGGCGGGCGCGGCGATCGCCGAGGTGACCGCGGGGACGACCTCGAAGGGCACCTCGTGGGCCGCCAGGTACTCCGCCTCCTCGCCGCCGCGGCCGAAGACGAACGAGTCGCCGCCCTTGAGCCGGACGACCGACTTGCCCTCGCGCGCGAGTTCGACCAGGCGCTCGTTGATTGCCGACTGGGGCGTGCGCTCGCCGCCGGCGCGCTTGCCGACGTCTTCGCGGCGGTCCTCGGGGAGCATGTCGATGATCTCCGGGCCGGGGAGCTTGTCGTGGAGGACGACGTCCGCGCTCTCGAGGAGTTCCCTCGCCTTGACGGTCAACAGATCGGGATCGCCGGGGCCGCTGCCGACGAGGTAGACGGTGCCGGGTTCCGCGTCGATTTCGCGTGCTGCCATTTCAGTATCCGTGTCCTATTTCCCCGCGGGCTTATCTTCCGCGGAGACGTCGCCGTCGTCCTCGGCGTCCTCGCGAGCCTGGTCGATCAGGCTTGCGGCACCGCGATCCGCGAGGTCCCGCGCGAACGCTCGAGCGGCCTCGGCGTGGCTCTCGACGGGCAGGTCGCGGCTGCCGGTCACCGACTCCTCGCCGTCGCGGTCGAAGACGCTGACGCTCGTGTGGACGTACTCGCCCTGCACGACCGCGTAGATGCCGACCGGGGCGATACAGCCGCCGCCAAGTTCCGCGAGGATCGTCCGCTCGACGGTCGTCTCGACGCGGCTTCGCGGGTGGTCGATCGCCGACTGGATCTTTCGAGCCGTCTCGCCGTCGGTCGCGGTCACCGCGAGCGCGCCCTGGCCTGGTGCGGGGACGAACGTCGATGGCGGCAGTTCCTGGTAGTCGACGTAGTGAGCGAGCCCGCTGCGCTCGAGGCCCGCGTGTGCGAGGACGATCGCGTCGTACTCGGTCTCGATCTCGCGGCCGAGCGCCTGCTTTTCCAGTTCCGAGAGGCCCTCGAACCACTCGTCGACGGACTGCTCGTACTCGGGTTCGAAGTCGTCGTCGCCCGTGTTCGCTTTCCGTTCCTTGTCCGCTTCCGAACGCGCCTGGTGCTCCTCCTGGAGCGCGGGCGCGAGCAGTTTCTCGAGGCGCGTGTCGACGTTCCCGCGCAGCGGCTCGACCGTCAGGTCCGGCCGCTCGGAGAGCACCTGCGCGCGCCGGCGCAGACTCGAGGTGCCGACGGTCGCGCCCGCGGGCAGTTCCTCGAGGGTCGAGCCGTCGGGCGTGACGAGCACGTCGCCAGGCCGGCCCCGCTCGGGAATCGCGGCGGTTACGAGCTCCTGGGGCTGCTCGGTCGGCATGTCCTTCATCGAGTGGATCGCGCCGTCGAGGTCCCCCTCGAGGACGCGCTCGTCGAGTTCGCGGACGAACGCCCCCGTTTTCCCGAGTTGGTGAATCAATTCGTCTCTGATCTGGTCCCCCGTTGTTTCGACGGTGACGAGCTCTACCTCGTACCGGCGGTCCTCCAAGGCCTCCTGTACTAGGGTGGCCTGTCTCCGGGCGAGCGTGGACCCCCTCGTCGCCAGTCGCAGCGTCCCGCGCGTTCTCATAGGCGCCAGTCGGTGCCTCGGGTATGAAAAGCGCACGCTTGTCCGGCGCGCTCGCTCGACCGACGGGGCCCGCTGCGTTGGCGCGGTCACCGGACCGGTTCGAACCTCGGATCGACGAAAGCGCGGCTGTCCGACAGTCTCACGACGTTGTGTGGTATTTCCACACAGTGTTTTTCCAAAACGTGTTCGGGACGCGATTTATTACTCTTCGAAGGGGTACATACGAGTGGATGACAGAGACAGTGTACGACCGACTCGGTGGCGAGGACGCCATCGCCGACGTCGTCGATCGATTCTACGAGCGCGTCGTGGCTGACGATCAGGTCGCCCACTACTTCGACGACGTGGACATGCAGAAACAACGCGTCCACCAGACCCAGTTCATCAGTTCGGTCACGGGCGGCCCCGTCGAGTACACCGGCGAGGAGATGGCGGCGGCCCACGCGGACCTGGGCATCGGCCCGGCCGACTTCGAGGCGATCGCGACCCACCTCGACGACACCCTCGCCGAGTTCGGTGTCGACGAGGACGACCGCCAGGCGGTCCTCGAAGCGATCGAGAGCTACCGGGGCGACATCGTCACGGTCCCGAACTGACGCGGCCGGACGGACGCGACCAGGCGGGACCGAGACGCGATCGACCCGCGCTCGCACCGACCGATCCGACGGGTACTCTTCGTTCGCCGCTCTCTGCCGAGTCGTCGACCGCGGTCGACGATCCGGTCCTCGTCAGCGGCTCGGTTCGTCTCTACGTCGGCTCGGCCTCGACGGCGCGGTCACACGGTGGCGCCTCAGAGCGCGTTCTTGTAGGCCTCGAGCGTCCGGTCGACGTCCTCCTCGGTGTGACCGTAGCTGACGAACTGGCACTCGAACTGGTTTTGCGAGAGGAAGATGCCCTGTTCTTTCATCCGGCCCCAGAAGAGCCGCCGCCAGCGCTCGGTGTCGGCGTTTTTCACGTCGGCGGCGTTCTTCGGGCTGTACTCGTAGCGGGGGCAGTCGGGGTCCTGCCGGGAGCCGGCCTCGCACTGCCCGTCCAACTCGTCTTTCCCCGGCCCCTCGCGTGTGAAGATCACCTTGAACATGCTGTCGGTGCCGGTGACCGTGTAGCTGGGCGCCTGGTCGGCGACGATATCGGTCAGGCCGCGGCGAAGCCGGTCGCCCAGGTCGTTGACGTGGTCGTAGACGTCGTTCTCCGCGGCGAATTTCAGGGTCTCGAGGCCGGCGGCCATCGTGACGGGGTGGCCGGAGAAGGTGCCGGCCTGGAAGACGTCGCCGGTGGGGGCGAACTGTTCGATGATCTCGGCGCGGCCGCCGATCGCGCCGACGGGGAAGCCGCCGCCGACGATCTTGCCGAAGGTCGTCAGGTCGGGAGTGACGCCGAACTCGCTTTGCGCGCAGCCGAGGCCGCCGACGCGGAAGCCGGTGATGACCTCGTCGAAGATCAGGAGCGCGCCGTGGTCGTCGGTGATCTCCCGGAGGAACTCGTGGTAGCCGTCCTCGGGGTAGACGATGCCGTAGTTACCCAGGATCGGCTCGGTGAGGACCGCGGCGATGTCGTCGCCGTGTTTCTCGAAGACCTCGCGGATCGCTTCCTCGTCGTTGAACGGCACCGGGAGGGTGTGCTCGGAGAACGACTGTGGGATCCCCGCCGAGGAGGGCCGCGGGTTCTCGGCATCGCCCTCGACCAGCGTCGATTCCTGAGCGCCGTGGTAGCCGCCCTGCATGACGACGATCTTGTTCCGGCCGGTGTACCCCCGCGCGAGCCGGACGGCCGAGGTGGTCGCCTCGGTGCCCGAGTTGACGAAGCGGATCTTCTCGACGCTGGGGACGTGGCGGACGACGAACTCCGCGAGGTCGACCTCGACCTCCGTCGGCGTGCCGTACATCGGCCCCTCGCTGGCCTTCCGCTGGATGCCAGCCTGGACGGGTTCGGGGAGGTCGTGGCCCAGCAGCAGCGGACCGAGCCCCATCACCCAGTCGATGTAGCGGTTGCCGTCGGCGTCGACAACGTGACCGCCCTCGCCCTTCCGAACGAAGAACGGGTAGGGCTCGATCGCCGCGCGAACCGCGGAGTTGACGCCGCCTGGCAGCACCGACAGCGCCCGGTCGTACAGCTCGCGTGAGTGCTCCTCGTTCATGGACGCCACTTGGAATTCCGACGGGAAAGTTGTACCGAGGTTCGGCCGCGACCCCGTCGTTCGGACGCCGAACGTGTACGCCCGCGGACGCCGAGACCGAGACTCGCCGCTCGCCGCGACACCATCGCTGCGAGTGCGACTGATCGAACCGCGAGAAAAGCGAGCGAACCGCACCGAATCCAGTACAGCGCGACACGATCGAAGCCACAGCGGACTGCACTGGACGGCGGCCGCGAGCCGACGCGCGCGGACCGCCGCGTGACGCCCGGGTCGCCGGACGTCGGGGTGCCAGCCACCGCCGACTCGCATTGTCAGAGGCAGTCGATATCGTCGAACGTGGGCCGCGTGAGCGGACGCGCTGTGCTCACGTCGCGGTCCGTCGGCGGGGAGACCGCGATCGGGCGGCCGCGCGACCCGAGCTTAGACGGCGTCGGGTCCGGTCTTGCCGGTGCGGACCTGCGTCGCTCCCTCGACCGGGAGGACGAAGATCTTGCCGTCGCCAGGCTCGCCGGTTTCGGCGGCCTCGCGGATGGCGTCGACGACCTCCGCGGCCGGGATATCGGCGACGACGCACTCGATCTTGACCTTCTGGTGGAGATCGACCGTATACTCCTCGCCGCGCCACTGGCCCTTCTTCGCGGGCTGGGAGCCGCGGCCGGAGACGTTGGTGACGGTCAGCGACGGCGCGCCGACCTCCGCGAGCGCCTGCTTGACGTCGCCGAGGCAGTCTGGGCGGACGATCGCCGTGACCATCTTGATCTCGCCGTCGTTCGGCGCGCCGCCGTCAGAGCAAAGCTCTGACGAGGATTGCCTCGCGTTGCTCGGCTTACCGCCGTCGGTCGCGACGTCGGGCTCGCCGAACTCGGGGTAGGTGTCGACGCCGTGTTCGGCGACGTCGAGGCCTTCGCGCTCGTGTTCGGGCGTGACGCGGGCCTGGCCGGCGGCCTTGAAGGCGTACCAGATGGCGCCGGTCGCGACGATCGTCCAGAGGCCGATCACGACGACGCCGGCCAGTTGGACGATGAACGCGTTCGCGATGCTATCGACGACGCCCGGTGCGGCCACGAAGGGGAACAGCAGCGTTCCGAGGACCCCCGCGGAGCCGTGGACGGGGAACACCGCACAGACGTCGTCGATCTTCAGGCGCTGCTCGACGAACTCGAAGACGAGCGGCAGCTGTGCGCCGGCGAGGCCGCCGACGACGAACGCGCCCCACCACGCGGTGGTGTCCGGAATCGCGGTGATGGCAGCCAGGCCGGCCAGCAGCCCGTTCGCGACGTAGAGGGTGTCGACCTTCCCGGTCTTAAGCCACGCGACGAACGCAGCGCCCATCGCGCCGCAGGCCATCGCGATCGTCGTGGTCAGTGCGACGCGACCGAGCTGATCGCCGAGGAACGCGCTCTCGTCGATGATCGCCGAGGTACCGACGTTGAAGCCGTACCAGCCGAACGCGAGGATCAAGGTTCCGAGCGCGGCGAAGGTCAGCGAGTGCCCGGGAATGACGTTCGCGCTCCCGTCGCTGTTGTACCGGTCCATGCGCGGACCCAGCACCCACGCGGCGGTGAGGCCGGCGATGCCGCCCATGCCGTGGACGATCATCCCACCCGCGAAGTCGTGGAACAGGACGTCGCTGTACGCGATGTGTTCGCCGGCCCACGTGAGGCCGGTGACGACCGGGTAGATGACCGCTGCCAGCAGGAAGGTGTACGTGACGTACGCGCGAAGCTTCGCGCGACCGGCGACGGCCCCCGAAACGATGGTCGCCGCCGTCATGGCGAACACGGCGCCGTACAGCCAGTCCATCCAGTCGGACGCGGCGCTCTCGAACTGGAACGCGAGTCCGTTTCCGGCGACGAGGCCTTCGACGGTCGCGCCGATGAGGAAGAACACCGTCACGCCGACGCTCCAGGTCAGCAGGTTCTTCGTCAGCTGGTTCGCGACGTTCTTCGAGCGCACCTGGCCCGCCTCGAGCATGGCGAAGCCGGCGTGCATGAAGAAGATCAGGAACGTGGCGATCAGGATCCACGTGTAGTTGATCGACTCGATCAGCATCTCCGTCTCGGCCTGCAGGAGCGTCGGTTCCATCAGGCGTCCACCTCCGTTCCCCACGCGCTATCGTCGGCCACCAAACGATCGTCTTGTCCCAGTGCAATCCCGTTCATGATCGTACTCCAAATCACGTTAGAGTGGGTTGGACTTGTTCCATTTAAGGGTTAGCTTTGACAAATGGGCGAAATTGGGGGCGTAATAGGGTCATCCGTTCAAAGCTAATGTAGATATAATCTGTATAAGGGTATTGGAAATGACGTCTTTTTCGACCTGCGGTTATATTTTTTGCGTTTGTAAACCCGGGACGAGTCGAAAATCCGGCCAAAATCGATCGAATTACCATTGGAGAAGGGTCTGAACGGCGCGGATCGGCACGTTTTCCCTCGCGCGCGGCAGATATTGCCGAACGGCCGGTCAGTTAGGAGCGGTCATTGACGTTCGTCTAATACCTCCCTGAAATACCCAAGAGTGCTCGATTTTCCTATCGGTCACGCCTGGGTCGTCCGGTGACGCCGTGACTCGACCCGGTCGCAACCGTCCGGTTCTCCGTCGAACGGCGAGCGAAGGTCCGTTACAGTCCCCGTGCGACGTCTTCCGCGAAGTAGGTAAGAATCAGGTCCGCGCCGGCCCGCTTGATCGACAGCAGCGATTCCAGGGCGGCCTCCTCCAGATCGAGCCAGCCCTTCTCGGCGGCGGCGTGGAGCATGGCGTACTCGCCGGAGACGTTGTAGGCGGCGACTGGGTGGTCGAACTCCCGACGAACGGCGCTGACGATGTCGAGGTAGGGGAGCGCGGGTTTGACCATCATCACGTCGGCACCCTGCTCGGCGTCCAGTCGGACCTCCCGCATGGCTTCGCGGGCGTTCGCCGGGTCCATCTGGTAGTGACGGCGGTTCCCGAAGGCGGGCGCGCCGTCGGCGGCGTCACGGAACGGGCCGTAGAAGGCGCTCTCGTACTTGGCCGCGTAGCTCATGATCGGGACGTGTTCGAACCCCTCGCGATCGAGTGCGTCCCTGATGGTGCCGACCATCCCGTCCATCATCCCGCTGGGCGCGACCATGTCCGCGCCCGCCCGGGCGTGGGAAACGACGATCTTCTCCAAGGCCGCCAGCGCGGCGTCGTTGTCGACGGTCAGCGTCGGTTCGCAGGCGGGGCCGCCCTCGGTCACGTCGTCCTCGCTGCGGAGTTCCTCCTCGAGCGGGCCGCAGTGGCCGTGATCGGTGTACTCGCAGAGACAGACGTCGGTGATGACGTACGCGTCAGTTTCGGTCGTGATCCGGCGCAGCGCTTCCTGAATGACGCCGTCGTCCGCCCAGGCGCGCGTGCCGTCGGGATCCTTCGACTCCGGAATCCCGAACAGCATGACCGCTTCGACGCCGGTCTCGAGGACTTCCTCGACGCGGGCGACGGCCTCCTCGACTGGGACGCGCTCGTGGCCGGGCATCGACTCGATGGGGCGGCGCTCGTCGGCCGTCGCGTCGACGAACACCGGCGCGATGAGATCCGCGGGCTCGAGGCTCGTCTCGCTGACCAGGCCGCGAACGTGGTCCTGGCGGAGCCGCCGGGGACGATGAGTGAGGTCCATGTGTGCTCTTGTTCGTCTAGCGACGGGCGGGTCAAAAACGGCGCGCTCTCTCGAGCGGACCGGGTCACGGCCGAGCGTCGCCGATTCCCGGTCGACCGACCGAACGCCGTCCGTTCGCTATCGTCCGTTGCCGGTCCTGCCCGTCAGTCGTCGGCGACGTCCGCGACGTCGCCCGCGGTCAGCCGGTCCATGTCCTGACTCGCGTGTTCGCGGACCTCCTCGTTATCGAACGTCTCGCCGTCGTACAGCACGCTCACGAGCCAGATCGTGACGATCGCCGCGGCCGTCGCGGGGACGGCGGGTTCGACCTGTCCCTCGCCGAAGAACTCCGGCGATCCCAGCCCGAACTCCCAGGCGACGAAGACGAGGCCGCCGACGACGAAGCCGGGGAGGCCCGCCTCGCGGACGGTCCCCTCCCAGAGCATCATCACCAGGCCCGCGAACAGCACGGACATGATGCCCATGCCGAGCGTGTTGATGACGATGATCTCGATCCCGCTGAACGCGATCAGCGCGGCGCCGACCCCGAACCCAATGATTGTCAGCCGCGTCACGAGGACGAGGTGTGCGTCCGTGAGGCGGTCGCGACCGCCGCGCAGCGGGATGTAGAGGTCGTTGATGAAGCTCGTCGCGCCCGCCAGCAGGAACGAGTCCGCGCCGGTGATGACCGACGAGACGGCCGCGGCCAGCAGCAGTCCCGCGAAGGCGTCCGGCAGGACGTTCGTGATCGTCCAGGCGAACGCCATCGAAGATTCGATGTCGGCGCCCTGTGCGCTGGCGATCATGCCGGCTGTCGCCGTGAGGATTCCGTACCCGGTGATGACGGTGCCCGCGAGGAAAGTGCCGAACATCGCGACCCGTCGGCTCCGAGCGGACCAGGTCCGCTGGAGCATCTGCTGTTGGGCACCGGCGACGGTGATGTACATCAGGTACCAGGTTCCGATCTGGACGAGTCCGACGCCGAACCAGTTCATGTGGCCCGACGGGACCTCGGCCGTGACGGCCCCGACGCCGCCGACGTTCGTCACCGCGAGCGGAATCGCGACGAGCATCCCGACGATGATGACGACGCCGTGGAGCGTGTCGGTGTAGGCGACGGTGTTCATGCCCCCGTACGCGGTGAGGCCGACGAAGACCGCCACGCTGATCCAGAACGCGGTGTCGAGGTCGATGCCGGTGACGACCGCCAGGACCGACGCCATGCCGATCGTTTGTCCGGCCGTGAGCGCGATCTGGCCGAGGACGGTGAACAGTCCGGCGAAGTACTTCGTGTAATCGCCGTAGACGCGCCCGAGCAGTTCGGGTACGCTCACGACCTCGAACGAGTAGATAAAGCCGATGAACAGCGTCATCGTCATCCAGGCTACCCCTTGCGTCATCGCGTACCACTGGGCGCTGATCCCCTCGATGAACGCCTGCTGAGCGATCCCCATCGTGAGTCCGCCGCCCGTGAACGTCGCGAAGTAGGTCATCATATAGACGGGCAGACTCAGGTTTCGGCCGGCCAGCGTAAACTCCACGTAGCCCTCGCCCGCGCCGCGACCGAACCACAACCCGACCGCGAGTGTCACCGCGAAGTACCCAGTCATCGTTACCACGACCGGATCGGTGACCGCGTCACTTACCATGGCTCTTCCCCCGATCGAACAATCGGTCCGTCATTGACACTGTGTGGCACACCCAGTATTTCTCGAATGGCGAATTATTTCCAATACTTGCTTGCAAAAGCCGTATAAGGGGAGTCCGTGTCCGCGACACCGCTGCTCGACCAGCCCCGTCGATCGCTGCAACTCGATGCCGTCCCGCTCGAGGCGCCCCCTGCCGGTAGCAATACCCTCATCTATCGGGATCCGTGACTGACGAGTGGGTTTTCGTATCGACCGCCGAGTACCGACGACCACGTTGGAATCCGATTCGAATGCTACGCTGGCGATATCAAGAAACCGTCCTCACGATGTGTACGCTCGCCTTCCTGGCGACGATGGCCGCCAGGCTGGTGATCAGTCCGATCGTCCCCCGACTCACCGCGGAGTTCGGCGTCTCGAACTCGGTGATCGGCGTCGCGCTGACGGGCATGTGGATGGCCTACTTCCTCTCGCAGTTCCCCAGCGGCGTCTTCGCCGACAAGTACGGCGAGCGCCGCGTCATCTTGGTCGCCGTCGGCGGCACGGCCGTCGCGAGCGCATTCCTCGCGATCGCGCCCGTCTTCCCCGTCTTCGTGATCGGAACGATCGTCCTCGGGGCCGTCGCCGGCCTCCACTACAGCGTCGCAACCTCGCTGCTGACCCGGACCTACGAGGAGATCGGGGCCGCGATCGGCGTCCACAACAGCGGCGGTCCCATCGCCGGCCTGGTCGCGCCGCCGATCGCCGCCTGGGTCGCCGTCCGGTACGGCTGGCGGGCCGCGATCGCGATCGGGGCCGTCGTGGCCGTCCCGATCTTCGTCCTGTTCGCCAGGTCGGTCCGTCCGATCGATCCGCAGCGGCCGGACCAGGCGATCGCCGATCGGCTCGAACTCGGCCCGCTCGTTGACCTGCTCTCGCGGCCGGAGATTGCCTTCACCGTGGTCCTCGCCGTGCTGGGGGACTTCGTCTGGCAGGCGGTCTCGTCGTTCCTGCCGGCCTTTCTGGTCGCCTATCGGGGCCAGCCCGAGACGACGGCGAGTCTCGTCTTCGGAGGCTACTTCATCGTCCAGGGGATCACGCAGGTCGGAGTCGGCGCGGCCTCCGACCGCTACGGCCGCCAGGTCGTCACGGCGGTCTGTATGGCCTTCTCGGTCGCCGGCTTCGCGCTATTGATCGCCGTCCCCGGCCCCGTCGCGGTCGTCGCCGCGGTCCTGCTCCTCGGAATCGGGCTCGGCTGGGGAGCGGCGCTGCTCCCTCGCTTCATGGACCACCTCTCCGCGACCGAGCGCAGCGCGGGCTTCGGCCTGGTCCGGACGGTCTACGGGGTCCTCGGCGCGCTGGGATCGGTCGTCACCGGTACCCTGGCGGATCTCTTCGGCTGGGCCGTCTCCTTCGGCTTTCTCGCCGCGTTGCTCGGGGTCGTCTTCGCCGCCCTCGTCGTCAATCGCGCATTCTCGTTGGGATACTGACGCCGTCGAGGTGAGCGGCGGCGGGAGCGGACGGCGGCTGTTGTTACGGCCGGAGTAGGCGGCCGTGTACTGTCCCGAAACTCGCGGCTCGCTTATGTGACGCGCCGGTGAAGACCCGTCCATGGCGACGCAATCACGGACGCGACGGAAGGCCGCAGCGCAGTGTATCGACTGTGGCACGGCGTTAGCGGTGTGGATCTCGTCGGACGAGATTCGGCCGATCGGGAGCGCCGACGGCTGTCCCTGCGGCGGCACGTCGTTTCGGCCGTTCGAGTGACAGATACAGGATAAGGGGGTGGCGTCAGAAGGCCGCGGTCTTTCCCGATTGCTCGTTGAGTATTCGCCGATGCCCAACGTCGAGGAAGCGGTCACCTCCCTCGAAGAACTGGGGTTGACGGAGTACGAGGCCCGTTGCTTCGTCGCGCTCACTCGTATCTCGAAGGGGACCGCCAAGGAAGTCAGCCAGGTCGCGGACATCCCTCGCTCGCGCGTGTACGACACCATCGAGCGGCTCGATCGGAAGGGCCTGGTCAGCGTCCAGCAGACCGAGCCACGGGAGTACAAGGCCGTATCGGTCGAAACGGCGTGTCGGCGCATCCGGGAGGACTACGATTCCCGGATCAACGCCGCCGAGAACGCGCTCGGAAACCTCGAGACGCCGGACTCGAAGGACGACGAGGGAATGTGGGCGATCACGCAGCCCCAGCACGTCACCGACCGCATCGTCACGTTCCTCGACGACGCTGAGGATACCGTTCACTACCTCGTTCCAGCGACCGAGGTCGTCGATCGGAAGATTCTCGCGGCTCTCGAATCGGCCGCCGACCGCGGCGTCAGGGTCTACATCGAAGTGGCATCGGAGGCCGATCGAGACGAGTTCTCCGACATGGGCTCGAACGTCGACGTCGTCGTCTCGAACGATCTCAATTCGACGAACGAAATCTACTCCGAGTGGCCGGCGCAGCTGCTCATGGTCGATCAGGAATCGATCGTCGCGACCGGTATCAAGGAGAGCGATCTCCCCGACGTAGTCGACCAGGTGGCGGTCTGGACCTACGGCCACGATCACGGGTTCGCCGTTTGGATCCGCGAACTGCTCGACGATCGGCTCGAGATTCGCGACGAGGACCGGTCGACGGACGAGTGACGTCGTATATACCCCTCGACGGCCATCGGGTCGCGGCCGCGCACCGATTGTGCTAAATCCACCCGTTGAGTTCTCACACAACCGTCTCGGCTCGATCCCCCAACGCGACCGAACGGCCGTAAGTGCGCACATTTAAGTACACATCGGACCATAGACCTGTTAGCAATGGCCATCGATCCACAGTTCCACGAGAACCGCGACCAGGTCGACGAGCACGAGGGCCACGCCGTCTGGGGACCGGTCGACGAACCCGAACAGCTCGGCATCCACGGAACCCACGTCGCGGTCGACTTCGACATCTGCCTCGCGGACGGCGCCTGCGTCGAGGACTGTCCGGTCGACGTCTTCGAGTGGGTCGATACGCCTGGCCACCCCGAGAGCGAGGAGAAGGCAGATCCCGCCAACGAATCCCAGTGTATCGATTGTATGCTCTGTGTCGACGTCTGTCCGGTCGACGCGATCGACGTCGACGCCGGCCGATCGGCCTAAGTGGGCGAATCCCGCCCCTTCGATAGATGAGTGTGCGATTACTCGGCGCGATCGACGTCGACTTTCTCTTTTAAATTCTCGAGTCCGTCGGCTTCGGCGAGCTCCTGTAACCGCTCGCGGAAGTGTTCCTCGCAGAGGCCGACTTTGAGTCCGTCGGACTCGGCTGCGAACGCGGCCTCGCGGTCACAGTAGTGGCAGTTCATGTCCGCCCCTTGGGGCCACGACGCATTGAACCCTCCGCTATCGGCGAAGGCTACCCCGTCGGATTCAGGTCGGGAGGTCGAGCCGTTCGTACGCTTCTCGCGAGAGTCCGGCGATGCCGAGTTGCTCGTCGTGGGCGTCGCTTCCCCCCGTCGCGAGCAGTTCATGGCGCTCGATCGCCCGCTCGACGGGCTCGCGGTCGACCTCGCGCCCGTAGGGGTAGTGCAGTTCGACGGCGTCGAGTTCGGCCGCGACGGCGAGCGCGCTCTCGGGATCGCGATATCGCAGCGGGTGCGCCAGCGAGACGAGCCGACACGATTCGGCCAGGGCCGCCCGTCCCCGCTCGAACGACGGGACTTCCCGGGGCACGTAACACGGACAGTCGGAGCCGATGAGGTGATCGAACGCGCCCTGATAGTCGTACTCGATCTCGGGGTGGGCCTCGATCGCCCGCGCGATGTGGGGGCGGCCGAAGCCGCCGTCGATCGTCACGTCCAGTTCGATCCCCAGCCGGCTCTCCACGCAGTCGACGATCGCCTGGCCGCGCTCGATGCGGTTCGCCTGGATGTCCTCGAGGATGGCTTCGAGTTCTGCGCTCGGTTCCAGCCCGTAGCCGAGCAAGTCGAGTCGCTGGCCGCCGTCCGTCTCGACGCGCAGTTCGATCCCGTGAACGAGCGTCACGCCGTCGCGTTCGACGACCGGGCCGTCGAACGGCTGCCGTCGATCGTGATCCGTCACGGCGACGACGTCGACGCCGTTGCGGCGGGCGGCCTCGGGGACCGACTCGAGGTCGAGGCTCCCGTCCGAGCGCGTCGTGTGGACGTGTAGGTCCGCGTAGGGCATACGGTATCCGACCGGGTCCGCGCAGAAAGGCGTTTCTCCGGCCGTACGCCCGGATTTCCGAGAGACACAAGGCCATACTAGGTGTATTAGGTGTACCGTGGTGCTAGGAAACGTATATGGACAATGTTTATAATTATCGTTCACCCAGATAGGGGTGTGATGCAGCTGAACGGCACCGGCGACGCCATCGACGACCACGAGTACCCCGCCACGACCGAGGAACTGATCGAGGAATACGGGGACCGGACCATCGAGCTCCCCAACGGTACCGAGACGGTCGGCGACGTACTCGCCCGCCTCGGACCCGAGACCTTCGAAGCTCCCGAGGACGCGCGCTTCGCCGTTTACACTGCCGTGAGCAACAAGGCCGTCGGCCGCGTCGGCTACAGCGACCGCGACCCGGCACCGGTCGGCAGCCCCTACACGCCCGACGCGGTCTCGTTCTGAGACGAGACGGTTTCACGCTTTTTCGCTGCGCTCGATGGACCCCTTCGACGACCGAGCCGCGCGTTCGCTCCGCTCGCGCTCGGTCGAGTCGATTCCGCAGAAGCGTCGAGCGAACGCTCAGTCGATGAACTCGATCGCGTCGCCTAACTCGAGGGGCACCGCGCCCTTGCGGTAGCCCTCGACGTGGCCGTTTGGCCTGGTGCGATAGACGACGGCGGGGCGGTGTCGCAGGTTTGGCCGTTCGCCGCGGACCGCTGCCCACGAGTCGTCGCGGAAACTCGAGCAGTCGACGAACAGCACCGCGCCGCCGCCGTGTTCGGCCAACTGGCCGTTGGTCTTGGTCTCGGCGGTATCGCGGACGGCGGCCACGGGGCCGGCGGCTGCGCGGTTGGCCGGCGGCTGCGGGCGCGTGACTTCGACGAGGGCGTTCGCGTCGCCGTTTTCGGCCCGGAAGTCGAGCGAGTGTCCCGTCGTCACCTCGATCTCCGGGACGACGTCGTAGCCGGCGTCGGTGAGGACCTTCGCGGCGATGAACTCGGCCATCGCGGCGCTCATCCGGACGCGGTCGACGTGATCGCTGGTGCCGAGCTTGCCCGACATGACGTGGCGATACTCGTCGAGCACGCCGGTTTGCAGAAAGTCTTCGAAAAATCGGGTCGTCTCCCGGCGACCGGCGTCGGGGAAGCCGGCGGCGTGTTCGCGGAAGAAGGCGCGGGTCGAGTCGCGGCCGTCCTTGGACATGAACACCGGCAGGAAGAACCACGAGAGGTGCGGATAGTCGGCGAGCCAGGGGTCTTCCTCGTGCAGCGTCGCGGTCAGTTCTCGTTGGGCCCACCGCGAGACGTGGTAGGGGACCTCCCGCCAGCCGAACTTGTCCGTCTTCCACAGCGCGGAGGGCGTCTCCGTGTTGCCCATCCAATAGGCCTCCTGATCGTTTCGCGCGAAGAGGGCGACGTCGCCGTTGTCCATCTCGAAGCGGTGTGTCTGCCAGTCGCCGCCGCTCTTGAACCACGGCGAGGCGGCGCGGGCCCCGATGTTCGACTGCAGGGGCTGGAGAATTTCGTGTTTCACGCGCCCGTCGCTCCACGACGCGGGCGAGTACCGAAAGCGAAGCGGCCGTGCCACGTTCCCGCCTAGGCCGCGGAGGGCCATATACCGTTCGCTGTCCGACGCGTCGTCCCCGCACCTCCTGGCTCCGCCGTCGCCGACTTCGCGTCCTCGGTACGGCGTCCAGGGGTACGTTTCGCTCCCGTTAGCTGTGTGATAGACCGTTACATTGATAGTCGATACGGCCCTATCCTGTGTGTAGTTACCATGTCAATGGGTGCCTATGACGAAGACGAGCACGAGCGCCGCGAACAGCAGGCCTCGAAGGTGGACACGGACTTCGATGACGAGCGGACGATCTACCACGGGAAGGTAGAGTACGACGCCGGCGAATCCGCCGAGGAGCTGTTAGACCAGTTCGAACAGATCAAGTCGGACTGACGGTGTCGACGGCCGCCTCGGTTTCGATTTCTCTTCGCGCAGGAGGGGCCCCCGAACCCGAACAGCCGTCGGTCCGCGTCCGTTTCCGCTTCCCTGCTCTATACCCGTTTCCTCGCCGCAGCGCCCACCTCACTGATTACTCGAGCGCGTCCCACCCCGGCGTGTCGGGCGCGCCGCGGTCGGTCTCAACGGCGTCGGCGACGGCCGGCGACGGGACGGTCCCGTCGCTCTCGCGATAGCGGCGGTGCCATTCGCGGATCGCCGGGCCGACCCAGGACTCGTCGCCGCTCGATTCGCCCGATTCCTCTCCCTCTCCCTCGCCGTTCGCCCCCTCGAGCGCCCGCTCTCTGCCCCGCTCGTAGTGGCGCTCGGAGATCGCGAGCGTCCCCGGGCTCGAGGCCACGGCGATCGCGAGGGTCTCGGCGCGGTCCCGTCGGGTGAGCGCGCCCGTCGCGGCTCGTTCGACGATCCCCTCGAGCTCGGCCGGCCGCGGGTGACAGAAGAGCTTCGCCCCGATCGCCTGGGAACCTAACAGCAGGCCGTCGAGATCGCCGTGATCGTCGTCGACCAGGCGGTCGCCGCCGAAGGCCGCCTCGACGCGCTCGCACTCGGTCTCGCGGTCGAGCGCGAGGTTGTACTCGGGGTAGGCCCCGCACTCGTCGGGGTAGAGATCACCGTCGTGGATCCGACACTGCAGCGTCGTCGGATCGAGGAAGACGCAGGCCGGGAGCCAGGCCGGCTCCTCGCGGCCGAAGGGGGCGACCGGCTTGGGCGGTTTCCGGAGGCCGACGAAGAAGGCGGGCCGGCTCGCGACGGCGGCGAGGGTGTAGCCGTCCACCTCGACGCCCTCGTTCTCGTCGCGGGCGCGCCAGAACCGCGGAGTCAGGGCGTCGGCCATCCCGGCGTCGAGGAACGCCCGCACTTCGTCGCGGGTCAGCGGAACGAAGGTGGCGTCGTCGTCCAGCGGCTCCCGCGACGGCCGTTTCTCGTGATCGGCTTCGTCCCCGCCCCCGAAGGGATCGCGCCGTCGCTCGCCTCGCTGGGTCGCCTGGTCACTGGGATCGCCGTCGCGCGCATCGCTTCCGACGCCGTCCTCGAGCAACGGTCGCCAGTCCATACAACAGCCCGCACAGCCGTCGCAGTTCACCTCCATGTGCGCCGGTAGGCGTCCGCGGTCTATAATCGCTCGCCGTGCGGGTCCCTGCCTCGAGTGTCCGATACCGACGGGAGAACGACTTTCACCGTCGAGGACCGACTCACGGGTATGTCGAAGGACTCCTGTGACGGCTGTGGCCGAACGGTCACGGTCTCTGGCGGGATCGCCAACATCTGGTCGTTCGGGACGGACGCCGGCACCGTCGGGACCGCGATGACGCTCGAACTCGATGACGGGACGTCGCACCTGCTGTGTTACCCCTGTATCGAGGCGATACCGGACTATCCGACCGCCGAGGACATCGAGCGGTTAGAGCGCGTCGACGACGAGACCTCGCGGCTCGGCGCGCTGTCGGACTGATCATCGCGTCACGCCGGGCGTGTCGCCGGCGGTCGATTAACGCTCGAAAAATGACTGCAGTGGGGAGTGGAGGCGATGTGACGGAACGGAACGCGCACGCCGTGCCACGGCGAGCGTGAGCGCTCTTGCGAACCGCAGCCACAACCACGGCACAATCGCAGCCGTGAACGGAAGGGGTGGGATTCGAACGCCACGCGGCTGAACGCCGCCGCGGAACCAGGTGGCACCGCGGTGCTCTACCACTGAGCGACCCTTCCGCACGTGAGGCCGACGGCGGATTTCGTATTTGTAATCGGCCGGCTACCCGGGTCGTCGTCGGTCGCGGCCGGCCGTAGGTGCCCGATACCGGGCCGACCGCCGCCGGTAGCCGGTGGTTTCGGCGGGGCTCGCGGCCGGTCGGGCCCGCCGGACTCGCAGCGGGCGCGACGGTTCGCAGCCTTTAGGACGCGGCCGCGCCGTGAATCGAACGGTGAATCCCGAGCGGATCTTCGAAGCGTTTCCCGCACCGAGCTACCGCGGGAATCAGGAGCAGGCCCTCCGCGACATTCGCGACGCCTTCGCGGCCGGCAACGACGTCGTGCTCGTTCGTGCGCCGACGGGCAGCGGCAAGTCACTCTTGGCCCGCGCCGTCGCCGGCTGCGCCAGGCGCGCCGACGAGGGCGATCCCAGCGACGCGACCGGCGCCTACTACACGACGCCGCAGGTCTCCCAACTGGACGACGTGGCCGCCGACGACCTGCTGGCGGACCTAAACGTCATCCGGGGCAAGTCGAACTACACCTGCATCCTCCCGGAGGAGCGCGACACGCCGGTCAACCAGGCGCCCTGCGTCCGCGAACGCGGCTACGATTGCTCCGTGAAACACCGGTGTCCGTACTTCTCCGACCGGGCGATCGCCTCGAACCGGGAGATCGCGGCGATGACGCTGGCCTACTTCATGCAGACCGCTGGCAGCGAGGTCTTTCGCACGCGCGACGTCGTGGTCGTCGACGAGGCACACGGCTTAGCGGAGTGGGCGGAGATGTACGCGACGATCCAGCTCGGCCCCCGAACCGTCCCGTTCTGGGACGATCTGCGCGTCCCCGAGATCGACGACGTCGAGCGTGCCGTCCGGTACGCTGAGAGCCTCGAAGGGACGTGCGAACGCCGGAAGGACGAACTGCTCGCACAGGACTCGCTCTCCCCCGCGGAAGTTCGCGAACGCGACCGCCTCCAGGAACTCATCGGCGAACTCGACTGGTTCGTCTCGGACTATCGCGACCCCCAGAGTCCGACGACCTGGCTGGTCGACCAGTCCGAGTCGCGCGGGCGCACCGGCGCCGACGACAACGGCGACGGCGACGAACCGCGGGGCGGCCCGCTGACGATCAAGCCGATGAACCCCGAGAAGTACCTCCAGCACACCGTTTGGGACCGGGGGAACAAGTTTGCGCTCCTCTCGGCGACGATCCTCAACAAGGCCGCCTTTTGCCGTCAGGTCGGTCTCGACCCCGACGACGTCGCCCTGGTCGACGTCGGGCACACCTTCCCCGTCGAGAACCGGCCGCTGTACGACGTCACGCAGGGGAAGATGACCTACGAGCAGCGCGACGAAACGACGCCGAAGATCGCCCGCACGATCGTCCGGCTCATGCAGCGCCACCCCGACGAGAAGGGGCTGATCCACGCCCACTCCTACGACATTCAGGAGCGCCTGGCGGACCGCCTGCGGGACTTCGGCGTCGGCGACCGGATCCGGACCCACGACCGCGACGGCCGCGACGCCGCCCTCGAGGCCTGGAAGGCCAGCGACGACCCGGACGTTTTCCTCTCGGTGAAGATGGAGGAGGCGCTGGACCTCAAGGGCGACCTCTGTCGGTGGCAGGTGCTCTGTAAGGCCCCGTTCCTCAACACGGGCGACTCGCGGGTCGCCCACCGGCTCGAGGAGGGCCAGTGGGCCTGGTACTACCGGACGGCGCTGCGCACGGTGATCCAGGCCTGCGGCCGGGTCGTCCGCGCGCCCGACGACTACGGTGCGACGTACCTCGCCGACTCGAGCCTGGTCGATCTCTTCGATCGCGCTCGGACCGATATGCCCGCCTGGTTCGAAGCTCAGGTCGACCGCATGGAGTCGCCTGACCTCCCGCAGTTCGATCCGCGGGCGGCGCTCGGCGACGGGACGTCGGGAACGGACGGCAGTGTGGACAGCGGTGGACCGACATCCGACCGCGGACGAGGCGGACGGACCGATCGGTCCGCGCGCTCGCGGGGGTCGGGCCGGTCGCGGCGCTCGTCCCGCTCGAGTCCATTGGCGGACGTCTGGGACACTGACGAGTGAGCGCGGGAGCTGAGAAAACGTCTCTGGGCGCGAGCCGAGTAAAGATGCGGAGACGGCCGACGCGGCGGCGGACCGGGTCCGTCGCGGATGGTCGGCATGACCTCGAAACCGATCTACCGCCGCGTCGTCGTTCGTACCCAGCCCCTCGGCGATCAATTATCTGTCTCGTGTAACACGTTGCACGGTGTGTAACAGTCGGCGATCGGCCGGCCAGGCGATGCCGTAACAGAAGGCGAGTGAGAACGCGACTGGCTCGGAACGGCTGTTCACGTCGAGGAGAGATGACAGTCGTCGAATTCGGTCACCGGGCGCGCGTCCGCTCGCAGTCGGCGGTACCGGTGGGTCGCCCACTCCAGGAGTCGGTCGTCCGCGCTCTCGACGGCGGCATCGAGTCGTCCGTCTTCGGGCGCGCCCAGGACGACCCGTTCTCCGGCGAGTGCGATTCCCACCGACGGCGCCGCCGACGCGGCGTACAGATCGAAGCCGTCGTGTGCGAGCGCGTTCCGGACCTGGTCGGGATACCGCTCGGCGACCGCGCGGAGGGCCGCGTCGCCGACGACGAGTTCCGTCGCGCGTCCCTCGTCGAGCGGCCCCTCGTCGGTGCTCGGCGCGTGGACGGCAAGCACTCGTCGGGTGAAGACCGGCGCCGCGAGACGCAGGCGTTCCGGGTCTCCCTTCCCGATTCCACTCGTCTCCTCGTCGCCGGTCCGGGACGCGTTCTCGTTCGAGCAGGCGGCGAGTCGCTCCACGTACCACTCGGAGGGGTAGTAGGGGTTCGCGTCGGTCGCCGTCGCCAGGTCGGCACCGCGCAGCCAGTCCGGATCGAGGTCCGCGGCCGCCGGCCCGAGGTGCGAGAGAAACGGTTCGAACCGATCGATGGTCCGAAACCGAGCGCGGGCACGTTCGTAGGTTTCGAGGGCCAACTCGCCGACGGGCGTGGCGTCGTACCCGCCGTCGACGCGACGCGCCCAGTCGCGGTCGGTCACCTCGGAGAGCGTCCGGTGGACGGTCGTCCGGGAGACGCCGGTCCGTTCGACGAGGTCGGCGGGACGAGCGGGCCCGTCGACGAGCCGCTCGAGGATAGCAGGCCGGACGGCCGATCCGGAGAGGTACCGGAGGGCGCGCGCTGACTCCTCGGTCATCTAGTTGTCATATCGATCAGTTTGAAGTAAATCCTTACGCTCGATGGATCGGTATCTCGACCGCCCCGTCAGAACACGGACGCGCTCCAGGCGACCATCGAGGAGACCATGAGGAGCGCGAAGAGTAGCGCGATGAGCTGATTCTTGTCCATGGGCGGTAGCTGTCGTTCCGCGGGTATCAATGCCACGACCGACCGGCGTCCCGCGGCCGGCGGTCGACGGAGTCAGCGCCGGGTCGGGATCGGGGTCAAGGTCGACGGAGTCAGCGCCGGGTCGGGATCGGGGTCAAGGTCGACGCCGGTACTAATCGAACCGGGCATCGACGACGACGTGATCGACACCCGCGCTGTGGCTCTTGACGCGCCGCTTTTCGAGCACCTCGAGTTTCCGGTCGGCCGCGTCGGCCGCCGACTCGAGCCTGGCGAGCGGGCGGTCCCACAGCCGGGATTCGGGGGTCGCCTCGTGGTAGTGGACGACGCCGTCAGGCACCAGCGCGGTCAGGGCGTCGTCCAAGAACTCGTGGGCCTCGTCGGCGCGCGTGCCGTGTGCGCCGCCGTCGCGGTCGCCGTCCGCGCGCTCGCTCTCGTTTCCGCTCCCGTAGTACCCCATGACGACCCGGTCGGCCTCGATCTCGCCCGCCAGGTCCCGACAGTCGGTCATGTAGGCGTCGACTTGGTCGCCGACGTCGTTGAGCATCGCGTTCTCGACCAGGTACCGGAACGCGGTCGGGTTGATCTCGGTCGCAGTCACCCGCGCGCCGGACCGGGCCATAGGGAGGGTGAAGTAGCCGATGCCGGCGAACATATCGAACACCTGCTCGTCGGCGCTCGCGACCTCGCCCATCCGCGCGCGTTCGGCCTGGTTCCCCGGCGAGAACATGACCGCCGCGGGGTCGAGCCCGTACCGGGTCCCGTGTTCGGTGTGGATCGTTTCGGTGTCGCGCTCGCCCGCGATGAGGCGGGTGCGGGGCTCGCGGTAGGTGCCGGCCGCGCCGTCGTTGGCGATCCCCTCGTCGGCCAGGACGCTGTCGGCCTCGCCGTGGAGTTCCAGCAGGGCCTCCCCGAGGTCGGCCTCGTCGGGGCAGCCCTCGGGCACCGTCACGAGGATCACCGAGCCGATCACGGCCCACGAGCCTGGTGCGGATTCGAGGGCCTCGTCGCTCCAGCCGCGGTCGGCCAGCAGATCCTCGAGATCGGTATTTCGCGGCTCGGGGTCGAGCTGTCGGACGACCTCGAGCACGCGCGTCTCGGACGGGGGATCCGTGACCGGCAGCGCGATCCGGGCGGGTCCGTCCTCGCGGGTCGAAGACTGGATCGCGTCGTCCGAGGGCTTCGCTCCGCTTCGCCCTCGAGCCTCGCGCACGCGCCGGGAGTCGTCGTAGACGCCCTCGGCGCGCAGCGACTCGATGGCCGTCTCCGCGCGGGACTTCTCGACGACCGCGGCCAGCGGTGCGTCCGCGCGATCGAGGCGCGCATCGACGTCCGACGCGGGCCCATCGGGGCTCTCGTCCGGCTCCGCCGGTTCGCCGCCCCGTTCCGGATCGTCAGGCATCGGTATCGGCGTTCGCGTAGGGATCGTAGGGCTCGACGTCGTCCGCGCCGGTATCGGGATCCGAATCCGGCAGCACGTGCAGTCCCGCGCGGCTCTTCAACACGGGCACCGTCTCGGCGGCCGCATCGAAGTAGTCCGGCCTGGCGACGGTCGTCGCCTGGTAGGTCTCGGGGTCGAGCACCTGGACGGCGTTCTCGTCCTCGACGGTGACGACCGTCGTCTCGACGGCGTCCTCGAGTTCGCCGAGCTTGCGGGCCTCGGGAGAGTTCCCCTCTTCGTAGCCCGCTTCGTAGCGCTCGCCGGTGGTCACCCGCGTTCCCTTCAGGTTGCCGTGGGCGCTGCGGACGAGGACGGGCCCCTTCTCGTCGTCCGCCAGGTCGATGACGTCGCCTGGCGTGTACGGCGGCAGGCGGACGGCGAAGGTCACGCGGTAGACCTCGTTGCCGTCCTCGTCCTCCGTCACGAGGGTTTCGGCGTCGTTGACGGTGCCGCCGAACTCCTCGACCATCTTGTTCGCGATCTTCTTGCCGATCTTGTTGGTCGAGACCTTGATGTTCAGCCCGTCGTCGGTCTCGCCGACCTCGGTGACGAAGGCGTTGCGGTCGCCCGTTGCCTCCATGTCGGCGACGACCTGGTTCGCGATCTCCTCGGCGCGATCGGTCTCCTCGCTCGTCGGCGTGCGGTCCTCGGCGCGGATCTGGACGATGCTGGCGTAGTAGTCGCCGGCGATCCGGCCGCACCGCTGACAGGTCTGGCGGGCGATCTTGACCGGCACGGTCACCTGCTCGTCGACCGGCGTCCCGCGGACCACGCCCGTGAAGTAACAGTGCATTCGGATCGTGTTCTCGTCGACCTGTTCGGGATCGATCTGCCAGGCGACGTCGTCGACGTCGACGTGGACGCCCAGCGCCTCGCTGACCTCCTCGATGGCGATGTCGGTGTAGTCCTGGGCGCCGACGTCGACCCACCGGTTCCCCCGGTAGACGGCGCCGCACTGGGCGCAGACGCGGACGTCGATCCGGTCCGGGGCGTCGACGAAGTCGAAGTCCTCGAAGTAACACTCGTCGCAGAGTTCGACCTCGGCGCCCGGCCGCAGCGGATCCGCAGCGTCCGCGCCGCTCGCGGATCGCTCCGGGATCGGGTCCCCGCAACGGGGACAGAACGCGCGCGATTGACTCATTATCCCCGTTTGGGGGGTCAGGGAGTTAAACGGCGTGCTCTCCGCGGCCGGCGGTTCGTCCGCGGTCGTCCGGTAGCAGTATCCGCGGAGCGGCCGATCACTCCTCCCCCTCTCCTTCCTCGCCGCTGGCCCGCCGCCGAAGCCACTCGAGCGCGAGGGCTCCGCCGGCGATACCGGTCCCGGACGTGAATCCGGGCAGTTCGTCGGAGCCGTCTCCCTCGACCGATTCGACCTCGGACTGAAGCGCCGTCCCGTCGCCGCCGGTACGGTCGTCGCTGCCGTCGCTCTCGTTACCGAGTGCGACGGACTCGGCGTCCGCGCGTTGGGCGACCGCTCGCTCGTCCACATCGTCACCGCTACCGCGGTCGCCGGTTCCAGTGGTATCACCGTCGCCGCCACCCGCGGTACCCGTATCGCCGGCTTCGTCGGCGGCCAACGTGTCGAGTTCCTCGTCGGCGTCCGCCGATCCGTCATCCCCTTCGGACCGAATCGCGATCACCCACTCGTCACCGGCGGCGTAGAGCGTCCCGCCGACGAGCGCGAGGGATCGGACCGGATCGGTGGGGACGGCCCACTCGACGGCGCCGGTTTCGCTGTCGAAGGCGTACACGCCGGTCCCGGAGTCGGACTGCTCGTCCGGACCGCCGGCGCCGTCGGTCGCGAGGCCCGCGTAGACGGTGCCGTCGGCGACGACAATCGACGACACGTCGGACGTCGCGACCGCCGGCCGCCAGGCGGGCTCGCCGGTCTCTCCATCGTACCCGACGATATCGAACGAGCCGCGAGGGTGGACGTAGAACCGGTCGTCGGCGATCGGGCCCGGCGCGGACGAGGACTCGCCGGCGACTCGCTTTGCGCCGGTTTCGAGATCGTAGAGCGCTATCTCCCCGGTCGACTCGCTCGCGCTCGGTCCCGGTCGCTCGCGACCGACGGCGACGACATTGTCGGTCGCGACGGGATGGCCGACTCGGTCGGCAGACGGCGGCGTGAAGCGGCTGTGGTCGCCGTTATCCGCCGGTTCGTTCGTCCACCGTTCGGAGCCGTCGTCGACGTCGAGCGCGTACACCCGCGATTCGCCGAGCGCGATCACCGTCCCATCGGCGACGGCGACCGGGTGTTCGTACAGCGGCTCGTCGGGTTCGAACCGCCACTGCTCCTCGTAACCGACGGCGTCGAGGGCGTAGAGGACGCCGTCGGCGACGACGAGCACGAGTCCCGCGGCGACGACGGGCGACGGGACCCGGTCGACGACGGTCGGATCGAACAGACAGCAGATGTCGCCCGTGTACGGATCGACGGCGGTCAGCCGCTCGCCGCCGACGTGGACCGCGTCCGCCGTGACCGCGGGCGTGCCGCTCGCGTCGACGTCCGCGCTTTGCCACTCGAGCGAACCGGTGGCGGCGTCGAGCGCGTGAACCGCGCCGTCGACCGGCACATAGACGAGCCCGTTGGCGACCGCGACCCGCCCTCCGTACTCGGACTCCCAGGCGACGGTGACCGGCGACTCCGGGCCGCTGGCGTCCGGCACGAACGCGTTATTCCCGAGAGTCCCGCCCAGCGACGCCCACTCACCGGCCGTAGAAACGCTCCTGTCGCCCGTCGCGGCCGTTGTCGATGCGGTATCGGTTCCGGCGCCGGTATCGGTCTCCCCACTGCCGTCGGCGGCGGCCCTGACACCGGCCGTGAGCGCTCCCCCGGTCAGCGCCAGGCCACCGTACATCAGCACCCGCCGTCTCTCGCGATCGATCATGCTAGTCACCTTCGCATCACTCGCCGTTAGCTATCGGTTCGTTAGGATCGTTCCCGCCGTCGAATTAACGCGCTGCAACCGTTCGACGCAGAACAACAGTCCCCTGGCGGCTGGGAGCCGCTAGCGCTATCGTCGCCCGGTCGTCGCCACCGCCTGGCGGAGCGAGCCGCCGTCTTCACCCGCCGCCACGTCGACACGAAACGAAGGGGTCGACGGCGACGATATCGCGGCCGAACGCGTCAGACGTGCGTCACACGATCGGCGAGATCTCGACGTCAGACGTCACTCCGTCACAGGGTCTCCATGCGAAACGAAGGGGTTGACGATCTGCCGCCGGATCGATCGCTGCGAGTCGGTCGCGGACGACGGTTGTGGCGGTGATACTTATTCCGTCGCGTCCCGTAGGCGGAAACATGAACTGGCAGGCGGACTGGGGACTGCGGCTTCGGATGTTCGTGACGATGTTCCTGCTGTTCGCGCTGTACATCGTCTTCGCCGGGGTGATCACCGCGTACGTGGGCGGCGGTCTGTTTCTCTTCGCGCTCATGTTCGGCGGCTTCTCCCTGGTGCAGTACTACTTCAGCGACACGCTCACCCTCCGGAGCATGGGCGCGAAGACGGTCTCGCGCGACGAATACCCCCAACTCCACGCCTCGATCGAACGCCTCTCCCAGCAGGCCGACCTCCCGAAACCGAAGGTCGCGGTCGTCGACTCGCAGGTGCCAAACGCCTTCGCGACCGGTCGTAACCAGCGCAACGCCGCCGTCTGCGTGACGACAGGCCTCATGCGGACGCTCGATCGGGACGAACTCGACGGGGTGCTCGCACACGAGCTCTCCCACGTCAAGAACCGCGACATGATGGTGATGACCATCGCCTCGTTCCTCTCGACCATCGCGTTCATGATGGTCCGCTGGGGCGCGTTCTTCGGCGGTGGCCACGGTCGCGGTCGCCAGGGCGGAGGCGGCGGCATCGTCGTCGCAATCCTCATCTCGCTGGTCGTCTGGATCGTTAGCTACCTGCTAATCCGCGCGCTCTCGCGCTACCGCGAGTTCGCTGCCGACCGCGGGGCGGCCGCGATCACCGGGAACCCCTCCGCGCTCGCTTCCGCGCTACTGAAGATCTCGGGCCAGATGGATAAGGTCCCGAAGGAGGACATGCGCGAGGAGGCCGAGATGAACGCCTTCTTCATAATCCCGATCAAGTCCGGCGTCGTCGGCCGACTCTTCTCGACGCACCCCTCGACCGAGCGCCGCGTCGAACAGCTCCGCCAGCTCGAACGCGAAATACAATCAGCCTAAGGGATCGCCCGCTGACTCTCCCCCTATGGGACTACTGGACGGACTCCGCGCCGTGCTCGGACTCCGCGCCGAGGCCGACGCCGGACGCGACGCCGACCCCGACGACCTGTTCGGGATGAGCACCGCCTACATCACGATGGAGGCCGATCTCGGCTACGAGTCGGTAGACGTCGGCGCGCTCTGTTTCTCCGGCGTCGACTCCGCCGACTTCCGCGACGCCGTCGACGAGGTCGAGGGGATCTTGGCAGCCGGCCGCGAGGAGACCGGCACCGACTTCTCGGTTACATCGGACGACCACGGTTACCACTGGGTCGTGCTCGCGGACGACGATCCCGAGGACCTGATCACGAGCATCCACTTCGCCGCGGACACGTTCATCGAGCACGACTACGGCTCGCGTCTGCTCGCCGCCGTCTTCGCCTACGAGGACCGCGACGGACCCGCCTACTGGATCTATTCCTTCCGCCGGGGACGGTTCTACCCCTTCGTCCCGCGGTCCGGCCGCGAGCGTGATTCGAGCACCGAGTTCAAACTCGAATCCGCTCTGGACGGTGAACTCGAGATCGAACGCGAGAAGGAGTACTGGTACCCGCTCTGGCCCAGCGAAGGCGAAACCCATCCCTGGGAGTGAATTCGAATACTGCGGCCTCGTCGCCCGGGTTTCGCGTCGCGCTCGTCCGCCCTATCGACGGAGTACCAAATATTGTTGGGGACACTGGTATTGCGGCTCGGCGGTTACGGAAGAGTACGCGGCAGGAAGCCACACCGGCCACATCATCGCCACATCATCACATCATCACAACTGCGCCATACACCAGTTGTTCCCTTTTCCTGCCGCATTTCCTTCCATCGGCCAGTCCCTGACTCGGTCGTAACTGTCACGTTCGCCAATTGAGCGCCGAGTTCGTCGTTTTCGATATCGGGTCCGACTGGGACTCCCCCTTCGAGCGTTTCGGCGTCGAGACGGTCGACTCAACGGCGCGCGTCCTGAGAGGAGCCGCCTCGGCGGGCGCCGTCTCGCCCGACTCTCGCTCCACATCCATTATACCGGTTCGTTCGGTACACCCGACCAGTGACGGAGTGGAACCAATACAAGGGCGATTCGCGAAATTCGGGGCTCCGGCGCGATATCGACGGCCCGGCTCGCGTCACCGAGGCCTGGTCGGCCGACCTCGTCGGGCCGCCGGGGTCACCGGTGCTCGATCGCGACGCCGTCTACGTCGGAACGAGCCGCGGGAACTGCTACGCGTTCGACCGCGAAACGGGCCATCGACGGTGGGTCCTCGAGACGACGGCCGCGACCGATGCGACCCCGATCGTCTTCCGCGATCGGCTCTTCTTCGGGACGGACGACGGGACGATTACCGCGGTCGATACCGCGACCGGCGAGCGACAGTGGCGGACCGACCTCCCGGCCGACCTCACTGCCGCCGGCCTCGCGTTCTCGGACGGCCGCCTCTACGTCGGGCACGCGGCGGGCCTGGTCGCGTTCGACGCGGAGACGGGGACCGAAATATGGTCCCACGAAACGGACTCGGCGGTGGTCGGCTGTCCGGCGATTGCCGACGGTCGGGACCGGGATCGGTCGAGTTTCGACCGGAGGAACGAGCACGCCCCGGGCTCGGGCCCGGACCCGGACCCGGACCCGAACCCGATCGACGGCCACCGAGAGCCGACCCGTCTCGGCGGAGCCATCTCGGCCCGGGACCGAGACGCGGATCACAACTGGACGTCGGAACGGGTGTTCGTCGGAACCGACTACGGCAGCGTTCGCGCGCTCGACGCCGAAACGGGCGCGGAGGCCTGGTCGGCCCCGATCGACGGGACGATCCAGGGCGGGCCGACGGTCGCCGACGGCCGTGTCTACGTCGCCGCCGACGGGACGGTGCTCTCGCTGAACGCCGCGAGCGGCCAGGCCTGGTTCACCTACGAGAACCAGGCCGGATTCACGACCGCTCCGACCGTGCTGGCGGCTGCCGACGCGACGTTCGTCGGGGCGGCGGACGGCTACCTCCACGTCACCGACACGACCGTCGGACGGCGCAAGCTGCGCGGGTGGCTGTTCTCGCGGAAGGGGGTCGAACTCGACGGCCCGGTCCGCTCGTGTCCCGTCGTCGCCGGCGACGTCCTCTGTGTCGGCGACGCGAGTGGTTCGCTCTACGGAATCGCCGCGACGGACCCCGAGCCGCTGTGGCACTTCGCGCTCGGCGACGCCATTAGCGGCGCGCCCGCAGTCGCCCCCGAGCGGCTGTATCTCGGGAGCGACGACGGGACTCTCCAGTGTCTCGCGTGGGACGCCGACGAGCCGCTGCGCTGAACTCATCGGGCGCGCTCCGCACCCCTTCCCTTCTAAACCCGACGCCGACTCCTCGATCGGTCCCGCCGTCGTCCGCCACTTTCACTTTCACTCCCCTGTAAACGAGGGTTTATGGGGGGTCCGGCACAACGAGGGTGTATGCCCGAAGCAGATCTCGAGGAACTCCCCGGCGTCGGACCGGCGACCGCAGACAAACTCCACGATGCAGGCTTCGATTCCTTCCAGAGTCTCGCCGTCGCCTCCCCGTCGGAACTGTCGAACACGGCCGACGTCGGCGAGTCCACTGCCGCGGACATCGTCAACGCCGCCCGCGACGCCGCCGATGTCGGCGGCTTCGAGACCGGCTCCACGGTACTGGAACGACGGAACAAGATCGGCAAGCTGAGCTGGCACATCGACGAGGTCGACGACCTGCTCGGCGGCGGGATCGAGACCCAGTCGATCACCGAAGTCTACGGTGAGTTCGGGGCCGGCAAGTCCCAGGTCACCCACCAGATGGCCGTCAACGTCCAGCTGCCCCAGGAGGTCGGCGGTCTCCACGGCAGCGCCATCTTCGTGGACTCCGAGGACACCTTCCGCCCCGAGCGAATCGACGACATGGTTCGGGGCCTGTCGGACGAGGCCATCGAGGCCACCCTCGACGACCGCGAAATCGAGGGCGAGCCCGGCGACGAGGAGACGATGGAGGAACTCGTCAACGACATCCTCGACAAGATTCACGTCGCGAAGGCGTTCAACTCCAACCACCAGATGCTGCTGGCCGAGAAGGCCAAGGAACTGGCCAGCGAGCACGAGGACTCCGAGTATCCGGTCCGCCTGCTCGCGGTCGACTCCCTGACCGCCCACTTCCGCGCCGAGTACGTCGGCCGTGGCGAACTCGCCGACCGCCAGCAGAAGCTCAACAAACACCTCCACGACCTCGATAAGGTCGGCAACCTCTACAACGCCGCCGTCATCGTCACCAACCAGGTCGCCTCGAACCCCGACTCGTTCTTCGGCGACCCGACCCAGCCAATCGGTGGCAACATCCTCGGCCACAAGTCCACCTTCCGGATCTACCTCCGCAAGTCCAAGGGCGACAAGCGGATCGTCCGCCTGGTCGACGCGCCGAACCTGGCCGACGGCGAGGCCGTCATGCGCGTTCAGGACGGCGGTCTGAAGCCCGAATAGACCGCGACTGCGATCGTCGAACCGGGGATCGCGTTCAGTTTCCGGTCCGTCTCCGTTTCCGTTTTCACTTCGTTTCGATCCCGTTCTCGGCGTTCGTACCGTTACACTTCCGTCGAACCCGCGGTATCGTCACGAGCGGCTCGCTCCGATGTCGGTCTCGAGGCTATCCCAGTCGACTCACTCGGTGATCGACTTTTAAATAAACGCCTCGTTTTCCGGCGTGCCTTCGGTGTCGAGGATCGGACACCCATATCTCAATACCGCCGAGTTTCCGCTTTTCTGAACGATCTTCCGGCGTTCTGAACGCCTACTCGGGACGACCTGTATCTCGCTGCACACGATAATCACCGGTCGATGCGGCCGCAGACGATTCGAGCTTGGTGGGTTCTTAGCCCCTCTAAGTGGAAAATTCGGCCTCCTCAGCATATCCGCTATATCTTTTAGGTTAACCTAAAAATCGGTACGCTTTTCATTATTTAGGTTGGCCTAAAACCCGTATGCCAAACGGACACGCGCTACCTGATACGTTCATCGATCGATCGCCGACGGGGGGTGAACGCCCGTGACCGACGCCGGTGCGTCGGCCGAGGCTCTCCTCGCCCAGCAGGCGCGTCGCGAGTCGAACGCGCGGACCTATCCCAGGTCGCTGCCGCTCGCGATCGACCGCGCCGAGGGGGCGATCCTCGAGGACGTCGACGGCAACGAGTACGTCGACTGTCTCGCGGGGGCGGGAACGCTCGCGCTCGGGCACAACCACCCCGCGGTCGTCGAGCGGATGGAGGACCTGCTCGAGCGCGATCGGGCCGTCCACACGCTCGATCTGACGACGCCGATCAAGGAGCGCTTCGTCGATCGGCTGCTCGAGAGCCTCCCCGACGAGTTCGCCGAGACCGCGAAAGTCCAGTTCTGCAGCCCTGCCGGCACGGACGCCGTCGAGGCCGCGCTGAAACTCGTCAAGACGGCCACGGATAACCGGTCGATGCTCGCGTTTCAGGGCGCCTATCACGGGATGACCCACGGCGCGCTCGGGCTGATGGGCGATACGGAGCCCAAGGAGGCAATTCCAGGGCTTATGTCCGACGTCCACCACCTGCCCTATCCCCACGCCTACCGTTGCCCGTTCGGACTTGGCGGCGAGGACTGCTGGCGGACGAGCGCCGAGTACGTCGAGCGAACGCTCTCGAACCCCGACAGCGGGATCGTCGACCCCGCGGGGATGATCCTCGAACCCGTCCAGGGCGAGGGCGGCGCGGTGCCGGCCCCCGACGAGTGGCTCCGGGAGATGCGCCGCGTCACCCGCGAACGCGATATCCCGCTGATCGTCGACGAGATCCAGACCGGACTCGGCCGTACCGGCGAACTGTACGCGGTCGAGCACGCCGACGTCGTTCCGGACGTGATGACCCTCTCGAAGGCCGTCGGCGGCGGTCTTCCGCTCTCGGTCGTCGTCTACGACGAGTCCTTAGACGTCTGGGAGCCAGGCGTCCACGCGGGGACGTTCCGCGGGAACCAGCTCGGGATGGCCGCCGGCGCCGCGACCATCGAGTACGTCCTCGAGAACGACCTCGAGGCCCACGCCGCCGAAATGGGCGATCGACTGCGCGGCCACCTCGAGGAGACGGCCGCGACGTTCGAAGCGGTCGGCGACGTCCGCGGGCGCGGTCTGATGCTCGGGATGGAACTCGTCGACCCCGACGGGGTGCCCGACTCGCTCGGTCACTACCCCGCCGACGGCGACCTCGCGTCGGCCGTCCAAGCGGCGGCGTTCGACCGCGGGCTCGTCGTCGAGACCGGCGGCCGCCGCGGCAGCGTCGTCCGGTTCCTCCCGCCGCTGACGATCTCGGCCTCGCGGATCGATACGGTCGGCGAGATCGTCCACGAGAGCGTCCGGGAGGCCGTCGCGGCCGACCGTGACCTGACGGAGGCCGCGGCATGACCGGCGGACTCGGCCAGGCGAGCCGGTCTCGCGCCGACGAGCCGACGCCGCCGGCCGCCGCGAGCGCCTTTCTGGGCGACCCCGAGGGGAACGCCGCCTACGCGGACGCGATCGAACTGGCGCGGGAGGTCCTCGTCGAGTCGTTCGCGACGGCCGAGGGTCCCTACGCGGGCACCGATCACGAGACGCTGCGCGAGCGCCTGGCCGACCTCCCCGTCGTCCCCGACGAGGGCGAGTCGCTCGACGCGGTCCTCGAGACGGTCGCCGACGAGGTCCTCGATGACTCCGTCCGGGTCCACGACCCCGACTGCGTCGCGCACCTGCACTGTCCGCCGACGATCCCGGCCCTGGCCGCCGAGGTGGTGCTGTCCGGGACGAACCAGTCGCTGGACTCGTTCGACCAGGCGCCCGCGGCGTCGGTGCTGGAGGAGCGGGTCGTCGACGCCTGCTGTGACCTGTTCGACTACCCGGCCGGCGCCGACGGCGTCTTCACCGGCGGCGGCACGGAGTCGAACCTGCTGGGCCTCCTGCTGGCCCGCGACTGGTACTGCGAGCGGCGGTTCGACCGCGACGTTCAGGCCGCGGGGCTGCCCCCCGAGGCAGCGGACCTCCGGCTGCTCTGTTCCGAGGCCGCCCACTTCACGGCCGACCAGGCCGCCCACCACCTCGGGCTCGGCGAGGACGCGGTCGTCTCGGTCCCGACCGACGGCGACCGCCGGATGGACGTGTCCGCGCTGGACGAGACGCTCGACCGGCTCGCGGCCGAGGGCCGTCACCCGTTCGCGATCGTCGGCACCGCCGGCACGACGGACTTCGGCAGCATCGACCCCGTCGATGCGCTCGCCGATCGAGCGGCCGAGCGCGACCTGTGGCTCCACGTCGACGCCGCCTACGGCGGGGCCTGCGCGATCAGTGACCGGCTCCGCCCGAAGCTCGCGGGGATCGACCGCGCCGATTCGATCGCCGTCGACTTCCACAAGCTGTTCTACCAACCGATCGGCTGCGGCGCCTTCCTCCTGCGCGACGGCGACCGCTACCGGCTGCTCGAGCGCAACGCGGCCTACCTCAACCCCGAGCGCGACGACGCGGCCGGCGTGCCGAACCTCGTCTCGAAGTCCCCGCGGACGACCCGCCGGTTCGACGCGCTGAAACCGTTCGTGACGTTCAACGCGCTCGGCCGGACCGGCCTGGCCGACTGCGTCGAGTACGTCTGCGACCTCGCCGACGCGGCGGCCGACGAGATCCGGGCCGAGCCCGCGCTCGAACTGTGCTGCGAGCCGGAACTGAGCGCGGTCGTCTTCCGGTATCGACCGGACCGAACGGACGGCTGTGATCGGACGGCCGACCGGGCCGACCGGGCCGACCGGACCGATTGCTCGTCCGGCGAGGTCGTCGGCCGCGTGAACCGCGCGATCCGCGACGAACTCTTCGCTGACGGCGAGGCCCTGCTGGCCCGCACGACTGTCGACGGTACGCCCGCCCTGAAGTTCACCCTGCTGAACCCCCGCACGACGCTTTCGGACCTCCGGGACACCCTCGCGGCGGTCGTCGACCGCGGCGAGGCCCTCGAACGCGAGGTGATCGATTCCGCATGACGCCTGAACCCACGACAGCGACGACTGCGACGAACGCCGACGCGGCGGGCGTCGACCCGACGCGGGTCGCGCGCTCGGCGACGGTGCACAGCTTCCTGAACTGCTACCGCCACGAGACCGGCGCCGGCGAGTTCGTCTCCGCCGCGGACGCGCCCGTCGATCGGTCGCCCGACAGCGGGCTCGTCCTGCGGTGTCCGCTCCCGAACCAGGCCGTCGAGCTCTTCGTCCCGGTCAGCTACCGATCGGAGACGGGCCGGCACCTGTTCGACCTGCCCGCCTACTACCGGGCCGACGGGGGCGAGCCGGTCGAACTGGACTACGCCACGCTCGCGACCCTCGCAACGAAGGAACTCGAACTCGAGCGCGGAAGCGACGGAAGCCGCGACGACCTCCTCGAGCGGGTGATCCGCTCCTGCCGGAACATCGAGCGGTACGTCGCCGCTCGCGCGGACGACGCGGCGACCCTGTACGGCACGGACTTCACCTTCCGCGAGGCCGAGCAGTCGCTCGTCTTCGGCCACCTCCGGCACCCGACGCCGAAGAGCCGGCGGGGGATGGCCAACGACGCCGACCGGTACGCGCCGGAACTCGAGGGCTCGTTCCCGCTGCACTACGTCCGCGCGGACCCCGAAATCGTCGAGAGCGAATCCGCCCGCGAGACCTCCGCGGCCGCGTGGGTCCGCGAGGCCCTCCGCGACGATCCGGCGGTCCCCGACTCGCTGTTCGACCGCCTGGCGGCCGACGACGTGCTCGTTCCGGTTCACCCATGGCAGGCCGAGCGGCTGTTCGACCGGCCCGAAGTGCAGGACCTGGTCGCCGCGGGTCGGCTCGAATCGCTGGGCGAACTGGGTCGGGAGTTCCACCCCACGACGTCAGTGCGGACGCTGTACGCGCCCGACGCGCCGTTCATGGTCAAGGGGTCGCTCGCGGTCGAGATCACCAACTCGCTGCGGACGAACAAGCGCCCGGAGCTCGAGCGCGGCGTCGCCATCGCCGACCTGCTGGCGACCGAACTGGGCGACGACCTGCGCGAGCGGTTCCCCGACTTCGACGTGATCCGGGACCCGGCCTACCTGACGATCGATCCGGACGCGCTAGGGGTCGACGCCGACGAGTCCGGCTTCGAGGTCGTTCTGCGGGAGAACCCGTTCCGGGGCGAGGACGCCAGGCGGGCGACGCCGGTCGTCGCGCTCTGCCAGGACGCGATCGGCGACGGCCGATCGAGGCTGGGGCGCATCGTCGAGTCGATCGCCGAGCGCGAGGGCCGCGAGACGGCCGCCGTCAGCGAGGAGTGGTTCCGTCGCTACCTCGCGATCTCGGTGCGGCCGCTCCTTTGGCTCTACCTCGAGCGGGGCGTCGGCCTCGAGGCCCACCAGCAGAACGGCGTGCTCGCACTCGACGAGGCGGGCTACCCCGACGCGTTTCGCTACCGGGACAACCAGGGCTACTACTTCCCAAAGGGCGCCTCCGACCGAGTCGAAGCCGTCTGTCCCGGCGTCGGCGAGCGCGCCGGCACCGTCTGTCCCGACGCGGTCGCCGACGAGCGGATCCGCTACTACGTCGTGCTCAACAACGCCCTCGGCGTGGTCAACGCCTTCGGGACCGCGGGCATGGTCGACGAGCGACGGCTGCTCACCGTCCTCCGCGAGGAACTCGAGTCCCTGCGGGAGTTCGACCGGCCGAGCACGTCGATCCTGGACCCGCTGCTCGAGTCGGAGACGGTGCCCTGCAAGGCGAACCTCCTGACCCGCTTCCGCGGCCTGGACGAACTCGACGCGCCCTCGCTGGACGAGCAGTCGGTCTACGCCGACGTGCAGAACCCGCTCGTCGACGCCCTCGACGCCGACGGGACCGCGGACTCCGCCGCGGCGACGCGCACGGAGGTGACCCGATGACGCCGGATCCGACCTCCGCTTCGTCTTCGTCCCCCTCCCGGTCGCGATCCCCCGCCCGCGGCCCTTACGCCACCGTCGTCTCGGACTACGACTTCGAGTACTACGACGAGACGATCGACCGCCACATCGGGCTCCGCCCGGTCGACCTCGAGCGGGATCTGGGTCGCCTGCACGCCTGGCTCGGCTCGGACCACGTCAAGCCCTACTGGCAGCTCGACGAGCCGCTGCCCGAGTTCCGGACGACGCTCCGCGAGAAGCTCGCGGACGACCACCAGACGCTGTACGTCGGCTGTCTGGACCACGTCCCCGTGAGCTACTGGGAGCGCTACTGGGTCGCCGAGGACGACCTGGCGGCCCACTACGACGCCGACCCAGCCGACCAGGGGGTGCACCTCCTGATCGGCCCCGAGGAGTACCTCGGGCAGGGGTACGGCACGGCACTGCTCCGGGCGATGATCGCGTTCCAGTTCCGCCACCCCGAGACCCTGCGGGTCGTCGCCGAACCCGACGCCCGCAACGACGCGGTCCTCGCGGCGTTCGAGCGCTGTGGCGCCGACCTTCGCCGGGAGTTCGAGTTCGAAGCGGAGGCGAAGACGGCCAGGCTCGTCGTCTGCGAGCGCGAGCGGTTCGAACGCGAGGTCTGGCCGCCGACCGACGGCGCGGCCGCGCGCCAGGCGGAGGTGAGCGACGATGACTGAGGACGCCACGTCCGATGCCGATACCGACACCAACGCCGATGCCGATTCGGACTCGATCACCGTCGTCGACGCCGGCCCCGACGGGAGCGAGCCGGTCATCGACCGCGGCTCCTACGACGTACTCGGCGTCGGCTTGGGGCCGTTCAACCTCGGACTCGCCGCCCTGCTCGACGGCGCCGACGACCTCGATCTCGACGCCGTCTTCCTCGAGCGCGAGCCCGAGTTCGCCTGGCACGAGGGGATGCTGATCGAGGGGGCCACCCTCGAGGTGCCGTTCCTCGCGGATCTGGTGACGATGGCCGACCCCACCAACCCCTACAGCTTCCTCAACTACGTCCGGAAGCGCGATCGCATCTACGAGTTCTACTTCTACGAGACGTTCCAGATCCCCCGCCGCGAGTACGACGACTACCTCCGTTGGGCGGCCGAGACCGTTCCGACGACGCAGTTCAGTCGGGAGGTGACGAGCGTCGAGTACGCGGCGGGCGGCGACGGTGGTGATGGCGGTACCGGAGCGGACGGCACGGAACCGGCCGGCGACGGGACGTTCGTCGTCGAAGCCGTCGACCCCGAGACGGGGCAGCGCTACCGCTACCGGACCGCCGATCTGGTCCTCGGCGTCGGCTCTCGACCGACGCTGCCCGAATTTGCGCGCGACGTCGCCGACGCGGGCGAAGGTAAGCGAGATAGCGGAGCCGAGGGCGCCGGCGAACGGGTATTCCACACCGCCGACTACCGGCACCGCCGCGCCGACGCGCTCGACGCCGATTCGATCACCGTCGTCGGTTCCGGACAGAGCGCCGCCGAAGTCGTGCTCGATCTGCTCGAGCGCCAGGCGGACCGCGAGTTCCGGCTCGACTGGCTCACCCGCTCGGTCGGCTTCTTCCCGATGGAGTACTCGAAGCTCGGGCTGCAACACTTCACGCCCGAGTACGCGCAGTACTTCTACGATCTGCCCCAGTCGCGCAAAGACGAGTTGCTAGCCGATCAGGACCTGCTGTACAAGGGGATCGACATCGAGACCAGCGCGCGGATCTACGACACCCTCTACGAGCGCTCGATCGGCGACCGCGAGCCCGACTTCGGGATGCTCGCGACGACGGCGGTGACGGACGTCGAGCACGCCGAGGGCGCGAACGGCGGAGGCGACTACCGGCTCGCGTGCGAGCACCGCCAGCAGGAGCGGGAGTTCGCACTCGAAACGGACGCCGTGATCTTCGGGACGGGCTACCGGCGTCCGACGCCGACGTTCCTCGAACCGATCATCGACCGGATCGCCTTCGACGATCGCGGCCGGTTCCGCGTGACCGAAGACTACCGACTCCAGGGCGATCTGGATCGCGAGCGCGGAGACGACGGCGATGACACTGAACCGGGCAGGCGCATCTTCGTCCAGAACGCCGAACTCCACACCCACGGCGTGGGCACGCCGGACCTCGGCCTGGGCTGTTACCGGAATGCGGTGATCGTCTCGCAGCTCGCCGACCGCGAGGTGTATCCCGTCGACCGGGACACCGTCTTCCAGAATTTCGATCTCGAACGGTTCGCCGACCACGCGCCGGTGCAGACGCGGACCGGCGCTGCACAGCCGCACTCGCAGTCACACACGCTCGATACGGAGTAATCCAGCCATGCAGAACCCACGACACGACATCGATCAGACGAACGGACTCGACGGAATCGACACGCTAGACGACGCGCTCACCGAATCTCGCTGGGACGACGCCGGCCGGGATCTGCTCGCGAAGATCCTGCGGGAGTTCACCTACGAGGAACTCATCGATCCGGAGCCGGTCGGAGACGATCGCCTGGCTGACGAGCGGGAGACCGGGAAGTCGGCGGCGTGGACCCGGTACGAGATCGACCTCGCCGGCACGCGCTACCGCTTCGACGCTGCGGAACGGGCCTGGGACAGTATCGGCGTCCGCGCCGACTCGATCGAACGGGACGCCGGCGACGGCTTCGAGCCCGCGGCCGACCCCCTCCAGTTCGTCGTCGACCTCGAACCGACGATCGACATGGATTCGATCACGGCCGGCCACCTGGTCCGCGAGTATACGAATACGCTGCTCGCGGACGCCCACATCGACGCCGATGCCGACGAGACCAACGGGTCGGTGCTCGACATGCCCTACGCCGAAATCGAGGGCGAGATGACCGGCCACCCGTGGCTCACCGTCAACAAGGGTCGGGTCGGCTGGGGGTACGACGACTACCGCGCCTACGCGCCCGAGCGCTCCGAGCCGATCCGGCTCGCCTGGTGTGCCGTCTCGCGCGACGCGGCGACGTTCGTGAGCGTCGACGGGCTCGACCACCAGGCGCTGCTCGAGTCGGAACTCGGCGAGCACTACGATCGGTTCCGCGACGAACTCGAAGAGCGGGGGCTCGACCCGGAGAACTACTTCTTCATGCCGGTCCACGACTGGCAGTGGGAGAACGCGGTCGTCCCGCTGTTCGGGCAACAGCTCGCGACCGACGAGATCGTCCCGCTGGGGCGGGGCCCCGACGAGTACCTGCCGATGCAGTCGATCCGGACGTTCGTCAACGCCGACGAGCCGGGCAAGCACAACGTCAAGCTCCCGATGATGATCAGCAACACGTTGGTCTGGCGCGGGCTCCCCGGCGAGCGGACCGAGGCCGCCCCACTGGTCACGGAGTACGTCAAGGACGTCCGCGACTCGGATCCGTTCCTGCGCGACGAGTGCGAACTCGTCCTGCCGGGCGAGATCGCCGGCGTGAACGTCGACCACCCGACGTTCGACGCGCTCGAGGCCCCGGCCTACCAGTACAACGAACTGCTGGGCAGCGTCTGGCGCGAGAGCGTCACGGACCTGATCGACGACGGCGAGCGGGCGATGACTCTCTCCGCGCTGTTGCACGTCGAGGACGGCGACCCCGTGATCTCGAAGCTGGTCGAGCGCTCCGACCTCGCGCTCTCCGAGTGGCTCGACGAGCTGTTCGCGACGACGCTCCCGCCGCTGTTACACTACCTCTACCGCTACGGAACCGCCTTCTCGCCCCACGGCGAGAACACGATCCTCGTCCTCGAAGACGACCGGCCGTCGCGGCTCGCGGTTAAGGACTTCGTCGACGACGTTAACGTCAGCGAGCACCCAATCCCGGAACTGACGGAACTGCCCGACGACCTCCGGGACGTGCTCCTGTCCGTGCCGCCGAGCGAGTTGCGTCTCTTCATCGTCTACGGCCTGTTCGTCGGCGTCTACCGCTACCTCGCGGACCTGCTGGCTCGCCACCACGACTACTCCGAGGATCGCTTCTGGGGCCAGGTCCGAGCTGCGATCGACGACTACCAGGCGCGGTTCCCCGAACTCGAGGAGCGGTTCGAACTGTTCGATCTGCTCGATCCGACGCTGCCGAAGCTGACGCTGAACCGCAACCGGATCGTCGACTTCGGGTACGGCGACCTCCCCGAGCGGCCCCACGCGATCGAACACGGGATCGTGTCGAACCCGCTGTACGAGGTCGGCCCGCAGCGGACGGACTAACGTCGACCGGCCCGCTCCCGTTTCGTTCGGTTACCCGACGCTCCGGGGCCGTCGCTGACGGTCGCGGCACCGAATAGTAGTCGCAGGAAAGCGGGTCGGGACGGCAGAACGAAGCAGGACGGTCGGATTCGACTCCGGAAATCGCGGTCGGTCCGATTCTCGGTCTCAGTCTCGATCTCGGTCTTAATCCTCGGTCGTCGTCTTCTCGACGTCGAGTTCGCCCTCGTAGATCTCCGCGCCGTCCTGGGCGACCTTCTCGGCGAGCACCGCGCACTTGACGCGCATCGGCGAGATGTCGACGCCGAGCATGTCGATTACGTCGTCGCGGTCCATCTCGAGGAGTTCGTCGACGGTCTTCCCCCGAAGTTCTCCCGAGAGCATGCTCGCGGAGGCCTGGCTGATCGCACAGCCGTCGCCCTGGAACGCGACCCGCTCGATCGTCTCCTCGTCCTCGTCGAGTTTGACGTCCATGCGAATCTCGTCGCCGCACATCGGGTTCTCGCCGACGTGGGTGAACGTGGGATCCTCGAGCTCCCCGTAGTTGCGGGGGTTCTTGTAGTGGTCGAGGATCTGCTGTCGGTACATATCAGAGCCCAGTCCCATCGTTGTATACGGATAGGCCAGTGACTTGTAAAAGGGTTCCGGGGCCGAAATGGACGGTCGCGTCCGTCTCCGACGGATTCGGCTCCGTCGCTCGGCACGCCGATTTCTTTCCACCCTGGACATATGAACAAATCCATTACTCTCAAAACCGTCGTGGATGGAACAACCCTTTTAGGCGCCGTCTCTGAGAGAAACTAATGAGTGACCGGGAACGGCCGAGCGAATCTCACAACGAGATTTCGGCCGAACTCGAACGCCGCGAAGGCGCTCTCCGACAGGCCACGGAGATCATTTCCGACGCGGAGCTGGAATTCAGAGAACAGATCGACGCGCTCTTGGAAGTCGTTCGAGACGCGATCGGAACGGAGTACGCGACGTTCTCGTTCGTAGACGGCGACACTTACGTTTTCGAGGCGCTGGACGTGCCAGCCGACGTCGACCTGCAGGCGGGGGCGACGGTTCCCCTCTCGGAACTGCCGAACTGCAAGCACGTCGTCGAGACCGAACGGACGCTCGTCCTGCGGGACGTCGAGGACGAGGCCCCGGAGTTAGCGGACCCGACGTGGGGAATCGCCTGTTACCTCGGGTCCCCGGTGTTCGCCGGCGACGAGGTGTACGGGACGTTTTGCTTCTACGGAATGGAGTCGCGGGCCGCGGAGTTCTCCGACTGGGACGTGACGTTCGTCGAACTCATCAGTAACTGGGTGAGCTCCGAACTCGAACAGCGAGAGCGCGAACAGACCTTACGTGACGCCAACCTGCAGATGGAGGCGGCGGTGGAGGCCGGCGCGGTCGGAACCTGGGAGTGGTTCATCCCCGAAGACCAGTTCGTCACTGGCCCCTCGTTCGCCAGAACGTTCGGCGTCGATCCGGACGCGGCCCGCAAGGGCGTCTCGCTCAACCAGTTCGTCTCCGCTATTCACGAGGACGACCGCGAGCGAGTCGAACGGCGAATCGAGGAAACCGTCGAGTCCTGCGGCGAGTACGAAGAGGAGTACCGTGTCTGGAACGAGGACGACGAACTCCGGTGGGTCCTCGCCCGCGGACACGTCGAGTGCGACGCGGACGGAAATCCACATACCTTCCCCGGGGCGCTCATCGACATCACGGAGCGAAAGTACACCGAACAGCGACTCGAAGCCCTGAACGATCGACTCCGGGCGTCGAACGAACGGCTCGAACAGTTCGCCCACGCGGCCTCGCACGACCTGCAGGAACCCCTCCGGATGGTATCCAGTTACCTCCAGTTGCTCGAAAGCCGGTACGGGGACGAGTTAGACGAGGACGCCCACGAGTTCCTCGAATTCGCCGTCAACGGCGCCGACCGGATGCGCGAGATGATCGACGGGCTCCTCGCGTACTCCCGGGTCGAGACGCAGGGCGCCTCGTTCGAACCCGTCGACTTGAACGACGTGCTGGCTGATGTCCGGACCGACCTCCAGCGACAGATAGCGGAGTCCAACGCCGAGGTAACCGCCGAGACGCTCCCCCGAATCGAGGGGGACGCCAATCAACTGCGCCAACTGCTCCAGAACCTGCTGGAAAACGCGCTCGAATACAGCGGCGACGAACCGCCGCGCGTCCACGTCTCGGCCGAACGGGAGGGGAACGAGTGGGTCGTCGCCGTTCGTGACGAGGGAATCGGCATCGATCCCGCGGATCAGGACCGTATCTTCGAGGTCTTCCACCGCCTCCACAGCCGCGAGGAGTACGCCGGGACCGGCATCGGACTCGCGCTCTGTCAACGGATCGTCGAGCGCCACGAGGGCGAGATCCGGATCGAGTCCGAACCCGGCGAGGGATCGACGTTCTTCATTTCCCTGCCGGCGTCCCGAGCGTAAGACCGTCCCAGTTCGGCGTCGTTTGGAGCCGCCGCTCGATACCTACCCGACGGCCGGACGCTCACTCCTCGCGTTCGGCCACTTTGACCAACTGCTTCCCGATGTTCTCCCCCTCGAACAGCCCGAGGAACGCGTCGGGCGCGTTCTCGAACCCCTCGACGACGTTCTCGCGGTACTGGAGTTCGTCCTCCCGGATGAACCGCGAGAGCCGCTTGAGCGCCTCGCCCCACCGGTCCTGATAGTCGCCGACGAGGAACCCTTCGACTTTCGCCCGGGTCTCGATGAGCTTGGCGAGCTTCCGCGGTCCGGTCGGGACCTCGGTCTCGTTGTACAGCGCGATCTGGCCGCAGACCGCGACCCGCGAGCGCTCGTTCAACAGCTGCCACACGGCGTCCGTGATCGGCCCGCCGACGTTATCGAAGTAGACGTCGACCCCGTCCGGACAGGCCTCGGCCATCGCATCCGCCAAATCGTCCGTTTCCTTGTAGTTGATCGCGGCGTCGAATCCCAGATCGTCGGTCAGCCAGGCGACCTTCTCGTCGCTGCCGGCGGTGCCGACTACCCGCGCGCCGTTGAGACGGGCGAGCTGGCCGACGACGGAGCCAACCGCGCCCGCCGCGGCGGAGACGACCACGGTGTCGCCGGGTTTGGGGTCGCCGACGTCGAGCAGGCCCCAGTAGGCTGTCACGCCTGGCATGCCGAGCACGCCCAGCGCGGTCGAGACGGGCCCGAGGTCTGGATCGACCGCACGGAGTTCGTCGGCGTCCGCGACCGCGTGTTCGGCCCACAGGAGGTTGCCGGTCACGACGTCGCCCTCGTCGAACGCGTCGGCTGCGGACTCGACGACTTCGCCGACGACGCCGGCCTGCATGGGCTCGCCGACGTCCCACGGTTCGGCGTACGACTCCGCGTCGCGCATCCGTCCGCGCATGTAGGGGTCGACCGACTGGTACAGCGTCTTGACGAGGACCTCGCCGTCGTCCGGCTCGGGGCGGTCGACGGTCACGAGTTCGAAGTTTTCCATCGTCGGTTCGCCGACCGGGCGACTGGCGAGTCGCCACTGCCTGGTTTCTGCCATACCGTTATATCGGCGCCCCGGAAGGTGAGTATTTGGCTCGCGGAAGTTCGGCCGAACGCCCCGATACTGTCGCGGACGCCGACGGATCGAACCTTTTTGGCCCTCGTTCGGGTACGTATGGTATGGGAACAGGTCGCAAGACACTCGCGGAGCTGCTCGCGGGCAACGAACGCCACATCGAGTCGCTGCCGGACGAGTACTTCGCGGACGTCCAGACGGGCCAGCGGCCGACCGTCGTCGCGATCTGCTGTTCGGACTCGCGGGTTGCACACGAAGGCATGTGGGGGGTCGATCGTCCGGGCGCAGTCTTCACGCCGAGCAACATTGGGAACCAGGTCTGGGACGAGGACGACGGCGAGCGGATCGTCGACGGCGGGATCCTCTACCCGATTCACCACACCGGGACCGACGCCGTCGCCGTCGTGGGCCACACCGGCTGCGGCGCCGTCACCGCGGCCTACCGGGTCGCGATCGGCGAGGACCCGCCCGGGCCGCGGGGCGTCGACAAGTGGGTCGATATGCTCGTGCCCGTGGTCGAGGAGGCCCTCGAGAGCAGCCTCGTCGACGCCGACGCGGCCGACGACCGGGTGATCAACCAGCTCGTCGAGTACAACGTCGGCTACCAGGCGCGATCGCTGTACGTATCGGACGATGTCCTGGACTTCGTCGACATCTACGGGTTCGTCTACGACTTCCAGGGCGTCTACGGCGACGATCCGGGTCGGACGTACCTCGTCTCCGTCGACGGCGAGACCGATCCCGAGGCGATCGTCGAGTCGGTGCCGGACGGATACGAGGCGGCACAAAAGAGTCTGCTGTACGAGGACGTCGGTCCGGGCGAGTGAGAGCGGTCCGAGTCCCGACGCTCAGTCGTCGGCGGCCGACTGCGCGACCGGCGCCGCGGGGTCCGCCGCCGCGTCGGTCTCCCACTCGAGGTCGCCCAGATAGCGGAAGACCGCGTTATCGCGCTCGGGATCGACGACGGTCAGGTCTCCGATCCAGCCGTTGTCGGCCAAGTGCTCGACTTGCTCGTGGGTCCGGAGGATCTCGGTCACGCGCTCGACCGGCGCGTGGATGACCGCCGTCAGCCGGAGGGGCTGGTGGTACGGCCGCTCGTCGGCGACCTTGAGCGACTGAAGCGGGAGGCCGGTCATCAGGTCGCCGCCGTTGCCCTGCACGACCCCGACGTTGCCGACCGGGTTCTGGGTGATCTTCGACCCGCTGCCGTAGACGGCGTTGTCCACGGTCGCGAAGTAGTACTGGTTGTTGATCCACTGGGTGACGACCAGCGGGCCCGTCATGATCCCCTCGAGGGCCTCGCCGTCCGGATCGGTCGTCCAGTCGTAAGAGTGCAGGAACGCGCGCCCGTGGAGGTTCCGGCCGTCGGTCAGGTCCCGCGGGCCGATAACGAACGAGGCGTTGCCGGCCAGGCCCCACTCCGGACGGGTCTCCGCCCAGTCGGCCGCGCGGCGTTCCACCTCGTCGACGCCGGCATCGGGATCGCCGCCCGTCGTCGCCGCGGTGCGCTCGGCCGCGGCGCCGGCCCGGGCGCTGGCGAGGTCCTCGCGCAACCGCTCTATGTCCTCGCGGTGGCTCTCGGGCACCCCGTCGTCGAACAGGGCGAGCTCGTCGGTCGTCGTGTTGTGTTCGCCGGCAAGAAAGACGGTGTCCTCGGGGATCTCGAACCCGCGATCCCGGAGGGCGTCCCTGACGTCCTCGTCGTTACAGATCGCCGCGAGCACGCGGGCGTTCGGGCCGCCGGGGTTCCCGGCGCAGGCGCCGCAGTCGAGGCTCGAGCCGAAGGGGTTGTTGGTCGTCTCGCTCGCGTGACCCGCGAAGACGACCAGGCGAGCGAACACCGTCCACCCCATGAGTTCGAAGGCGCTCGCGGCGTACTCGACCTTTTCCTCGAGGCTCATTCCCTGCGGGAGGTCGTGATCGGCGTGATCGTGATCGTCGTACTCCTCGGAGTCGATCGCGGGGGAACAGATCTCGCGGGCACTCGGCACGCGCTCGTCGACGGCGGCGCCGAGTTTGGCGATCGCCGACGGCGCCAGCGTCCGCGTCGCCATCGCCGAGCCGTACGCGCCGCCGGCGCCCTCGACGAATGTGAAGGCGGCGACGACGTTCTTCTTGAGCGTCTCGAAGTGGTGCGTCGCCGCGTCGGCCAGGCCGGTCCACCGCTCGCGGGCGGTCGCCGCGTCCCCATCGGCGTCGGGCCGGTCGACGACATGGTGTTCCGGTTCGACGATCGGCGGACAGGCGTCGGCCTCGCCCGCCGAGTCGTGTCCCCGATAGCGCATCGGCACGCCGAAGAAGCCGGCGTAGCCGTGGGTCTCGTAGGGACCTTGAGCCTCGATGTGGCGACGGATCACCTCCGAGCGGGTGTCGATGCAGAACACCAGTTGCGCGGCCGGGCGCTCCCCGTCGTCCCCCGACGAGGGGTCCGCGACCCCGTCGTCGAGCCCCTCGAGGAGCCGGTCGCGGTAGCTCTCCTCCCAGGCGGTCAGCCAGCTCTCGGCGAGGGGAACGTCCCCGTCGACGTCGGCGACGTCACCGGCAGGGCCGTCGCCGCCGCTCTCGACGGCGTCGGCTTCGGGTTCGATCGGCGCGTCCAGCAGGTCCGCCAGCGTCAGCCGCACCGCCAGGTACTCCGCTAGCGTGATCGGGTACCGCTCCTGCCACCGGTCAGTGTCGTCGTCGATCCGCTGCTTGATGAACCCGCTCCACCCGGGGAGCGCGGCGAGGTGGTGCGCTAAGATGTCGTCCCACTGTCCCACGGGATAGTCCGCGAGGACCGCCTCGAGCGCCGCCGTCGCCGTCTCGGGGAGGTCGTCGGGATCGTCGCAGCCGGGTGCGTCGCCGTCGTACGGGGCGACCGAGCGCCAGGCGGCGTAGAATCCCTCCTCGCGGTTCGGCATCGGCCATTTGGCTTCGCCCTCGTCGAGGAAGGCGGCGAGCCACTTCGACAGCACGCGGTCGACTTCCTCGGTCGCGGTATCGGGCTCGCCGCGCTCCGCGTCGCCCTCGGCCATCTCCGCGAGGAGGTCCTCCGGGTCGCGGTCGATCCCGCGGGCCTCGAGTTCGGCGTGCAGTACGTCCGGATCGATTCGACCGTCCTCCCAGGCTCGACGGAAGACCGACGGGCGCGGGTAGCCGCGCCCGCCGAACAGGCGTTGGCCCTCCGCGACGGCCTGGTGGAACGGCTCGTCCTCGAACCCCGAGAGGGGGTTGGCCGTGACGAACGAGTGCAGTGGCCAGACCGAGCCGATGCGGTCGGCCGCGCGGTCGATACTCTCCTCGATGCGGCGCTGATCGTCGAGTTGCTCAGACATCGTCGTATTCCTCCTTGTCGGTGAGCACGGTCGTCGGATCGGGCTGCGAGAGGTTCAGCAGGGAGACGTAGAGGCGCTCGCTCGAGCGGTGCCAGCCGAGTTCGACGACGAGGTAGGCGCCGACGAACAGGGCGACGACGAGGGAGTGGGCGCCCGTCAGGTCCGTCGAGACGTGGGTCATGGGGACGCCCGAGAGCATCGTCGAGACGGCGTTGAACGCGACGGCGTAGCCGCCGATGGCGGTCAGCACGACCAGCGGGACGCTGACGAACCTGACCGCCGTCGGCAGGGTCGACCGTCGCAGGATGTCCCGCGCCGCGGTCAGCGTCGTCAGCACGACCACGAGCGTCAGGACGGTCCCGCCGTTCAGCGCGAGGCTCGTCGCCTTCCCGGTGAGGACGCCGAACAGCGCGCCCCCGCCGACGGCCGTCGCCAGGCTGACGGCCATCCCCGAGAAGCCGAGGTGGGTGTGGTCGCCGTCCTTGGGAGCCGTCCGCTCGACGACGGCCCCCGACGACAGGAAAAGATACGCCTTGTAGAACCCGTGCAAGACGAGGTGGGCGATCGCGGCGGCGAAGAAGCCGAGGCCGCACTGCAGTATCATAAAGCCCATCTGGGCCATCGTCGAGCAGCCGAGTTCGCGCTTGACGTTCGACTGAACGAGGATCATCGCCTGACCGAGCACGGCGCTGCCCGCGCCGACGAGGACGAGCGCCGACATGACGACGAGTTCGTCGGCGACCACCGGCGCGAACCTGGTGAGCAGGACCCCGCCCGCGTTGACGAACCCGGCGTGCATCAGGGCGGAGGCCGGCGTCGGTGCCGTCATCGACGACAGCAGCCACCCGTGGAACGGGAACAGGGCCGACTGGACGATCGCGGCGAGGACGATGCCGCCGGCGGCGACGAGGCCGGCCGTCCGCGAGACCCGCTCGAGGTTCTCGAAGATCCCGGTGATGCTCGTCGCTCCCGTCGACCAGACCAGGACGGCCAGCGCGGCGGTCAGCACCGCGCTGCTGGCGAGGAAGTACCGACGGGCGAGCGCGGCGGCGGCCCGCGCTTGCGCCCACTCGCGAACGTGCCCGATCAGCGACGCCATCGCCAGGCCCATCGCCAGCCAGGCGGCCGCGAACAGCGCGACGTGGTCGGCCGCGGTCAGCGTCATAACGACGAGCGTGAACGCGAAGATGCGGGCGTAGAACCGGTCGACGTGACGGTCGCCCGCCAGGTAGCGTCGGGAGTAGCTGTGGACGATACCGCTGAAGAAGGTGACCACGACCCACATGACCGCGGTCAGCCCGTCGACGCGCAGGTAGCCCGGAATCTCCCAGCCGGCCCCGCTTCGGGCCGCGACCACGAGGATGCCGACGCTGCAGAGGAAAAGCGCCCAGACCGCCCAGGTCGACGCTCGGGGGACGAGCGAGATCGGCGGCGTCGGTTCGGGAAGCGGTGCGACGTCGTCGTCGGATGCGGGTGCCCTTTCGTCGGTCATGCTTCGAGTTCACGCTCGGACCAGCGCGTGATCGCGGTCGCGTCGCGGCGAGTCGATTCCGGCAACACTTGCACGCCTGGTCGTCTTCACTCCATATACGAACAGACCGGTTATTATATCCTCGGGTTCGAACAAATCGTTCGGCGACCGCTCTATAGTAGACGATCGTGATAGATATGTGTCTTGGTACCGAGAGTCAGGATGGTCGAGACGACCGGACGTCGCCGCTCGCGGTATCCGAGAGCGCGACGCGCGGAGAAGCGAGAGCGGGGGGTTCGGACGAGACGGAGGGACGGCGATTCGCCGCGTTACCGCGAGGAGAACTCGTCGAACGACGTCGACTGGTGACTCCGTACGAGCACCTCGTCAGTGATCGTCAGTCCCATATCCGAAATCTCCTGTGCGATCGGTGTAATATCCCGGTCGGTCTTGACGACGGCCGTCACGAGCAGGTTCTGCTCGCCCGTGACCAACTCCTGTACCGAGACGACGCCGGGGATGTCCAGTATGTCGTCGATGTAGTCGCCCCGTTCCGGGATCGGAGCCGTACAGAAGAGGAGCATCCGGATCGGATAGCCGGACTTCGTGTAATCGATGTTCGCGCTGTACCCCTTGATCACGCCCTCCGATTCCAGCCGCTGGATTCGTTTGCGGACCGTACTCGACGACGCCTCGGTCCGCTCGGCGATCTCGCTGGACGAAAGGTTCCGAGCCTCCTCCTGTAACGCGTAGAGGATCTCCCGATCGACCGCGTCGAGTTCGTAATCCGTCATACCGTCCGTTTTTCCGCGGCGGCTATAAGGAACTTCGGCAGCCGCGACCGCGGCGAGACGACGGACGTCGGACCGTCATCACCGCGATCTCCGCCGCCGGCCTGGCGGCCTTAGCCGTCATCAACCTGATTTCGATCACGGTCAGCCGTCTGGAGGATGGGGACCGCCTCTGGCGTCGATAACTCCTGCAGTGGCGGAGAGAGGCCCTCTTGGCCCTTCTCTCCCCGCAGTTGCAGCCGTGGGCCGAGTCGTAGGGTTTATCACTCCCGGGCCGCTCTCTTTAGAAGCAATGGCGAAAGGAACCGTTGATTTCTTCAACGACACTGGCGGCTACGGATTCATCGAGACTGAGGACGCGGACGAGGACGTCTTCTTCCACATGGAAGACATCGGCGGCCCTGACCTCGAAGAGGGTCAGGAACTCGAGTTCGACATCGAGCAGGCCCCCAAGGGCCCGCGCGCGACCAACGTCGAGCGCCTGTAAGGCGAATTCGTTACGGTATCGGCACTTGACTGCAGTATTTTACACCGGATAGCGACGCGACCGTCGCTGACGCTGCCCTGACTCTGTCGTCGCAGAGCGGGTAGCACGTCAATCCGATTCCGATGGTGTGACGCTCCTCGCAACTCACTATCCGACTCGACCATCCCCGACGGTTTTGTGGATCCGGCACCGAGTCGGCGTATGACCGAGCCACTGGTCCGGCGCAGCGACGAGATCGAGTACGAGTCCGTCGACGCGGCCGACGGCCTCGAGAAGGGCGTCCTCGTCAGCGACGACCACGGCGCGCCCCACTTCGCGATCCGCCGGTTCGTCCTCGAACCCGGCGCAGAGGTACCGAAACACACCAACGACGTCGAACACGAACAGTACGTCCTCGACGGCGAGTACACGGTCGGTATCGGTGACGAGGAGTACGCGGTCGAGCCTGGCGACTCGCTGTTGATCCCCGCCGGGACGGTCCACTGGTACCGCAACGAGGGCGACGAACCCGGCGCGTTCCTCTGTGCCGTCCCGAACGGGAACGACGAAATCGAACTCCTGGAGTGACCAGAATTTCGGCACAAGCCGGCGATTTAGCCCAGTTTAACGCGAGACGGTCCGTCGATCGACCGCGATCATGACTATCAGTTGTCAAACGGTCTCGTAACCGCAACTACTAAACATCTTTTAGGCACACCTAAATAGGGATGGCAGAAGCGAAGTCGGTCGGCGGGCACGCGTCCGCTCGGGAGCGGGGGGGATGGGTCACCGGAACGCTCGTGCTCTTTTGCCTGGCGAGTACGGTCGTCACCGTCGTCGCCGGGCTCGTGCAGGTGACGTTCGGCGAGTACTCGATGACGGTCGCCGAGGCCTGGCGGGCGGTGTTCGACCCGATGGTGATCTTCAACCTCAACGCGTGGACGGCGTTCCTGTTCGGGACCGAACTCCCGGACATGGACACCGCCAGTATCGTCGTCTGGAACCTTCGACTCCCGCGCGTGTTCGTCGGCATCATCGCCGGCGCGACGCTGGCGGTCTCCGGCGCGATCTTTCAGGCCGTGACGCGAAACGAACTGGCCAGCCCCTTCGTGCTGGGTGTCAGCTCGGGGGCCGGCTTCGCCGTCCTGGCGACGCTGGTCGTCTTCAGCGGCCTCGCGCCGTTCCTCCCGTTGGTCGCCGCCCTCGGCGGCACCGTCGCCTTCCTGGTCGTCTACGGCATCGCCTGGAAGGGCGGGACCAGCCCCGTCCGCCTGGTGCTCGCGGGCGTCATCGTCAACATGGTCTTCCAGTCGCTCCAGCAGGGGCTGTTCTTCTTCGCGGACGACCTCGGCGTGGTGCAGACGGCGATCGCCTGGCTCACCGGATCGCTGACGGGAACCGGGTGGGACGAGGTCCGGATCGCGATCCTGCCGGCGATCGTCGCAATCGCGATCGCGCTCGCGGGCTCGCGGCAGTTGAACGTCCTCCTGCTGGGCGAGAGCACCGCTCGCTCGCTGGGCATGCGCGTCGAGCGGGTCCGCTTTTTCCTCTCCGCGGTCGCGATTCTCGCGGCCAGCGTCGCGATCGCAGTCGCCGGTGTCGTGAGCTTCTTCGGGCTCGTCGTCCCCCACATCGTACGGAACACGGTGGGCGGCGACTACCGGCAGCTGATGATCGGCTGTCTCTTTGCGGGACCGGCGCTGATGGTCTCCGCCGACGTCGGCGCGCGGCTCGCGCTGTCCGGCACGCAGGTCCCGGTCGGCGTCGTGACCGGCTTGATCGGCGGTCCGTACTTCCTCTATCTGATGCGCAACCAGCAGTCCATGGGTGAGCTATAATGGCACAACAAACGGAGACCCAAACGACCCAGGAACGGATCACCGACAGCAACGGCGTCGCGGTCGAGAGCGCGCTCGTCGGCGACGACCTCGAGTTGAGTTACCCGACGAGCGAGGAGACGATCGTCGAGTGTGCGCGTCTGGACATCCCGGAGAACGCGGTGACCGCGCTCGTCGGCCCGAACGGCAGCGGGAAGAGTACGCTCCTGAAGGCGCTCTCGAACCACCTCGAACCGGACGCGGGTTCGGTCACGATCCACGGCGAGGACCTCGACTCCTTCGACCGGAAGGAACTGGCCCGCGAACTGGGCGTCCTCTCCCAGGAGAACGACTCGCTGGGCTCGATCACCGTCGAGGATCTGGTCTACCACGGCCGGTATCCCCACCGGGGCTTCTTCGACGGCGTCAGCGAGGCGGACCACCGCGCCGTCGAGCGCGCGCTCGACCTGGCCGGGATCGACCACATCCGCGACGCCGAACTCGGACAGCTAAGCGGCGGGCAGAAGCAGCTGGCCTGGATCGCCATGGTGTTGGCTCAGGACACCGACGTCCTGTTGCTCGACGAGCCGACGACGTTCCTCGACGTCCACCACCAGTTCCGCGTCCTCGAGACGATCCGCCAGCTCAACGAGGAGAAAGGCGTCACCGTGGCCGTCATCCTCCACGACATCTCGCAGGCGGCCCGCTTTGCGGACTACCTGGTCGCCATGCACGACGGCGAACTCTACGACTGGGGCCCGCCGGCAGACGTGGTGACCGAACAGCTGCTAGCTGACGTCTTCGGCGTCGAAGCCACCGTCCGGTACGAGCCCGAACTCCAAGTTCTGCCCAAACGCGCGCTCCCGGACCGCTGACGCGAAATCGCGGGATCGTTTAGCGGCGCGTGACGGGGCTGCACGGTGCGAAACGATCCGGCTCCGGAATACTTTTATCGTTTTAGGTGAGCCTAAAACATGATGACCGACGAACGGACCTGGACGCGACGCAACGTACTGCGAACGAGCGGGGCGATCGCCGGCGTGGGCGCGATGGCCGGCTGCCTCGATTCGCTCGGATCGTCGGGCGACGAGATCGAATACACGGTCTCGATGCCGCCGGTCGGCGAGGTCGGTTTCCCCGGGGTGCCCGAGACGTGGGCAACCGGCAACGGGACTTGGGCCGACATGGGGATCGCGCTCGGTCAGGAGCCGCCGGGGGCCCTCTGGTTGACCTCGCGGTTCCACACCCAGTACTACGACGAGATTCCCGACGTCAGCGTCAGCAAAGAGGGGATGGTCGATCTCTACGAGGACGGCGTCGACGTCGAGAAATTCTACGATATCGACGCCGACCTCCACGTCATGGACCCCAACTTCATGACGAATCGGTACGACAGCATCGACGAGAGCGACGTCGAGGACATCGAACAGATCGGCCCGATCTTCGGAAACACCATCTTCTCCCGGGACTACGCCTGGCACGACGACTACGAGTACCTCACGCTGTACGAGGCGTTCGGAAAGCTCGCCGAAGTGTTTCAGGAAGAAGAGCGCTACGAGGCGTTTTCCGCTCTCCACGACGAGTTCCAGTCGCGGGTCGACGAGATCGTCCCGCCGGAGGACGACCGACCCGAGGTCGCGATCCTGTGGCCCATGGGTGAGGGCGAGTTCCTCCCGTACACGATCGACGAGGGGACGAGTTTCAAACAGTGGCGCGACCTCGGCGTCCGCGACGCGCTCGCGGAAGCGAACGTCTCGGACTTCCACGACTCGCGCGGTCGGATCGACTACGAAAACGTCCTCGAGATCGACCCCGAAATCATCCTGTTCCGCGGCAACGAACAGCTGACCGCCGACGAGTTCCAGGAGCAGGTCGTCGCGGAGATGGAAGACCACAACGTCGCGAGCGAACTGAAGGCCGTCAAGAACGGCGACGTCTACCGCGGCGGCCCGCTCCACCAGGGGCCGATCATCAACCTGATCATGACCGAGCGCGCGGCCCGTCAGGTCTACGACGTCGACGACGAACTCTTCGACCGGCAGAAAGTCAGCGATATCGTCACCGGCGACTTCTGATCGATCGCGGAATCGCTCCGTTCTCTCTCCGATTCTCCCGCCGCTCGCACCCGACAATCACTGTGGCTCCTGCCAGTCGAACTTTCGCCCGGCCGTCGTCCCGTCCGTACCGGTCCTCACGGTATCGCCCTCGTCCTCACCCTCAGCGGCCGGCGCAGCGTCCGTCTCCCCGTTCGTTCCGGTCTCCGTCTCTATCGCCGAAAGTGCCGCGCCCGGATCGTCCCCGTCCGGATCGGCCGACACCTCGAACGCGGCGAGCGCGTCGGCGAGTTCCTTCGCCTGGTCCGACAGCGACGTGGCCGACCGGGAGACTTCGACCAGCGACGAGGTCTGTTCCTCCGCGGCCGCCGCGACGGTCTCGGCCTCGGCGCTGGTCTCCTCGCTGATCGCCGTCACGTCGTCGGTCATCGTCGCGACTTCCTGGGTCGCGCCGGCCTGCTGTTGGGTCGCCGCCGAGATCTCCTGGACGCCGTCGTTCGTCTCGGCGGCGAATTCGGAGATCTCCTCGAGCGACGAGACCGACGCCTCGACCGCGCTACGGTGGGTCGCGATCCGCTCGTCCGTCTCGCGAACGACCGTCGCGACCCGGTCGGTCTGCCGGCCGACCCGTTCGAGCCGGTCTTCGACGTCCGTCGCGGCCTCTTTGGTGTCCGCGGCGAGGGACTTGACCTGGTCGGCGACGGCGGAGAACTCCGCGTCGTCGGAGTCCGAGCGCGCGGCCTCGATGCTCGCGTTGAGCGCGAGCATGTTCGTCTCGGTGGTCACCTGGCCGATGAACTCGAGTAAGTCGTCGATCGCTTCGATCTCCGCCTCGAGCCGGTCGACTTCCGCGACGGCGGCGGTGGCCTCCTCTTCGATCGCGTTCATGCCGGTGATCGCCTGCTGCGCCGACTCGCGGGCAGCCGCGCTGGTCTCGGCGGTCCGCTCCGCGAGGGTGGCGACCTGCGACGCGCTCGCGGCGATCTCCTCGGTCGTCGTCGACAGGTCGTCGATCTCGCCGGTGATCGCCGCGAGCTGGTCGCTCTGGCGCTCGGCCCCGTCGGCGATCTGTTGGACGGAGGTCGTCACCTGATCGGAGGCCGTCCGGACCTCGACGACCCCGTCGGCCGTCGACGTAGCGGCCCGGTCGACCGCGTCGGCGAAGGTTCGCGTCGCGGCGACGGTCGCCTCGATATCGTCCATCATCGCGTTGAACTCCGCGGCGACGGTCGCCATGGCCTCGCTCTCGCCGTCCGGGTCGAGCCGTTGCGTGAGGTCGCCGTCGGCGCAGGCCCGCATCGTCTCGCCGTACTCGTCGGCCGTCCGCTCGAGGCGCTCGGAGAACGCCTCCGACTCGGCGCGGGCGCGCTCGGCCTCGGCTCGGGCGGCCTCGGTCTCTTCGAGGCGATCGCGCAGCGACCGTCGCATCCGATCGATCGATCGGTAGAGGTCGCCGAGCTCGTCCGACCGATCGGACTCCAGCGGCTCGTCGAGGTCCCCGTTCTCGATGGCCGCCGCCCGCTCGGAGAGTTCGCGCAGCGAGCCGGCGGTGGTCCGCCCGATGGTCGCGCCGAGGACGACCAGGCTGGCGAAGACGACGGCGAGCATCGCGAGGAGCTGGGTCGAGATGCTCGTCTGGAGCGAGTAGGCCTGCGACGCGGGGACGCGGGTCGTTAGCGTCCACCCCTCGTGTGAGAGGGCCGCGTAGCCGACGACGGTCTCGTCGTCGCCACCGTTCGTCTCGTCGGGAGCGATCGACGCGGTGCCGGTGCCGTCGGCGACGGCCCCGGAGTCGAGGACGTCGCGTTGTAACAGCAGCGACTGATCCTCGGCGAGGACGACCGTCCCGCTCTCGTCGACGACGCGCACGTCGTGGGTCTCGTCGGCCCCGATCATGTACCGGGACAGCGACGCGAGATCGACGAGTCCGACGACGGCGTGATCGGACTCGCCTGGCACGCCGCTGACGGCGAGCATCGCGGGCCGGCCGTCGTCGGTCTCGAACGGCTCGGAGAAGACGACCTGCGAATCGTCTTCCAGGGCGGTCGCGAACCGTTCGTCGACGGCGTCGTTCATCCGGCCGTCGTCGATGACCGCGGTCGCGCCGGCGTTGGCGTCGACGTCTCCCGTCTCCGTATCGACGTAATAGGCCCCCTCGAACGCGGTCCGGTCGGTCACGCGGTGTAAGGAGTCGGCGATCGCGACCCGATCGTCGTTGCGAAACGCGACCGATCGAGGGAGCGACCCCAGATACCGCTCGGTGGACCGGAACCAGATGTCGAGCCGGTTTGCGTCCTTCTGAGCGTCGGTGACGAGTTGCGACTCGACGTCGTCCTGTAATTGGTCGCCGGTCTGCGCGTAGATGCTCCCGCCGAACAGCCCCACCACGAGGAGGACGATCGCGAGCGCGGCGACGAACCGAAGCGCGTAGCTGCGACGAATCGCTGGTACCCTCTCCCACGGATCCAAGTGCATCGCCTTGGGGATTCGACCCGTGCTACATGTAAGTCTCTAAGAGTGTTATGTAGTGCTATAGATCTCTCCAGTTCGATATGCAATCGGCGCCGCGTTTCGGCTCTCGAGTCGCCTGGTCTCGGTCAACGGACCGCGGTCGGAGTCGGATTCGACGGTTCGGGTTCGCAGCGATCGACCCAGTCCGAACCGCTGAAATACCGCTGTGCCCTAGACGCGTCCGTGTCGAAGCAGGTCCAGGAGGTCGAGACGATCTTTTGTCACGAGACAGGTGACGATTACCTCATCGCCGTCGAACGTGACGGACAGCGGCTGTTCCGGGCAAAGCTCGGGCTCTCGGAAACCTCGGCCGGGCCCCGGCCCGCGAAGTTCCGGCTCAAGCAAGGCTCGAGCGAGGAGCCCCGCCAGCCCGACGAATTCGTCGAACTCGCCCGTCGCGCGAAGCGGATCCGCATTTCCGAACAGACCTCGTCGGCGGGGCGTCGCGAACTCACCGAGATGCTGGGCGGCTACCAGCTCGACGACAAGACCAAGACCGTCCGGACCTGCCGCTACTGCGCCTCCGCGGGCCGGTACTCGCCGATCACGACGGAGACCGCGGTCAAGGACGACAACGATTGGATCTGCCAGGACTGCGCTCGTCAGGAACTCGAGCGCCAGCTCTCCTTCGCCGGCGGCGGCGAAGTCACCGGGGCCGCGAAGGAACGTCTCGAGGACCTCATGCTCGAGGTCCAGGACTTAGAGCGGATCGTCAACCTGCTCAAGGGGCGACTCGACCCCGATCTGACGAAGTTCGATACGATCTCGGCGACGACCGATGAGGTCGACCTCGTTCGGACCGACTCGCTGAACCTCCACCCCGGCCTGCAGAACCTGCTGGAAGACCGCTTCGAGACGCTGCTGCCGGTCCAGAGCCTCTCGGTCGAGAACGGCCTCTTCGAGGGCGACGACCAGATGGTCGTCTCGGCGACGGCGACCGGAAAGACCCTGGTCGGCGAGATGACCGGCATCAACCGCGTCTTAAACGGCAAGGGGAAGATGCTCTTTCTCGTCCCCCTCGTGGCCCTGGCCAACCAGAAGTACGAGGACTTTCAGGAGGAGTACGGCCACCTGGTCGACGTCTCTATCCGCGTCGGCGCGAGCCGGATCACCGACAACGGCAACCAGTTCGATCCCAACGCCGACGTCATCGTCGGCACCTACGAGGGGATCGACCACGCCCTGCGGACGGGCAAGGACATGGGCGATATCGGGACCGTCGTCATCGACGAGGTCCACACCCTCAAGGAAGAAGAGCGGGGCCACCGGCTCGACGGCCTCATCTCGCGGCTCAAGTACACCTGCGAGCAGCGCGCGAAGCGACGGGACGACTACTCGGGCGCGCAGTGGGTCTACCTCTCGGCGACCGTCGGGAACCCCGAGCAACTCGCGCAGGCCCTCGAGTCGAAACTCATCGAGTTCGAGGAGCGGCCAGTGCCGATCGAGCGCCACGTCACCTTCGCGGACGGCCAGGAGAAGGTTCGGGTCGCGAACAAGCTCGTCAAACGCGAGTTCGACACCGAGTCCTCGAAGGGGTATCGCGGCCAGACGATCATCTTCACCAACTCCCGGCGGCGCTGTCACGAGATCAGCCGGAAACTGGACTACTCCGCCGCCCCCTATCACGCCGGCCTCGACTACAAGCGCCGGAAGACGGTCGAACGGCAGTTCGGCGACCAGGAACTCTCGGCGGTCGTGACCACCGCCGCGCTCGCGGCCGGCGTCGACTTCCCGGCCTCGCAGGTCGTCTTCGACTCGCTGGCGATGGGCATCGAGTGGCTCTCGGTCCAGGAGTTCCACCAGATGCTCGGCCGCGCGGGCCGGCCCGACTACCACGACAAAGGCAAGGTCTACGTCCTCGTCGAGCCCGACTGCACCTACCACAACTCGATGGAGATGACCGAGGACGAGGTCGCGTTCAAACTGTTGAAAGGCGACATGGAGTCGGTGATGACCCACTACGACGAGGCCGCCGCTGTCGAGGAAACCCTCGCGAACGTCACGGTCGGCGGCAAGGCCGCGAAGGCGCTCAACGACCGGATGCTCGGCGAAGTCCCGACAAAACACGCCATCGGCAAACTGCTGCAGTACGAGTTCATCGACGGCTTCGAACCGACGCCGCTCGGCCAGGTCGTCACCCAACACTTCCTCAAACCAGGCGAGGCGTTCACGCTCGTCGACGGCATCCGGAAGGACGCCCATCCCTACGAGCTGATCGCAGATCTCGAGCTTCGCGACGCGGACCTCTGATCCCGCCGACAATAGCTTCGTCACCGACCGGTTTACTGGCGTCTGACGGCTACACCTGTTCTTCCTTCCTCTTTACGACCAGTAATAGTAACGTGGCGGCACGTGACGCGCCTGGCCGACGCCGCCGCGGTTACGGGACGAACGCGACATCGAACACCGACAGCAGGATAACGAGCAGCGACCCGGGGAAGCCGCCGATCGCTACGATCGCCAATGCGATCGGCGTCAGCGCTACCCCGATGCCGAAGACGACCTGCGCGAGGTACACTACCAGGAGGCCGACTACCGCGTTGACGATAAACGGCCTGGCAGCCTGGACGAGTTGAGCCGCCCCGAGAACGAGCACGAGCACGAGAAGCAGCATCAGTAGTTCGAGTCCGGTCATAGACGGCGGTAGCACGGCATCGGGGAAAACCGTTCGGTCCATAACGAAACGCTTTATGACGTTGGCCCAGTAGGGTTGACGTACGGGATCGTGGGTTAGCTTGGTATACTTCGGGCCTTGGGTGCCCGTGACCCCGGTTCAAATCCGGGCGATCCCATCCTTTTGTCGCGGACAACCCCCGTGAACGACGGAGCTGTACTGATCGTGGATGTAATCCTGAACGTCACAGCGCTCGGGTGACCGCGGGAGCGATCGTCTTCTGCCGGGGATGCAAAGAATCGGGGTGGCCGCACTGGTTGCGAGCGGAACCGGTTACGGAAGCGGTTGGAAGTCCGTCGAGCCACAGGAGCAGGACTCGACTCCGATCGGACGGATCCGTCCGTCCGAGAGCACTCGCGCCGCATACGCCGATCCGCAGCGTTCACAGACGGCCATCATGCGGTTATGGTCGTCCAGGGCAATCACCCCGGTCATAAAACGCGACCTAGCAGCATCAACCCCTGTTAGAAATTCCGTGTACCTCATTGACGGGTGTAAGTCGTCAGTTATTGAATCTTCTATCCGATACTAATTGCGAACGGGGCGACCGCCGACGGCTACGAAAGCGGTATCGTGAATTGGGCTGCCCCGTCAAAGCCGTCGCTCGTGAACAGGGACTCGAGCATAGCGACTCCGATCGCGACGTAACCAGGCGATATCGATTCAACGTACTCGACGTACGTTGTCATAGGTCGTCAACAATCGTGGCGGAAGCGACGAAAAGTGGCTGTCGAGGATCGAGGGAGTGGCAGCTCTGACTGAGGCAATCGATGGCTCGCCCATCGGACCGGGACGGAATCGCAGGGATCGATCAGACGTTTGCCTGGCGGCTCGGTCCACCGTCGGATCCTCGCTGCAAGCGCCTCGGCGGCCGGATCAAACCGTACCCGAGATATCAGGTGGCGCTTACGGCGTCGGGGCGGGTTGTTCGAGTTGCGTGAACGATCCGTCGCCGCAGACGCAGTCTTCGCTCGTTCCGAGGGGACGGACGGTGCCGTCCTGTGCGACTTCGGCGACTAAGATGACCTGACAGTTGGTACAGCGGACCGCGGCTCGCGTCCGTTCGGCTGTGTTCGTCATGGATACATTCGAAGACTCCCCAGAGGTATCACTCCGCTGCCAATGTATCGGGGTAGTCTGCCACGAATCTGGAGCGTACGCCCTCGAAACGCCCGGCTCGGGCGGCGAGGGGGATCATCAGCTGATGGATACTCGTGGATCGATACGCCGGCCGCAAACTACCAGTTCGGTGGCTGATCAATCACCGAACGATACAGCGAGTGACCTGTCTTCGTCGAGCGAGCGCTCAGTAATGGATCCCGTCCGCTGGTCGGGACGCGCTGGCCGTCTCGACCGTCTTCGATTCCTCTCTCGACGTGCGCTCGCACGGACGCGGACTCGCCTCGATCGAGTCGGCCGCGTTCCTCGTTCAGTTTCGGCCCGCTTTGCGACCATTTATACACGATGGCGGCCCTAGACGGTTGCAATGGCGCAAGCGGGCAATTCGGAACTCGTCGACTCTTTCGAGCAGTTCTTCCGCAACTACTACGACAACGACATCAAGCAGCTTGCGCAGCGGTATCCCAACGAGCAGCGGTCGCTGCACGTCGACTGGCAGGACCTCTACCGGTTCGATCCCGACCTCGCGGACGATCTCATCAACCAACCCGAACAGCTCCAGCGCTACGCCGAGGAGGCGCTGCGGCTCTACGACCTCCCGATCGACGTCAGCCTCGGCCAGGCGCACGTCCGCGTCCACAACCTCCCCGAGACGGAGTCGCCCGAGATCCGCGAAATCCGGGCCCGAGACATGAACTCCCTCGTCCAGGTGCACGGCATCGTCCGCAAGGCGACCGACGTCCGCCCGAAGATCGAGGAGGCCGCCTTCGAGTGCCAGCTCTGTGGCACCCTCACCCGCGTCCCCCAGTCCAGCGGCGACTTTCAGGAACCCCACGAGTGCCAGGGCTGTGAACGCCAGGGCCCTTTCCGCGTCAACTTCGATCAGTCCGAGTTCGTCGACGCCCAGAAACTCCGCATTCAGGAGAGCCCCGAAGGGCTCCGCGGCGGGGAGACGCCCCAGTCGCTTGACGTCCACGTCGAAGACGACATCACCGGCGAGGTGACGCCTGGCGACCACGTCTCCGCGACCGGCGTCTTGCGGCTCGAACAGCAGACCGACGGGCAGGAGAAGTCGCCCGTGTTCGATTTCTACATGGAGGGCATGTCGGTCGACATCGAGGAAGAGCAGTTCGAGGACATGAACATCACCGACGAGGACAAAGAGGAGATCGTCCGGCTCTCCTCCAGCGAGGACATCTACGAGAAGATGATCGGATCCGTCGCGCCCTCCATCTACGGCTACGAGCAGGAGAAACTCGCGATGATCCTCCAGTTGTTCTCGGGGGTCACGAAGCAACTCCCCGACGGCTCGCGAATTCGCGGCGACCTGCACATGCTCCTGATCGGGGACCCCGGTACCGGTAAATGCGTCCGCGGCGATACAAAGGTCACACTCGCGGACGGGCGAACGGTCCCGATCCGGGAACTCGTCGAGTCGAATCTCACGGATCCGAAACCGATCGACGACGGCTGGTGGGACGAGGTCGATCTCGCAGTGCCGTCTCTGCAAGATGACGGATCGATCGCTGCACAGCAGGCAACGAAGGTCTGGAAACGCGAAGCACCCGACCGGATGTATCGGATTCGGACCTCGAGCGGACGGGAACTCGAGGTGACGCCGTCGCATCCATTATTCGTCCAACAGGGCGGGAAGTGTACACCGACTGCGGCAGATAACCTCGCCGAGGGACAGTTCGTCGCTGCACCTCGAAGCTATACAACAGAGGGAAATGATGTCCTCGACGTTGATGTCCGAAGATCCAAGTCCCGAAACGCAGTACAGCTTGATCTACCGGACGAGTGGACGCCGTCGTTAGCACGGGTAATCGGATACATCATTGCAGAAGGGTACGTAGAGCAGCGAGACGACAACACCGGCTTTGTTTCGATTACGAATAACGATAGAGACGTTCTCATCGATGCAACGAACGCTCTCGAGGAACTGGGTCTCAATACGACGGAACGGGATCCTCACGAGGGCAAAGAAGCCCGTGAACTACTCTGTTCGACAGGTGAGTTCGTAAGCTTCCTCGAAGAACTCGAGCCGTGTATCCTTCAGCCATCCGACGAACAATGTGTTCCGGATGACATTTTCGAAGCCACTGACTCGACGAGGTCGGCGTTCCTCAAAGCGTTCATCGAAGGAGAAGGCCACGTTTCAGCGTCGCAGCGGGAGATAACCGTCGCTTCGATGAGCCATGAACTGCTCAAAAACATTAGAACGCTACTGCTCTCTGTCGGAATCCAGTCGCAACTTCACGAACGAAATACCGGTAGTTATCGGCTCAGAATAAGCGGCAGCGAATTCGAGAAGTATGTCACGCAGATCGGGTTCGTAACACAGCGAAAACAACAAGCTGCCGAACAATATGCTGATACAGAAGGAAATACCAATCTCGATATCGTTCCCGCTATCGGGTCGGTGCTTCGGCAGATTCGGGAGTCGCTATCGCTCACACAGGCTGACTGTGGACTCCCACGGTCGACGTATCAACACTACGAGCGAGGGTCGAGAAATCCGAGTCGAGAAAACCTCCAGAACGTCGTTGCAGCATTCAAAAATGCACTGGCAACTGAGGATAGTCAGAGCGACGAAGGCATTTTAGCCGACGGTGGATCCGTAAAAACGAGCATTGCCGCTCTCGAGCAACTTGTCGAAGGTGACGTTTGCTGGGAACACATCGAATCAATCGAAACAGTCGAACCCGACTACGACTGGGTGTACGACCTCGAGATTGAGGGAACGCACAACTACATCTCGAACGGCGTCATCTCGCACAACTCCCAGATGCTGGGATACATCCAGAACATCGCCCCCCGTTCGGTCTATACCTCCGGTAAGGGTAGCAGTTCGGCCGGTCTCACCGCCGCCGCCGTCCGCGATGACTTCGGCGACGGCCAGCAGTGGACCCTCGAAGCCGGCGCGCTCGTCCTCGCCGATCAGGGGATCGCTGCGGTCGACGAGCTAGACAAAATGCGTTCGGAGGACAGGAGCGCCATGCACGAGGCCTTAGAACAGCAGAAGATCTCGGTCTCCAAGGCCGGCATCAACGCGACCCTCAAGTCCCGCTGTTCGCTGCTGGGCGCGGCAAACCCCAAGTACGGCCGCTTCGATCAGTACGAGCCCATCGGCGAGCAGATCGACCTCGAACCGGCGCTCATCTCGCGGTTCGACCTCATCTTCACGGTCACCGACCAACCCGACGAGGAGAAAGACCGCAATCTCGCGGAACACATCCTCACCACCAACTACGCGGGCGAGCTGACCACTCAGCGCGAGAAAATGACGTCCCTCGAGGTCAGCGCCGACGAGATCGACGAGATGACCGATCAGGTCGACCCCAAAATCGACGCGGAACTCCTGCGCAAGTACATCGCCTACGCTAAACAGAACTGCCACCCCCGAATGACCGAGGCGGCCCGCGAGACGATCCGAGACTTCTACGTCGACCTGCGATCGAGGGGGACCGACGAAGACGCCGCCGTTCCCGTCACCGCACGGAAACTCGAGGCGCTGGTTCGCCTGGCGGAGGCCAGCGCCCGCGTTCGACTCTCGGATACGGTCGAACAGCGTGACGCCGAGCAGTCCGTCGAGATCGTTCGCTCCTGTCTGCAGGACATCGGTGTCGACCCCGAAACCGGCGAGTTCGACGCAGACATCGTCGAGGCCGGGACCTCGAAGTCCCAGCGCGATCGGATCAAGAACCTCAAACAGCTCATCAGCGACATCGAGGAGGAGTACGACGACGGCGCGCCGGTCGACATCGTCCTCGAACGGGCCGAGGAGGTCGGCATGGACCAGTCTAAGGCCGAACACGAGATCGATAAACTCAAACAGAAAGGCGAGGTCTACGAGCCGAGTACGGACACGCTCCGGACGACGTGATCGGCGTCAGAACGCAATTCACCGAACCGGTCGCTCGAACCTGAATCTGATTCTAGAGCTCTTCGATGGCCGTAACGGTCGACCGAATCGTCACCGCCGCCACGTCGGCGACCTCGGCCGCCCTGGTCTGGGTTACCGTCGGCCACTCTTCGCGTTCGCCGGCGGCCTTGTAGAGACAGGCTGCGGCGACGCCACTCGGGTTGCGACCGCCGATTTTGCCCGCCTCGAGTAGCGCAGTGACGTGTTCGCGGGCGCGGCGTTCGACGTCGGTTCCGACCTCGAGTTGCGACGCGTACCGCGGCAGATACTGCGTCGGCTCGATCGGTCCCGTCGGGAGGCCGAGATCGCGGTTCAAGGCGTCGTAGGCGACGCCGAGTTCGTCGCCGTCGGCGCGTGCGATGTCGGCGATTTCGTCGACCGTTCGAGCGATCGACCGCGTTCGACAGATCGCGTAGATCGCGGCGGCGGCGAACCCTTCGAGCGATCGGCCCTGAAAGAGGCCTTCGGACTGGGCGGACTCGAAGAGCGCGCAGGCCTGGTCCCTGACGTCGTCGGGCAGCGAGAGCAACGCGGTGACGCGTCTGATCTCGGCGAATCCGTACACCTGATTTCGCTCCGCTTTCGAGGAGATCCGCGCGCGGTTGTGTTCGCGGCGTAGACGCGCGATCTGTCGCCGCTTCCGCCCGGTTAGTCGCGCCTGGTATCCCGCATCGGCGCCGGAGCCGTAACCGATCTCCGTCGAGAGTCCCCGATCGTGTCGCGAGCGGGTCAGCGGCGAACAGATACAGTATACAGGAAAATATTGCCACACCTGGTAACAAAATGGTAAGTAAACGGTATGTATCTGGTAAGTTAGTTTATTTAATAATCAGAACGTAAACTAACTTGTAGCAATGTCGGCCACAGGGATTCCCCACCCCGCAAAAGAAGAAGCCGCGAATCAACGCGTCGCACGGGCTTTGCAGGAGCCAACAATGCGAGACACGGACCTGCAACCCTTGACACCCGAAGATGCGAAGGAACGATACCTACGATCACTTGAGGATGACAAAGCCGATAGTACTATCCAAGCCCGAGAATACAAACTTCGACATTTTATTCGCTGGTGTAACAATAACGGTGTTGATAATCTGAATACCCTGAATGGAAGGGATATTGAGGATTACAAACATTGGAGAAAAAAGGACGGTGATCTGAATAAGACAACTTTGCGAAGTCAGATGTCTATCATTAGGCAATTCCTGGAATATTGTGGACGAATTGACGGTGTACACCCTCATCTTTATGAACAGGTGATCTTGCCTTCTCTCGAAAAAGGAGAAAATAGAAGTGAGGTAACCATTGACGCTGATCGTGCAGAAGAAATTATTAATTTTATGAATAAGTTTGAGTATGCCACTAGGGACCATGTGGTAATATTGATTCTCTGGAAAACAGGGGTTCGCACAGGGAGCCTTCGCGCTCTTGATCTAGATGACTACCATGAACGAAAGGCAGCTCTCGAATTGAGTCACCGACCTGAGACAGATACCCCTCTGAAAAACAAAGAAGATGGAGAGCGGATGATTGCCTTAAAAGAAGAAGAAATGGAAGTGTTAGATGACTATATCAAACACAACCGTAAGGACGTGACTGATGAATACGGACGTGAACCTCTGATAACTACAACCAATGGACGTATTGGGAAGGTCACAGTACGACGAACCACCTATCGATACACACGCCCTTGCGTTGTAACAGGGGGATGTCCGCATAATAAAGATCCAGAGAACTGTGAAGCAGCAACAAACTATGATAAGGCCTCACAGTGCCCTGATAGCGTAAGCGCTCATCCCTTCCGTCGCGGGGCAATCACCCACCATCTAAACAACGACTTCCCCAAGCCACTGGTAAGTGATCGGATGAACGTCTCTATTGATGTAATTGATGAGCATTACGACGCGGAAGATGAGGAAGGAAAGATGGAACGGCGTAGAGGATATCTTGACAATATCTAAGGAATAAGACTTACTTAGGGTATATTTTTGTTCTCTGTCTGATTTTCAGTAGCATGTTTTATAGTTCTCTCAATAATAAGGAGGATAACCAATATTGGCACAAATACAGCTGGGTTGTTGTTCGCATATGAAGTAACTTCTGACACAATATCGAGTGAAAGGACAAAAGGTAGGAGGTATTCTATAAACGCCATGAGAAAGATCCCCGAAGGAGCAATTCCTTTACCAAAGATCTCCATGAGCTTCTTAATCCGTTTGTGATTAGCAACAATACCACGCTGGTAAGCTAAAACAATACCAAATGTAATTCCAGCTAAGGCAAAACTTAGAGGGGAAAGCTCAGTAACAGTTAATGAAGCAAACCAAAGAACAGCAAAAGCACCAATATATGCAGAGGTAAGGTTATCTGAATCTGTTGTAAATGCTAACCCAAGATAATGACCAGATGATACACTAATAAATAATGTAACGAATATTGGGGAATAATACTCCTGAAATATCGAACTCTCTGTCTTCCCACCAATCTCTACTCCTATAGCCAGGAGAGAAAGCATTAAAATTGCACCAGCGACAAACGACCAAAGATCAATATCACGTTGTACCTTCTGTAAGAGATTAGATGGTATCTCTAGTGTACGCTGGCTAGAATTGACTATATCTTTATTCATGTTATGAGAATAGTATTCGACATTGAAGTAAATGTCGGATAAAGCAACCGATCAAACTGAGTGTTAATCCACCTCCCTCTGCTCCCAAATATGGGGCCCATCACGGTTCTAATCTTGATGGGGACCGAGTTTCCGTGTAAACTCGTTCGTTCAACCAGAGGGTTTTGCCGCTAAAACGCCTCAATCGTCAGCCGTCTTAGACACTACATCAGAAGATAACTGCCAATTATCATTTGAGGCCGATATATGGGCCTCAGATCGATTCCTAGCGAAAAGTAGGGGGGTAGGATGGTTCAATCAAAATATCGCTTAGAACGGCACTCAGGGCCTAGTGGTGATGCTGGTAAAGAGACAACTTGACTGATGATTATTGAGCAAACTATGCATAGTGTTACGGAAATTTTATTAAAAACCCATCACTATCGACACTCATGGTCAAAACACGATCGTGCAATCTGTACCGTTGTAAGGACTGCCATGTTGTTGTTGGGCAAAAATCCAGTAGAGTTTCCAGTCCAAGACAGGACTGTCCAGCCTGCGGTAACTCAAAGTGGGAAGAAGTTGTCGTAGCGTAGTTGCAAATTGCAGCAACGGGCAGCCGTACACGCGCCCGTGATCCCGGCCCATTATACTGATACTCTTCTATGTAACAGGAGCATGGAACACATTACGCTCATAGGAATTTCATTATAGTATTACTCCGCCCCATGTTTCGCGTACGTACGCGCAAGGCAAGGCCGTGTCCTGAATTAAGCCCAAACGTTAGCAGCAGCCAGAACATTTTTGTCTAGGGATATTCATTTGATGACTGCAAAGTCCATGATGGCGTATCCCCGCGGTCATACCGTGAACGGATACACTTCGCAATCACCCTAGTTGCGAGGGGAACCGCAAGACGGGGCGGGGATAATCGATTCACCAGTGGTCACTGATTGATGGAATAAGCGGCGCGCCGGTCCGTCGCCGGTCGGTGTCCTCGTCCTCGAACGATCGCCATTCGGGGCCGCGATCGATCGCGTCTTCGGCGGAGACGAGCCCGCATTCCTCACAGATCATTTCGGTACCCTCCCTCCGTAATCTGCCGTCGCACTCCGGGCAGACCATAGGCGTTTTGGTCTTTGCCATTGGTTATTCCGTGTCTAAATATCCGGTTGCCGCGCGCTGATATTTAAAATGTTGGAAATGCTGAAGAAACGGGGCGGCGAGGGGACGGAAGCCGAGACCGGTCAGCGTGCGAGCAATCGCGTTAACAGCGACTGCGAGTCCGATACCGAGTCGGCGTCCGTCGACTCGGATTCGTCTACTCGATCGGCGAGGAGTCGTTCGTACTGATCGATGATCGCCTGGCGGCGCTTCTCGCTCGTTTCGACGGCTCGTTCGAGCGCGGCGACTTGCATGCGGAGTTGCGTTCGTTCGATTCGATAGGAAAGCGGTAGTTCCCGGGGATTCGAGACGCTGGTCTGTCGGCGTGTCTGGCGGTCCTGTGCGGTCGATTCGACGGGGTTGGTCGGGGGAACGGGTCGAGTCCGATCGCCGGCGGAAACGGGAGCGTCGGGACCTCGTTGCTCGGCGGACATACCTCGATACTGGTTACCACACCCAGCCGGAAAAAGGTCAGTCAGTCGGGCGTCAGACGCGACCGACGCCGGTCGCGCCCGTGCGGTTCAGGTCGATTCGGTCCGCTCACTCTTGCAGGTGTTCGAGCACGCCTTCCGTGTCGGCCGGAACGGGCTCGGGATCGCTGCCGGCGGCGGCCGCGGCGTCGGGGTCCTTGAGCAGGTGGCCCGTCGTCAGGCAGGCGACGCGCTCGTCGTCGTCGACGATGCCCTCGGCGCGGAGCTTCCGTAGACCGGCGACGGAGGCGGCGGAAGCGGGTTCGACTCCGATCCCCTCGCTCGCCAGGTCGCGCTGGGCTTCGGTGATCTCCTCGTCGGAGACCGCGACGGCGGTGCCGTCGGTCTCGCGGATGCCGGGCAGGGCCTTTGGCGCGTTGACCGGATTGCCGATCCGGATCGCGGTCGCACGGGTTTCCACGTCGTCCCAGCGCCGGACCTCGTCGGCGCCGTTCTCGATTGCTTCGACCATCGGGGCCGCGCCCTCCGCCTGGACGCCGGTCAGCTTCGGCACGTCGGCCTCGTCGAGCGCGCCCGCCTGGACGAGTTCGCGGAAGGCCTTGTACAGCGCCGACGTGTTGCCGGCGTTGCCAACCGGCAGGACGATCCGATCCGGCACGGTATCGTAGTCCGCGAGGAAGCCCTCGAGGATCTCGAGGCCGATCGTCTTCTGGCCCTCGAGGCGGAACGGGTTCAGCGAGTTCAGCAGGTAGGCCTCGCCGCCGGCCGCGAGTTCCTGGACGATGTCGAGGCAGGCGTCGAAGTTGCCGTCGACCTCGAGGATGCGCGCGCCGTGGAGGCTCGCCTGGGCGATCTTGCCGGCGGCGACCTTCCCCGCGGGGAGGAGCACGAGTGTCTCCATCCCGCCGCGGGAGCCGTAGGCGGCCAGCGCGGCGCTGGTGTTGCCCGTCGAGGCGCAGGCCAGGCGGTCGACGCCGAGTTCCTTCGCGACCTTGACGCCGACGGTCATGCCGCGGTCCTTGAACGAGCCGGTTGGGTTCATCCCCTCGTGTTTGATCCGCAAGGCCTCGACGCCGATCTCGTCCTCGAGCCGGGGGACCTCGTACAGCGGCGTCGCGCCCTCCTGAACCGAGACGCCGGAGTCGAACGGCAGGGCGTCGGCGTAGCGCCAGACGCCCTGGCCGTTGCCCTCGAAGTCGTCGAACGTCGGCAGGTCGGCGTACCGGACCTCGAGTAGGCTGTCGCACTCGTCGCAGGTGTAGCGGACGTCGTCGAAGGGTGCGAACGTCGCGCCGCAGTCGATGCACTCGAGCCAGGCGCCGTCGTCGGCGTCGGCCGGCGCTTCCGGCTGATCAGCGGAGAGGCTGAGACTCATTGTCGGTCGAGAGGGTGGCGAGTGGGAAAAAGTGAGTGGATTCGGCAGTCGGCCGTGCGAGGCGGAGGACGGGTCACCGCTCCGTGCCGTCGAACTCGTCGATCACGTCGTGGACGGTCGCCGTCCAGGCGTCCAGAGCCTCGTGGAGCAACTCCTTGGCCGCCGGGAGTTCGAGGGCAGTGTACTGATAGACGTAGCCGCCGCCGTCCAGCAGGCGTCGGTCTCGGCGGACGAGTCCGCGATCGCGTAGCGTCGACAGCGAACGGGTGACCGTGCTCCGGTCGCGGTCGAGCGCCGCGGCCAGTTCCTCGATCGTACTGCCCGGCCGCTCGCAGAGCCCGAGATACGCGCGCGTCTCGTGGTCTTCGATCCCGAATACGCAGCTCATCACCTCCTCGAACGCCGGATTCGATGCTTCCATCAGTTCCCCGAGACGGTGTTGAGGGGAGTCAGCCATAGCCGTCCTATGAACGGCGAGCGACAAACGCTCGTCGTCTCGCGGGGTCACTCGCCGCCGCCGTCGCCGTCGGATCCCCCGTACCCCATCTTCCGGATACAGGTCCGCATTTCGGCTTCGCTCTCGTGGCGATGGAGCCGCGTCGGCGTGTCGCAGTAGTAGACCGAGCCGTCGTAGCGCAACGTCACCTCGTGTTCGTCATCGAGGTTCGTCGTCGTCACCACGATCCACCGACCGTCCTCGATCGCGTCGATGATCTCGTCGGCCGTGCGGTCGCCGGCTTTGATCCGTAGCGGGTCGCCCATCGCTCGACACTGCACGGACCGCTCTAAAGAGGCTTTGCCTCGTCACCGACGTCGGCGACCGCGATCGGTCCGAGTATCCGGGCCGCTGCGGTCCCGTAAAACCGCTGATCGGCTATGCGTACTCGTCGCACGACCGCGATACTGATACACACACCCACAGCCTAGTCAGTGACATGAGTCAACGAACAGCAACCCCAACCGAGGAACGAACTGGAACTGCGCTCGAACCCTGGCAGGCCGGAACCGTCGGCGGCATCGTCGGCGCCGTCGTCTTCGGGGCGATGATGGCGATGCAGACGCCCGACGTGCTCGAGGCCGCGATCCCGGCCATGTACGGCCTCGAGGGCGGGCTCGCGGGAATGATCATCCACGTCTCCCACGGGGCCGTCCTCGGCGTCGTCTTCGCGGCGCTGCTGGTCGCGGCGGGCCGACCCAACCTCGCTGTGGGACCGGCCGTCGCCGCCGGCCTCGTCTACGGCATCGCCGTCTGGGCGGTCCTCGCCGTCGTCGTCATGCCGCTCTGGCTCTCGGCGGTCGGGTTCGCGATGGCGCCCGCCGTCCCGAACGTCGCCATCGAGAGCCTGATCGGCCACGCCGCGTACGGCCTGGTGCTGGGCGCGGCGTACGCGGCGCTCGAGTAGGCAGCCGGACGAGCGGTTCGAAAACGGTGAGACGAAAGCGTCGATTGCTCACTCGAGCAGCCAGCTCAACAGCGCCTTCTGGGCGTGGAGCCGGTTCTACAACCCACCTTTTTTCGTTCGGGTTCGTTCCACTCACCTCTCACGGAAAAAAACTGGACCAAAAAACGCCCGCTCGTTTCACTCGCGGTCGACGCTATTCCAGTAACCAACTCAACAGCGCCTTCTGGGCGTGGAGCCGGTTTTCGGCCTGGTCGAAGACGATCGAGCGGTCGCCCTCGATGACGTCGTCGGTGATCTCCTCGCCGCGGTGGGCCGGCAGACAGTGCATCACCGAGGCGTCGGGGGCGTGGTCGAGGAGGTCCGAGCAGACCTGGAACCCCTCGAAGTCGTTCATCCGGACGTCGCGCTCGTCCTCCTGTCCCATGGAGATCCAGACGTCCGTGTAGATGACGTCGGCGTCGGTGGCCGCCTCGACGGGGTCGGTCGTGACCGTCGGATCGCCGCCGAGGTCCCTGGAGCGCTCGAGGACATCCTCATCGACCTCGTATCCGTCGGGCGTCGCGATCGTCAGATCGAGGTCGGTCAGCGCGGCGCCGAGCGCGAACGACTGGGCGACGTTGTTGCCGTCGCCGATCCAGGCCGCCGAGACGCCCTCGAACCCGCCCTCGTGCTCGCGGATCGTCAACAGGTCCGCGAGCGTCTGGCAGGGGTGGGCGTCGTCGGTGAGGCCGTTGACGACCGGCACGTCGGCGTACTCCGCGAGCACCTCGATGTTCTCGTGTTTGAACACGCGGGCCATCACGGCGTCGACGTACCGCGAGAGCGTCCGCGAGGTGTCCTTCAGCGGCTCGCCGCGGCCCAGCTGGATGTCGTCTTCGCCCAGGAAGACGGCGTGACCGCCCAGCTGGGTCATCCCCGTCTCGAAGGAGACGCGGGTCCGCGTGCTCGGCTTCTGGAAGATCATCCCGAGCGTCTGCCCGTCTAAGTCGGCGTGGTCCTCGCCCGCCTGCTGGGCTCGCTTGTACTCGCTGGCCCGCTCGAGGATCGCGGAGAGTTCGTCGCGCGACACGTCGTCGATATCGAGGAAGTGCGTCGGATCGGAATCGGTCGTCATGGCTGATCACCGCATACGGATAGTCGTGCTGTCGTTGCCGCCGGTTCGTGATCCAGAGCCGTCGCCGTCACCGCCGTCATTCGTCATCGCCTCCGCGGAGCTCCGTCGCGACCCGCTCTAGGACGGCGATCGATTGCTCGTACTCCGGCAGCGAGAGCCGCTCGTCGGGCGCGTGGTCCAGCGCCGAGTTGCCGGGCCCGTAGGTTACCATCGGACAGTCCCAGGCGGCGGCGTAGAGGTTCATGTCGCTGGTGCCGGTCTTCCGGAGGAGGCGGGGGTCGCCGCCCTCCTTCCGGATCGCCGCCCGGAACGCCCTGGCGACCTCCGTCCGCGGGCTCTCCATCACCGGCGGGATCGGCTCGTCCCACGAGACGGTGCCGACCTCGAGCTCTGCCTCGGCGGCCTCGCGGACCGTCTCGGCGTCCAGCGACGGCGGGATCCGCAACTGGACGTCGAGGGTCGTCTCCACGGAGAGGCCGTCCTCGCTGGGGCCGCCGTCGATGTCGACCGGCTTGGCGGTCACGCGCTCGAAGACGGGCGTGTACTCGTCCTGCTCGAACGCCGACTCGACGCCGGTCCACCAGGCGATCCCGTGTTGGATCGCGTTGGGTTCGGGCCGGGAGGTGTGGCCGGATTCGCTGGTCGCGACGTAGGTGCCGGCGAGAAAGCCCCGGTAGCCGAGCGTGATGCCCGTCGCGCCGCTGGGCTCGCCGTTGACGACGGCGTCGGGTTCGGCTTCGCGGTCGGCCACGAGGTGGCGCGCGCCCGCCGAACTCGTCTCCTCGCGGACGACGCCGACGAAGGAGACGCCGGTCCGGACGGCCGCGACGGCCATCGCGGCCAGCGGGCCGGTCGCGTCGACGCTGCCCCGGCCCCAGAGGATTTCGTCGCCCGCTTCGGCGACGTCGTCGGCCTCGTCCTCGGCGTCCGCGGTGTCGACCTCGACCGGGATCTGTCCGGGGACGGTGTCGATATGGGACGTGAGCAACGCGGCGTCGTCGGCCGGCGCGCGGACGTTGCCGACCTCGTCGATGCAAGCCTCGCGGCCGTGGGCGTCGAAGAACTCGACGACCCGCTCGGCGGCTTCCGCTTCCTCGCCGGAGGGCGAGGGGATCGAGACGAGGTCGATCAGCAGCTCGCGGGCCGCCTCGAGCGATACGTCGGCCGGGTCGGTCACGCTCGCGTTCATGAGTTGGCCTCGGCCTCGGGTGCGATGACCGCCGTTAGCGCGTCTATGAGTCGATCCGCTTCGTCCTCATCGATCACGAGCGGCGGCAGCAGACGCAGCACGGTTCGGCCCGCGGGCAGCGCCAGGATCTGGTGGTTCATCGCCAGGTCGCGGGCGACGCGGTTCGCCCCCCGTTTCAACTCGATGCCGACGAGCAGGCCCTCGCCGCGGACCTCGCGGACCGCGTCACCCAGCGCCGCCTCGAGCTTGGTCACGAGGTAGTCGCCGATTTCGGCGGCGTGGGCGGGCCATTCCTCCTCGACCAGCGTCGAGACGGTCGCGTGGACCGCCGCGGCGACGACGGGGCCGCCGCTGAACGTGGCGTTGTGCGAGGCCGCGCCGTCGGCGATCCAGTCTTGCACCGCGACCGCGCCGACGGGCAGCCCGTTGCCCAGCCCCTTCGCCGTCGTGAGCACGTCGGGCGTGACGCCCGCGTTCTGGCAGGCCCACATCGAACCGGTGCGGCCCATGCCGGTCTGGACCTCGTCCAAGACGAGGGCCGCGCCGGCCTCCTCGGTCAGTTCGCGGGCGGTCTCGAGGTAGCCCGCCGGCGGGACGTTGATCCCGCCCTCACCCTGGATCGGCTCGAGGATCACAGCCGCGGTCTCGTCGTCCACGGCGGCCGCGAGTTCCTCGCCGTCGCCGTAGGGGACGAACTCCACGTCGCCGGCCAGGGGTTCGTAGGGCTTCTTGTACTTATCCTTCCAGGTGGCTGCGAGCGCCCCCATCGTCCGCCCGTGGAACGAGCGAGTCGCCGCGACGATCTTGGACTCGCCGGTCGCAGACCGGGCGAACTTCAGCGCAGCCTCGTTGGCCTCGGTGCCGGAGTTACAGAACCAGGCGGACTCGAGTCCGTCCGGCGTCGACGCGACGAACGAGGCGTAGGCGTTCTCACGTGCCTCGACGGGATAGGATGAGTCGACGAACGTCAGGTCGCCGACCTGCTCCTGTACCGCATCGACGACTGCAGGATGGGAGTGTCCCAGCGGCGTACACGCGAAACTCGCGCCGGCGTCTATGTACTCCGTGTCGTCGGCGGTGTAGAGGAACGGTCCCTCGCCGCGCTCGATGCCGATGGGCTTGCTCCCGGAGACGAAATCGAGGTCGCTCATTCTGCGGCCTCCGTTTCCGCTTCGTTGTCTTCGTTCTCGTCCGCGAGCACGCCTGGCTCGAGCGTCGTGCCCTCACCCGCGAGCGCGCTCGTGATCGGCGCGTCGGCGTTGGCGGTCGCGACGGTGACCGAGGCGGCGCCGCCTTCGAGGGCCTCCTCGGCGGCCATGACTTTCTTCGTCATGAACCCTTCCGCGGCGTCCTTGACCGACTCGAACTCCGCGGGGGTCGACGCCGACTCGATCTTCGTCGACTCGTCGTCGGGGTCCTCGTAGATCCCCGAGACGTCCGTGAGGACGACCAGGTCGGCCCCGAGCGCGCCGGCAATCGCGGCGGCCGCGCGGTCGGCGTCGGCGTTGACCGCCGTGTAGCCGCCCTCCTTCTCCCTCCCGAGCACCGGGACGGAGACGACGGGCGTGTACCCGCCCGCGAGGACGGTCTCGAGCAGGTCGGCGTTGACAGACTCGATCGTGCCCGAGTGGTCGCCGCGCTTGATCTTCTTCTTGCCGTCCTCTTTCACGCGGACGGCGGACTTGCGCTTGCCCTCGAGGAGCTTGCCGTCCGTGCCGGAGAGGCCGACGGCGTCGACGCCCTCGTTGTGCAAGCTCTCCACCAGATCGGTGTTGAGCTTGCCGGGCATGACCATCTTGAAGACGTCCATCGTGCGCTCGTCGGTGAAGCGACCGACGACGCCGCCAGGCGTCTCGACGTAGGTCGGCTCTTCGCCGAGCGCTTCGAGGGTCTCGTCGACGGCGGTCGAGCCGCCGTGGGTGAGTACGACGTCCTCGCCGTCCTCGACCAAACTCGCGACGTCCGCGAGCGCGCCCTCGGGGTCGACGGCGCGAGCGCCGCCGATTTTCACTACGACCGTCATTACGGCGCCCCCACGGGGTGGAGCCCCGTAAACTCGAGTCCGGCCGTCTCCTCTAACCCCAGCGCGATGTTCGCGGCGTGGACCGCCTGGCCGGCCGAGCCCTTCATCATGTTGTCGATCGCCGAGAAGACGACGACGCGCTTGTTCGAGGGGTCGAGTTCGAAGCCGACCTCGGCCAGGTTGGTTCCGGCGACCGCCTTTGGTTCGGGGTAGCGGTAGACGCCGGAGCCGCCGGCGGCCATCCGGACGAACGGCTCGTCCTCGTAGCAGCCGCGATAGGCCTGCCACAGGTCGCCCTTCGAGACGGGCGAACTCGGGAAGACGTGGTTCGTCGCGCTGGCGCCGCGGACCATGTCCACGGCGTGGCAAGTGAACGAGACGCTGGTATCGAGGAACTGCTCGATCTCGGCCTCGTGGCGGTGGCCAGTCGGCGCGTACGGGCGCACCACGCCCGAGCGCTCGGGGTGGCTCGAGGCCTCGCCGCCACCGGCACCGCCTTCGGAGGAGCCGACCTTCACGTCGACGACGATCTGCTCACTGCCGTTGAGGATGTCGTGCTCGAAGAGGGGGTACAGGCCGAGGATCGTCGCGGTGGCGTTACAGCCGCCGCCGGCGATCAGTTCCGCGCCCGCGAGGTTCTCGCGGTTGATCTCGGGGAGCGCGTACTCGGCCGTTTCGAGGTACTCCGGTGCCTCGTGGCCGTCGTACCACTCGTCGTACTGCTCCTCGCTCTCGAGGCGGAAGTCGGCCGAGAGGTCGACAACGGTGTCGGCGTGGTCGAAGAACTCGTCGACCTGACCCATCGAGACGCCGTGGGGCGTCGCGGCGAAGAGCACGTCGACGCTCTCCAGATCGTCGGGTTCGGTAAAGCGTAGGTCCGACCCCCGAAGCGGCGGGTGAACGGAGCCGACGCTCTTGCCGGCCTTCGAGCGGCTGGTGACCTCCGCGATCTCGAAGTTCGGGTGGCCCGCGAGCAGGCGCAGGAGTTCGCCGCCCGTGAATCCGGAGCCGCCGATGACGCTTGCGGTGACCGTTTCCGCGTTCTCGTCGGCGCCGGTCTCGGTGCCGACCGCCATCAGGCGGTCACCTCCAGCTCCGGATCGGCGGCCTGCGCTTTCTCCTCGAGCCAGTCGACGACGGTGCCGGCGACGTCGGTCTCGACGGCGCCGTCGAGCGCCTTGAACTCGACCGTGTGGTTGACCTCGTGGACGGTGTAGGAGTCGCCGGTTTCCATGAGGTCGACGCCCAGCAGCCCACCGCCGACGGCGTCGCTGGCCTTCTGCACCAGCTCTTTTGCCTCGGCGTCGAGCTCGAAGACGTCCGTCTCCGCGCCCTTGGCGGCGTTTGTGATCCAGTGGTCCGACGAGCGGACCATCGCTGCGATCGGCTCGCCGTCGGTCGCGAGCACGCGGATGTCGCGTCCCGGCTTCTCGACGAACTCCTGAACGTAGAACACCTTGTGCTCGTAGTGGCCGAGCGTCGCCTTGTGCTCCAAGATGGCCTCCGCGGCCGACTTCGAGTCGATCTTGGCCATCAGCCGTCCCCACGATCCCACGACGGGTTTGAGGACACAGGGGTAGCCGAACTCCTCGATGGCCGCCATCGCCGTCTCCTTCGTGAAGGCGACCTTCGTGTTCGGCGTGGGCACGCCGGCTTCCTCGAGCGCCAGGCTGTTCTTTACCTTGTCCGCGCAGATGTCGGCCGTCTCGTGGCTGTTGACCACGGGGATCCCGTACGCCTCCAGGAACTGGGTGGCGTACAGGCTCCGGCTCGTGGCGAGACAGCGGTCGACGACGATGTCGAGGTCGTCGAACTCCGCGGGCGTGTCGCCGATGTCGAAGGTCTGCTTCCGAACGTCGATCTTCGTCACCTCGTGATCGCGCTCGCGAAGCTCGTTGAGCAGGAGCTTCTCGTCCTTGCGAATCCGTGAATAGAGTATGCCTACGTTCACGCGAGCCACCTCCGTGCGAGAGTGGGTGCGAGAGACCCGCTACGAGTCTCTCGAGCCGTGTGTGCAGGACGGGCCAGTGTCGCGACCGCCTGCAAGGTCACTCACCCCAGTCCTCTTCGAGCTCGGGGGCCCGCTCGAGGACTGGCGGCTCGGTGTCGACGACCTCCAGCTCGGCGCCGCAGGTCGTACAGTCGATGATCTCTCCGACTTCCAGATCGTCGTGCAGGGACACTTCAGCCCCGCACTCGACGCATTCGGTCATTGTACCTGCTACTCGGTACCGATCACCCTTAAACCCTTCGAACTTAACAGCAAAATTATACTTCCATACTTCCCGCTAACGGTGCATTGAGGGCGTTATTCGCCAGATCCTGTCTGACATATCATGGTGCCGGTATTTCGTCCCCTCGCGGGGATCGTCGGCGTCGGAACGGGCGGCCGCGGCGACCGGTATCGGGATACGGCTCCGTCTCCATCTCCGCCGGCTGCGGCGCGGTCTCAGACATAGCCGTTCACCTCCGAGCGGAGCGCCTGGCGCGCGCTCTCGATCGCGTCGGCCGTCTCCGCGAGCGCGTCCCGGTCGGCCGCGAGCGCCTCGTCGGCTGCTGCGAGCTGGTCGGCCACCGCCTCGGGGGCGGGGCCGCCCTGCGAGTCGCGGCTCGCGACGCTTTCGGCGGGATCGAGCGCGTCGTCGACGGCCGCGGGGTCGACGTAGGCCTCGAGCGGCTCGCCGAGGACCTCCTCGGCAGCGGCCTCCAGCGCGTCGTAGTCCGCGCCGTTGTCGGCCGCGATCGCGACGAGTTCGTGGGCCGTCCGGAACGGCAACCCGTTGGCCGCGAGCAGGTCCGCGACGCCGGTCGCCGTCGAGAAACCCTCGCCGGCCTCGGCCGCGAGGTCGTCCTCGTTCCAGTCGGCCGTCGCAACCGCGCCCGCCGCGACCTCGCTCGCCTCCGTCACTGCATCGACGGTCTCCCAGGCGTGGGTCGTCGCCCGCTGGAGGTCGCGATTGTACGCGCGCGGCAGTCCCTTCAGCGTCGTCGTTAGCCCCTGAACGCCGCCGGCCGCGTCGCCCGCGACCGCGCGGACGAGTTCCAGCGTGTCCGGATTCTTCTTCTGGGGCATGATCGACGACGTCGAGGAGTAGTCGTCCGCCAGGTCGACGAAGCCGCGGTTCGCGAAGATGATCACGTCCTCCGCCAGGCCCGACAGCGTCGTCGCGTGCGTCGACAGCGCCTGGGTGGTCTCGAGCAGGAAGTCCCGGCTCGAAGAGGCGTCCATCGAGTTCTCGACGACAACGGCGGAGCGCTGCTCAGCCGAGCTCCCCCTCGCGCTGCTCGCGGGACCGCCGTCGAAGCCCAGCAGTTCGGCGGTGCGCTCGCGGTCGACGTCGAAGGTCGTGCCCGCGAAGGCAGCGGCGCCGAGTGGCGATTGGTTGACGCGGCCGTAGGCGTCGAACAGCCGCTCGGTGTCGCGGCGGACGGCCCCCTCGTAGGCCAGCGCCCAGTGGGCGACGGTGGTCGGCTGGGCCGGCTGGAGGTGGGTGTAGCCGGGCATGAGCGTCTCGTCGTGGGCCTCGGCGACGTCGACGAGCGACTCGCGCAGCGCGAGGGTCGTCTCGATCGCGTCGAGGACGTCCGCGCGCAGCCGGTAGCGGATGCAGGCCGCGACCTCGTCGTTACGCGAGCGCGCAGTGTGCATCTTCCCGCCGTCGGCGCCGATGCGCTCGATGACGGCCGTTTCGATGGCCTCGTGAACGTCCTCGCCGTCCGGCAGGGAGCCGTGGCCGTCGACCTCGATGGCGTCTAACGCCGTGAGTATCTGGCCCGCGACGTCGGCCTCGATGATCCCCTGCTCGGCGAGCATGACCGCGTGTGCACGGTCGACCTCGAGATCGGCCTCGAAGATCCGCTCGTCGGCCGAAAGCGAGGAGAGGAAGCTCCGGGCGGGGCCGCCGCTGAACCGGTCTCGGCGCACGACGCTGTCATCGCTGCCGCCGTCGGTCGCGACTCTCGGTCCGGACTCGGTCTCGGCATCGGTCTCGGCCTCGCCGTCGTGAGCGCTCTCCTCGGTCATACTTACTCGTCCGCCTCTTCGCCGCTCCCGTCGGTCGCGAGCTCGGCCGCTTCCTCGTCGCCGTCACCGTCGGCGTTCGCGGCGATCGCCTCGTTCGCCAGGCGGCGCTGGAAGCCGTGGTACTTCGCGACGCCGGTGGCGTCCTCCTGTTTGATCTTGCCGACGGTCTCGGTGTCGAAGGAGGCGTGCTCGGCGGAGTAGGCCGCGTACTCGCTGTCGCGAGCGACCGGACGCGCCTGGCCGCCCTCGAAGCGGATCGTGACGGTGCCGGTCACGCGCTGTTGGGTCTCCTCGATGAAGCCCTCGAGCGCGCCGACGAGCGGCGCGTCGATCAGGCCCTCGTAACCCTTCTGGGACCACTGCTGGTCGATCTGCTGTTTGAACTGGCGCTCCTCCTGGGTGAGGACGAGCCCTTCGAGGGCCTCGTGGGCGGAGAGCAGCGTCGTCGCGCCGGGGTGCTCGTAGTTCTCGCGGACCTTCAGGCCGAGCATGCGGTCTTCCATCATGTCGGTCCGGCCGACGCCGTAGCTGCCGGCGAGCTCGTTGAGGGACTCGATAAGCTCGACGGGCTCGTACTCCTCGCCGTCGACGGCGACGGGGTAGCCGTTCTCGAAGGTAATCTCGATCTCTTCGGTCTCGCCGGTCGGGTCGCTGGTCCAGTCGTAGATCTCGGTCGACGGAACGTGGTTCGGGTCCTCGAGGTCGTCGCCCTCGACGGAGCGGCTCCAGAGGTTCGTGTCGATCGACCAGTCGCCGCCGCTGCCGCCCTCGACGGGCAGGTCCTTCTCGTCGGCGTACTCCTGCTCCCACTCGCGGGTGAGCCCGAGTTCGCGCACGGGGGCGATCACTTCGAGGTCGGAGTCGCGCCAGACGGCCTCGAAGCGCAACTGGTCGTTGCCCTTGCCCGTACAGCCGTGGGCGATGCCCTCACAGTCCTGTTCCTCGGCGACCTCGAGGATCGCCTGAGCGATCACGGGCCGGGCGAGCGCCGTCCCCAGCGGGTAGCCCTGGTAGGTCGCGTTCGCGCGAACGCTTTCGAGACAGAGATCGGCGAACTCCGCTTTCGCGTCGACGACGTAGTGCTCCAGATCGAGGGCCTCGGCGGTCTCCTCGGCTTCCTCGAACTCCGATTCAGGCTGACCGACGTCGACCGTGACGCCGATTACGTCGTCGTATCCATACTCCTCTTCGAGCAGCGGGACGCAGACAGTCGTGTCCAGGCCGCCCGAGAACGCAAGTGCCACGCGGGTCATGTCGTACTCGTGTGAAACCCTACGAGGGACTTAAGATCATCGGTTTAGATTGAGAAATTAAACGGTAGAGCGGCTGCTAGCCGGAAAAACGCTGGTTACTGGATCGTTGAAACGAACCGGAGACGAAGGGTGATAGTGGTAGACGGGCTCAAAAGGCCCGTCGTCGCGGTCGTCGCTGTCGAGCGACGGTCCCGTCGGTACCGAGAACGGCGAGCGTGGTACCGACGGACTGACTCATTGGTCGCTCTATACTGACTCGCGGTATTAAACGCTTCCCCGCGTGGCAAGTATTGCACCACCGCACGGCCTCACCTCCCGTCCGGTCGCTACGTCGTGGGCGACGGCCGTGGCGGCTCGCGCACCCCACCGGCTACGCGGGAGAAATCGGAGAAATATGGTGTCGTGATCGATCCGCGACATCGGCCGGCCAGGCCGGCCGAGTCGCGCCCCCACTGTCGTTCTGAATTTTACTCTGACTCTTCCTCGGGTAACGCCAAGACGTTCTCCCGTCCGATCCGGAAGACGTCGATCTCGTCGTTCTCGCGCAGGTCGCCGACGACCTGACTCGTCTTGGCCTCGGTCCAGTCCAGTTCCGAGACGACCTCCTGTTGTTTGATCCGGCCGCCGCGTTCCTGCAGCAGGCGCAGGACCCGTTCCTCGTTGCTCAGTAGTTCCGGCGGGGGACCGTCGGGGCCGTCCGACTCGGACTCGCCACCGGTCGCGCCGTCGGTCCGATGTGCGGTCTCGGCCTGGGCCCCGTTTCCGGCCTCGACCCCACCGCCGGGGCGTCTGCGTCCGAGTAACCAGCCCGCGGCGCCGACGGTCGCGAGCAGGGCCAGCGCCAGCGCGACGATCGCCCACGGCATCGCCGGCCCTTCGTCGGTGCCCGCCGGTTCCTCGCTCGTGTTCCCGTCCTCGATCAGGACGATCCGCGGCTGTTCGTCGGTGAACGTGGTCTCATCGCCGTTCCAGACGACCGAGCCGTCGGGGTCGTCGCTCGGCGTCGGATCGACCTGCGGTTCGCCTTCGTCCACGTAGACGCTGTAGTCGTCCGGCCACCGGAACTGCAGCGCCGTTCCGTCGTCGAGCGTAAACCCGGAGAGCGCGGCGCCGGCCTCGATCCGGTTCAGTTCGACCAGCGCGAACGAGGACCACTCGAAGGTGACCGTGGCGTGGCCGATATCCCGCGGCGCGGTGTCTCGGTCCGTGGTCACGGTGACGTTCGAGATTTCCATCTCCTCGCGGCCCGTTCGGTTTTCCCCCTCGACGAGGGTCTCGTTCCACTTCTCGTGTTCCGCGTCCGCGTACGCGTCCGAGTTCGAGTCGATGTCGCTCTCGAGTTCGTTCCACGCCGTCTCGGAACTGTTCTCCTCGTTGAGAAGGAACTGGTAGTCGACCGTCACCTGGGCCGTCCCGTTCTCAGTGATGAAGACGTCGATGTTGATCTGGTCGGCATCCTCGAGATTCAATTCCTCAGCCTGATCGTCTTGTAGCGCCGCTCGCTGTGCCCCGGTGTCCGGGTCCGCGACCGACGCGGCCGCGACCTGAGACGGAACGAGGGCGAACGAGCAGACCACCACCACGAGCACCCAAAGCAGGACCCGCAGCCCCCTGGCGTCCATTACCGGGACATGCCGTAGCCGTCTAAATAGGTCTTTCCGACCGCAGTGCGGTGGGTTTTTTGAGACGGTCAGGCCTACGTGAACGTATGTTCGACGAACGCGGCGAAATCGAGGTCGAAACGCTGCTGAAAGTCGTCCTCGGGTTGGTCGCCGTTTTGCTCGTGCTCGAGATCGTCCAGACCGTGATCGGCGGTATCGCGAGCCTGCTCGGCCCCTTTTTCATCGTCATCCAGCTCGCGATCGCCGCCCTGATCGTCCTCTGGCTGGTCGATCGAATCTGAATTCGGAACCGAGATCGAACCCTCCCCGGGACCGAGACCCGAGTTCCGAATCAAAATCGGTGCCGCGATCACCAGACTGATAGCCGTCCCGACCCTACCGGAAACGAAGTGTACAGCGTCAACGTTCCCGTTCCCGGCCGCGTCCGCCGGATCGCGGACCGGCTCTACCCCGATCTGGTCGGGTTCGAGACCGTCCGCGAGGACCACTCGTGTCTGCTCAAGCGGCTGGGCGAGGCCGACCACGTCGCACAGCTCCAGCACCGGGCCCACCGCGCGCTCGAGGGCGCGCCCGCCGTCGAGGCCGAGATCACGGGCATCGACTACTTCGAAGAGCCGCCGCTCGGCTCGGCCCCGGTCGTCTACCTGGCCGTCGAGAGCCCCGGCCTCGAATCGATCCACGCCGACCTCACCGACACCTTCGACGTCGTGGAGGGGCTCGAGGGCAGCGACTACGTCCCGCACGTGACGCTGGCCCGGGGCGGCGACGTCGAGACCGCGCGGCGCCTGGCCGACCGCGAGATCGAGCCCATTCGGTGGACGATCAGTGAACTCGAGTTTTGGGACGGGACGTACAAACTGCCGGTGAGCCGGGTTTCGCTGCCGTCCTGACGCGGTACCGGCACCGCTACTCCCGGCTGCGGGCCGTGATCGGCAGTTCGCGCTGCGCTCGGTCGGTCACGTTTGCGACGGCGTCTCGTATCCCAGTCATTCTCATTCGGGGTCCGCAAATACCGCTGGTATCTACGCCGCCGAGCGCGACGGATTCACCCGGATAGTCCGCCTGTAGACCTCCCAGACGGCCGTAACGCGTCGATTGAGTGCGTCTGGAGCTGGGGTAGAACCGGCCGACTGACTGCGGGTTAAGTCGGTAAAGCCCCTGGAAACGGTGTGGTTTCGACGTTACTCGTCGCAGCGGTCGTCGGGATCGCCCTCGGAGCCTTTCTCCAGAAGGGGCGATTCTGTTTCGTGAACGCCTTTCGGGACTTCTTCGCCTACAAGGACTCCCGGGTCACCAAGGGCGTTCTCGCGGCGACGCTGCTCACGATGGTCTTCTGGGGGATCGCCTATCAACTCGGATATTATCAGGGGTTCTGGACGCCGCAATGGGGACTGACCGGCCTGATCGGCGGCTTCATCTTCGGCGTGGGGATGACCTACGCCGGCGGCTGCGCCAGCGGCACGCTCTACCGCGCCGGCGAGGGATACCTCCAGTTTTGGCTCACCCTGCTGTTCATGGGCGTCGGCTACGCGGGCTTTACCGTCGCCTTCCCGACGCTCGAGAGCACGTACTTCGACGCCCTCACCTTCGGCGAGGGCGTGAGCCTGTTCGCCTACTCCTCGCTTCCGGCCGGTCTCCTCGCGCTGGTCGTCGCCGGGGTCGCGCTCCTCGTCTACGCCACCCTGATCGGACGCTCGTCGGCCGCCGCCGCGTTCGGCGAGCGCGCCGACGCGGCCGAACTCCGGCCGACCGCGCTCCTCGCGCCGGCCGCGGGCCTCCGGCAGTTCGTCCACGGGACGCGCGCGTACTTCGCCGGCCTGACCCGCGCCTGGCGGAACCCGATCGCGGCGAGCAAGCAGCCGTGGGACCCCCGCACCGCGGCGCTCGGAATCACCGCCGCCGCGGTGCTGTGGTTCACGCAGGTTTCGATCGTTGGCGTGACCGGCCCCGAAGCCCGCTGGACGGGCTACCTGCTCTCGCAGGTCGGCGTCGACGCGGGCTCGTTCGAGTACTGGGGCTCGGTCCTCTTCCAGGGTCAGGGCGTCGGCCTCACCGTCGACATGGTGATGATCGCGTTCGTCATCGTCGGCGCGTTCCTGGCCGCCGTCTGGAGCGGCGACTTCTCGGTGCGGGTTCCGAAGCGCCGCCGGCTGCCCAACGCCGTCGTCGGCGGCCTCATGATGGGCGCCGGCTCGCGACTCGCGCCGGGCTGTAACATCGGGAACATCTACTCCGGCATCGCGGAGCTGTCGGTCCACTCCTTTATCGCCGCCGTCGGCATCGTCGCCGGCGTCTACGTGATGACCCACTGGATCTACCGCGAAGTCGGCTGCGCGATCTGACCGGAATCGTTCGCCAAGTATACCACGCGACCACTACTGAAACACTACAATGCCATCCATCGACGACGTCACGAACACGCCAGACGAACTGAGCGACGACGAAGCGGAATCCCTTCTGGAGGAGGCCGACCTCGTCCAGGATATGATGGGCGAGGTCTGCCCGTACCCGCAGGTCGAGGCCAAGAAGGGCCTCCAGCAGCTCGAATCGGGCGACCTCCTCGTCCAGGAGACCGATCACGTCCCCTGCACCGAGAACGTCCCCAAGGCCGTCGGCGACGACGCCGAGGCGAAGGTGTGGCGCAGCGGCGACGCGACCTACCGCATCTACCTCCGGAAGCAGTAACGCATGGTCGACGAACTCACTCCCGAGACGGTCCGCGAACGCATCGACCGCGGCGACGAGTTCGACCTCATCGACGTCCGCGGCGACGACGCCTACGCCGACGGCCACCTCCCCGGAGCCGAACACGTCACGATCGAGGAACTCGAGGAGACTGTCGTCGACCGCGACTGGGCCGACGACGTGATCGTCTACTGTTACGTCGGCAAGTCCTCGATCCAGGCCGCCAGGCTCATCGAGGAGTACGGGAACGCCGAGTCCGTCGCGAGCATGGCGGGCGGCTACGACGCCTGGGAGCCGGTCGAGGCATCGACGGCCGACTGACCGGACTCCGAAATCGGAATCGAGTCGGGACGCGAGAGCGGTCGCGAACGGTATCGAACCGCTGCCTCAGGGCGCCGGCGGCTCGCCGGCGTAGGCGTCGTGATCGCCGTAGAAATTGAGCATCGCGAACTTCAGCTTCTCCGGGTCGATGTCGATCAGTTCCTCGCGCTCCTCGTGGGGGAACGTGCCGTTGACGCTGTACCGCCCCAGATCGGACTTCGCCGACCGCGAGTAGCGCCGGTCGAGCAGCGCGCGGACGCCGACGTCCTCCGGCGACCGGATGACCCGCCCGAGCGCCTGCCTGGTCTTGCGAACGGTCGGGATCTCGACGGCGTAGCGCCAGCCGGTCTCGGTGCCGTCGAAGGCGACGTCGTAGGCCTCCTGGACCGCTTCGGCCCGGTCGTCGAGGTGCGGGTAGGGAACGCCGACGACCAGCACCGTCTGCGCGTCGTCGCCGTCGAAGCTCACGCCCTCGGCGAGGGTACCCCACAGCGAGGTACACAGCACCGCGTCGTCGTCCGCAACGAATTCTTGACGGAGTTCCTCGACGGCGACGCCAGGCTCGTCCAGATAGACCGTCTTCTCCGAGCGGCGTTCGAGCCGGTCGGCGTACCGCTCGGCCTCGCCGTAGTTGGGGAAGAACGCGAGCGTATTGCCGGGGGTCATGCGGACGGCGTCGTGAATCGTGTCGGCGACCTCCTCCTGGACCGCGGGGTCGTCGCGGTCGGAGGCGAACAGCGGCGGCGTCTCGACGGCGTACGTGCGGCGGCGTTCCGCGGGGAACTGCAGGCCGTAGGCCATCGTCACCGGATCCTCGAGGCCCAACACGTCTTCGGTGACGTCGAAGGGCTGTAGCGTCGCGCTCATCAGAACGGTCGCGTAGACCTCGTCGAACAGCCGGCCGGTCACCTGCCGCGGGAGGCAGGTGTACAGCTCCGCGCGGCCGTAGACCTCGTCGGTGCCGGCGTCGCGGGTGACGGAAACGACCGGGTAGAGCCCTTCTTCGGCGCTCTCGTTCATCCAGGCGCTGACGAAGGCCGCGGCCTGGAGGGTCTGACACTCCGTGCGCGTGGCGGTTTCGCCCTCCCGGTAGGCTTCCTCGTACTCCTCGTCTAACTCCTGGCCGAGCTTCATTGCGGCCTCCAAGTCGTCCTCGATTCCCCGTCCGGAGTAGCGCTGGAGGAACTCGAGGGTGAGGTCGTCCCGGCGGTCCTCGTTGGCGATGGGGACGTCCTCCCAGTTCTCGCCGATTCCCTCGCGCTCGCCGAAGCCAAAGGAGTCCTCGTAGGTCTCGACGAGCGCGCGGTGGAACGCCGAGAGGACGTTCGCGGCGTCCTCGGCGCGCGGATCGTCGCTGTCGGCGAGTTCGTCTAGCGCCGAGTCGAAGGTCCGCTCGGAGCAGGTCCGGGTCGCGTGCTCGCGGGCGGCGTCCTCGACGTTGTGGGCCTCGTCGAAGACGGCGATGACGTCCTCCGGATCGCGGCCCAGCCACCGGAAGAACTGCTCCCGAATCGTCGAATCGAGCAGGTGGTGGTAGTTACAGACGACCAGATCGACGCCCTCGATGCCCTCCTTCAGGAGTTCGTAGCCACAGAGGTGGTGCTGTTCGGCGTACTCGTAGATATCGTCGGGCGTGCGGACGTCGTCGAACAGCCAGGCGAAGAAGTCGTCCGTGTCTTCGGTCAGGTTGTTCCGGTAGTAGTCGCAGACGTTCTGGTCTTCGAGATCCTCGAGTCGGTCCTCGATGGTCTCGAGTTCGTCCATGACGGCGCTGCGGGCGTCGGCGGCGCTCCCGTCGCCGTCCTGGCTCTCCGCGAGGAGTTCGCGCTGGCGGCGCTCGAGTTGCTGCTTGTCGCGTTCGGCGTCGACCACCGCGCGGGTGTTGTCACGGAGCGCCTGGCACTCCTCGTAGCCGACGTCGATGTGACACATCGACGACTTCCCTTTGAAGACGACCGCGCGGATTCGCTCTTCGCGGGTGATCGCGCGGGCCTCGGCGACGAACTGGCGCATCTGCTGGTGGACGTTGGTCGTGATGACGACCGTCTTGTCGTGTTCGCGGGCGACCTCCAGCGCCGGCACCAGCGACGAGAGGGTCTTGCCGGTCCCGCAGGCCCCCTCGAAGAGGACGTTCTGCCCCCGCTGGAGGGAGTTGTGGATGCGGTCCATGGCCTCGCGCTGATTCTCGTACGGCTGGTCGTACGGGAAAAAGCGCATGTACCCGGCAGTCTCGGACACGATACGTGATTGGTTCCCGCTTCGATAAAAGGGTTCGTCTCGATTCGGTCGGTCGATTTAAGGCGGCTGTCGGATCGCCACCGGTGACGAGACCGGCCGGCGACCGCGCGGCACAGGGCCATGTGTCTCGAGTCCCTGCCTCCGGTATGGCGATTCCCGGATACGATTCGAGTAACGTCGCCGAATATACCCTCGAGAGCGCGGGAGCCCGCGTCGCCCTCGTCGCCGGCGTCGTCCCCGACGAGTTCGACCTCGAGAAGAGCGGCGTCGAAGCGCCGGTCGACGCCCTCGCCGATCCCGTCGACCTGAGCGCCGTCGACGAGCTAAAGGCGATCGAGGCGGTCAGTATTTCGCTCGTCTACGATCCCTCTCGGCTGCCGCCTGGCGCGAGTCCGACGGACGTCGCGGTCGCCGTCGAGACCGAGGAGGGATGGGAGCCGCTGGAGTCGACCGTCGACCTCGAGGAGACGACGGTGACAGCGGTGCTGAACGACCGGCCGCCGGGGTCGACGGTCGTGGCGGGCTACGACGATCGCGACGAGGAGAGCGGCGAATCCGGAACGTAACGCGCTCGGACTAAACCGACTGAACCGCCCGAACCGGTCACCGGCTACGTTTCGGGCTCGATGTAGACCTTCTGCACCTGGTCATCGTGGTCGATCAGCGTGCGTTCGATCGCGGAGATGCGCTCGTCGATCTCGTCGGTGTCGAGGTCGGGGTCGAACGCGACATCGGCGGTGATCAGCAACTCCTCGGCGCCGAAGTAAACGGTCCGGAAGTCGACGAGGTCGGTAACCCCGTCCCAGTCGGCGACGATCCGGCGGAGTTCGTCCTCGGCGGGTTCGGGAAGGCTCTCGCCGAGGAGGAGCCGCTTGTTCTCGAGCGCCAGCGCGACGGCGAAGCCCATGAGCAGGAGACCGATAACGAGGGCGGCCCCGGCGTCGTACATCGGGTTCCCGGTGGTCCGGGTCAGGTAGACCCCGAAGAGAGCGATCCCCGCGCCGGCGAGCGCGATGGTGTCCTCGGTGAGCGCGGTCAGCGTCGTCACGTCGCTGGTCTTGCTGAACGCCTCGCGGAGGCTCTCCCAGCCGTGCTCGTGCATCTGGCGGCTGATCCCCTGGTAGGCCTTCCGGAACGCGTAGGTCTCGAAGGCGATCGCGCCGAGCAACACCGCGTAGTTGACGTAGACCGGATCGAACGTCGCGCCGAGCAGCGTAACCGGCTCGTTGGCCCGGTGAACGCCGCCGTGGGTCAGCGCGTCGTAACCGTGCTTCGCGCTCTCCCAGCCGGCGATGCCGAACAGCATGACGCTGACGAGGAAGCTGTAGAAGAACTGTGCCTTCCCGTGACCGAACGGGTGAGACCGATTCGCCTCCTGTGCGCCGTACTTGATGCCGATCAGCAGGAAGACCTGGTTTCCCGTGTCCGAGATCGAGTGGTACGTCTCCGACAACATCGCTGGACTGCCGGTGAGCAGAAAGCCGCCGAACTTCAGGACTGCGATCGCGCCGTTCGCGAACAGCGCCGCGAGCACGACGGAGGTGCTACTGGCCATCGCTGGACACTACACCCGATCGATCCTAAAGTGTGAGCCGTTCTAGAGCCGGTCGCCGTCGTTCTCGACCGCGATTCCGCAGGGAACGGCGACCACATCCGAAAGGACTCTTTCGGCGACGGGCGAAGGGCCACCATGATCGCGATCTTCTCGGACACGCACAGCAGCGACGGCCACGAACTCGAGGGGGAGGCGCTGGCCGCCGCTCGGAACGCCGATATCGTCCTCCACGCGGGCGATTTCACGAGCGAGGCGGCTCTCGACGCCTTTCGGGAGGAATGCACCCAACTGTTCGCGGTCCACGGCAACGCCGACTCGATGGCGGTCCGCGACCGCCTGCCGACGGCCCGTGTCGTCGAGGAGGCCGGCGTCCGGTTCGCTCTTACCCACCGGCGGGACGGCGGCGAGACCGGCCTGGCGATGTTCGGCCGCTCGCGCGGGGCCGACGTCGTCGTCTTCGGGCACAGCCACCGCCCAACGGTCGTCGAGACCGCGGACGTCCGCCTGCTGAATCCCGGCAGTCACGCCGACCCGCGGGGCAACCGGCCCGGCTTCGCCGTATTCGAAGAACTCGACGCCGGCGGCCTGGCGGGCGAGATCCGCGAGCCGGACGGGACGGTGATCGAGACGGTCGAGATTCCGTCCGTATAGCTGACCCGTAACCGACATCTCGTCCAGTACGATCGCTCTCGATCGATTCGGTGCGGCAGGAAACGGAACGAGACGACCGCCGACGAAACGGCGTCGCGTCAGCGGGATCGCGGCACTCGGCGGGTCCAGCGTCGAATCTGGGCCGAGAGCGGCGTCAGGACGGCGGTCACCCGGCCGTCAGCGATCGGTCGCGTCGTCAGCGGGCGCGACTCGAGGGACGGCCTGGCGTGACCGGCGGGGGCGAGCGACTGGCCTCGATCCCGAGGGCGTTCCCCGGTGGCAGGTGTGGCGTCGGGCTGGTGGGCTGGCGATCGAGGCGCAGTAGTGGCTACGAGCCGCCCTCCGTTATACTCAGCGCAAGCTGAAATACGCATTTTAGTTATCGAACCCGTCGCACGGATTCAATCGAATCCGGTCGAAACGATTAACCTTCCCGATAGTGTACTCGGGGCGTATGCTGGACCTCATCACCGGCCTCATTCCAGACGATCCCGTCATCATCGCGGTCGTCCTGATCCTGCTCTCGCTGATCTTCTTCTTCTATCTGCTCCTCCGGCGGACGGTCCTCGAGTTCCGCGACGGGATGCGCGGTCGCTGAGCCGGCCCTCGATTCGGATTTCCGGTTTGCCGTCGCCGACTCCCGCGCTCTCGCTCCCGCGCTTCAGGCCAGCGCCGTCTCGATTCGCTCGACTGCCTCCTCGACATCTGCGCGAGTCACGTCGCGGTGCGTACAGAACCGGATCGTCGTCGGCCCGAAGGCGGTCGCCAACACCTCCCGCTCGCGCAGGCGCTCGACCACTGTGTCGGTCTCGATGCCCGTCTCCGCGACGTCCGCGAGGACGATGTTCGTCTCCGGCGCCTGCACGCTGATACCGTCGACGGCCGCCAGACCGTCCGCCAGGCGCTGCGCGTTCTCGTGATCGGTCGCGAGGTCCGCGACGTTCTCGAGCGCTTCGAGTCCGGGGGCCGCGACGAGGCCCGCCTGGCGCATCCCGCCGCCGAACAGCTTGCGGGTGCGGCGGGCGCGCTCGATGAACGCCTCGGGGCCGGCGAGCATCGACCCGACGGGCGCGCCCAAGCCCTTCGAGAGCGAGACCATGACGGTGTCGACGGGCTCCGTGAGGTCGGTGATGGGGACGTCGAGGGCGGTCGCGGCGTTGAACAGCCGCGCGCCGTCGAGGTGGACCGGGACGTCGTGCTCGTGTGCAGCCTCGGCCGCCGCGGCGATCCGCTCGGGCTCGATCGCGAGTCCGCCGCGTGCGTTGTGCGTGTTTTCGAGACAGAGCAGGCCGGTCCCGGGGCGATGGAGGTCCTCCGTGACGACGCCCTCGCCGACCCGTTCGGGTGACGGGACGCCGCGGTCGGCGTCGAACATCCGGACCTGCAGCGCGGAGTGCTGGGCGAAGCCGCCGAGTTCGTACTTCACGACGTGGCTCCGCCGGTCGGCGAGTACCTCCTGTCCGCGCTCGGTATGGACGCGCGCAGCGACCTGGTTCGCCATCGTTCCCGTCGGGCAGTACAGCGCCGCCTCGGTCCCGAGCCGGTCGGCGACGCGGGCCTCGAGTTCGTTCACCGTCGGATCCTCGCCGTAGACGTCGTCGCCGACGTCGGCGGTCGCGGCCGCCTGGCGCATCGCGTCGTCAGGCGTCGTCACGGTGTCGGAGCGCAGATCGATCATAGGGACTGCTACCGGGACGACGCTGAAATACTCCACCAGTTTCGATCGGGGCGAGACGACGGAATCGGTTCGCTCCGACGCGGTCAGTCGTCGGCGGACGAAGCGGATCGGGAGGACGCGTGTCGCGTCACGCGATCGGCAAATAATTCATCCGTACCGACACGTTCAATATACTATCATATCTACGGCCCCGTATGGTCCCCGCTCCCGCTTCCGATTCCGGGTCACCGGCCAACGGGCCGCCGCGGTCCGACGGCTCAGGCTCCGTCCGCCGAGGTCGGAACCCGTTTCACCGACATACCTCGCGAGCTATCGATCGATTCGACGAGTTGCTTCCCTTCGTACCCGTCCCGCTGGTCGCGTCGCTGCTGGAGTTTCGGAAGCTCCGCCGCGCGTTCGCCGCCGCCGGTCGGGGATTCTCGATCACGTTCGAGTTCGTCCTCCCGACGCCGTTACCGACCCTGTGGACGTTCGCCGATCCGCCGTCGACGCCCCGACTGTCTCCGCGGACGACGTCGGAGCCGTCGGGTACTCCCTCGTTCGGCGACGACCCCGCGTCACCCGGTCCGACCGTCGAACCGACGCCGACCGGGTCGTCCCGAACCGGCGGTCTCGACACGACGATCGAGACGCCCGTCGACGTCCTCTCGCTCTCGACCGAGTCGGTCGGCCCCGAGGCGCTCGCCTGGCTCGGCATGGCGCTGGTCGGGTACGCGCTGGTCGCGGGCGTGCTGGCGGCGGGGTACGTCGGCGGTATCGACCGACGGCTCCGCGACGAACCGGCTTCGATCCCGTCGTGTATCGCCGCCTACGCGCCGCGGTTTATCCTGTACAACCTCCTCGTGTTCGGGGCGTTCCTGCTGACGATCCCGGTGCTCGCGGTCGCTCCGGCGCTGCTGTTGCTCGCGATACCGATCGTCGCGGTCGTCTCCTACGTCTTCTATCCCGCGCCGTTCCTGTTCGTCGTCGACGACGCGGGCGTCGTCGAGGCGTTTTGCCGCTCGGTCCGGCTCACGACGTCGGGCGGGCCGGTTCTCAGTTTCGCGCTCTGGCACGTCGGCGCGACGGTCGTCGCCTCGGTGGTCCTGTCCCTGTTCGTCAGCGCCGGCGGCGCGGGGATCCTGCTCGCGCTGGTCGGGACGGCGCCGTTCGTGCTCGTTTTGACGGCCGCGACGGTCTCGTTCCTCCGAGATCACGTCTCGGGCGACGGGTTCGAAGCCGGATCGACCGATCCGCCCTCGCGTCCTCCGATCGACGGCCACGGGACGGACCGAAACTCGAACGCGATCGACCCCTGACCGCGCCGGTTCCTCATCACGAACCGTTTTTTCCTCCCCCCGTCAATACCGGGGCATGGACCCACGCATTCGCGAACACGCGGAGATCATCGCGGACCACTCGGTCGACCTCGAGGCGGGCGATAACGTCGTCGTCGACGCCCACCCGGTCGCCGAGGACCTGGTCGTCGCCCTCCACGAGGTAATCGGCGAGCGCGGCGCCAACCCCGTCACCACCAGCCAGCGAACGGGCAAGCGCAGCCAGCGCGCCTACCTCCGGTCGTCCGACGGCGAGTTCGACACGCCCGAACACGAACTCGCGCTCATTCAGAACACCGACGTCTACATCGCTATCCGAGGCAGCGACAACGTCACGCAGACCAGCGACGTCGACCCCGAGACCAGTTCGGCCTACCAGCAGGCCCACCGCCCCATTCTCGAGGAGCGCCTCTCGAAGCGGTGGTGTCTCACGCAGTTCCCCGCGCCGGCCAACGCCCAACTGGCCGAGATGAGCACGGAGGGGTACGAGAACTTCGTCTGGGACGCCGTCAACAAGGACTGGGAGGAACAGCGCGAGCACCAGGCGAACATGGTCGAGATCATGGACCCCGCCGAGGAGGTCCGGATCGTCAGCGGCGACGAGACGGACGTGACGATGTCCGTCGCGGGCAACCCGACGATCAACGACCACGGCGAGCACAACCTCCCCGGCGGCGAGGTCTTCACCGCACCCCAGCCGGACAGCGTCGAGGGCGAGGTCCTGTTCGACATGCCGCTCTATCACCAGGGCCGGGAGATCACGGACGTCTACCTCGAGTTCGAGGGCGGTGAGGTCGTCCAGCACTCGGCGGCGAAAAACGAGGACGTCCTGACCGAGGTCCTGAACACCGACGACGGCGCGCGCCGCCTGGGCGAACTCGGGATCGGGATGAACCGCGACATCGACCGGTTCACGTACAACATGCTCTTCGACGAGAAGATGGGCGATACGGTCCACATGGCCGTCGGCCGGGCCTACGACGACACCGTCGGCGAGGGCAACGTTGCCAACGACTCCGCGGTCCACGTCGACATGATCGTCGACATGAGCGAGGACTCGTTCATCGAGGTCGACGGAGAGGTCGTCCAGCGGGACGGCACGTTCCGGTTCGAGGACGGCTTCGAGGAGTAGCGCGACTCGCACTTGCTTCGTTCGCTCCGAACCGTGGTCAACCGAACGGCGATCGGAGTGCCGTCGTGATGGCACCCGCGACGAACGGCAGTGAGTCGCGGCTTTTTCATCGACGTTTTTGCGCGACGGGTTGCCGAAGGCAACCCGAGCGGAAAAGGTCGGAGCGACTCGTTCATCGAGGTCGACAGAGCGGCCGTCCAGCGGGACGGCACGTTTCGGTTTGAGGACGGCGAGGTCTGAGCCTGCGAAGACCTCGATTCGGAACGGCGAGTAACGCGAGCCGTGGAGACGGCTTCGAGAACAGGAACCGCCGGCCGAGACGAGGATAGTCTGCGACCGCTGCGACGGACCGCACGCGACCGTTCGGCAGTGCAAGCGGTTTTCGACCGATTTTACAAGTATCGAGGCGGGAGTGTCACGAGTTAAATATCTGGGTTCGGACGACAGATTATCGCAACTATGTATGTAACGCGAAGATTTATTTCCCGTTCTCTGATTATAACATTTGACTATCACCATGTATCGACGACGATTCATCGAGGCCGGCCTGACAGCCAGCGGACTCGGCCTGGTTGGGACGGCGAGCGCGCGAGACGACTACCGACCGGGGGGTCCCTGGGCACCGAACGAGCGGGCCGTCAACTACGACGGATACCTCGATAACGAACAGCTCGGCGAGCGGCTACGGGGGATCGCCGAGCGGAGCGACCGCATCGAACTCGATCAGATCGGGGAGTCCGCCGGACGCGGCAATCCGATCTGGGAGGTGACCGTCGGCGATGGCGACGAGAGCGTTCACGTTATCAATCAGATCCACGGCGACGAACCGACCGGCGCGGAGGCGATGGTCGAGATCCTGCGGCGGCTCGCGACCGGGTCCGCCCCGGAGGTCGAGGCGATCCTGGACGCGCTGACGATCACGATCGTGCCGCGGGCGAATCCGGACGGCGCGAACTTCGTCGGCGACGACGGGCTCGGAACGGACGGCGAGTTCCGCCAGCGGCGGTACAACACGACGGAGTGGGACGCCGGCGATTCGCGTTATATCAACGCGAACTCTTACGCGTACAACCTGGATGTCCCCGGATACGATCTGAACCGGGGATTCAGTATCATTCCAGGGTTCACTCCGGGCGACGAACCGGCGGCGTGGTGGGACGTCGAGGACGAAGAGGCGGGGCTCGGCTACCTGAACGTCCCCGTCGACGAGATCCCGCTCGAGTCGGAGGACGGGAGGCCCTACGAGGAAATCTGGAGCGCCGGCTTGAACCTCAATCCGGAGACGCGAGCGGTCACCGACTCGTTCCTCGAGGCCGACCCCGACTGGGCGCTCACGCACCACCATCAGGGCCCGACCGCCGTTCCCGACTCGGCCGACGGACATTCGGATCGGGACTGGCAGTCGATCATGAGCGTGATGGCGCCGTACGGACCGACGTACGCCGGTCTCGACGGCGTCGACTACGCGCCCTGGGTCGGCCAGGGGAACCCGTTCATGTCCGTCGACGCGCAGACGCGCTCCCTGCAACTCGGCGGCCTGGTCCCGGAGCGAACGGATCGATTCGGCGGCCGGTTGGACACGATCACGCGGTACGCCTACGGCCCGCTCTGGGGCTCGTATCTCGACGCGCTCTGTCCGCAGACCGACGCCGCGGGGGCGCTCTACGAGGTCTCCCACCAGAGCGACGACCGCGGTCACAAGGCCCGCGGAACGATGGTGAAAGTCTCCGTCGAAGCGTTCATGGCCACGTTCGAACGGATCGCGGACGGCTCGGTCCACGAAGTCGACGAGAGGGCGTACTTCGACATGCCGATCGCCGAGGACATCGACGACCCCCACGACGGCAGTGACCGCGGCCGCGGCACTCGACTCCGATAGCCCATGCGACGTAGAACGCTCCTCCGACGGACCGGCGTCTCGCTCGGTGGCCTGACGCTCGCCGCGACTGGCGTCGCTGCAGCCTCGGAGTCCGGATCCCGACGGCGGTTCGTCGTCGATCGCGAGAGCCTCCGCGACGAGGATTCGGTCGACGTCGTCCACGCGCTCGATCCCGTGGACCTCCTCGTGGTTCGGGCCTCGGAAGCGCAACTCGAGGACGCGGGCGCGGACTTCGCGCCGGACGTTCGAATCGACTCCGACCCGTACGGGCCGGTCCGACGATCCGAGACCGTGTCAGCGGCGGAAGCAGAGGACCTGTCGAAATACCAGTGGGACAAGCGCGACCAGCGCATCTCGGAGACCCACGAGATCACGCGCGGCGATGGGAGCCGCGTCGCGATAATCGACTCCGGGATCGCCGCGGGCCACCCCGCACTCGAAGGGCGGGTCAACCTCGAGCGCTCGAAGAGCTTCGCGAACGACGATTACGGCGTCGGGGGGCCCTACGGCGGCACCCACGGCACCCACGTCGCGGGGATCGTCGCCGCCGACGACACCGAACGCGGCGTCGTCGGCTCCGCGCCGGACGCCGAACTCGTCGATCTGCGCGTCTTCGGCGCGTCACCCGAGAGCGCGAGCGCGGGCACCGACGGCGGGGACCTCCCGCCCGACTACTGGGGCGAGACCTACTACGGATCTGTGATGGCCGCCCTCGTCTACGCGACGGAGATCGGTTGCGACGCCGCCAACCTCAGCCTCGGCTGGACCTGGCGGATGCGATCGGACGGCTGGGGGAAATTCTGGGGCGAGGTCCACCAGCGGGTCGGAAACTACGCGCGACGGAACGGGACGATCCACGCCCACGCGTCCGGCAACTGGGGCGAGAGCCTCCAGTTCAACGAGGACGAGACCGACTCGTCCCAGACGGCCGGCGGGCTCACGACGAGTTCGACGGGCCCAGTCGGCTTCGATCCCGAAACCGGCGACGCCGACGAGCCCGCGTACTCGCCGTCGACCTACACGACCCACGGGGTCGGCGCGATCGACCTCGCGGCGCCAGGCGGCAACGGTGGCGAGTACCGGACCGACGACGTGCTGAACGCGGTCGCGATCCCGCAGTTCGACGAGGAGACCGGCGAGTACCGCGGCGCCGAGTACGGCTACGACTGGCTGGCCGGCACGTCGATGGCCGCGCCGCAGGTCACCGGCGCCGTCGCGCTCGTGAACAGCGCGGCGTCGTCGCTCAACGGAAATCAGGTTCGGAACGTCTTACAGCGGACCGCGGACCGGCCAGACGAGTACGAGAACAAGTACTACGGCGCGGGCTATCTCGACACGTACGCCGCCGTCACCGAGAGCGGGTAGGAGAAGATCGCGTTCTCGGGTGCGATTTTACGATTGCACCTTCAAATCCGATTCCGACTTCGTGCCCGTCTCCGACTCAGTCCTCGACCAGCGCCGCGACCATCTCCGAGACGACCGCCATCTCGTCCTCGTTGATGCCGTGGCCCATCCCCTCGTAGAGGCGCTCGGTCACGTCGGCGTCCATGGACTCGAACGCGTCGGCCGTGTCGTGGACGCGCTCCTCGGGGATGTGCGGGTCGACGTCGCTACAGCCCAGGAAGACCGGCGTCCCCTCGAGGTCGCCGGGGTACTCGTCGTCGAGGTCCTCGCCGATGAGCCCGCCGCTCAGCGCGGCCAGGCCGCCGTACCGGCGCGGGTTGCGCGCGAGGAACTCGCTGGCCAGGCAGGCGCCCTGCGAGAAGCCGATCAGCATGACGCGCTCGGTCGGGATGCCGGCGTCGTCGGCTTCGGCGATTGCGTCGCTGATCGCCTGAAGGCCCGAGGACCGACCCGGCTCGTTGTCCGCGACGGGTGCGAGAAACGAGTTGGGGTACCAGGTCCGGCGGGCCGCCTGCGGGGCGAGGAAGGCGACGCTCTCGCGGTGGACCTCGTCGGCCATCTGGAGCATCCCCTGAGCGGTCGCGCCGCGGCCGTGGGTGAGCACGACCGCGGCCTCGGCCTCGTCGAGAGGGGTACCGGCGGTGCGAAGCGGCTGACCCTGGTGGGGCCCGTCGACGCGGTCGTCACTCCCGGTGCTCATTCGACACCACCGACGCCGGCGCTGGCGTCAGGAAGGTCGTGTTCGACGACCTCGAGGCCGACTTCGTCGATCGCGGCCCGGAGGTGCTCGTCCTTGGCGTACTCGGCGCCGTCTTCCTCGCGGAGTTCCTGGGCCTTCGCGAGGACTTCTCCCCGGCGGTCATTGGGGATCTCGTACTTGTCCGTCGAGAGTTCGATGACCAGGCCGTTGTTGTCGCGGGTGTAGATCGAGTGGAAGATGCCGCGGTCGAAGACGTTGTAGCCGTGACCGGCCTCGTCGAGCGCGTCCATCGTGTCCTCGTACTCGTCGGGATCGACGCTGAAACAGAGGTGGTGGACGGCCCCGACGCCGGCGCGCTGGCCGCGGGCGGAGGGCCGGTCGTCGCTGACGAAGAACGTCAGGATGCGGCCGTCGCCCGTGTCGAAGAACAGGTGCGTCTGCGAGGGATCGTCGAGGTTCGGCTGGCGGAGCACGAGGGGCATCCCGAGGAGGTCGCGATAGAACTCGATCGTGTCGTCCTCGTTGCTCCCCCAGATGGTGATGTGGTCGGTACCCGTCGTGTGGACGGGGCTGTCCGGGAGGTCCGGCGTGACTGGGTTTCGGTGTTCCTCTGACATAGTGAATTACTCCGCGACCAGTTCGCCGAAGACGCGCGAGGCGTCCGCGGGTACGTCGAAGTCGTGGAAGTGTTCTCCACGTACGTCCGAGAGGATGTTGAGTGCTGCGGCGGCCCCGTCGCCGACGGCGATGGCGGCCTGCCACTCCTCCGGACGGACCATCGCGCCGGTCGCGTACGCGCCGGCGACGCTGGTCTCCATGTCGACGCCGACGTCGACGACGCCCTCGTCGGTGAACTCGCAACCGAGCGCTTCTGCGAGTTCGCGGTTCGCACCCGTCGCGAGCACGACGTAGTCGGCCTCGTATTCGCCGTCCTCGGTTTCGACCGCGAATCCGTCGGCGGTTTCCTCGACGTCGGTCACTCGCTCGCCCTGCCGGCGGTCGGCGCCGAGATCATCGACCTGTTGGCGAGCCGTCGCCATGAACTCGCTGCCGCCGACGGAGCCGATTCCGAGGTAGTTGAAGAGGTGGGCCTTGTGCATCCAGGTCTCGTCGGTGTCGAAGACCGTCGTCTTGATGCCGTCCTTCGCGGTAAAGAGGGCCGCGTTCAGGCCGGCGGGACCGCCGCCGACCACGATCACCGATACTGTCGAATCGTCCGAAGCCGTCTCGCTGCTCATGTAGTTACATAGTGTTACCGCAGGGGTATCAATGCGGCAGAGACTTCGGCGCAACCACGTAACACCGGTGTTAGTAGGGCCGTCCCTCACCGCTGTGATCGTTTCGTGGGGTTTGTTCCTCCTGATCACGAGGGTCTCACCGCCTCTCTCCGCTGATCTCTCGCCTGCGTACGCAGGCTCAACGCCTTCGCGCGAATCGTCCCTAGCACCGAATCCAAAAAGAAGAACTACCATCGGACGGCCGGTCGCGATCGGTTCCCGACGGGAACTCGGTCGTCGACCGCGGTCCGCCGTCCGACAGTCACGGCCCGGGGCCGGTTTGCTCGCGGGCCGCTCCCTACCACCCGTCAACGGAGACATCCATGAAAACCAGCCTCGAGGTCGAGTACTGGGTCGTCGATACGGACGGTGACCTGGTCTCGCCCGATACACTGCTCGACGTCTCGGAGCAGGTCGATCCCGAATTCGTCGAGCCGATGCTCGAGATCAAAACGACCCCCTGCCGGTCGATGGCCGAACTCCGCGACGAGTTCCGGGAGCTGATCGGAACAGTCGTCGACGCGGCGCGCGAGGAGGACAAGCGGCTCGTCCCGCTTGCAACGCCGCTGTACGCCGCCCCGTCGGAGATCCCCTACCGCGAGAAACGGGGGACCGACCTCCAGCGCCGGATCGTCGGCCCGACCTTCGACGACGCGAGGGTCTGTGCCGGGACCCACATCCATTTCGAGCAGTCGAACGTCGTCGACCAGCTGAACGCCCTGACCGCGCTCGACCCCGCCTTCGCGCTCGTCAACAGCGCGTCGCACTACCGCGGCGAGCGCATCCTCGAGTGCGCACGCCCATTCCTCTATCGGCGGTCGTGTTACGAGACCTGCCCCGATCAGGGTCAGCTCTGGCCCTACGTCGACGGCGTCGACGACTGGGAGCGACGGCTCGAGGACGCCTACGAGACGTTCCGCGAGCGCGCGATCGACCGCGGCGTCGACGCCGACGCGTTCGACGACGAGTTCGGCACCTACGACGCGGTCTGGACGCCGGTCCGGCTGCGGAAAGCGATGCCGACCGTCGAGTGGCGCTCGCCCGACGCGGCGCTCCCGAGCCAGGCGCTCCAACTCGCGGCCGACGTCCGCTCGCTGGTCACCCGAGCGGACGAGCGCGGAACGGTCGTCGAGGGCGGCGAAATGGCCGTTGACGGAAGCGGCGATATCGGAGTCGGTGACGGCGTTGGCAGCGGAACCGACCCCGACACCGACGCGGTCGTGCTCCCCGCGTTCGACGCCGTCGAAGAGATCACCGACGCGGCGATCCACGACGGGCTCGAAAGCTCCGCCGTTCGGCGCTATCTGCGCGATTTCGGCTTTGCACCGTCGACCTACGAGCCGCTCGCGGACCGACTGCCCGACTCGCGGGTCTCGAAGCGACGCGCGAAGCGGCTTCGGCTCCGGGCCGCCGACCGGCTCGAAGCCGACCTCGACCGGCGGCGCGTTCGCGCCTGAATCGACGACCGAGCGTCTACTTCCGGCGTCCGGGTGCGTTCCCGCTGGCTCCCGGCCCGGATCCGCGGTGCCCCGGCGCCTGGCCGCTCCGTCCCGGCGCGTCAGTCCACCCGCCTCCCGCACCGTTGCCGCCGTCCCCGTCGGTTTCGTCCGGCGACGGTCCGTAGGCATCGAATAGCGGGGCCGAGCCGTCGAACGCCGTCGTCTCGAGGATTGCGGGATCGTCCGCGAGGTGCCGTTCCGGATCGACGACCGCGTCCGCGTTGAACCGGAGGGCCGTGTTCAGTCGCTCGGCGACCGCGTTCAGATTTCGGGTGTGGTCGGCCGGCGCGTCCGCGCTCCCGAGTAGAACGACCGCGCCGCCGTCCGCTCGGAACTGGCGTACGGCGACGATTTCATCCGTCGTGAGCGGTCGGTCGGGTGCGCTGAGCAAGACTGCCCGTGGCGTCTCCGATTCGGTCGGCAGCGTCTCCGCAAGGTCGTTTACCTGCCGGCACCGCAGGCCGACGCCTTCGAGGTATCGGAGGTAGTACTTGCAGTCTTCGAGCGAGATCGAGCCGGCGGCGTTGAACTGGCCCTGGCCGCCGGCGACGAGCACGTCGCCGTCGGTCTCGGAGAGTCGGTCGATCAGATTCGTGAGGAACGGGAAGTTGCCGTAGCCGCCGGTGTCCGCGCCGAATCCCTCGCTCTCCTCGTACGTTTCGTCGATCACGAGTCCGCCGACGAGCGCAACTCGGCGGCGCTTGTCGACGCCGACCAGCGGGATGTCATCGTCGTACGCAACGCCGCCGTCGTCCAGACGTTGCTCGGCACTCGAGCTTGCCGAGACGACGATCCGGTCGTCCCGAAGCCGGCCCCCGTTTCGATCGCGGGCGCTGCGGATACTTCGGGCCGAGGGAACGAACAGTTCCTCGACGGGCTCGTTGCGGATCTCGGAGAGCGCGTCGAAGTCGGCGGCCGACCAGACGCCGCGACCGTCGGCCAGGGCGCTCTCCTCGAGTGCGGCCCACTCGTCGTGGGACGAAAATCCGGAGGAGTAGACCCGGGCGTATCCTTCCTCGATCAGGTCCCGGTTGTAGTTCGCCGAGAACGACCCGTCGTCGAAATCGGCCGCGAACTCGTCGGGGTCGTAGCGCGTGTCGCCGAGCAAGCGGCCGTAGTTCCCGCGGATCGGCTCCGCGCCGTCGAACGTCAGTTTGACGTGTCGGCCGTCGATGTCGGATTCGTCGACCGACGCGCCCTCGGGCGCCAGGCGCTCGAGGGCGAAGTCCGTCGCGTTCTCGCCCCACGTTTCGAGGTGCTCGTCGGCGTCGTCGGGGACGCCGAACCACTCCTCGGGGTCGTTCCCCGTCGGCGGCGTCTCCGGGGTGTCGACGCCGACGCTGCGGACGACCTCGCGGTAGCCGTACTCGCCCTCGAACTCGACCTCGAACGTGTCACCGTCGACGACGCGGACGATCCGCCCGTCGTACTCACCGTCGCGGTCGAACTCGATGCCGATGCCGTCCCGGTCCGCGAAGTAGTCGACCGCCGGGGAGAACTCAGTCGCAATCGGTTCGTATTCGGGTCCGGCATTTTGTACTTCGTCTTCGACCTGACCGCCGTTGAACCGGAAGGCGAGAGCCAGCCGCTCGGCGATTTCGTTCAGGTTCTCCGTCCGGTCGTTCCCGCCGAAGTCGGACTGATCGAACAGGAAGACGGCGCCGCCGTCGTCGACGAAGGCTTCGAGGGCCGCGAACTCGTCGGCTTCGAACGGTCGCTCGGGCGTCGTAATCACGAGTCCGTCGGCGTCCGCCAGGCCGACGCCGTCCGCCCCATCTCCAAGGGATGTCTCGTCGAAGTCGGTCGTCGCGAACACGTGGTCATCCCAGCCGGTCGCGTCGTCCACGACCTGGTCGGCGTTGAAGCGGAACCCGAGGTCGAGCCGCTCGGCGATTTCGTTGAGATTCGCGGTCTCGTCGTGGCCGCCGTAGTCGGACTGATCGTGGAGGAAGACGGCGCCGCCGTCGTCGACGAAAGCTTCGAGGGCCGCGAGTTCGTCGTCGGAAAACGGCGTTTCGGGCGTCGTGATCACGACCGCATCAGCGTCGGCGTCGGAACCAGCCTCGGCTTCAGTCTCGGTGGCGTCATCACCTCCGTTTTCGTTCCTGGTCGTCCCGCCGAGCACCGCCAGCAGGTCGTCGGTCCCGTCGACCGCGTATCCGGCGGCTTCCGCGTCGGCGACGAACGACTCGAACCGCCCCGCGTCGTAGTACTGCCCGTGGCTCTCGTCCCAGTAAACCGTCTCGCCGTCGATTACCTCGTCCCAGACGCCGCGGACGAACGCCCGGTTCTCGTCGTGATCGCTCGCGTCCTCGACGAACGGCGCGCCGAATCCGACCGCTCGACCGTCGCGGGTGATCAGCGGAATCCGCTCGTCGTCGGCGTAGTGATACGGTTCCGCGCCCGTCAGGTCGACGTTCGTCGCCGTCGGCTCCGCCCACGCGAGGACGTCGAGGTCGTCGTCGGCCGCCGCCTGGTCTCCGGTGAGCGCGTCGCCGGCCGGCGACACCTGGCTCGCCGCCGAGTAGAACTCGAGGGTCGCGCCGTCTGGTTCGAACTCCTCGAGCGCCCGGAGTTCGTAGCCGTTGTCCGCGGCGTAGCGCCGGAAGGTTTCGTGGCTCGCGAGGTCCCAGTACTGCTCGTGGCTCTCGTCCCACAGCACCGTCCCCCCGGGGCCCACGAGTTCGTCCCACGCGTTGAGCAGGAACTCCTCGTTGCCGACGTCGAACCCGCCGCGCTCGTCGCTCACGAAGCCGGCGCTGCCAATTCCAATTACGGGTCCGTCCCGGGAGATCAGCGGAATTCGCTCGTTCTCGTAGACGACGACGTCGTCCGCGTCGGTGCCGCCGTCCGCGATCGTTACGTACGCGTCCGCGGAGGCCCAGGCGAGGACGTGGTCCTCGTCGGCGAGTTCGTCGTACTCCGGGCTCACCTGGCTCGCCGGCGAGTAAAACGAGAGAGCGTCGAGTTCGTCGGCTGTACTCGCTTCCGATTCGGTTTCGGACGCCGTCGCCGCCGCTGCGTCTGCCGTCCCCGAAAGCGCGAGCGCGCCAGTCGTGGTGCCAAGCAGCGAGACGAACGATCGGCGATCGAGTCGGCGGTCGTTAGTGTATCGGAACGTGTCCATGTGTCGGTATTCCGTCGCCGATACAAGATGGTTAGTAATAGCTATACGTATTGGTATGTAGTGCACTCGCAGGAGTTACCGCCACGAATCGACCGTCGGCGAGTCGCCCTCGAACACCGCCGCGCTCGCGGTCGTCGTTGCAACGACGCCGTCGGCTCGCTCTCGCTCGCCGCTGTCTCATTCAAATCCTCGGTGGCGGTTTACTCGTCACTGCGAGAAACCGGACACGTAACTACTCCCGCGTAGGATAGCACTTATAACACATCAGAATAGGGATATGTAATGAAAAATGATACTCTCCCGCGCCGGAGGCTCCTCACCCTTAGTTCGGCAGGCCTCATCACCACTGCCGGGTGTACGGAAAACGTCTACGAGGGATTTCAGCCCGACGATGGTAGGTCAGAGACCAACAAGGTGACCGAAGGCGGCCCCAGAAATCAGCCGCCCCAAGACCCCGCCGTCTCGTTCAAGCGCAACCAGAACGCCATCACAGATTACAGACTCCCGTTCTACGAGGGCTGGGATTCCGTCCAGTACAGCGAACACCCTGACACTCGCATCGCCAGCGTCGAGGTCGACTCCACGGAAATCACCGTCAACATCGGTTCAATGAAGGTCAACCGAGACATCGAGTTCTCCGCCGCATACCTGCGCCACGATGGGTCCGTCGGTATGACCGACTCCGTGACCGTTAGTTCCGAGTCTGACAACTACGAATCCCACGAGATTACTCTCCCCGTTAATAGCCGAGAACTCCCCCGTGAGAAAAAAGGTGTTGTCAAAATCCTTATCGAGGATACCGCTGAACACTCGCAGGGCTACGGCGTCCTCAAAGAGCATCGGTTCATCGCCATTCCGTTCGAGAACTCGCGGACGTCCGGCGTTCGATGGGTCAACGACGAACGCCTCAACTTCAACTACGTTGGCGATCCCATCTCCAAGCCGGATAGACTCTACACCGTGCGCGACGGATTCGGTGAGCAATACACGCGGTTCTTTGTTCTCGCCCACCCCGTGCGAAAAGGTCGCCTCATCAGTGGGTACTCCAACATCAACCGCGATATGTACCACGAGTACCAAGACAACAAGGATAACCTCGACTGGTTCGAGGACCGGCACCCCGGGAGTTACATCTACAACGCCGACGACTTCGAGATGTTCACCTCCCTCACGAACTCGTTCACCGACTCCCTCGACGCCAACAATATCACTAGCAAGTTCGACCGCCTCCAGCAACTCGCCTTCCTCGTCGGCAGTATGGAGTACCAACTCGACCGAATCAAAGACAACCAAGTCAAAACGCTCGCGGTCGCAGGCGGCGATTGTACCGAGGTGACGACGCTCTACCTCGCCCTGATGAATACCACTGCGTTCGACAACACGCAAGGGGCGATGATTCACTGCGAACTCGCAGACCTCGGCGGCCACGCCATCATCGGCATCGATGAACAACACCTCGGTACCCCGCCGAACCCTGACGCCCTCACATGGCACTACCCGGACGACGACCGCCTGAGTGATGGCGTCCCTGACACCCGCTATGCGCTGACCGAACTCACTCAACCCCGACGTATCGGAAACTTCGACGACGAGAAGAACAAAATCGTCGCCATTATGGACACCACCAACCTCGACGTGACGCCACAACTCCGCGACTTCTAACCGTATAGTTCTGTACTTGAGCGATTAGGAACTCACCCATTCGGCGTGCTTGGTCCGAGTAGGCGGTAACGGGCACGATGGGATTTGAACCCACGACCGTCGGATTAGAAGTCCGACGCTCTATCCGGACTGAGCTACGTGCCCTCGACTCCGAATCCACGACGGAACGGTATAAGCGGTTGGGATTTCCGGTCGCAGTCGAGTCGCCTCTCCGGGCCGCTACTCGGACCGGGCCGTCACGCGAGATACGCGCCGCTGCCGACTACGGCACGAAAAAGAAACTCGGTCCGCCGCCAGGTATCCGACGTCACTGCCGGTCAGAACTCGATCTGGGATCCGTTGTCGCTTTGATTGCCGTCGGTCTGCTCGCCGTCCGACTCGCTCGTGTTGTTTTCGCTCGTGTTCCCGTCGTCCGTCTCACCGTCGGTTTCGCCACCGAGGCCCTCGTCACCGCTGCCGGTGTCCGTCTCGTTGTCTGTTTCGTTGCCGGACTCGTTGCCCATTCCGTCTTCACCGTCCTCGGACCCGAGGCCGCCGGTCTCGTCGCCGCCATCTTCGGTCCCGCCGGACTCGTCGGTCGATCCGCCGTCGGTCGACTCGTTCTCGTTGGATTGGTTATCGTCCATACAGCCTGCCACTGCAGCGACCAGACCGGCGCCGACTCCGGCCGTGAGTCGGCGTCGGGTGAGCGTCTTTTCTGTCATAGCGCAGCATCTGCAGCCCCAATAGACTACCATATAACGCTGACAATTCGTTTCGGTAATCAGTCTGAATTTACGCGTATTCTCACGAATTCGAACGGTTGGGGGAGCCGTAACTGTCGAGCCGCTTAGTTCTGATACCGAAAAGCGATCGATAGTAGCCTCGTAAGCCGCTCTCGTCCGGTCGGACGTCGCAATTGGTCGCTCTCGTTGCGAGCGGCGCATGGATCCGGCCTGCAACGCGGCAAATAGCGCTGCTAAAATCGTTGCACAAGCGACAAGGGGAAGAGATCGATCGTTGCAGCCGGCAACAGCGCGGCGTTCGAGGACCGCGAGCGGCGGCGATCGGCCGTCGTCTCCGTCTTCGTTCGACGCGCGGGAACACAGCGTTTATGCACATCTCGCCGGTACGTAGACTCGATGCACGTCATCGGAACGGTGGGTCTCCCCGGGAGCGGCAAGGGCGAGGCCGCCACCGTCGCACGCGAGGACGGGATCCCGGTGGTTACCATGGGCGACGTCGTCCGCCAAGAGACGACCGACCGCGGGCTCGATCCCGCGAAGGACCACGGCAAGGTCGCGCAGGCACTGCGCGACGAGCACGGCCCGGCGGCGATCGCCGAGCGGTCGCTCCCGATGCTCAGGGACCGCCTCGAAGACCACGAGACGGTGCTGGTCGACGGCATCCGCTCGGACGTCGAGGTCGACGTCTTCGAGGAAGCCTTCGACGACGCATTCACGCTGGTCAGCATCGAGGCCCCCTTCGAGGTTCGCGCCGAGCGGATCGAGGCCCGCGGCCGGGACGCCAACATGGCCGACGGCGGCGAGGGCCTGGCCGCTCGCGACGAGCGCGAACGCGGCTTCGGGATGGACGACGCGATGGACCGGGCCGACGTCGTCGTCGAGAACACCGACTCGCTCGAGGCGTTCCACGAGCGGATTCGATCGATCATTCGAGCGGAGGGCGCGAGCGGCGAGGAGAACGGAACCGACGAAGGGAAACGCCCCGAAGCGGAAGCCGACACATGAGCGATATCTACCGTGTCGACGTCGAGATCACGGCACCGGTCTACGATACCGAGGTCACGAGCCGCGTGATCGACGCCGTGGCTAACATCTTTCCCAACGCCGACGTCGAAGAGCAGTTCGGCGAGGTCCGCGGCGAAGCGCACGCGATGGATCACTTCTCGGAGCTACTCCACCGCCAGGAGATCCTCGATACCGCCCGCGGCGAGTTCTTCGCGAACCGCGAGGGCGATACCTTCTCCTTCGCGCTGAAGAAGCAGGCCGCGTTCGTCGACCGGGTGAACTTCTCGGTTGGCGAGCCCGACGAACTCGGCGAGATCAGCGTCCGCGTGCGCGTCGACGAACCGAGCGTCGAGGGTTACATTGACCACATCGCGCCGCCGACCGAAGACGGGCAGCCGGTCGACGCCTAACTCGGTGTCGATTCTTTCCCCGCTGTAGTCCACGAGAACCGTCGCGACGGCTACCGGCGCGCTGTTCGAAACCCATCGGGAGTATACTTTTCAAGCAGTGGGCCGATTGAACTAGCATGATCCGAACGCTCATTTCGCGGCTTCGGGAATGGATTGCCGTGGACGACCCCGACGAGCGGATCGAGGGCTCCGGTGAGCCGATCGTCTCGCCACAGCACCGTCGGTCCAGAGACGCGGAACGCGAACTCGCTCGTCTGAGCGACCACACTGACGAGAACCGGTACGAAGATCCGTGAGTGCGGCTGACAGTCCAGTCTGCTGAATCGGCCCACCGATACTGATAGGGATCGGTCGCGTAGGGAAGTCAAATGCACGACACGATACCCGTCACCGAGATCATGGTCGCGGACGTCGTCACCGCCCCGCCCGATGCGACCGCAACCGAGGCGGCGACGCTGATGCGCGACGAGGGCGTCAGTTCGGTCGTCGTCGCTCGAAACGGCAACCCCGTCGGCATCGTCACCGAGGGCGACTTCGCGACGCACCTCTGCAAACGGCGGGACCTCGGCCATATCGAGCTGTCGGCGGTCATGTCGTCTCCGCTGACGACGATCGAGTCGACCGCGTCTCTCGTCGACGCCGTCGAACTGCTGCGGTCGTCGGACATCGAACACCTGCCGGTCGTCGCACGCGACGGCGCAAGAACGGAAACTCGGTCCGGCGCGGCCGACGGGGACGATGGTGCGGGCAGCACGGACAGCGCGGGCGACCTGGTCGGCATCGTCACGACGATCGAACTCTCCTACTACGTCCCGCAACTCGTTCACCGCACCGTCGACTCGCGTCAGGAACGACCCCGTCGTCAGGTACGGACCGATACCCAGTACGAGCGCGACGACTGGGACTTCGAGTACCGCGGCGCTGATAAGTCGTCCGTCGCGGTCGGCGACGTCGCCAGGTTCTCCAAACCGCTCACCGAGGACGACGTCGCAGCCTTCGCGGACGTGACCGGCGACACAAACCGGCTGCACCTCGACGCGGCCTACGCCGCCGAGACCAGGTTCGGCGAGCGGATCGTCCACGGCGTGCTCGCGAACGGGCTGCTTAGCGCGGCGCTGGCGCGGCTTCCGGGGCTGACGATCTACCTCTCGCAGGAGAGCAGTTTCCGGGCGCCGCTCCCGATCGGCGACCGAGCCACCGCCGTCTGCGAGGTTGTCGAGGATCTCGGCCGGGACAAGTACCGCATCGAGACGACGGTTCTGGACGGTGACGGCACGGTGGTCCTCGACGGGGACGCGGTCGTCCTCGTCGATGACCTCCCGCCGATGGCGGACGACGAGACCGACGCGACGGCGATTCAGTGAGTCAGTCCGTACAGTGCCCGACGTCGTCGAGTTCGGCTTCGCCATCGTCCCGACGGCGTTTGGCGGTGACGTAGTCGTCGTCCGCCGCGGCCGTCGCCGCGTCGGCGAAGGCGGCGGCCGCCGCTTCCAGATGTTGGGTCTGGCACGCGCCCGCCTCGAAGTACTCGACGAGCCCCTCGGGCGCGTCCTCGCGGCCGGTCTCGAACCGCCGTCGCGCTGTCGCGAACGTCGATTCGGCGGTCCCGAACTCGTCTCCCGCGGCCTCGTACTCGTCGTTTTCGAACCGATCGCGGCCCCGCTCGAGCGCGCCGTACCCCTCGTCGGGATCCAGCGTCGCGTCGTAGCTCGCGGCGAGCGTTTCGAGCGCGGTCACGACGTCGCCGAGCGCGGCCGCCCCTTCCTCGAGATTGTCCAGATCGATACCGGCCAGGCCGTCGAGTCGCTCGCCGTCGAGCGATCGGATGGTCTCGTCCGCGCCCTCGAAGCGCTCGCGCGCGCCGGTGATCTCCGCGTGACGCTCGCCGACGGTCTCGCTCGCCGTCTCGACGTCGCCCGCTTCCTCGATCGCCGCGGTGACGGCGTCGATGTCGTCGGCGATCGTCTCGTCGGTGACGGTCACGGTCACTGCGATCAGCCCCTCGAGGGCGTCGGCGTACGACCGGAGCGTTTCGACGTCGGCCTGGCGGTCCTCGCCGAATTCGTCCTCGGCGGTCTCGAGGTGGTCCCGCGCTGCCGAGAGACGGCTCCGCGGCTCGTCGGGGTCGAATTCGACGTCATCGGGAGTCTCGAAGCCGTCGAGTTCGTCCAGTGCTCGGGCGGCCTGGTTCAACTCGCCGGCGGCGCGGTCGATCGCGCGCTCGCCGGCGCGGCTCCCGACGTCGCCGTTGCTCCCGTCGTCCGCGGACTCGCCGAGGTCGTCCACGCAGCCGGCGAGTCCGGTGAGTAGACCGGCGCTCGCGGCCGCGCCGGTCCGAGTCAGATACTGTCGGCGGTGCATTCCTACCCGAGGGTACGTCTAGAGGTCCATTAACGTAGCGGCAGAACGAGTGTCACGAAAACCGGACGGTCTGGCGATCGGACGCGAGATGGCGGTGTAGTAGCCAGCAGCGGCCGCGCGGGTGCGGCGCTATCCGAACGGCCCCATACCGCCCATGCCGCCGCCACCGCCGCCTTGCTGTTGCATCTGTTTCATCATGCGCTGCATCTCTTGCTCGGAGCCCATGCCCTGGAACTGCTTGATGGTGCGCTCCATCATCTTGTACTGCTCGAGCAGTTCCCGGACCTGCTCCTCGCTGGTGCCCGATCCGCGAGCGATCCGTCGGATCTGGCTCGCGCCGATGGCCTTCGGATACTCCTTTTCCGCCTCGGTCATCGAGTCCATGATGACGCTGAAGGCGCGCATCCGATCCTGGGTGACGTCCATGGCGTCGTCGGGCAGCTGATCCTTGATCCCGCCGCCGAAGCCCGGGATCATGTCCATCACCTGGTCGAGCGGCCCCATGTTGTTCATCGCCTCCATCTGCTTTTGCATGTCGTTGAGGGTGAACTGCCCCTGGAGCATGTCCTCCGGGTCCCAGTCGTCTTCCTCCATCTCGGTCTGCTGCATGGCGCGCTCGACGCGCTCGGCCAGTTGGCCGAGGTCGCCCATGCCGAGCAGCCGCGAGATGAAGCCGTCGGGCTCGAAGCGCTCGATATCTTGAACCTCCTCGCCAGTCCCGAGGAAGGCGATCGACGAGTCGGTCTGGTCGACCGCGGTCAGCGCGCCGCCACCCTTCGCCGTCCCGTCTAGCTTCGTGATGACGACTCCGTCGATGCCGATCGACTCGTCGAACTGCTGGGCCTGGTCTTTCGCTCCTTGCCCGATCGCGGCGTCTAAGACGAGCAGGGAGGTGTCGGGCTCGACGACACCCTCGATCTGCTCGATCTCGTCGATCAGGTCGTCCTCGAGGGCGTGGCGACCGGCCGTGTCCACGATGTGGACGTCGGCCTCGCTGGTCTCCTCGAGGCCATTGCGGGCGATCTCGACCGGATCGTCGTTGTCCGGGTTGCCGTAGAAGTCGACCTCCGCGCGCTCGGCCATCTCCTCGGCCTGGTCGTACGCGCCGGGTCGGAAGGTGTCGGTCTGGATGACCGCCGGGCGCAGCCCTTTCGTGGAGAACCACCAGGCCATCTTCGCGGCGGACGTGGTCTTCCCCGACCCCTGCAGGCCGGCGAGCAGGATGGTCTGTTCCTCGAGGGGCAACTCGGTGGAGTCGCCGATGAGGCCGACCAGTTCCTCGTAGACGATGCGGAGGACGAAATCCCGCGCCGGCGTGCCGGCGGGCGGCTCCTCTTCTAAGGCGCGTTCCTCGATGTTGTCCGACAGCTCCATCACGAGCGAGACGTCGACGTCGGCGGAGAGCAAGGAGCGCTGGATCTCCTTGACGATCTCCTCGATGTCCTCCTCGCTGATGCGGGATTGCCCGCGGAGCTTGTCGAGGGTGCCCCGCAGAGAACTCCCGAGATCGTCGAGTACCATTTGCTCGGTCTACGGGACGACGGCGTTAAAGGTTTTTTCTACGTCCGACATCTGTGGTTTCCGTCGGCGAACGCCGGTCGGCGTCGGTGGGTATTTCAGCCGACCGCGACAACCTCCGCGTATGAGTTCCGACGAACCCGTCGACCTCGCAGACGTGGACGCGGATCCCTCGGCGTACGAGGCCCTCGCGGACGCGGACGTGGTTATGCGACAGAACGAGCACGGACTCTACATCGCCGACGACGAGGTGACCGGCGTCTCGAGTCAGGGGCAGACGCCCGAGAAGGCCGTCGCGAACCTTGCGGAGGCCGTCGCGTCGTACGAGGAGGCGACCGCGGACGAGCCGGGCGACGACTGGCTCTGAGCCGGGTTCGGTTCGACGCGCCCGAGACGGACCGATAACGACGGCGGCCACGGACCGTTCGACTCGCAGGGTCCGGTTTTACGCGGCCCTTCGTGGACCGTGGCCGTATGGAGGAGTACGATATCGTCGTGATCGGCGGCGGGTCGGGCAGCCAGGTCGCCACCGCGGCGGCCGAGCAGGGCCTCGAGGCGGCCGTCGTCGAGCGCGGCCCCCTCGGCGGTGCCTGCATCACTCGGGGGTGTGTCCCCTCGAAGGCGCTCATCCACCGGGCGGACGTCACCGAGTCCGTCCGCAACGCCGAGGAGTTCGGCGTGACGGCCCGACTGGAGGACGTCGACTACGGCGGGATCACCGATGCGATCCACGATACGGTCTACGAGAAGGCGGACAACCAGGAATCGAACCTCCGGGAGAACGAGCGGATCTCCCTCTACCGCGGCGAAGGACGGTTCGTCGACGATCGGACCGTCGAGATCGACCTGAACGAGGACGACAGGGGCGGGAGTGCGACGATCCGCGGCGATACCGTCGTCATCGCCGTCGGGAGCCGTCCGATGGTGCCGCCGATCGACGGGATCGAGGACGTCGACTTCCTCACGAGCGACGACGCGCTCTTCCTCGACGACCGGCCGGACGACCTCGTGATCGTCGGCGGCGGCTACATCGGCGCGGAACTGGGCTACTTCTTCGCCGCGTTGGGCACCGACGTCTCGCTCGTCGGCCGCAGCGACGAACTCGTCCCGCGGGCGGACGACGACGTGAGCGCGGTCGTGACCGAGTCCCTCGAGACGCACTGCGACGTCTACACCGGCTACGAGGCGGCCGCGGTCGCGGAAGCGGACGACGGCGTCACTGTGACCGCGGAACCCGCAGGCGGGGGAGACGAGGACGAGAACGGCGGCGGTGACGACGGCGCCGATACCGACACCGTCGAACTCACCGCCGACGAACTCCTGCTGGCGACCGGTCGCCGTCCTAACACCGACACGCTCGATCTCGACGCGACGGGTGTCGAGACCGACGAGAAGGGCTACGTCGAGACCGACGACCACCTCGAGACGACCGCCGACGGCATCTGGGCGCTGGGCGATATCGTCGGCGAACAGCCGTTCAAGCACGCGGCCGACGACGAGGCGCTGGTTGTCACGGCGAACGTGCTCGACGATGCGGGAGAGGCGGTCGACTATCGCGCGATGCCCCACGCGATCTTCACGGAGCCCCAGGTTGCGAGCGTCGGGGTGACGGAGGACGAACTCGCGACCGACGACCGCGACTACGAGGCCGTCACTGTCCCCTACGACGCCGCGCCGCTCGGGCTGATACTCGAGGCCGGCGACGGGTTCGTGAAGGCGATCGCCGCGCCGGACGGCGAGATTCTGGGCTGTCACATCGTCGGCCCCCAGGCGTCGACGCTGCTCCACGAAGTCGTCGTCGCGATGGACGGCGGTGGGACCGTCGAGGACGTCGCAGAGCCGGTCCACGTCCACCCCGCGCTGAACGAAGTGGTCTACGCGGCGTTCGACGAACTCTCGGACGCGAAGTATTCGACGGCGCCCGACTGGCGAGACGTCGCGTGACGGCGGGAGCAGGGACGGTGATGGGCGCGTAACCGCGCCCCGATCCGATCCCGTCTGGCTGCGCGTCTCGGATACCCGCGCGGGTTACCAGTTCCAGGGGCCGTGATCGGGATCGATCTGCCGTTCCCGGCGGTTGATCGAGTCGATCAACTCGATGTCGTCCGCGTCGAGTTCGAGGTCCCGCGCCGCCAGATTCTGTTCCAGATGCTCGCGGCTGCTAGCCTTGGGGATCGCGGCGACGTTGTCGTGATCGAGCAGCCAGGCGAGCGAGACCTGCGCCGGCGTCGCGTCGTGTTTCTCGGCGACCCGCCGAATCTCGGGGACATCGAGGATCTCGCCGTTGGCCAGCGGCGAGTAGGCTACGAACAGGTAGTCGTGTTCCTGCGCGTGGGCGACCAGGTCCTCCTGCGGGAGCAGGGGATGCATCTCGGCCTGGTGGGCGAACAGCGGCGCGTCGAGGACCGCCAGCGCCTCGTCGAGCAGTTCGGGCGTGAAGTTCGAGAGGCCGACGCGGCGGGTCTTCCCTTCCCGGTAGGCCTCGTCGTAGGCGGGCAGGACCGCCTCGTGGTCGTAGACACCCGAGGGCCAGTGGACGTACAGGAGGTCGACGGTCTCGACGCCGAGGCGGTCGAGACAGCCGTCGATGGCGTCGGGGACCCGCTCGGGCTCGGGCGGGACGTCGTGGTGGACGGTCTTCGTCGAGAGGAAGACGTCCTCGCGGTCGACGGACGCGGACTGCAGCGCTTCGCCGACGTACTCCTCGTTTTCGTACACTTGGGCGGTATCGACATGTCGGTAGCCGACGTCCAGCGCCGTTTCGACGGTGTCGCGCCACTGCTCGCGGTTCTCCTCGGAGTAGGTGCCGAGGCCGATGCTCGGCAAGGAATCGCGGGCCATCGGTTCCGCGTACTCGATGGCCGTGGATGGTGCTTCCGATTACTCACCTGCGTGGCCGCTATCGAAACGGTCGAAACCGGCGAGACCGCGTGACGGCAGGATTCGACGGGCCTTCACGGACCGTCGGGACGGGATCACTCGGACGCGACCGGCCCTGTCTCGATCTCGCCGTCGGCGGCGAGCCAGTCCGTAAGACTGCCTTCGTAGAAGCGGACGTTCTCGTACCCCAATGCCGTGAGCACGACGTAGGTGTGGCTGATCCGGCGCGCGGTGTTGCAGTAGAGGACGATCTCGCGGTCGCGCGTGATCCCGTGTTCTTCAAGCAGCGCCTCGAGGTCGTCCTCGGGCTTGAGGCGGCGGGTTTCGTCGTCGACGACCTCGCGCCAGTCGAACCGCACCGCGCCAGGCAGGCGGGCCTCCTCGAACTCGTCTTTCTCGCGAGTGTCGACGAAGACGGCGTTGCGCTCCAGGGCGTCCTCGACGGCCTCGCGGTCGACCAGCGGGCTCTCGTTGGGATCGAGCGGGTCGGCCTCGTACTCGGTCGGCTCGACATCGGGTTCGTCGCTCGTGGTCTCGTGCTCGCGGTTCCAGGCGCTGTAATCGCCGTCTAACAGGCGCACGTCCTCGTGGCCGTACTCGATTGCGGTGAGCACGAACCGGGCGGCGAAGACGCCGTGGGTGTCGTCGTAGGCGACGATCGTATCGCCCTCGTCGATGCCCGCCTGGCCGAGCAGGTCGGCGAAGGCGTCGGCGCCGGGGAGGGTCCCCCGGTCGACGTCGCTCTCGTCGCGGTAGCTGTCGAACGGGACGGTTACCGCGCCGGGGAGGTGCCCGATCCCGTCGTATTCCCAGGCGTCGCGCACGTCGACGACGCGCACGGTCGGATCGTCCAGTCGCGATGCGAGCCAGTCGGGGGAGACGACGACGGATTCGTCCATTAGGAAGACGTTTCGGACGCAGATCCGAGTACGCACCGGTTTCACGGCGCGTTTCGCCTACCGGAACAGTGGCAATTATTGCTGGCTGTCGATAGCGAATCTGACCCGTCCGATCCGTCGGCTGCCGACCGCGCCGCGTAGCGGACGAATTCGGCCGCTGTGACGACGGTTCCGACGACCGGCTTCGTAAGCACTGGCAAATATTTCCGACAGGGTCGACCGGTGTCCGAATTGACCGGTTAAGAAGTCTCTTTGTGTGTCGCCATCGTAGCGCCGGGTATGGCAGACGACTACGCCAAAGACGTACTCGTGTCGGCCGACTGGGTCGACGAGCGACTCGACGACTTCCAGGACGACGACTCCGACCTTCGCCTGGTCGAGGTCGACGTCGACACGGAAGCCTACGAGGAGGAGCACGCGCCTGGCGCGATCGGGTTCAACTGGGAGACCCAGCTCCAGGACCAGACCCAGCGGGACATCCTCGAGAAGGACGACTTCGAGGACCTGCTCGGGAGCCACGGCATCAGCGAGGACGACACGGTCGTCCTCTACGGCGACAACTCCAACTGGTTCGCCGCCTACGCCTACTGGCAGTTCAAGTACTACGGCCACGACGACGTCCGTCTGCTCGACGGCGGCCGCGAGTACTGGCTCGAGAACGGCTATCCGACCACCGACGAGGAGCCCGACTTCTCCGAGACCGAGTACGAGGCCTCCGGCCCGCGCGAGAGCATCCGCGCCTACCGCGAGGACGTTGAGAACGCGATCGAACGCGGCGTTCCGCTCGTCGACGTCCGCTCGCCCGAGGAGTACTCCGGCGAAGTCCTCGCCCCGCCGGGACTCCAGGAGACCGCCCAGCGCGGCGGCCACATCCCCGGTGCGAAGAACATCTCGTGGGCCGCCGTGACCAACGACGACGGCACCTTCAAGGAGCCCGACGAGCTCGAAGAACTCTACGCCGAGGAAGACATCACCGGCGACGAGACGACCGTCGCCTACTGCCGTATCGGCGAGCGCTCCTCGGTCGCCTGGTTCGCTCTGCACGAACTGCTCGGCTACGACGACGCCGTCAACTACGACGGCTCGTGGACCGAGTGGGGCAACCTGGTCAACGCGCCCATCGAGAAGGGCGAAGCGGACGACTGAACGACGTCGGGACAGCCGTACTCGACACTCGGTTTCGGTTCCGTTTTCGGCGGAGACAAAACGAACAGTAGCTGCGCCGCCGCACTCCGATCGGCCGCGTTCGGGCCACCCGGTTCCCGTTCCGTTACACTTCGTAGACGTGGTCCGACGCGACGTCGGCCGGCGTCACGACTTCGACGTCGCCGGCCGATTCGAGCTCGCTGAGGTACGAGATCGTCTCCTCGAACGCCGATAGCGAGTCTCCGGACAGGTCGCGGTAGGTGAGCGTCGTGATCGTCCGGAACCGGGCCGTCCACTCGAGGAGCTGCGTCGCCTCGTCGGCCGACGGGCCGACCGCCCGCGGCGCGAGCGCCGGATTCATCAGGTTGCCGTGGCCGGCGTAGCCGCCGACGAAGCCGACGTCGTAGTGCTCGTCGACGAGTTCCATTGCCGTTTCGTCGTACCGGTTGAGGGGGTAGGCGAAGTAGTTGGCGCCGTCCTCGAACCCGTTGTCCTCGAGCCAGTCGATCGCGCCCTGAAGCTGGTCTCGCTGGGCCGATTCGGACTGTCCGGAGAGGTCGCTGCCGGTGGTGCCCTGGCTCCCGATCGTCCAGCCCTCGCTCTGGAGCGTCTCGAGTTGGCTCTCGTCGAGGTACCCCTCGCCGCCTACGTAGTCGGTCGGGACGAAGGCCGTCGCAGGGAAGTCGTGGGTCGACAGCGTCGAACGGGCTCGCGTGTAGGCGGTCTCGGTCCCGTTGTCGAACTGGATGAGGACTTTCCCGGTGTCCGGCCGGGAGACGAAGTGGAGGTCGTCGCACCAGACCGTCACGGATCGGTCGTCGCCGGCCCACGCGGAGATCTTGATGTGTTCGACCGAACTCAGGTCCGGATCGCCGACGGTGTCGACGACGGCGAGATCGTGGTGGGCAAGCGGGAGACCCGGCTCGACGGTACACTGGAGCAGCAGCCGGTTCCCGTCGGTGTCCGAGAGCTGGACGATCGGGTCGACGTCCTCGTCGGTCGCGAGTGCCAGCGCGGGGAACTCGTCGGAGAGGTCCCGCGGCGACTCGAACCGCCGTTTGATCATCACGCGCTCCTCGGACTCGTCGGCCGTCATGCGGCCGGACTGGTCGCCGACGTAGGCGCGCTCCTCGTCGAGTTCGAGGGTGCCTTCCATCACGTCCCACATCGAGAGGTCGTCGAACTGATCGAACGAGCCGGGCTCCTCGTCGATCGTATCCGGATTCCCGTCGGATCCGTCGGTGTCGTCGTCCGGATCGTTCTCGGAGGTTTCCGAATCGCTCAGGGCGGAACAGCCACCGAGCGTCGCCGCGGCGGCCGTCACGAGATACGCTCGTCGTTTCATTCCGCTCGAAGACAGTCCAGGTTCGGTAATTGTTATGCCTCGGTTGGCGGCCGATTTGCCAACGGTAACCGGTGCCTGTCGACCGCCGGCGCGGGGACGAACGGCCGACGCGGAGCGGCGTCACGATAAACCTAACTCGGGGCCGCTCGAAGGAACCGTCATGACCGATCCGGACACGTTCGTCGAGACCGTCAGCGAGGAAAACCAGACTGCGCTCTCGCGACTCGGCTCCTCGAAGTCACTGTACGCCGACACTGGCGGCGACATCGATACCGAACCCGTTCTCGAGGCCACCGCCGACGCCGAGTACGCCGCCTGGCAGACTTTCCTCGAGTGGGCCGACGACGAGGCCGACGACGAGGTGCGCGAGGCCTTCGAGCGGACCGCCGAAGAGGAACAGGAACACTACGAGACCGTCGACGACAAACTCGACGACGAGTACGAGCCCGACGCGATTCCCGCGCTCCACGACTACCTACGCGACCGCGAGGACACCGTCGAGCGCGTCGGTGCCTTCGTCGGCCGCATCCTCGCGAGCCAGCGCTCGAAGGACCAGGTCGTCGGCTACTTCGTCGGCGACGCCGACCCCCAGACCGCCAGCCTGTTCCGCGGATTCGGCGACGACCTCGACGACCAACTCGAGCGCTCGACGGCACTGCTCGACGACGTCTGCGAGACCGACGAGGACTGGGAGCGCGCGCAGGAGGCCGCGACCGGCGCGATCCAGGCCGCCTACGGCGAGTACGTCGAGACGCTCGAGGGAATGGGTGCGAATCCGAAGCCCGTCTGCTGACGCTCGGGTCGCGGTCGTTCCCCGTCTCGTCCCCGACCGTCCCGCGCTCGATCGGTCCGGTAAAAAAATCGCGTCGTCGTTCGTCGCCGCTGTTATACGCCTTCGACCGTCTCTCGGAACGCGCTGATGGACTCCAGCGCGTCGCCGATCTCGCTCGCGACGTCGCCGCCTTCCTCGTCCGCGATATCGTTCAGGATATGTTCGTGGCGCGCGAGCTGTCCGTGATCGGGGCCGCGGTCGGCCGCCGCGTGATCGTCGAACTTCGCCGCCTGGTTTTCGAGCCGTTCCGCTGCCTCGTCGTCGGACGCGGCGTCGGCCGCCTGGCGGAGCGACTCAGCCGCGTTCTCGAGTTCGTCTCGAGCCATACGCACCAGTTCACCAGCCGGTACTAAAACCGTTTCAATACAGTCCGGGAATCGGACGGATGTCGCCTCCGCTTCTCGACGAGTCGTCTCAGAGCACCTGCTCGATTCGCCCCTCGAGGTCGAGGTCCGCGGCGACGTCGCCCGTCATACCGGCGACGGCGTCGCGGAAGTTCGTCCGGTAGCTTCCCGGGCCGGCGTGGTCCATCTCTGCCGCGCGCTCGCCGGCGAGCCCGAACGCGAGCGTGCCGTGGACGGCGGCTGTCCGCGGGTCCTCGAGCGCGCCGCAGAAGGTCGCGACGGTCCCTCCGAGCATACAGCCGGTACCGACCACCTCGCCGAGCAGTTCGTGGCCGGCGGCGAGCCGAACTGCGCCGTCGGCATCCGCGACGACATCCTCGACGCCCGAGGCGACGACGACCGCGCCGGTCGATTCGGCGACCGAGCGGGCCGTTCGTTCTATCTCCTCGTAGTCGCCGACCGACTCGACGCCCTTCACCTCGGCCTCGACGCCCGCGAGCGCGCTGATCTCGCCGTAGTTGCCCTTGATAGCGGTGAACTCGATCTCCGAGAGGAGCCGCTCGGCGACCGCCTGGCGGGTGGGCGTCGAGCCGACGCCGACGGGATCAAGGATGACCGGGATCCCGCGCTCGTTTGCCGTTCGGGCGGCGTCGTGCATGGCGTCGACGCGCTCCTCGGGGACCTGGCCGATGTTGAGCATGACTGCGCGCGCGAGTTCGGCCATCTCGCCGGCGTCGCCGACGGAGTCGGCCATCACCGGTAGCCCGCCCCAGTGCAGGGTGAGGTTCGCTACGTCGTTGATCGTCACCGTATTGGTCAGGTGCTGGACGAGCGGTTCCGTCTCCCTGATCGTCCGGAGCGAGTCCGCGAGGTCGCCGGCAACGACGTCGGTGACGCTCATCGGTCGTCACCTCCGGCGTCGACGGCCGTCGGCGTTTCGACGGCCACGGCGAGCGACTCGGTCACGGCCTGCGGGTCCGCGGCCGCCGTGATCTCGCTGATCACGGCTACACTGGCCGCACCGGCCTCCGCGACCGGCCCGGCGTTGTCGGCCGTGATGCCGCCGATGCCGACGATCGGAATCGAGACTGCCGCGGCGATCTCGGCGATCCGCTCCGGACCGACGCCGGCCTGGTCGTCGTTGACGTCCTTCGAGGAGGTGTCGTAGACGGCGCCGACGCCGAGGTAGTCCGCGCCCGCGGCTTCGGCGTCTCGGGCCTCGTCGACCGTCGACGTCGAGCAGCCGACGATCGCATCCGGGCCGAGCAGCTCGCGCGCGACCTCGACCGGCAGATCCGACTGGCCGACGTGGACGCCGTCGGCGTCGATCGCCTGCGCAATGTCGATCCGGTCGTTGACGAGCAGGTCGACGCCCGCCTCGGCCGTGAGTTCGCGGAGCTCGCGACCGAGTTCGTACCGCGAGCGGGCACTCGCGTCCTTCTCGCGCAGCTGTACCGCGTCGACGCCGCCGTCTATCGCCGCGCGGACGATCTCCGGTGTCGTTCGGTCGCCCGACAGCGACGCCTGGGTGACGAGGTAGGTCCGCCAGTTCGCTGGATTCATGGGGGATACCAGTCGGTAGTCGCACTAAGCGGCTTCGGTCGTTCGGTCCGATCGGCAGGGGCTCGACCGATCGCAGCGGCCGCGCACCTCGCGGAGCAGTCGGGGTGTTACTCGACCGCGGCTCAGGACCGGTCGAGCGCGCTCTCTCCCGTCCGGACCAGCGACTCCCAATCGTCGTCCGCTCGCACCGCCCGGAACGGCCGCGGTCGGTCCGGCGTCTCGGACTTCTCGGCCAGCGGCCGCCGCCACCAGGCCACGTCCTGCCAGTCGTCTTGCGTGTAGCCGATCGCCGGAAAGTCGACCAGACGTTCGAATCCCATCGACTCGTGGAACCGCTCCGTCTCCGGATTCGGAACCGTCGTCACGGCGTAGGCGTCGCGGATCCCCTGGCGCTCGAGGACGGCGAACAGGGACTCGTAGAGCGCGCGGCCGACCCCCGATTGGCGGGCCGACTCGGCGACGTAAACCGACAGTTCGACGACCCACTCGTAGGCCCGGCGCTTGCGCAGCGGGCCCGCGTACGCGTAGCCGACGACCGCGCCGTCGAACTCGCAGACGAGCCAGGGGTGTTCGTCGAGGGTCGACTCGATCCGCTCGGCCATCTCGGACTCGGCGGGCGGCGTCTCTTCGAAGGTGACCGCCGTCGACTCGCAGAAGGGTGCGTAGATGTCGCGGACGGCGGCGGCGTCCGCCGGCGTCGCGACTCGAATCCGCGCGTCGGATGCCATACGGCCGTGTGTTTCCGGCCCGCAAAATAAGTCCGCTGAAACGGTCGCTGCAACATTCGGGACGACCGCCTCGTACCCGATAGTGCGTCACTGAAATCCGAACCGTACAGTCGAATGGCAGCAATCGTCACGTTAGTCATCCTGTTAATCGTTCGCACGGGAAGACAACCCCGTACTGCCGCTATCCGAATTAAACACTCGAGGAGGACGACGACTTCCCGTCATAGCTCCACTTTGTGACCAGAAGCACTTAAAGTCCGACGGCGGCGAGAGCGTGCCATCAGATGCCGTGACCGCAATTCCCATGGTGGTCTGGAAACGTATCTCCGCGTAGAATGCAGCGCACGACCGTTGCTCGGACGATGAGCGTCTCGAGTCGATCGCCGTCACGGGACCGAGGGGGCGACCGCTGACAGATGGCCGATCTGTTCGGTATCTTCGCCTCCGCGGTCGGTCCGATCGTCGCGATCGCCGGCGTCGGCTACGTTCTGGCCGCCGTCAAGGACATCGACCCGGAGCCGCTCAACACGGCCGTCGTCTACGTGCTCGCGCCCGCACTGGTGTTTCACAGCCTCGCCGTTACCGAACTGCCGGCGTCGACGCTCCTGCGAGTCACCGGTGGCATCGTCGTTTTCACGGCAGCGATGTGGGGCATCGCCGAACTCGCCGGCCGCACCGTCGGCGAGCGCGAACCGGCGTTGAGCGGCCTGGTCCTCGTCGCGATCTTCTGCAACTCGGGGAACCTCGGCATCCCCGTCTCCGACTTCGCGTTCGGCGAGGTCGGCCGCCAGACGGCCGTCCTCTTCCTCTCGGTCCAGTCCGTGCTGATGTACACTCTCGGCGTCTACATCGCCTCCCGAAGCAGCGGTTCCGCCGGCTTCGAGGGCGTCCGTCGGGTGTTCTACATCCCGCTGGCCTACGCCGTCGTCGCCGCCCTGGTCGTGCGAGCGCTGGGCCTGGTCCCGCCCGCGGACTCGGCGGCCATGGAGACGCTCCAACTCGTCGGCGACGCGTCGATCCCGCTGATGCTGCTCATCCTCGGGATCCAGCTCGCGCGCACCGACACCGCCTCGGCGGTCTCACGCGCCTGGCCCGCGACGGCGCTCAAGATGGCCGTCGCCCCGATCGTCGGTCTCGGGGTCGCGCTCGCGTTGGGGTTTCAGGATCCGACCGTCGCGCGCGTATTCGTCCTCGAGACGGCCATGCCGGCCGCGGTGACGCCGCTGATCCTCGTCATCGAGTTCGCCGGGGGCGCCCGCTCTGACGGCGTGCTCGTCTCCGAGTACGTCTCGACGTGCGTGTTTCTCACGACGCTGCTCGCGGTCCCGGCGCTCACCGTCCTGATCGCGATCTTGCAGTCCGGCCTGGTACTGTGAGAGCCCTGGCCGCGTTCGAGAGTACGCCTGGCGAAAACGAGCGGCGTGACTATTGCCGACCTCAGTGCCCCTGATCGTGGGGGTTCATCGCGGTGCCGTAGTTCTCGGCGTGGTCGGTATAGTCGATAAAGCGCGGCGCGTCGGGGTCGAAGGGCCGTTCGAGGCTCTCGAAGGCCTTCTTCTTATCCCAGCCCTGGAGCTTGCCGATCGCCGAGCGGTCCTCTAAGTCGTGGTAGTCGAGTTTGGGTTCGGTCAGCTCCCAGGCATTCATCCCCTGTTCGGTGCGGATGATGACGCTGGAGTACTCGTCGGAAGAGCCGACGGAGCCGACCGTGATGTCCGAACAGAAGCCGGTGAAGTCGGCGCACTCGTCACAGCCCTTGAGGGCGGCGTCGTGGAAGTTCTCGACGTCCTCCTCTAAGATCATCTCCCCGTCGTGGTCGTAGACCATCATCTTGCCGTGGAGGACGTCCATCTTGCCGATCTCGGCCGGCGAGATGTTCCGCTTCTCCTCGAGTTGCTCGCCCATGAGGCTGTAGTAGTTGAAGTTCTTCGTACACATCAGGGAGATCGTGTAGTCGACCGCCCGGATGCCCTCGTTCTGGGCCTGGTAGTCCCACTCGAAGTCCTGCAGGGCGCGGACGCCCTCGATCTCGCAGGGCGTGCCGACCAGGGCCAGCGAGATGTCGTCCCAGTCTTCGTCGGGGAGCTTGTGCTCCCACTGCTTCAGGTCGAGGTTACCCAGCGCGAGCGTCTGGTTGTAGACGGTGCCGGCGTTCTCGATGAGTTCCTCCTCGGTCGTCGCGAGGAAGCTCTCGGCCTTCCAGGGTTCCTCGTCGCTCTCGGTCGCGATGAGCGCGCCGTCGATCTCGCCTTCCTCGAGCAGCGTCGCGAGGACGCCCGTGACGACGCCGCCGTCCTGGGCGCCGTCGGTCCAGTCGTCGTCGACCTTCGCGGAGAACTCCGTGATCGGGTCGCCGGCGCCCTTGACGTTGTCCTCGCCGCCGGTGATCTTCCACTGGCGCTCGTACCGGAGGCCGCCGCGGGGACAGAAGTCCCAACACATCGAACAGCCGGTACACATCTTGACGAGCTTCGGGTGCCCGTCGTCGCCGACGCCGATCGAGTCCGAGGGACAGGCGGCGACGCAAGTCCCGCACTGAATGCACCGACCCTCGTCGATGACGGCCTCGTCCAGTTCCATGAACCAGGTCTTCTCGTCTGGCGTCTCGATGTCGTTCATCTGCGACCGGATGGAGTACTCCGGCGTGTCGAGGTCGACGCCCTCCGGGATGCCGACGCGAGTGTCCGGCGCGTCGTCGTAGACGTCCTGACTGACGCCCTCCGCGGGCTCGGTGAACTCAATGTCGCCGAGTTCGCCCTGCTCGTCGACGTTGGCGACGCCGGCGCCGTCGGTGGCGACGCGGTGGTCCGCGTCCGGCGTCGCCTGCGTTTTCTCGCCGCAGGTGCAGGTATCGGGCGAGCAGCCGTCCCCGCTACCGCCGTCGGTGCGGATCGCACCCTCTCGGGCGTGGTCCGTCCCGTCGCGCGACCGCGGCGCCTCGCTGCCCGCATCGGGGACGATGACGGCGTCGTCATCGTCATCGGAGTCAGGAACGTGCGGGAACGCGCGCTCGTCGCGCTCGTCGCCGTCAGTCCCCATGGGCAACACCTCGCGAAACGGGGGCCTCGGCCCGTTGCATGACCGTCCGCAGCCGGTCGTTGTCGACGCGGCGACACCACTGGTAGAACTTCTCGCCGTCCTCGCGGTCCTCGGCGTAGGCCTCGAACAGCTGTTCGAGCGCCGGGATCACGGCGTCGGCGGGAACGGCGTTCTCGACCCAGTCCAAGAACTCGTTGTCCGCACCCAGCGAGCCGCCGAGGCCGAAGTCCATGCCCTCGACGATATTGTCACCCTCGGCGTTGGTGCTGTTCTCCGCTTGCGGGCGTTGCCCGCTCGCATCCGAGGCGCGTTGCGCCTCGCCGTCCTCAAGTTTGACAGTCTCACCGCGGAAGCCGATATCGGCGATCTGGGGCTGGGCGCAGGAGGCCGAGCAGCCGGACATGTGCATCCGGATGGCCTCGATGTCGTCGGGCACGTCGATGCGATCGTCGAGTTCGCGGGCCCAGCGCTTGGTGCGCTTTTTCGTCTCGATGATGGCGTAGTTACAGAACTCGTTGCCCGTACAGCCGACCGCACCCCGGGAGAACGGCCCCGGATCGGGGCTGTACTCCTGGGCGAACGGTTCCGCGAGGAGGTCGTCGACGTTCTCCTCGGGGATGTGGGTGATCAGGAAGTTTTGATCGGTCGCCAGGCGGATCGAGGCGTCCTCGGTGCCGTACTTCTTCGCCGCGCGGGCGGCCGCGGCGAACTCGTCGCCGCCCATGCGGCCGGCGATGACGTTGAAGCCGACGTACTTCAGGCCGTTCTGCTTCTGGTCGTGGACGCCAACGTGGTCGCCCTGGTAGCCGACGGTCAGGTCCTGGCCGCTCTCGGGCAGGTCGACGGTACAGCGGTCACGGACCGCTTCCTCGAATTTCTCGGGGCCCATCTGCTCGACGAGGTAGCGCATCCGGCAGACGCCGCGGTTGTTGCGGTCGCCCAGTTCCTTGAACGTCTGGGCGATGGCGCGGCAGACCTCGACGGCGTCCTCGGGTTTGACGAAGACATCGAGCTGCGAGCCCATCCGCGGGCCGTCGGAGAGGCCGCCGCCGACGCGGACGTGGAACCCGTAGAGCTGCTGACCACCGTCGGACTCGTCCGACGAGTCTCCGGCGGAGCCGGAGACGCCGACCACCTTCTTCGCCGGGACGAGCCCGACGTCGTTGATCTGGGACTGCGCGCAGTCGTGGCGACAGCCCGTGATCGTGATCTTGAACTTCCGCGGGAGGTTGGCGTACTCGCGGTTCTCGGTGAAGTAGTCGGAGACGGCTTCGATGACCGGCTGCGCGTTGAAACACTCGTGGTCGTCGAGGCCGGCCGCGGGGCATCCGAGGACGTTCCGGGCCGAGTCACCGCAGCCCTGGACCGTCGTCAGGCCGACCTCGTCGTAGCGCTCCCACATCTCGGGGATGTCCTCGACCTCGACCCAGTGTTTCTGGATGTCCTGGCGGGTCGTAATATCGAGGAAGGCGTCTCCCCAGAGATCGTTCTGCTCTTCGCCGCCGTACTCCTCGGGGGCGACGGCGTAGTCGGTGGCGCACTCGCCGATGACCTCGGCCTGCTCGGGCGTCAGATAGCCGCCCGGGACCTTGGTCCGGATCATGAAGTAGCCCTCCTGCTTCTGGGCGTACATGCCGGCCCACTTCAGGCGTTCCCACTCGCCGCCGCCGGCGCGCTCTTCGATCTCCTCGAAGCTCAGCTGCTCGTCGGCGTAGTCGTAGACGTCCTCGACGACGTCGAGGGGATGTTTCTCCTGTTTGTGTTGCTCGACTGTGTTCACGCGAACCACCACCGCCGAGCGGTGCCGGTCGGCTCTCGGATCGTCGTACTGTCTTGAAGGATCATTGTTGAGCGGGTAATGTCATCCCATACGTATACCCCTCCGTAACTCGGCGAATCATGACGAGGGTCGTTTTCACCAGTAAATATTGCCCCATTGTTCGGCTACTGGTGACAGGGATGATCGGAGACCACCGGTCCCACGACGGAATGCGCCGAATGAGAACGATTCGCTTCCCGACCGCGTCGTGGATGGCGGCAAATGATACCGATACAGTGTGGCCTGTCGATCGGTATCTCTGCGCCCGTTCACTCGAAACAGGCGACGAGCTCACCCTGTGTCCGGGGGTCGGGATCGAACGCCGGCTCCTGTGCGAGCCCGTCGTACTGGGCCCGGAGGACGATGCGTTCGTCGACGTAGTAGGTGACGCGGATGTCCCACTCGGTCGTCGGCGCCGACTGTCGCGTCCCGGTCGTCAGATCGTAACAGAGTGCGACCAGAACGGCGGTTCTCTCGTCCCCGGTGGTGACTGTCGAGAGCCGACGGTCCGTGAGCCGAAGGTCGACGGTCCCGGCCATCGATCCGAACCGGACGAGAAAGGCGTTCTGCCGATACGCTCGCTCGAAGTCGACGACGTACTGGCTGACGGTCGTCGGCGACGACGACGATGCGCCTGGTGATGGCGACGGTGCCGACGATGACCAGGCCGACGGCGTGCGATTCTCGTCGGTCCCGGTCGCCGACGGCGGTGCCGGGTACGCCTGTGGGTCGAGCGCATCGTCATCGGCTGTCGGTTCCGGTTCCGGTCGGTCGACGGCATCGCACTCGTACCGGTCCGCGGGAACGATTTCGAAACGGAGCGACGATCTGCTCGTCCCGCCAGCGGGATACTCGAATCCGCCGGTCGTGGCCGCCGCGGTCGTCGCGACCGACGCGAGGAGGGCACGCCGAGAACGAGGACGGCTCATACACTAACCTTTCAGACGTAAAATAAGTGTCTTCTGAAATGGTGGTCGACTGACGGTACCGCCTCGAACTACCGCTCGGGAGCGGCGTGATCGCTACTCCTCGTCGTCGAGCAACCGATCGACCATCTCGTCGGGATCGAATCGTTCTATGTCGTCGTAGCCCTGTCCGACGCCGAGGAACAGGATCGGTTTCCCGGTGACGTGGGCGATCGAGATCGCGGCCCCGCCGTTGGAGTCGGCGTCCGCCTTCGTCAGGATCGCACCGTCGACCTCGGCGGCCTCGTTGAACTCGCGGGCGCGGTTGACCGCGTCCTGGCCGGCAACCGCTTCGTCGACGAACAGCGTCATATCGGGGTCGACGACGCGGTCGATCTTCGCGAGTTGATCCATCAGTCCTTCGTCGGTGTGAAGTCGACCTGCCGTATCGCCGAGGACGACGTCGATGTCGTTGGCCTCGGCGTACTCGACGGCGTCGTACAGCACCGCGGCAGGATCGCCGCCCTGCTGGTGGCTGATGCACTTCGTGCCCAGCGCGTCGGCGTGTTCCTGGATCTGCTCGTTAGCGCCGGCGCGGTAGGTGTCGCCGTTGGCCATGACCGTCGAGTAGCCGTGCTCCTCGAAGTAGCGGCTCAGCTTGGCGATCGAGGTCGTCTTCCCCACGCCGTTGACGCCGGTGAAGACGATTGTGACGGGCTTGTCCTCGATGGCGATCCGCTCGTTAAAGTCGAACTGCCCGACGCTGATTACGTCGTAGATCGCGTCGCGGAGGGCCTCCTCGACGACCTCGCCGGTCGAGGTCGTGAAGGTCCGCGTCTCGCCGACCAGTTCGTTGCGGATGTTGTCGAGGATCTCTTCGGCGACGCCCATCTCGACGTCGCTCGAGAGCAGGGCCATCTCGAGTTCGTGCAGCGGATCCTCGAGGTCCTCCTCCTCGATGACGAACTTCCCCTTGACGAGGGACTTGGCCTTGGCGCCGAAGCCGGTCGAGTTATCGTCGGCGTCCGCCGCTTCGGCCGCTTCGGCCTCGTCGTCCGCGCCGTCCGTCTCCTCGTCGACCGCTTCCGGATCGGTCGTCGCTTCGTCGGGAGCCTCGTCCGGTTCCGGTTCGGATTCGTCGGCGCCGCCGAGGAAGTCCGGTTCGGATTCGTCCGCCGGCGCTTGTCCCGCGGACTCGGCGGCCTGCGTCGCGGCGGCCCCTTCCGACGCTTCCGTCGTTTTCGGGTCCGTCTCCGGCTCCACTCCGGACTCGGCCGTCGACGCGGCCGCCGTCTCGGACGATTCGGACGATCCGGACGGCTCGACAGCCCCCGTTTCGGGGGTAGTATCGGTCGCTTCCGCATCCGCCGTCTCCGCCTCGGGAGAGACGTCCTCGAGTTCCTCGTCTTCGAGTTCTTCCTCGTCGACCGCTTCGGCCTTCTCTTCGGCGGCCTCTTCGGCGTCTTCGCGGAAGCTTCCGAGCTTCTTCTTCAAATTATCGAACATGCGTATCGGATACGTACCGCAGCCGCGTTACTCGTCGGGTTCCTGCTGGCCCTGGCCGAGCCCCTGCATCTGCTGTTGCATCGCCTGCTGCTGAAGCTGCTGGGCCTGCTGCTCGAGCTCGTCGCTCTCGGTTTCGAGCTCGGCGATCTCCTCGTTGAGTTCGTCGATGCGGTCGTCGAGCCGGTCCTTCTTGTTCTCGAGGGCGTTGACGGCGTCGTCCTCCTCGAACTCCGCGGCGTAGTCGGCGCCGAGTTCGACGATCACTTCGTCGATGTTCTCGATCGTCGTACGGAGGTACGCGCCGCCGCCGAGGGGCATCTGCACGGTCGAGTCGGTCTCGAGCGTCTCGAGCGCCTCGATGGCCTCGTCGACTTCGGTCTTCTCCTGCTGGGTGGACTCGACGTCCGTCTGTAGCGCTTCGATCTGCTGTTCGATCTCTTGCAGTTCCTGGGAGAGCTGCTGAAGTTGCTGTTGACTCATTATTGAGAAACCTCCTCGAGTTCAATTTCGGTCCGCTTCAGCCCGTGCTGGCTCCCGAGCTGGGAGAGCGCGTGCTCACGAGCGACGTTTTCGTTTTCTGCGTCGATGGTCGTCTCGAACTCCGCAAACCCGTCGCGGCTCTTGAAGCGACCACTGACCGTAAATTGACTCATACCAATGCCTCCGGCGACCAGTCGGAAGAATCTTCCCTTCCCATGCGACGGCCGTCGCTCGATCGGCCACCTCGATCGACCCGCTCGCGCCGCCTGGCCGACCCGCGGGCGCGGTGGCTGTGGGTATCGGTGAAGATTTTCCCGACCCAGGCCGAACACACGGGTATGAGCGAACTCGATTCGAGCGACCTGCTACCGAGCGAGCGAATGCGAAATCAGGCCGTCGACGGCGAGGTGACGCAGATCCACCGCGGCCACCGCTACGCCGACCCGGGCGATACGTTCGCGATCGACGGAACAACCTTCGAGGTGACGACTGTCCGGGAGCGCACGCTCGGAGAGTTGACCGACGAGGACGCGCGAGCCGAGGGGCTGGCGAATCTCGAGGCCTACGAGCGGCTGCTCGAGCGTGTCCACGAGAACTTCGAGTGGGACGACGACAGCGAGGTCGTGCGACACGAGTTCGAGCGGCGGTAGCGGGACCCCGTTCGATATCGGCCGTCGATCACGGGGCGCAGACGACCGGCCACGAGAAACGGATCCTGCGAACCCACGCGTAGCGTCTCCGCTGTCGAGTACCTGTCGTTGCGGCCGGAGCCGCCAGAATCGAGAATCGGGGGTCGGGAATCGGAAGTCGGAGAACCGAGCGTTCGCGTTCGGCTGGGCGACTCGCCAGGCGGTCGGCGGTCAGTCGATGTAGCCGAGCGCGTCCTCGATCCGGCCCAGTTCCGGTCCGGTCGTGTCCTCGCCGACGACGTACCCGGCCTCGTTCGCGACGAGACCGGAGCCGACGAGCGGCGCCCCGTAGTTGATCGTTCCGACGTCGGCCCGGACGTCTAAGGCCGCCTCGAGGACGTCGAGTTCCTCGTCGGTGGCCTTGGGATGACAGAGCACGCCCGTGTTGTTCGCGACGGCGGCCGTCCCGACGGTCCGGACGCCCGCGAGGTCGCCGCGTTCGACCGGAACATCGAGCGTGTCCTTGACGATCTGGATCGCCTCGTGGGGCAGGTCGGGATGGACGTAAGCCCCGTAGTCGTTCGCGAGGACGACGTTCCCGGCGGCGTTGATACTGCCCGGCAGCTCGGCGACGGGGACGTCGACTTGTTCCTCGAGGGTTTCGCGCTCGTACTCGAGGACTCGCGAACTGACGAGCAGTCCGTTCTCGTTGCCCGTCGCGAGGGCGCCGACCGTCGACGAGCCGCCGACGGTCGTCTGGATCGCCGGCACGTCGAGTTCGTCGGTCAGGTCGGCAACCACGTCGTCGTCGACGTCGGAGCGAACGAGCACGCACGAGTCGGTCGCACGGGCGAAGACGCCGACGTAGGCCGACCCGGCGAAGGCGAGGCGTTGCAAGTTTAGTCGGCGACCTCGGCTTCGACGACCGCTTCGCCGTCCTCGTCGAAGCGGGCCGCGCGGACGCGAAGCTTTCGCGGCGGGTTCGAGCGTCCGTTCGACCAGACTGCCTCGTTGATCGAGGGGTCCAGACGGATGGCGTCCTCGTCGACCGCGAAGTGCTTCGCCAGGTGTTCGCGCGTGAGCCGCATCGCGAGGTCGGCGGCCTCGTGGTTGGCTCCCTTCTTGACGTCGCGCAGGGGAACGGTTACGACGCGTTCCTCGAAATCACTTGCACTCATGGTTACTCGTCAGTGTCGTTGCGCCGCCAGTTGCGTCGCTTCGGGTTCCGCTGGACTTCCATGTCCGTCTTCATCATGACCCAGGCCGGAACGCGGCTGTTCTGGTTCTCGAGTTTGGCAAGTCGCTTCTTCTTGCCCTTCGATTTCTTACCCATAGTAGCCGAACGTAGCCCGCGGTGGCTTAAAATCTTGTCCATCTCGCAGGGGGTGACGCGGATCGCGAACCGCGAGACGCGAAATCGCGACGAGACGGCGCTCGGAAACCTCGCTCTCAGGCCTCGAACTGGCGCTCGAGCGTCCGGGCGACGCCCTCTCGGGTCGCCTCGCTGAGCTCGGTCGTGTACGTCCAGTTTTTGATCCCGTCGACCCCGTCGTGACGGACGAACCGCTCGCGGTCGTAGCAGCCGGTGCCCTGAAAGCGGGTCCCGCCGCCGAGCCGATCCGGGCCGGCGTAGGCGGTCGCGATCGGCGAGATCCGGAGGGTGTCGTCGTCGGTCCGGACGGCCGTCCCGAGTTCGTGGTCGCAGACCGCGTCGCCGATTTCGGCGACGACGTCGTCCGCGAGGAACGTGTGGATCGTCTCGTGGATCGCCACGTTCCGCGTCACCGCCCGCGAGTCCCAGACCTCCGTCGCGCCGACGTTCGCAACCGTCTGCGCGTCGCCGTCGCTCCCGTCGCTCTCGTCGCCGACCAGGGAGTGGGGCGACAGCGTCCCGCCGTAGCCGACGCGGTAGTTCAGCGGCGACCAGTGCAGAAGGACGTGACTCGTCCGGCCGGTGAGCGCGTCCCGCGCTCGCAACCGCTCGCGAAACCGGCCGAGGAGGGTCTCGAGCGACGGGAGCACGGCCTCGGACGAAAGCGGCATCTCCATGGCCGGAAACCGAATTTGGTCGCCGCGTTCGACGCGGATTTCGAGGGCCTCGAGCCGACCGCGCTCGCGGGCGTATGTGAGCACCTGCTCGAGCGCGTTCTCGACGGCGGCCATCGCGTCCGCCAGCGGGTCCGGCCAGGCGCCGCGCAGATCGTCGAGCCCGTCGACCCCGTACCGCAGCCGCGCGTGAAGCGGCACGACGCCGGGATAGATGCGCACGCGGACGACGTTGCGACGACGGCGGGCGGCGTCGGCACGAGCGGTCGTCGCGTCCGGGGCGCCGACCGCCGACGCCAGGCCCGCGCCGCCGAGCGCGGCGAGAGCCTCCCGGCGCGTGACGCGCCACGTCGTGGCAGTGCTCGCGCTCGCGCTTGCCGCCTGGTCGCGGTCGCGGTTGCCGCCGAGTCCGGGATGCCCGGAGACCATCGTCTCGCGGACGCTACGCTGAAGCGGCCTATCATACCCCGTTCAGTATTTCCTGACTATATCCGCCAGAGACGCGCTAACGTTCAGTTTGCGCGGACAGTTACGGCAGAGAACGGACCGGATCGGGCTCCGCTCGACTCGCTCACGTCAGCGGGAACGACTCGACCGTCGAGTAGACCGGCCCGTCTTCGGTCAGGGTGCTCTCGGTCAGGCGCACCTCTTCGACGCGGGCCTCGCCGATCGTCGGGTCGCGCTCCTCGACGAGGTCCTGGACCAGGTCCTTCCCGCCGGCGTGTTCCATCCGCGCGAGGGTGACGTGGGGCGTGAAGTCGTGATCCTCGGGGTCGAAGCCCAACTCGGTCGTCCGCGCTTCGATGGATTCGTGGAGCCTGGTGAGTTGCTCGCCGCCCCGTTCGACGCCCAGCCAGACGACGCTAATGTAGTCGAGACTCGGGAAGACACCGAGCCCGCCGTAGCGGACGGTGAAGGGGTCGACGCCCGCGTCCGCGACGGCGGCGGACAGCTCGCGCTTGAGGTCGTCGACGCGGTCCTCGCCCACGTCATCAGAATCGCTTTGCGATTCTGATTGGCTCGAAAGAGTTCCGCTCTTTCGAACGTCGCCGAGGAACTTCATCGTGATATGGGCCTGCTCGGGGTTCGTGAAGTTGAGCCCGCTCGCCTCGGCGAACTCGTCTTGCAGGTCGGCGACCGGTTGTGCGAGGTCGTCGGGGAGATCGACGCTGACGAACAGACGCATGAGCGACTCTTCGGCGCCAGCGTACTCAATGGTGGCGGTCGTCGGAGCGCTGACGGGTCGCCTGGTCCCGACGGTTTCGGTCCCGGACCGGACTCCTGCGGTCGGTGACTGACGCGGCCGACGATCACCCGGCAGTCGGGAGGGTGCCCGTTATTTCCTCGGCTCCCGCAGAGTAGAAGCATGACAGGCGTTGCCGTGATTGGCGGCGGTGTCGGGGGACTTACCGCGGCCCACGAACTCGCCGAGCGGGGGATTGACGTAACGGTCCTCGAGGCCACCGACCAGTTCGGTGGAAAAGCCAGGTCGGTGCCGATTTCGGACGGTCAGGCGCCGCTGCACGGCGAACACGGCTTTCGGTTCTTCCCGGCGTTCTACCGCCACGTCGTCGATACGATGGCCCGCATCCCCGACGGCGCCGGCACTGTCGCGGACAACCTCGTCGAGACCGAGGCGACGCTCGTCGCGAGCACCGCGGGGCCTGGCCGGATCGCCGAGACGCGCACCCCCGACACGATCCGCGGGTGGCTCGACGCCTTCCGCCCGGCGTTCGCCGAGGACCTGCCCGCCGCGGACGTCCGGTTTCTTCTCGAACGATTGCTGTACCTGCTGACCGCCTGCGAGCAGCGACGCGAGGGTGAACTCGACGATCTCTCCTGGTGGGAGTTCATCGACGCCGAGAACCGCTCGCAGGCGTTCCGCGACCGGCTCGCCTCCACCACCCAGGCGCTCGTCGCGCTTCGTCCCCAGGTCGGGAGCGCCCGGACGATCGGCACCGTCTACCTCCAGTTGCTGTTCGGGCAGCTCGATCCGACCAGACCGACCGAGCGCGTCCTGAACGCGCCGACCAGCGAGGCCTGGATCGAGCCGTGGGTTCGCCACCTCGAGACGCTCGGCGTCGAGCTCCGACCGAACGCCCCCGCGCGGCGACTCGAGACGAACGGGCGACGCGTCACCGGCGTCGTACTGGCCGATGGAACGATCGTCAGGGCCGACGAGTACGTCTTGGCCGTGCCGGTCGACGTCGCTCCCGCGTTCGTCACGTCGGACCTGCGTCGGCTCGCCCCGGAACTGGGCCGCATCGAGCGACTGGACACGGCCTGGATGAACGGCATTCAGTTCTACCTCACCGAGGACATCGACCTGACGCGGGGCCACCAGGTCTACGCCGACGCGCCGTGGGCGCTGACGTCGATCTCCCAGCGGCAATTCTGGACCGAGTACGACGTCGCGGCCCGCGGTCCCGACGCGGTCGAGGGCGTCCTCTCGGTGATCGCTTCGGACTGGGACACACCGGGAATTCTGTATGATAAACCGGCTCGGGCGTGTACGCGCGAGGAGATCGCGGCGGAGATCTGGGCGCAGCTGAAAGCGCACCTGAACGAGGCCGACGAACGCGAACGATTGCGGGACGAGCTGCTCATCGACTGGTTCCTCGATCCGGCGATCGTCGAGACGGACGAGGGGGTCGAAAACCGGTCGCCGCTGCTGATCAACACCGTCGGCTCGCTTCGCAACCGGCCGCCGGCCGACGTCGCGGTCCCGAACCTCGCGCTGGCGGGCGACTACGTGCGAACGAACACCGACCTGGCCTCGATGGAGTCGGCCGACGAGGCCGGGCGGCGCGCGGCGAACGCGATTCTCGATCGACGCGGAAGTCGGCGCTCTCGCGCCCGGATCTGGGAGCTCTCGGAACCGGCGGTGTTCGAGCCGTTCAAACGCCAGGACCGGCTCCGGTACCGCCTCGGACTGCCCCACCCGGCATCGGTGACCCAGTCGCTTCGCTCGTTCACCAGGCGCTTCGGCGGGCGGGCTTGAGACCCTCGCTGACCGCAATTATCGGGTCGCAGCCCTTAACAGTCGTCGCCACCACATTCCGCTAATGACCGACCGAGACGGCGACCGTGATCATCGCGACCATCGGTTCTCCGAAGGCGAGGGATTCGACGATCCCTACGAGGAGTTCGACCTGGACCCGCCGGAGCTGGCCGTCGACCCCTCGAAGGTCGACCCCATCGACTCCCGCGTCGTCACCGACACGCTCGACGAGCAAAACATCGCCACAGACGACGTCGACGCCACGGAGTTGCTCGACGTCGGGCTGAACTACATGCAGATCAACCGCTACGAGCAAGCCACCGAGGCCTTCGAGCGGACCGCCCGCTTCGCCGAGGACGAGACGCTCGAACAGGAAGCGTGGGTGAACAAGGGGGTCGCCCACGCCGAACTCGAGGAGTGGGACGAGGCCATCGGCGCCCACCGCGAGGCGCTGCGGATCGACGACGAGAGCGAACACGCCGCGACCGCTGAGACGAACCTCGCGTACGCGCTCTGGGAGTTCGGCGAGACCGCCCAGGCCTTAGAACACGCCGAGCGCGCCGTCGAGATCGACGAGCGGTTCGCCGCGGCCTGGTTCAACCGCGCGTTCTTCCTCTCCGAGCGCGGCCTGTCCGAGGAGGCCCTCCACTGCGTCGACAACGCGATTCGGCTCGGCCTGCGCAACGCGAAGGTCCTCGAGGAGAAGGCCGAGATCTTGGAGGAACTCGGCGAGTACGACCAGGCCGAGGAGATCGCCGAGGAAGCAAACGAGATGCGCGAGCAGGCCGAACGCGAGATGATGGACGACCGCGAAGAGATGTTCGGCCAGGCGTCAGGCGGTGCCGGTGGCGCCGGTGGCGGCCCCGGTATGGGTGCCGGTGCCGGCCGCGGCCAACAGCGTCAGGGCGGCCGGGACGGGATCGGCCTGGACGATCTCGGCATCGACATCACCGATCCGGGCAGCGAGGAGGAGCGCGACCGCGAGTGGGAACTCGAGTAATCGGATGATCGTCAACGAGCGACAGACGCAGGAGGGGCTGCTCGTCGCGGTCTGCGACGAGGAGGTCCTCGGCGAGACGTTCGAGGAAGGCGAGCTCTCCCTGACCGTCACCGAGGAGTTCTACGGCGGCGAGGAGGTCGACGAGCGCGCGGTGATCGAGAGCTTGGCGCAGGCGACCGTCGCCAACATCGTCGGCACGCGCGCCGTCGAACTCGCGGTCGAAGAGGGGTTCATCGACGAGGTGAACGTCCTCGAGGTGGGCTCGACGCTGCACGCGCAGTTGCTGCGCATGCAGTAACCCCGTCGCACGATCTCCCGGTCACAGGTCCGCGTTTTCGAACCGATAGTAGCCGATCGCGACCGGCACGGCGAACCAGACCAGCAGGACGACGACGCCGAACCAGTCCTGCAGGTAGAACGGCGCGTCGCCCGGGTGGCGCTCGGCCGGCGTCAGCCCGTAAGCCTCCATCGACTGCAGCCCGTACTGGAACTGGAAGGGGATCAGCGACCCCTCGACGATGCTGCTCGCCAGGTTCGTGTACGCGAAGATCGGATTGAACTGATCGAGCACCAGGTACCAGGTCTCGGGCTCGACCGGCACTTCCTCGTCGTAGAGGAGGTAGTAGGGGCCGGCGGTCAGCAGTTCCCAGAGCGCGACGAACACCATGTACAGACCGACGACGAGCGCCATCGACTTGCCTCGAGTTGCGACGCCCGCCGAGACGCCGACGGCCAGGCCGACGAAGGTCGTTCCGAACAGCAGCGAGACCGCGGCGAAGCCGAGCCAGTCGACGAACGGAACGTCGCCGAAGAAGGCGGCCCCGAGGACGAGCGAGACGAGGAAAGCGAGCCCGACGGCGACGCCGACGACGGCCGTTCGACCCAGCAATTTGCCGAAGACGATGTCGGTCCGGTTCGGCGGGAGCCCGAGCAGGAGTTTGATACTACCCGAGCGGCGTTCCCCGACGACGGCCATGTAGCCGGCGATCAGCGCGGCGATCGGGAGGATCACCTGCAGCGGTGTTCCGAGGAAGCTGAGCACCTCGGCGGCGGTCACGTCGTCGACCGTGTACCAGATCGCGACGTAGCCGATCGTCACCAGTCCGACGAGCAGGCCGATCAGCGCCCAGAGGAGTTTCGACCGGCCGGCGTCGTCGAACTCCTTGCGGGCGACGGTGGGGATGTGCGAGGTCATCGAGTCGCCCCCGTTCCTGTTCCTGCTCCCGCTCCCGTTTCCGTTCCCGTCTCGGACGCCGTCGCCCCGATCGAACCCGCTTGTGGTCCGGTCCCGGACTCCTCACCGTTGGTCAGCGCCGTGAACAGCGACTCGAGCGAAACCTCCTCGATCCGCACGTCCCGAATCCTCGCTTCCGCGTCCGCGAGCGCGGTCACGGCTCGGGCTTTCGCCGCCGGATCGGTGACCGAGCACTCGAGGGTACGGCCGGACGCGACGACGTCCGTGATCCCCTCGACCGACGCGGCCACGTCTCGGGCTCCGTCGGCGCTGTCCGCGAGGGTGAGCGTCATCGTCGCGCCGCCGCCGATCGACTCGCGCAGGCCTTCGATGGTGTCGACGGCGACGAGACGCCCTTCGTTCAGCACACCGACGCGATCGCAGATGGTTTCGACGTGCTCCAAGATATGACTCGAGAAGAAGACGGTCGTGCCGCGCTCGGCCTCGCTGCGGACGAGTTCCTGCATCTCTCGGATCCCGTGGGGGTCGAGCCCGGTCGAGGGTTCGTCCATGATCAACAGATCGGGATCGCCGACCAGCGCGATGCCGGTCGCGAGCCGTTGGCGCATCCCCTTGGAGTAGTCACCGGCCGGCCGCGCGCCGTCTTCGGCCGAGAGTCCGACGCGCTCGAGGATGCGGTCGGGATCGTCGGCGGCGTCTTTCGTCTTCACGGCGAATTCGACGTGTCGGCGGCCCGATAGCCGGGGATAGACGTCGAACCCTTCCGGGAGGACGCCCACGCGGGGACTGATCTCGTCGGCCGCGGCCTGGGCGTCGTAGCCGAGCACCGTCGCCGACCCTGCGGTCGGCCGCGCGAAGTCCAGTAACATGTTGATCGTCGTCGACTTCCCCGCTCCGTTGGGACCGAGGAAGCCGAACACCTCGCCATCGTCGACGGTCAGGTCGAGATCGTCGACGGCGGTGAGGTTGCCGTACTCCTTCGTCAGACCGGACGTCTCGATCGCGGACATCACGGTAGCGCTACTACGCCCGGGTTCATAAGCCGCCGATCACGACCTCACAGTCGGAAACTGCGAGCCGTTCCATACGGTGGTGTCAGGTGAACACCGCTACGGGTGACGATCGGCGACCGGTCCCTTCGTTTTGACGCGCTCGCGCGAGCGTCCGCGCGGCAGACGATCCACTGTTGTCGCGGACCGCGCGATCTCGATCGAGCCGTCTCCCAAAATTATTTGGGGACATCGATATTTCCGATGGGGTCCAAGCCGGTAGTGCGGCAGGGGCACCCACCAGGGCGAGATCACCGACTTCCGATTTCCCCTGTCGTTACCCCCCGAACCCCGTCCCACCCCACCCCACCCCACCCCCTCCCCCACCCCCACTCCCCACTCCACCCCCTTTCCGTTCTCGAGCACCGATCGCTCGGCCACGAATTACGAGCCGATCACGGGTCCCGTAGCGGATGCCCCAGGCTATGCTTGCGTCGGTGCGATCCCCGACTCGAATGCCGATCCGGCAAATCTGACCGCGCGGCCGCGATCGCGGAAAAAGGGGCCGTCGCCGGACCGAAGGAGTGTTTTGTGTGGGCTCCTTCCTAGGGAGTAATGAGTCAACAGAATCTCGAGTCGCTCGACGTCGGGGCGATCCGGGAGGAGTTCCCCATCCTCCAACGGGAGTTCGACGGCCAGCAGGTCGTCTACCTCGACAACGCGGCGACGACCCAGACCCCCGATCCGGTCGTCGACGCGATGAGCGACTACTACCGCGAGTACAACGCGAACGTCCACCGGGGAATCCACCACCTGAGTCAGGAGGCCTCGATCGCCTACGAGGAGGCCCACGACCACGTCGCCGAGTTCATCGGCGCCAGCGGCGGTCGCGAGGAAGTGATCTTCACGAAGAACACGACCGAAGCCGAGAACCTGGTCGCCTACTCGTGGGGGCTCGCCGAGCTCGGGCCCGGCGACGAGATTGTCCTCACGGAGATGGAACACCACGCCTCGCTGGTCACCTGGCAGCAGATCGGCAAGCGAACCGGCGCCGACGTCAAGTACATCCGCGTCGACGAGGACGGCCGCCTCGACATGGACCACGCCCGCGAGATCATCACCGACGACACCGCGATGCTCTCGGCGGTCCACGTCTCGAACACGCTCGGCACCGTCAACCCGGTCTCCGAGCTGGTCGATATCGCCCACGACCACGACGCCCTGGCCTTCATCGACGGCGCTCAGGCCGTCCCCAACCGGCCCGTCGACGTCGAAGCCATCGACGCCGACTTCTACGCCTTCTCCGGCCACAAGATGGCCGGTCCCACCGGCATCGGCGTCCTCTACGGTAAAACGCACCTGCTCGAGGAGATGCAGCCATACCTCTACGGCGGCGGCATGATCCGCAAGGTCACTTTCGAGGACTCCACGTGGGACGAACTCCCCTGGAAGTTCGAACCCGGCACCCCCCAGATCGCCGAGGCCGTCGGGCTCGCGGCCGCCATCGACTGGCTCGAAGACATCGGCATGGAGCGGATCCAGGCCCACGAGGAGGAGATCGCCCGCTACGCCTACGAGCAGCTCGCGGCCGAACCCGACGTCGAGGTCTACGGCCCCGAACCCGGTCCCGAGCGGGGCGGCCTGGTCGGCTTCAACCTCGACAGCGTCCACGCCCACGACCTGGCCTCGATCATGAACGACCACGCGGTCGCGATCCGCGCGGGCGACCACTGTACGCAGCCGCTGCACGACAAGCTGGGCGTGGCGGCGTCGGCGCGCGCGTCGTTCTACGTCTACAACACGAAAGCGGAGGTCGACAAGTTGGTCGACGCCATCGACGACGCACGTCAGCTGTTCGCGTAAGCGACCCTGACTGCGAGGAGATTCGACGACCGCATCGCAACCGGCGTGAGTACGCGATCGCAGAACGCTTCATTTTCGCGAGTTTGCGGACGGGAACGGGACCAGCGATCAGTCCGTCAGCCCGTAGCCGATCTTGAACAGGTAGACGTCGATCGCCAGGACGAGGAGGGTACTCGCCGTGAGTACTCCGAGCGAGACTAGCGGCGCGAAGGTGGCGTAGGGGTCGGGTAAGACGCCGACCGCGATCAGATCCGAGTGGCCCAGCAGGCCGTATCGGACGCTGTCGACCATGTAGACCATCGGGTTCACCAGCGAGATCTGGATCTGCCAGGCGTGTTCGAACGTGTCGAGGGAGTAGAAGACGGCGCCGAAGAACACCAGCGGGCGGAGGATGAACTGGTTCATCACGGTCAGATCGTCGAAGTCGCGGGCGATGAGCCCGCCGATGATCCCGAACCCGGCGAACAGCGCCGTGATGACGATCATCGTGGCGACGAGGAACAGACCGTGTTCGATACCGATCGGCACGAACAGCCGGCCGACGACGGCGATGATGGCGCCGACGATCATTCCGCGGACCGCGCTGGCGCCGACGTAGGCGACGACCATTTCGACGTAGGACAGCGGCGAGGTCAGCGTTTCGTGGATGTACTCGTTCCACCGGCCGTGGAAGATCGAGAACGAGGCGTTCTCGAAGGCGTTCGAGATCGCGCCCAGGACGATGAGTCCGGGAACGATGAAGAGGATGTACCGGAAGCCCGCGATCTCGTCGATCCGGTTGCCGAGGATCACCCCGAAGACGGCGAAGTAGAGTACGTTCGTGATCGCCGGCGGCATGAACGTGTTCTTCGGACGGCGGACGAACCGCAGGACTTCGCGCCGGAAGAGCGCGCGGAAGCCGACCGACAGCATCAGGCGACCCCCTCCTGTTCCCGCTCGCGCTCGCGTTCCTGCTCGGGTTTTGCCGCCGCCTGGTCGCCGTCGTCCGAACTCGGCGCAGCGGACCGAGTCACCGTCCGGTCCTCACGCTCGGTCAGGTCGACGAAGATCTCCTCGAGCGAGGTGCGGGTGATCTCGAGATCGGCGATTTCGTGTCCGGCCGCCTCCAGGTCGTTGAGCAACTGCGGCGCGGTCGGGCCGCCGTCGTCGACGCGAACCTCGAGGCGGTCGCCGGAGACCGTCGTTTCGTGCGCGTAGGCGCCCAGTTCGGGCGTGGTGGCCGGTGATGATTCCAGCCGGACCGCGATAGTGTCGCTCCCCCGCTGTTTCAGTTCGTCGGGGGTTGCGACCGTCACCTTCCGGCCCTCGTTCATGATCGCCACGCGGTCGCAGAGGCGTTCGGCCTCCTCGATGTAGTGGGTCGTCAGCAGGATGGTCGTCCCCTCCTCGTTGAGTTCGGTGACCAAATCCCAGAGGTCGTGGCGCAACTGGACGTCGACCCCCGCAGTCGGCTCGTCCAAGATGAGCAGGTCGGGGTCGGTCACCAGGGCTCGGGCGAGCAGGAGGCGGCGTTTCATCCCCCCGGAGAGCCAGTCGAAGCGCTCGTGGCGCTTGTCGTAGATGCCGACGCGTTTGAGGACCTCGTCGGCCCGTTCGGCGGCCTCGTCCTCGGGGACGCCGTGGTAGCCGGCCTTGTGCATCAGCACTTCCTTGATCGGGAAGAAGCGGTCGACGTTGAACTCCTGGGGCGCGAGTCCGATCGCGTCACGGGCCTGGCGGTACTCGTCTTCGACGTCGTAGCCGAAGACCCGCGCCTCGCCGCCGGTCTTGCGGACCAGGCCGACCAGGGTGTTGATGAACGTCGTCTTCCCCGCGCCGTTCGGACCGAGCAGGCCGAAGAACTCGCCCTCCTCGACGGTCAGTGATAGTTCCTGCAGGGCGCGCAAGTCGCCGTACTCCTTCACGAGATCGACGGTCTCGATGGCCGGTGGCATCGCCCCAGCATCGGCTCCGGTCGCGGTTAAGAATGTTGGTCTCGGCACTTCAGACGGGCGTTTCGACCGGGAACGAGGCGCACACTACCTTGTCATTTGGCCGCTCGTGTCGGCGACTCTCGCTCGCGGTCGCCGCGCGGACTCGCTGTCGGCAGCGAAGAGCGGGGAACTTACAGTCAGTCCGCTGACCGGGGACGAGGTGCGGGTGCGACCGCACCGCTCTGCTGGACGATGTCGAAGGCGGTCATCACGTCGGTCCGCGAAATCAGGCCGACCAGATCGCTGTCCTCGACGACGAGCAGGCGACCGATGCCGTTTTCCTGCATGCGTTCGATCGCGGTCATCGCGTCCGAGTCGGGCGTGATCGTCTCCAGATCGCTCGTCATCACGTCCTCGACGGTGTACGCTTCGCGCTCGACCGGGTCGACCTCGCGGGCGTCGGTTAGCGTCACCAGGCCGATGAGGCGTTCGCCATCGAGCGAGTCGCTTTCGATGACCGGATAGCCCGTGTGGCGCTCGGAGAACATCCGCTGGATCAGGTTCTCGACCGTCGCGTCGGGATCGACGGTGTGGAGGTCCGCTGCGGGCGTCATGATGTCGCCGACGGTGACGTCTTGGAAGGCGGCCCGCATCGTCACCTGCTGGGCCTCGCTCGAGGCGGCGATGAAGACGAAGAAGGCGACGCCGATGAGGATGATGTTGACCGCGAAGAGTCCGAACAGGCCCATAAAGACCGCGAACAGCTTGCCGACGCTGGCGGCCTGTTGAGTCGCCCGCGCGTACGGCTTACTGCGGGCCAGCAGCGCGCGCAGCACCCGCCCGCCGTCCATCGGGAACGCGGGGATCATGTTGAAGACCGCGAGCGCGACGTTCAACACCGCGAGGTAGCCGAGGACGAACCGCGTCCCGTTGAGTAGTTCCGTCGACGCGCCGCCGAGCACCGCGGGCGCGAGCATGAAGAGACCGTAGGAACCGACGCCCACCAGAACGCTGACGATCGGGCCGGCGATGGCGATATTGAGTTCCTTGCGCCAGTCTTCGGGCATCTCGGAGAACGCGGCGATCCCGCCGAATAGCCAGAGTGTGATCGAGTCAATCGGGAACCCGTACCGCTGGGCCGTCAGCGAGTGGCCGAGCTCGTGAAGTACGACGCCGACGAACAGTCCGAGCGCCGCGGCCAGTCCGAGGACCCACGGTACCGGTCCGCCGGTGATAGCGCCCACTTCGATTCCCGCTTCGAGGCCCTGGTTCAGTAGGTCCGCGACTTCCTCGATCTGCGTTCCGATGAGGTACGCGAACAGCGGAAGCACCAGCAGGAACGTGAGGTCGAGCTTGATCGGAATGCCGAACAGGGACCCGATCCGGAAACTTCTCATAGACGTATCTTCCGTCGGCGGACCCTTAAACACGCCGTCGAAACGATACTGTATTGTCGGCCGTCGCCGGTCCCAGGCGGAGACCTCCGCCGCCTCCGCCAACCGATCGGTCCGTCCGCCATCGGTATGGCGCTCCGTTCGATCACTGGTCACCGGTTTGATCCCGATTGTCCGCGCAATCGCACCGATATCGTCAAGACCGACCTTTAACAGACATATACATCTTAATATGTGCTAGTCAATATATGCCGTCCACCCCATAACTTTATACTGACGTTCGTGGTTCTTGTTGGCATGGTGATGAAACCGAACCGCGACGTCGATCAAATCGAGCGCCTTCCGACCGAACTCAGCTCCGACCAGGCGAAGCTGGTCTTCCTCTATCTCGCGGCGACTGACGGTGCGACGCCGACCGACCTCCAATACGCACTGCGGCTTCGCAAACTGGCGATCCTGAGCGTTCTCCAGTCGCTGTCGAGCGAAGGCCTGGTCGAGCGGACCGACGCCGGCTACGTGACGACCGACATCGATCAGGCGTCCGACGCGTCGACCGGCCCAATCTCGGCGTAGACCGGCCTCGGACGTCCGTCCCGTCTCGGATCCGAATCCGACTTCACAGTTCGACGCGGAACCGCCTCGATGCCCCCGTGCGTCTACGCGGCGCTTCGAAGCCTTTATCCGCCCGGTGGGCTTCCGTTTTCGTAAGTAACCACCATGTCCGACAAACCAGCCTCCATGTACCGGGAGATCAGTAAGCCGGCGTACACCCGCCGCGATTACATTACCGGCATCCCGGGATCGAAGATCGCACAGCACAAGATGGGCGACCTGCAGGCTAACGCCGAGGATTACCCGATCCAGATCAGCCTCGTCACCGAGGAGGAGGTCCAGCTCCGCCACGGGAGCCTCGAGGCATCGCGTCTGTCGGCAAATCGCCACATGCTGAAAAACGCCGGTGAGGGCAACTACAAGATGATCCTGCGCAAGTTCCCCCACCACGTCATCCGGGAGAACAAGCAGGCGACCGGTGCCGGGGCAGACCGTGTCTCCGACGGGATGCGCCAGGCGTTCGGGAAGATCGTCGGCACCGCCGCCCGCATCGACGCCGGCGAGCGGATCTTCACCATCTGGTGTGACGTCGACGACGCCGAGTTCGCCAAGGACGCGCTGCGCCGCGCCTACAACAAGATCTCGCCGCCGTGTCGTGTCGTCGTCGAGAAGGGCGAAGAGAAGCTGATCGCGTAGAACGACGTTTTTCGCTTCGAGTGCGCCTTCGGCGCGCTCGAGCACTATTCGATTACGAGCACTCCACCTTCCGTTCGCTCATTCTCGTTAGTCACTCGTTGACAGTAGCCGTCGTCTCCCCGTTCGTGTCTGCGGCGCTCACTCGCAGTGCATCGTCGCATAGCTTCCGCTCTTCCCTCGAGTCGGGGCCTCCCGCGCCCGCTCGAGCTGCGCTTCTGACTGCCGAGTCGAGGGCGCGTATCGCTCGTCTCGCGCACCTTTTTGCCCGTCTGTTCCCGAGTATCGCGTATGATCAATCTCGCCGTCGCGAACGATCAGGAGACGTTCCAGCGGATGCGAGAGCCGCTGGCCGAACGGGGGATACAGGTCCATCACGTGCCGCCGAGCGAACGCGTGGTGCCGCTGGGGGCGGACGCGCCGTGGTCGCCCGACGAGTACGACGTCGGCTTCGTTTACCCGGGGCGGCTCATGGAGGGCGGGGTCGCCGACGCCCTGCTCGAGATCCCGTGGCTTAACGATCACGAGACGGTATTGACCTCGCGGAACAAGGCCGAGGTACTAGCGCGACTCGGTCGGGCCGATTTGCCGGTGCCGAAGTCGGTCTACGTTTCGAACGACGTTTCCGAGGCCGAACTGGCCGACGTCTTCGATCGCTTCGAGCCGCCGGTCGTGGTCAAACCGAACTCGACGACGCGGGGCGTCGGCGTCGCGAAGGTCCACGACTTGGACTCGTTTCTGGGCGTTTGCGACTACCTCTCGCTGGTTCACGACTACAAGGCGACCGGCGATCGATCCTTCCTCGTGCAGGAGTACCTCCCGAACGCCGTCGACTACCGCGTGATGGTACTCGAGGGCGAGTACGTCGGCGCGGTCGAACGCCGACTCCCCGACGACGCGGTCGCCGACGGGCAGTGGAAGCACAACGTCCACCGCGGTGCCGAAGCGACCGGCGTCGACCTCCCGGAGCCCTGGCGCGAACTCGCCGAAGCGGTCGCTGCCGAACTCGATATCCCGTTCGTCGGCGTCGATCTCCTCGAGACGGGCGAGAAACTGGTGATAAACGAGACGAACGCCAGGCCGACGATCGACGAGGAGACGAAGTACGAATCGGACTTTTACGATCGGCTCGCGGCGGCGATACGGGGGGCCGCGGAGCGGGACGGATAATTTGAAAACGGGTGACTACGACCGCGACTGCCCGGTTACTCGAGGCTGATGCCCGATGACTGTTCGGCGGGCTCGAAGACGACCTCGAGGACGCCGTTGTTGTAGGTCGCGGACGCGGTGTGTTCGTTGACGCGGGTCGGCAGCGAGACGCGCTCGTCGTACTGGCGGTGGTCGCTCTCGGCGGAGATGGTCAGCGTCTTGCCGTCACACTCGAGTTCGATGTTGTCCTTCTCGACGCCGGGGAGGTCCGCGACGACGCGGATCTCGTTGTCGGTCTCGTGGATGTCGACGTGGGTGTCCATGCCGAACCCGTTGTCGACGCCGCCGGCGGAGTCGAAGTTGACGTTGGCGTCCGCACCGCTCATCATCTCGTTCATCATCCGCTCGATCTCGCGAAACAGGTCGTCGAAGGGTTCGTCGCGGTCGTCTCGGCGCATGGAAGACAGTAGGCCATCGCGTGGCAAAAACTTTCTGTCGTCGCTATAGGATCGCGGTTCGGCGCTGGGATCAGAAGATCGGGTCGAATCGCGGCCTCAGAGTCCGATTCCGAGCGTCTCGTCGGTCGTCCGGATGCTCTCTTCGGCGTCGGCGGCACCGGTCACGGCGCGGATCGCGTCGACGTTCTCCGGCACAACGTCCGATTCCTGGTGGATCCCCTGGAAGAGGTAGAGGTCGTCGCCGACGGTCGAGATGGATTCCTCCCAGATGCAGTTCTCCCAGAGGTCGCCCCGCGGGCGGCCCGCGTCGTGGGCGTACTCCTTGAGCTTGCCGCTGCCGTCGATGTTCATCCGCTCGGGGATCAGGAATAGGCGCGACTCGTCGGCGAACAGCTCGCGGACCTCGGCCGCGTCGACTTCCTCCTCCAAGGTGACGTTCAGGCTGTGCATGTGCATCAGCGTCGCCGGCACCTTCATCCCGAGCGTGTCGATGTCGAGATCATCGAAGATGGTCTCGACGTCGGGCCCGTGGTGAGAGGGGATGGTGACCGGGTTCGGGAGGATGTCGTTGATCGGGCCCCGCGAGGTCTGGCTGGGGTCGCCGCCGCGGCGGACCAGCGTCGCGCGGACCTTCTCGACGCCGTAGGCCTCCCGGAGCGGCGCGATGACCCGGGAGAGGCCCGTCGTGTTACAGGAGACGACGCGGACGTGGTCGGCGTCGACGGCGTTCTCGAAGTTCGCGCGCGCGTTGAAGCTCACGTCGGCGACCGCGGCGTCTTCGCCGCCCTGGTAGAGCGCCGGCGTGTCGTACTCCTCGTAGAGCGCCTTGTTCTGGGCGCCGATCCCTGAGGGCGTGGCGTCGACGACGACGTCGGCTTCGGCCACCAGGTCCTCGACGGGACCCGCGATGTCGAGGCCCGCCTCGTCGAACTGATCGGCCCGGTCCTCGACGGCCGCGTAGAGCGGGAATCCCTTGTCGATCGCGGTCTCGGCCTCGAAATTCGGGCGCGTCTTCGCGACGCCCAGCACTTCCATGTCGGGCTGTTGCCGGACGGCGTCCGCGACGCGCTTGCCGATCGTGCCGTAGCCGTTGATGGCGACCTGTTGCATGTGCCCGGGAGTGGACCACCGAGCGGGATAATCGTTTCGAGGACTATCAGTCGATTTTTACTCGAATCGGAGTTCTCGATCGCTCTCGTTGCCGATTTCGGCGATCTCCTGTGACGGTGGTGACGTTTTCGACCACTCGATCGCGCGCTCGCGATACCGGAACGGAGGCCTGGAGAGCGGCCGAGGGCAAGACATATCGGCTCGCTGGCCGCACGGTCATCCATGGACGAACTTCGGACCGCAGCGGAGACGGCCGTCCGCCAGTGTCTGGCTCTCGAGGCCGGGGAATCGTGTGCGATCGTCACCGACGACGAACGCGAACCCATCGGGGAGGCGCTCTACGAGGTCGCGAGCGAGATCACCGACGACGCCGCGATCGTCCGGTACCCGCCTGGCGAGACCCACGGCGGGGAGCCGCCGGCGCCCGTCGCGGCCGCGATGGCCGGGGCCGACGTCGTGCTCGCGCCGACGACGAAGAGCCTGAGCCACACCCGCGCTCGGACCGAGGCCAACGAGGCCGGCGCGCGGGTCGCGACGCTCCCGGGGATCACCGAGGACGTCTTCACGACGGGGCTGGACGCCGACTACGAGTCGATCGCGGCCCACTGCGACGACGTCCGCGACCGGGTCGCCGGGGCCGACGAGGTCCGCGTCACGACCGACGCCGGGACCGACATCACGTTCGGCGTCGGCGACCGGGAGTGGCTCTCCGACACCGGGATCGTCCACGAGTCGGGGACGATGTCGAACCTCCCGGCCGGCGAGGTGTTCGTCAGCCCCGCGACCGCCGACGGCACCTTCGTCGTCGACGGGACGATGATGCCCCATGGGCTGCTCGCGGACGGCGAGACCCTCTCCTTCGAGGTCGAGGACGGCCTGGTCACCGAGATCTCGGACGACGAGATCCGCGCGGAGGTCGAGGATGCGGCCGAGGAGGTCGGCGACGCGGCCTACAACCTGGCGGAACTGGGCATTGGGACGAACGTCGCCGTCACCGACCTGGTCGGCTCGGTCCTGTTGGACGAGAAGGCCGCCGGCACCGTCCACATCGCGATCGGCGACGACGCGGGGATCGGCGGCGACACGGAGGCGCCGATCCACCTCGACGGGATCATCCGCGAACCGACCGTCTACGCCGACGGCGAGCAGATTGCGCTCCCGACGGCGGACGACGCCTGACTCGAGAGACCGTTCGTGCAGGTTCGCTCCGGGTCTCCGGTCGACAGTCGATAGAAAAGTACGGGACGGAAGACGGTTGGTTCTCCGACGTACCTGTTAGAACCTATCGGTTTCAAGTACCGGTAGCGAGTGGCCGGTACCGATGAGCGACACTCGTTCGTACGATATCGACGGGATCGAACTCACGGACGACCGGTATACGGTCGAACAGGGCCTGATTCGGAACAAGTACCGGGCACTCGATGCCGACGGGGACGTCGTCCTCCGGGGGAAACAGAAACTGTTCAAGATGAGAGAGGAGTTCCCCTTCACCGACGCCGAGGGCGACGAGGTGTTCACGGTGACAGCCGGCGGGATCATCGACGTCGCAGGGAACTACGTGCTGTCCGACGCCCGGACCGGTGAGGACCTCGTGATTCTGGACAACGATTACTCGATCCTTCAGGACACCTGGAAGATCCGCGACGCCGACACCGAAGCGAAACTGGCCGAGATCAACTCCTGGGGCGCGCTGGTGACGGTGGCACGGAACGTCGTTCCGTTCGGCGGCTGGATCCCGCACAAGTACGAGATCACGGACCCGAACGGCGCACACGTCGGTTCCATCGACGGGCAGTTCTCGCTGCGGGACCGCTACGAGATCACCATCGACGACGCCAGTTCCGTCCCGAAAGAGCCCGTCGTGGCCGCGGCGATGGTGATCGACGCGATCCAGGGAAACTAGGCCGAGATCGAGGGCCGGTCCAATCGTCTTTTAGGTGCGTGGCGTCTACGACGGGGTATGAGCGAAACACCGGATCGGGTTCCGACGCCCTGTCCTTCGTGCTCGCCGGACCTCGAGACGGTCCACGAGGTTCTCACGGTCACGGAAGGCGGCGGTACCTACACCATTCGATGCAGCGACTGCGGCCACGTCCACAAAGTACAGCCCGAGACCGAACGCGAGGTCACCATCGACGTCGTCGTCTCCCAGGGCGGCGAGTCCTTCACGGCGAACGTCACCGCGCCCGAGGACGAGACCGTCGAGGTCGGCGACGAGTTCATCTTGGAGACCGAGGAGGTCCTCTCGACGGTCCGCGTGACCAGCGTCGAACTCGACGGACAGCAGCGCGTCGAGGAGGCGCCGGCGGACGAGATCGAGACCGTCTGGAGTCGCGAGGTCGACAACGTCGCGGTCAACGTCACCGTCCACCCCCAGGACGGCTCCCGAGACGACAGCCGGAGCATCACCGTCCACGTCCCCGGCGACTACGAGTTCGAGGTCGGCGCGGTCGAGGAGTTCGGCGACGACGAGTTCGAGATCGACGCCTTCGTCGTCCGCGACGACGCCGACGGCTACCGGCGAGACCGCTTCGAAATGGAGGGCGACACCGCCTTCGCGAAGGACCTCAAGCGCGTCTACGCCTACGACGAGACGACCAGCGCCTGGTCGGCCTGGTAACGATACCGGCTCCCGGCTCCCGACCCCCGTCTCGACACGATCACCGTCGGGCCCGGTACTCGCTACCCGACGCACTACTGTTCTCCAGCACGTAGTAGTCGCGACGCCATGTTCGATATCAATCGCTCCGACGATCACGATTCCGACTACGAGGCCGCCAGGCGACGGATGGTCGAGACCGTCGCGCCGCGCGTGGACGACGAGCGCGTGCTCGAGGCGCTCGAGTCGGTGCCGCGCCACGAGTTCGTCCCGCCGGACCGCCGGGACAGCGCCTACGCCGATCGGCCGCTCCCGATCGGAGACGGCCAGACGATCAGCGCCCCGCACATGGTCGCGATCATGGCCGATCTGCTCGAGCCGGATTCCGGCGACGAGGTCCTCGAGATCGGCACCGGCTGCGGCTATCACGCGGCCGTCACGGCCGAGTTAGTCGGCGACGAAAACGTCTCCACCGTCGAGTACAGCGGGAGGCTCGCCGGCCAGGCGCGCGATCAGCTCGCGGAAATCGGCTACGACGAGATTGCGGTTCGCGTCGGCGACGGCCGCGAGGGCTGGCCCGACCGTGCGCCCTACGACGCCGCCTACTTCACCTGCGCCGCGGCCGAGTTCCCCGATTCGGTCGTCGGTCAGGTCCGGACCGGCGGGCAGTTGCTCGCACCGATCGGAGCCGGTCACCAGACGCTCGTCGAGGCCACGAAACGGGCGGACGGCTCGCTCGAACGGCGCACGCACGGCGGCGTCCGGTTCGTTCGGATGCGCGGGTGATCGACGAGCGCGATCGAGACCGTGCATAAAAACGGCCGCGGGAGCGGAGACGACGACTCCGCGCAAGCGCGCCATTCATAACCACCGGTGCGATAGCTGGCGTATGGATCCCGCGGTGCTGCGAGAGGACATGGTCGACGGCCTCGAATCCGCACCCAAGGAGGTGCTCGCGGACGAGGCCGTCTCCGTCGCGATGCGCGACGTCCCTCGCCACGAATTCCTCGACGACGAGCGGTCGGCCTACGCGGACCGTGAACACGAGGCCCTCGGTACCCGCGTCCTCGCGCCGAGTACGGTCGCGCGGCTGTTCCAGGCGCTCGCGCTCGAGGACGACGACGCCGTGCTGATCGTCGGCGCCGGCATCGGCTACACGGCCGCCGTCGCGGCTGAAATCGTCGGCGAAACCAGCGTCCACGCCGTCGACATCTCCCGCCCGCTGGTCATCGAAGCGCGTCGAAACCTCGCCGAGGCGGGCTACGAGGGCGTCCTCGTCGACCGCCGCGACGGCGAGAACGGCCTCCCCGAGTACGCGCCCTTCGATCGCATTCTGCTCGAGGCCGCCGCCGTCGAACCGCCGCGCGCGCTGCTCGACCAGCTGGCCGCGGACGGTCGCCTGGTCTTCCCGCGTGGCACGCAGCGCCAGCGGCTCGCGGCCGTCTCGCCCGACGGCGAGATCGACCGGTTCGATCCGGTCGCGTTCGATCCGCTGCTGGTCGAGGGCGAACAGTCGGGGGCCGTCGAACGCAACCGGATGACGCGCGAGGATCGCGAACGCGCTCAGCGACGCGCCGAGTCTCGCCGCGGATGGGAACAGGACTGGATCGAGTGGGACGAAGCCATCGACCGGCAATCGCAGCCTCGATCCCGACGGCGCCGATCGCGATAGCACGTTCCGGGTAGCCGAACTCGGCGGCTCTCGGCTCTTATTTCCGCACCGGTATCCGGTATGCCGTTCCGATAGTCGTCACTGGTGAACTGATAGCAACTGAAAGAGATGGGGTGGGGATTGGGGGTGGCGACAGTCTGTCTTTGATCGCCGGTTACGGATACGACTCGATGGGGGTTAAATATACTCTCTAATCATTTGCCCGTTTCAGTGATCTGTCTCTAAGTAATTAGTGTCGGATTGGGCCGCCGCGATGTGAACCCCCGCTGCGTCTGCCCGAGAGAACGCCGCCCGTCCCCGTCGACGACTGGCTTCGAGCGCGCCGCAACCGGCGAGGACGTCGCGGTCCGACCGAGAGCGTTCCGAGACGCTCCGTGTCGAATCGATCGCGACCCAGAGGAAGAGCCGTCGCTGTGTCCGAACGTTGTGGGAAAGCGATGGAGGCGTTCGCTACCTGCGTAGACCGTTCGAACGGAACACGCTACTCCTTCGATCCGCCCTCGAAGGCCAGGCCGACGAGCTTCCGTTCGGCCGCCCGCAAGTGGTAGTGATACGTCGGCGGCGACACGTCGAGCGCGTCCGCGAGGTCCTCCCCGGTACTCTCTCGGGGCCACTCGAAGAATCCGCTATAGTGAGCCGCCTGCATGGCCTCGAACTGCTTGTCGGTGAGTCGCTCCGCGAGGTAGGTATCGAGCTGTCTGGCCGTGCGGGTGTGTGTCGTCTCCCGCTTGGCGACCAGGTCAGTCTCGGGGTACTCCTCCCTGATCGCGTCGATCAATGATCGGGTTTCGACCCCTTGGGGGACCTCGAGGACGACCGTCGACGTCCCGTTCTCTGCCGTAGCCATCCGGACTTGAACGTCGTAGGTCCGAAGGACGTCGAGAAACGAGGTTGCCGTCACCGTCAGTTCGAAGAGCGCCTCCTCCTCGCCCTCGGAGATGACCGAGAGCGACTCGATCGACGCCCACTCCGTCGCCAGCGACGTGAGCGCCGCCGTCTCCGGTGCCCTGACGAACAGGACGATACCCGCCTCACCGCGGTCGACGACGCCCTCGAGCGTTATCGGTGCTGCATCCGGAATCCGACCCGAGAGCCGGTTGAACAACAGCCGCGAGTCCTCGACGGCGAGCTCGAGTTCGAGCCGGCTGTCGGTCACCATCGCCCGCGTCCGCTCGACGGATCGGATCGCGTGGCCGATCGTCTCCCCCAGTTCGGCCACCACGTCGCGTTCGCGCTCGCCGACCGAGTCGGTCCCCGTGATGTGGACGACCAGCACGCCGTACCGCCGGTCGTCGGCGACCAGCGGAACACCGAGTACCGTCTGGAAGCCGTAGGTCAACGCCTCCTTCCGCCGTGTGGTCCATCGAGCGTCTTCCAGGACGTTTCGAACCAACCGTATCTCGGCCGATTCGAGCGTGTCGCGGACCAGTCCGATTTCCGGCGCGCAATCGCCGTCATCGCGGATCCCGTCGATGTAAGCCGCGTCGATGCCGGCCCACGCGGTCGGTGCCGGCGGCTCGTCGTCGCTCGCGGCGATCCAGGCGAACCGGTATCGATCCGTCTCGGCCAGGCGGTCACACACCGTCTCCTCTATTTCCGCCCGCGTCGACGCCTGTGCGATGCCGTGGTTGATCTCGCGGACGATCTCGTTCGTGTGGTTGAGTCGCGTCAGCTCCTCGTTTTTCCGAGTGAGCGTCCGATCGTGATCGCGGAGTAACTGTTCGCGTTCGGCCCGATCCAGAGCGGCCTCGGTGTTGGCCGCCAAGATATGCACCAGCTCGATCATCGTCTCGTCGAACCCGTCGACGGCTTCGGTTCCCGTGAGTAACACGCCGTGGGTCCCCAACGGGACGATCAGTTCGCTTCGGCTCAGCGTCTCCGCAGCGTCGAGTCCATTCCCACACGTCACGTCCTCGTAGTAGGCGCTGTCTCCCTCCGAAAACACACCCCAGACCAGGCCGTCGCCCCGCTCGAACGTCAGCCTCGGATCGGCACGATCGGGCGCTCGCTGTACCGAGGCCGCGTGTTCGAGGACCCCGGCTGTTGGCTCGAACGCGTAGGACGCGGCGACCGTCACGTCGAGGATGTCGTCCGCCGTCTCGGTCGCAGCGCGATAGATTTCGTCTTTCGTCTCGGCGCGCATCAGGTCTCGCGTCGTCTCGTGTAACGCCGTCAGTATTCGCTCGTAGCGGCGCTCGCTCTCCCGAAGCTCCGATTCTGTTCGATACTGGGTGACGGCGTTCGTGATCTGATTCGCCAAGAGCGCGTACTGCTCCTTCCCAGACCCCTTCTGGAGATACTGGGTCACGCCCGCCGCGATCGCCTCGCTGGCGATCTCTTCCGACCCGCGTCCCGTAAAGAGAATGAAGGGGAGATCGGGATCGTCTTCGCGAACCTGCTCTAACAGCTCCAAGCCCGTCATCTCCGGCATCTCGTAATCGCTGACGATACAGTCGACGTCGCGACGCTCGTGAACCGATAGCGCTTCTCGGCCATCCGTCGCCGAAACGGCGACGATCGAGTCGCGCTCGCGCTCAAGCATCTCTCCGGCGAGATCCGCAACGCCCGGTTCGTTATCGACGACGAGTACGATAATCGACTGTGTCATGATCTACCCTTCGAGCGGTGTCCGTCGCTGATCGCACTACGACGACCAGAGGTGTCGATAACGTTACGAGTGAGACACGATCACTAAAGAATTCGGATCATTCGGATTCGACCGATTCGGGAGCGGATCGGTCGCGCGATTCACCCCGAAACACATTCGCGAGGAACACTGTTTTCGGACGCAGACCCTTGGGGTTACGCCCGGAACATACGCCTCCGCTGGAATCAGCGTGTCACTGCCTCAGCTGTTCGATTTCCGCCTCAACTCGGAACCGTGTAGAGCCATGGCCGTCGGTCGCTGGCCGATGTCCGTCTCGGATCGCGAGTGATCCATTCCCCCTGTCGACCGGTCGTCTCGCTCCGATCTCTTCTACTGGGGTACTGATCGCGGGCCAAATACCTCGTTTCGACGGCCGATACGCCGCAATACTATAACTGATCTGGCAATTATGTCACTTAAGTAGTACTCGGCCGTCTGGATTCCAGATAGAGCTGTAAATTTCAGTGAACTCGGGGCAAATTATGATATGTATCAAGAGATGGAGTCGGAAAATAACACCCTATATGATATTCTGAAACCCGCGTATATCGGCCTAATATCCCTTCTCGATCGGTTATAAAATATCATGAAATCATTCTCGTGCCTATGAATCCGAGTGAAATGGGCTGATCCAAGATAGACGGTTTCCACCCTTTAATACGACCTCGGCTCTGGAGCCGACTGTTCAATGAAATCGACACAACTCAGCGGTGGTGAGACCGAGGCGACCGCGATCGACGACGATGCCGATGTCGATCCGAACGCCGACACCGCGACCGAGGACGCTCTCCCAGCCGACGAAATCTTCCATCTCCTCCAAAACGAGCGCCGTCGCCTGGTCCTCAGATATCTCAGCGGCACCGAAGAGACCGTTCGCATGCGCGATGTCGCGGAGCAGGTCGCGGCCTGGGAACACGACACGACGGTCGCGGAGCTCACGTCCGACCAGCGTCAGCGCGTCTACATTCCGCTGTATCAGTCTCATCTTCCGAAGCTGGACAAGGCAGGCGTCATCGACTACCAACAGAGCCGCGGGCTCGTCGAGCGCAAACCGTTGGCCGACGAACTCGATCAGTATCTCGAGCCCGCGCCGACTGCGGACGCGGACACGGATGCGTCGGCCGAGCAGCCCTCTGGGAGCGTTACGTGGGACGATTACTCGATCGCTGTGACTGGACTCGGCGGTCTCCTGCTACTCGGATCGGTGCTCGAACTGCCCGGGATTTCGGTTCTCTCCGGGCTCAGCCTGAGTGCCGTTATTCTGCTGCTGTTTACGCTGCTGACTGCCGGCCGGTATATCGATTGAATCGAGACGGACCGCCGACCGCTCCCCGTGGCCGGGAGAGCGATCACGGGACGATGAACGCCGCCACCGCGGCTGTCACGATCACTGCGGTCGTGATCGGCGGCACTAGTTCGGCAAACAGTGCGATCGACAGAGCGAGCGAAACGCCCACGAACGCGGCCCGTGTTAGCCAGCCGCCGCTGGCAGGATTCGTGGCCGAGCGCTTCGACGGGGCGGTTACGACCCCTTGCGTCGCGTCGAATTCGACAAGATCCGCGGCGTCGAGCGCGGGAAGTCGCTGTTGGTGCAATCGTTCGTGGACTTCGGCCCACGTCTCGAGCGGCGGGCGTCGCGGTCGGACCAGTTGATCGGTGATTTCGTCGACGGTTACGGGTGTCTCCAACTGTGCAATCGTTTCGGCGAGTTCCGAATCGGAGTCGGGAATGAACTCCCCGACCGTGATTCCGTCCCCCCGTGAACTACTGATCGATGGCTCGTAATCGATCGTGATCTCAGAGAGAGGGTCAGGCTCCCCGTTTTCGCCTCGCTCGTCGGCCCCCTGACCCGACGAGCGAAACCATGACGGCGTCAGACGCATATTCCACGCAAGCCGGTTGTGGGATATAAGTATTGTCTCGGTTGACGGGTGTCCAACGGTATAAATGGATCTTATATTGGATTCAAAGCGCGAACGGCGATGATCGGCAGTCGTTGAGTCGTTGCAGTTTCGGAACGCAGGTACATTGATTATTAAATACCAGCAGAGCGGGGCTATAGCAGTCGAACTCCACCGTGTCACGCAACCTGACAATAGACGGGCGACGGCTGGGTACGCTACCTTTCACCTTGGTGAATATTGATCGCATCCCGACAGACAAGCGTGTCCCGAAGAATTGAATCGTGAGAAAGCGCCCGAGGCGGGATTTGAACCCGCGTCACGACCGTGACAGGGTCGTATGATGGGCCACTACACCACCCGGGCTTCCAACGCATTTCATCGTTTCTCGGTGATAGTATTAAGGATTGTGTTCTCCAGCGGTATCGAGTCGTGTTATCGTGCCGGTTCGTTCGATGGAATTTCAGTTCCACTGTAGTGCGCTGATCGGCCGCTACTACTCCGTCGAGCTCACCGCATCCGACGTCGGGCCACCGATTCCGTTTCCCTTCTCGATCAGATTTCGTTCGCGCGAATCTTTGCGAGCGCCTGTACTCATCACTCGTGCGCTTCGCGGATCGTTCCGAATCACTCGCTATTTTCTGTATTTCACAGCGGCCAGAATGAACACGTCGCTCATGAATTCGAGGTATAGAAACCGTTCGAAGTTGGAGTTTTCGCTAGCGACGGTGTGTTGTTTCCGGTATGCGCTGCGCTCGCGGATTACCGTCAGCAGAAAGCGCCCGAGGCGGGATTTGAACCCGCGTCACGACCGTGACAGGGTCGTATGATGGGCCACTACACCACCCGGGCTTCCAACGCATTTCATCGTTTCCCGGAGACGGTATTAAGGCTTTTCAATCGGAGATCGTCTGGTACGTTGGGACGCGCCACGAACGTCACTCGGAGACGCGCACAGACGGTATCGTGATATCGGATCACACGACCCACAAGGAATATAACCGATAACCGGCTACTCTCACGTGTGATCGTCCGCCCCGGTCAGGTTCGCCAGGCCGGATAGCCCTGCTTGTGCGTCGAGTTAGTAACCGTTAAATGGTTCCCGCCGCTATCTACCTGTAGTATCTCGTGACAGCCGCTTCTCTCCCGATAGCCGACACGCACACCCACATCAACCCATGGTAGACGTAAGCCAACACGAACTGGTTCCGGAGCATACCGTCCTTGAGGACGACACACTCGAGGAGGTGCTCGAGGAATACAACATCGATCGTACAGATTTACCGAAGATCAAGCGTAACGATCCTGCCCTGCCGGACGAGGCGGAGATCGGCGACGTCATCAAAATCGTCCGAGACTCGCGTACAACCGATCAAGCAGTCGTATACCGACTTGTGGTGGAATAAATGGCAATGGAACTCAATCGCGACGAACGGCGAGAGATCTCGCGCGAATACTTCTCGAAGGGACGGATCGCCGAACACCACTACCGCTCCTTCAACGCCTTCCTCAACCGGGGGATGCAGGAAGTCGTCGACGAGAAGGAAACGATCGACACGGACATCGGCGACAAGGAAGGCGAGGAGCCGGTCCACGTCGAACTGGGCGACGTTCGAGTCGTGACGCCGCGCGTTCGGGAGGCGGACGGCTCCGAGGAACTGCTCTACCCGCAGGAGGCGCGTCTTCGGAACATCACCTACTCCGCGCCGGTCTTCATGGAGATGTCCATCGTCAAGGGCGAGGAAGGCGACCAGCGGGTCGTCGACTCGACCGAGACGAAGATCGGTCGCATGCCGATCATGGTCGGCTCCGAGAAGTGTAACATCGCCGGCTTCTCCGACGAGGAACTCGTTGAGATCGGCGAAGACCCCGCCGACCCCGGCGGCTACTTCATCGTCAACGGCTCCGAGCGGGTGCTGATGACCAGCGAGGACCTCGCACCGAACAAGATTCTCGCCGAGTACGACACTAAGTACGGCGACGAGATCCAGGTCGCCAAGACCTTCTCGCAGCGCCGTGGCTACCGCGCGCTCGTCCTCTGTGAGCGCACCCGCGACGGCCTGCTCGAGGTCTCGTTCCCCTCGGTCTCCGGATCGATCAACTTCGTGACGCTCGTGCGTGCGCTCGGGCTCGAGTCGGACGAGGAGATCGTCCACAAGGTCTCGAACGACCCCGAAGTGGTCAAGTACATGCTCGAGAACCTCGAAGCGGCCGAGGTCCAGACCGAGGAGGAGGCAATCGAGGCGTTGGGTAAACGCGTCGCCTCCGGCCAGGGGAAGAACTACCAGCTCAAGCGGGCCAACTACGTCATCGATCGGTACCTCCTGCCGCACCTCCACGAGGACGGCGTCGAGGAGGAGGACGTCCGAATCAACAAGGCCCACTACCTCTGTCGGATGGCCGAGGCCTGTTTCGAACTCGCTCTCGGACGGCGCGAGGCCGACGACAAGGACCACTACGCGAACAAGCGGCTCAAGGTCTCGGGCGACCTGATGAGGGACCTGTTCCGGACTGCGCTGAACAAGCTGGCCCGCGACGTGAAGTACCAACTCGAGCGCGCGAATATGCGCAACCGTCAGCTGTCCGTGAACACGGTCGTTCGCTCTGACGTGCTCACCGAGCGCCTCGAGCACCCAATCGCGACGGGCAACTGGGTCGGCGGCCGTTCCGGCGTCTCCCAGCTCGTCGACCGAACCGACTTCATGGGTGTTCTCTCGCACCTGCGCCGACTCCGCAGTCCGCTCTCGCGGAGTCAGCCCCACTTCGAAGCACGGGACCTGCACGCGACCCAGTGGGGTCGCATTGGCCCCTCCGAAACGCCGGAGGGACCGAACTGTGGGCTGGTGAAGAACTTCGCGCAGTCGATGGAGCTATCCCAGAACGTCGAAGACGAACAGGAACTCAAGCGCGAACTAGCATCGATGGGGGTCGAGGGCATTCCCGGCCTCGAAGGGATCGAACGATCGACGTCGACCGCAGACGACTAATCTACTATGAGCAGCCAAGAACGAGAAGCCAAAGTCTACGTCAACGGGTCGCTGGTGGGGACACACCCGGACCCGCACGAGCTAGCCGAACAGATCCGCGAAGCGCGACGCATCGGCGACATCTCCGAGATGGTCAACGTCTCGGTGAAAAACCGCACTCGCGAAGTGATCGTCAACGCCGACGCCGGCCGTGCGCGGCGACCCCTGCTGGTCGTCGAAGACGGAGAGCCGCGCATCTCCGAGCAGGAGATCGAGGCGCTTCAGGACGGCGACCTCGAGTTCGAGGACCTGGTCGACCACGGCTACATCGAGTTCATCGACGCCGAGGAGGAAGAGGACATCCTCGTGGCCGTCGACGAGGACGACCTCACCGAGAAACACACCCACCTCGAGATCGACCCGTCGCTGATCTTCTCGATCGGTGCGGGGATGATCCCCTACCCCGAGCACAACGCCAGCCCGCGCATTACGATGGGGGCAGGGATGATCAAGCAGTCGCTGGGGCTGCCGTCCGCGAACTACCGAATCCGGCCGGACACGCGCCAGCACCTACTGCACTACCCGCAGCTCTCGATGGTCAAGACCCAGACCACCGAACAGATCGGCTACGACGAGCGTCCGGCGGCACAGAACTTCGTCGTCGCCGTGATGAGCTACGAGGGGTTCAACATCGAGGACGCGCTGGTCCTGAACAAGGCCAGCGTCGAGCGCGCGCTCGCCCGCTCGCACTTCTTCCGCACCTACGAGGGCGAGGAACGGCGCTACCCCGGCGGTCAGGAGGACCGCTTCGAGATCCCCTCTCAGGACGTCCGCGGAGCCCGCGGCGAAGAGGCCTACGCCCACCTCGACGAGGACGGCCTGGTCAACCCGGAGACGGCGGTCGACGAGAACTCCGTCCTGCTGGGCAAGACCTCGCCGCCGCGGTTCCTCGAGGAACCCGACGACATGGGCGGTCTCTCGCCCCAGAAGCGGCGTGAGACCTCCGTCACCATGCGCTCGGGCGAGTCGGGGATCGTCGACACCGTCACGCTCATGGAGGGCGAGGACGGCTCGAAGCTCTCGAAGGTCTCCGTGCGCGACGAGCGGATCCCCGAACTCGGGGACAAGTTCGCTAGCCGCCACGGTCAGAAGGGAGTCGTCGGCCACCTCGCACCCCAGGAGGACATGCCCTTCACCGAGGAGGGCGTCGTCCCCGACCTCGTTCTGAACCCCCACGCGCTGCCCTCGCGGATGACCGTCGGGCACATCTTGGAGATGATCGGCGGCAAGCTCGGTTCGATGGAGGGCCGCCGCGTCGACGGGACACCGTTCCTCGGCGAGGACAAAGACGAGCTCCGGGAGGGGCTCGAAGAGGTCGGCTTCGACTCCGCGGGCAAGGAGACCATGTACTCCGGGGTCACCGGCGAGAAGATCGAGGCGGAGATCTTCGTCGGCGTGATCTTCTATCAGAAGCTCTACCACATGGTCTCGAACAAGCTGCACGCCCGCTCGCGCGGGCCGGTGCAGGTGCTGACCCGCCAGCCGACGGAGGGTCGCGCCCGCGAGGGCGGCCTCCGTATCGGGGAGATGGAACGCGACGTGTTCATCGGCCACGGTGCGGCGATGACGCTGAAGGAACGACTGCTGGACGAGTCCGACCGCGAGTTCATCCACGTCTGTGCGAACTGCGGGATGAGCGCGGTCGAGAACGTCGAACAACGGCGTGTCTACTGTCCGAACTGCGACGAGGAGACCGATATCCACGAGATCGAGATGAGCTACGCGTTCAAGCTCCTGCTCGACGAGATGAAGGCGCTGGGTATCGCACCGCGACTCGAACTGGAGGACGCCGTCTAACCTGTCTATACCATGCAAGATACGACACCCAAAGACATCGGCTCGCTCTCCTTCGGGCTCATGGAGCCCGAGGAGTACCGAGAGATGAGCGCGACGAAGATCATCACCGCCGACACCTACGACGACGACGGGTTCCCCATCGATATGGGGCTAATGGACCCGCGACTCGGCGTGATCGACCCCGGACTGGAGTGTAAGACCTGCGGGAAGCACTCCGGGTCGTGTAACGGCCACTTCGGCCACATCGAACTGGCTGCCCCGGTCATCCACGTCGGCTTCACGAAGCTCATCCGGCGACTCCTGCGCGGTACCTGTCGGGAGTGCTCCCGGCTTCTCCTGACGGAGGACGAGCGCGACGAGTTCCGCGGACAGCTCGACCAAACCCGCAATCTCGGTCGGGATCTCAACGACGTGACCAAGGCCGCGATCCGCCAGGCCCGCAAGAAGGACCGGTGTCCGTTCTGCGGCGAAATCCAGTACGACATCGACCACGAGAAGCCGACGACCTACTACGAGGTCCAGCAGGTCCTGACCAGCGAGTACTCCCAGCGCATCGCGGGCGCGATGCAGGGCGACGAGGAGGCCGGTGTCGAGCGAACGACGCCGGACGAACTCGCCGAGGAGACGGACATCGACCTCACCCGGGTCAACGAGATCCTCTCGGGTTCGTTCCGTCCGCGAGAGAATCAGCGCAAGGCCATCGAGAAGGCGCTGGACATCGACCTCACTGAAGAGGACACGAACAAGCTGATGCCCTCGGACATCCGGGACTGGTTCGAAAACATTCCGGACGAGGACATCGAGGTCCTGGGAATCGATCCCGAGAAGTCTCGACCCGAGTGGATGATCCTGACGGTGCTGCCGGTCCCGCCCGTGACGGCGCGGCCGTCGATCACGCTCGACAACGGCCAGCGCTCGGAGGACGACCTCACCCACAAGCTGGTCGACATCATCCGGATCAACCAGCGGTTCATGGAGAACCGCGAGGCTGGCGCGCCCCAGCTGATCATCGAGGACCTCTGGGAACTCCTGCAGTACCACGTCACCACCTTCATGGACAACGAGATCTCGGGCACGCCGCCGGCGCGCCACCGCTCCGGCCGGCCGCTCAAGACCCTCTCTCAGCGACTCAAAGGCAAGGAGGGTCGCTTCCGTGGCTCGCTGTCCGGGAAGCGCGTGAACTTCTCCGCCCGGACCGTCATCTCCCCGGACCCGACCCTCTCGCTGAACGAGGTCGGCGTCCCGGACCGCGTCGCCAAGGAGATGACCCAGACGATGAACGTCACCGAGCGGAATCTAGAGGACGCCAGGCGGTTCGTCTCGAACGGCCCCGAGGGCCACCCGGGTGCGAACTACGTTCGGCGTCCCGACGGCCGTCGGCTGAAGGTGACCGAGAAGAACTGCGAGCAACTCGCCGAGAAGGTCGAAGCGGGTTGGGAGGTCAACCGCCACCTCATCGACGGCGACATCGTCATCTTCAACCGCCAGCCGTCGCTCCACCGGATGTCGATCATGGCCCACGAGGTCGTGGTCATGCCGTACAAAACCTTCCGGCTGAACACCGTCGTCTGTCCGCCGTACAACGCCGACTTCGACGGCGACGAGATGAACATGCACGCGCTCCAGAACGAGGAGGCTCGTGCCGAGGCGCGCGTGCTCATGCGCGTGCAGGAACAGATTCTCTCGCCGCGCTTCGGTGAGAACATCATTGGGGCCATTCAGGACCACATCTCCGGGATGTACCTGCTGACCCACGACAACCCTCGGTTCAACGAGACCCAAGCGCTGGACCTGCTGCGGGCGACTCGGATCGACGAACTGCCCGAACCCAGCGGCATCGACGACGAGGACGAGCCGTTCTGGACCGGCTACGACGTCTTCTCCGAGCTGCTGCCCGACGACCTCAACCTCGAGTTCACGGGGACCGTCGGCGACGAGGTCGTCATCGAGGACGGTCAGCTCATCCAGGGGACTGTCGCCGAGGACGAGGTCGGCGAGTTCGGCGGCGAGATCGTCGACACGATCACGAAGGTCTACGGCAACACCCGCGCCCGGATCTTCATCAACGAGGTCTCGACGCTGGCGATGCGTGCCATCATGCACTTCGGGTTCTCGATCGGCATCGACGACGAGACCATCCCGGAGGAAGCACAGGCCCGCATCGACGAGACGATCGAGGACGCAAACGACCGCGTCGAGGAGTTGATCGAGGCCTACGAGAACAACGAACTCGAGAGTCTGCCAGGCCGGACGATCGACGAGACCCTCGAGATGAAGATCATGCAGACGCTCTCGCGTGCGCGTGACAACGCCGGGAACATCGCCGACGAGCACTTCCAGGACGACAACCCTGCCGTCGTCATGGCGAACTCCGGTGCGCGTGGGTCGATGCTCAACCTGACCCAGATGGCCGGCGCAGTCGGCCAGCAGGCGGTTCGGGGCGAGCGCATCAACCGCGGTTACGAGGACCGCACCCTCAGCCACTACGAGCCCAACGACCTCTCGGCCGAAGCGCACGGCTTCGTCGAAAACTCCTACACCAGCGGCCTGACCCCGCGGGAGTTCTTCTTCCACGCGATGGGTGGCCGCGAGGGCCTGGTCGACACGGCAGTCCGGACGTCGAAGTCCGGCTACCTGCAGCGCCGGCTGATCAACGCCCTCTCCGAACTGGAGACCCAGTACGACGGCACCGTCCGCGACACGTCGGACACCATCGTCCAGTTCGAGTTCGGCGAGGACGGCACCTCGCCGGTCAAGGTCTCCTCCGACGACGACAACACCATCGACGTCGCGCAGATCGCCGACCGCGTGCTCGACTCCGAGTTCGACTCCGAGGAAGAGAAACAGGAGTTCCTCGGCTCCAGACCGCGGCCGACGAACCTCTCGGAGTACGCCGACGATCGCCTCGCCGGCAGCAGCACGGAGGTGAGCTCCGATGACTGAGGTCGACTACGACGTCACCGACGACACGATCGCCGTCGTCGAGGACACCGACCTTCCCCGCCGGCTCAAGAACGAGGTCTACGCGGAACTCGAGGGCCGCGCCGATGCGACCGTCGAGGACGCAGACGAGCTCGCAAAGGCCGTCGAGACGCGCTATCTCGACACGCGCGTCGACCCGCTCGACCCCGTCGGGACGGTCTCGGCTCAGTCGATCGGCGAACCCGGGACCCAGCTGACGATGAACACGTTCCACTACGCGGGGGTCGCCGAGATCGACGTGACCCAGGGGCTGCCGCGGCTGATCGAGCTGGTCGACGCCCGGAAGACCCCGGACACGCCGATGATGACCGTCTACCTCGAGGGCGAGTACGCCACCGAGCGCGAGAAGGCCCACGAGGTCGTCTGGAACATCGAGGCCACCAAGATCCTCGCGCTGGGCGACGTCTCGACGAACGTCGCGGACATGCGCGTCCAGATCTCGCTCAACGAGGACACTCTCCGCGAGCGGATGATCACTCCAGAGGAGGTCGCCGAGATCATCGAGGACTCCCTGGGCGTCCAGACGGTCCAGCAGGGCACTCAGATCGAGTTCGGCCCCGAGGAACCGTCCTATCGCGACCTGCTGCAGCTTGTCGAAGAGCTTCGCGACATCACGTTCAAAGGGATCGAGGACATCTCCCGGGTCGTCATCCGCCGCGAGGAAATGGACGACGGCAGCGAGGAATTCGTCCTCTACACCGAGGGATCGGCCTTCGGGGACGTCTTGGAGATCGAGGGCGTCGACGCCTCGCGGACGACGTGTAACAACATCCACGAGATCCGGCGCAACCTCGGCATCGAGGCGGCTCGCGAGGCCATCATCGAGGAGACGAACAACACGCTGGCCGAACAGGGTCTGGACGACGTCAACGTCCGGCACCTGATGCTCGTCTCGGACATCATGACCAACCGCGGCGAGATCGAGTCGATCGGTCGCCACGGCATCTCCGGCTCGAAGGAGTCCGTGCTCGCCCGCGCGGCGTTCGAGGTGACGGTCAACCACCTGCTCAACGCCGCGATCCACGGCGAGATCGACGACTTAGACGGCGTCACGGAGAACGTCATCGTCGGCAAACCGATCAAGCTCGGCACCGGCGACGTCGACCTCCGGATGGGATCGACCAGCCCCGGCGGCAGCCAGGCCGACTGATCGATGGGCGTTACCCTCGACGACGACGCTCGGCAGTACCTCGGCGCATTCGAGGACGTGACTGGCGTGGACGGTCGGGACTGTCTCGTTACCGAGGGCGGCGACAAGCTGCTCATCGTCGTCGAAGCCGGCGAGATGAGCGAGGCGATCGGCCCCGGCGGCCGGACGGTCAAGCGGTTCGAGGATCACGCCGACGCTCGGGTTCGCCTGGTCGAGGACGCGGACGATCCGGAGGCGTTCGTCGCGAACGCGCTCGCGCCGGCGGCGGTGTACAACGTCACGATCAGCGAGAACAACGATACGGTCGCCTACGTCGAGGTCGCGGAGGACGACCGCGGCGTCGCGATCGGGTCAAACGGGCGGACGATCGACGCCGCGCGACGGCTCGCCAACCGTCACTTCGGGATCGACGACGTGCAGCTCATCTGACCGCTGACCGTCAGTTCGCCGTTCCGTGTCGGTGTTTCCGACCGAACTCACTGTCGGTCGAGCAGTTCTCTTTCGGTAATCGGTACGACTTGCATACGCTGGCTGACGCCGTACGCATTTCCCAGTGGAAACAATGGCCAGTTTGTCGTCCAGCCGGCGTCGGCAACTGAGACGCCATCGCGTAGCTAGGTCTGAACTTTGTTCTGAAATATGATGTATAACGCGAACGCTGACTGACGAAAAAACAGCGCGCTCAACCTTGCTACGGCCATAAGATGCGTCGACTAGTTCTCAGCCGTGAATTTCATAACCAAACCAATAAGCGGAGTCCACCGCTAGGGAGGGTCGTATGACGGATGCAAGTACGTTATCTGCCGAAGAGATAGACGTGGACGCGCTCGACATCGCGCCGGAAACCGGGTGGAACGGCCTGTATCTCGATGGAGAGTGGGTTCCTGCCGGCGACCGGGACCTGATCGACGTCGAAAACCCCGCGACGCGGACGACCCTGGCGTCGGTTCCCTCGGGGACCGAGGACGACGTCGACGAGGCGTACGCAATCGCAGAGGAGGCCCAGTCGGAGTGGGCGGAGCGACCGCCACAGGAACGGGCCGCGATCGTGTCCGAGGCCTGCGAGCTACTCGGCGAGTACGCTGACGACCTCGCGACGCTGTTCGCGGTCGAATGTGGCGGCGTGCAGCTGAAAGCCGATTTCGAGATCCAGCTCGCACAAGGGACGATGGAGGTCGGCGCCGGCCTGGCGATGCGCGACGGCGGTCGCCGCAAGGATTCGGTCACGCCGGGCAAGGAGAACCTGCTCGTGCGCGAACCGGCCGGCGTCGTCGGCGTCATCACCCCCTGGAACTTCCCGCTGTACCTCTCCAGTCGAGTCGTCGCGCCCGCCATCGCGCTGGGCAACAGCGTGGTGTTGAAGCCCGACGAACACACCCCGCTGACGGGCGGGCTCGTGCTCGCGAAGATCTTCGAGGAGGCCGGCCTTCCCGAGGGCGTCCTGAACGTCGTCCCCGGCTACGGCCACGAAATCGGGGATCACTTCTCGGGGCACTCGGTTCCGTCGGTGATGTCGTTTACCGGTTCCTCGGAAGTCGGACGGGGCGTCGGCCAGCGCGCCGTCGGTTCGTACACGGAACCCGCGCTCGAACTGGGCGGGAACAACGCGCACGTCGTGCTCGAAGACGCCGACCTCGAACGCGCGATCGACGCCGGTGCGTTCGGGTCGTTTACCCATCAGGGTCAGGAGTGCATCTCGATCAACCGTCACCTGGTCCACGAGTCGCTGTACGACGAGTACGTGGCGGGCCTGGCCGACCGCGCCGAGCAGCTTCCCATCGGTAATCCGCTCGAGGAGGGGACCCTCGTCGGTCCGGTCATCAACGAGAGCCAGCGTGACAAGATCGTCGGGTTCGTCGAAGAGTCGGTTGAGCGCGGCGCGACGGTCGAGACCGGCGGCGACCACGACGGCCTGTTCATCGAGCCCACGGTGCTGTCGGACGTCACCAGCGACATGCCGGCAGCCTGCAACGAGCACTTCGGGCCGGTCGCGCCGGTCATCCCCTTCGAGACCGACGAAGAAGCGATTCGGATCGCCAACGACACCGAGTACGGCCTCTCCGGGTCGGTTCACTCGACGGACGTTGCCCGGGCGCGCGACGTGGCCGACGCGATGGAGACGGGCATGGTCCACATCAACGATCAGCCGTTGAACGACGAACCGCACGTCGCGTTCGGCGGCGTCGGCGCGTCGGGAATGGGTCGGTACAACGACGAGTGGATCCTAGAAACCTTGACGACGGTGAAGTGGATCTCGATCCAGCGCGAGCCCCGAGAGTATCCGTACTGATCCGGGCGTCGCTCACGGCTTCGAATCGTTTTGAAGGTAACTGACGCCTGTCACGTTGTGGACGCGATCAGAACCACTCGATGCGATACTCGCAGCGGTGATCGCCGTCCGCTCGGCACTGGTCGCCGACTTCCTCGACCTGCACGGGGTTGTCTGCGAACTTCTTCGCGACGCCTCTGATGAGTCCCTTATCGAATTCACACGGGTAGGGGTTTTCACAGATCATACTGGCCTCGTTCGGCCCTTCTTTTTTGAACTCGTAGGAACCGATTTCGCCGCCACGGTGGTTCTGGTGGTATGCCTGATCGATCGCTCGTAACGCGTTGTCGACCTCGGAAAGCTCTGGCGGGAATTCGACGTTTTTGGGGACGTTCTGTCCCATATTCCGCATTCTGACGCCGCCGTACTCGTCGCGCATATCGTACAGCATGGCGAGCGGAATTGCGAGTGGATACCAGTCTTCGGGCTCGATGTCCTCGAGTCCGTATTCGGCGAGTTTACTGGTGATCTCTTTCCCCACGAACGACGAGACCGATTCGCCCGCAGCGATGTACGAGAGGGGACTCCGACCGATCACTTCCGACCCCTCGAGTGACCCTTCGAATCCGGTTCGATCGTCTACCGACGGCAGTTCGTTGACGGAATGGGACTCTCCGTCGGAACGGCCGATGAATCGCTTGAACCAGGAAGTAGTGATGAACACCGTATTGACTATCGCCATAACGAGTGCAGAATGCGACCCATTTGACTAATAACTTCTAGGTGATTATAAGCTCTGATAGCGGGGGTCGAATCGCCGTTTCTGGATCAAAATAGCCGGGAAGCGTCGGGATCGTCCCAACAAGCCCTCCGATGCCTGCCCGCCGTTTCATCGTATCCTTCACATGTCTCGGTAACTCTAATGCCGCGTCAAAGCGTTCGTCACCATCCATAGAGAGAGTGACGGAGTAGCTACCGTGTTGAACCGTGGCGGACGGCCCGAGAACTGTTATTTGGAGGTGAAACCCGCTCAGATTCCTTCGTCGACCCCAATCGAGCGCTCTCGCGCCGTAACGCCGACTCGAAACGGGTCGCTTAAGTGCCTTCGTCGGATAGCGACGGGTACTATGGCAAACGGCAAGTACGCCGCGCGCAAGCTCAAGAAGGACCGCCAGGAGCAGCGGTGGTCCGACTCGGACTACGCGCGCCGCGCCCGTGGACTTCGCGAGAAGTCCGACCCTCTCGAGGGGGCGCCCCAGGCTCGCGGTATCGTACTCGAAAAGGTTGGCATCGAGGCCAAGCAGCCCAACTCGGCAATCCGGAAGTGCGTCCGGGTGCAGCTGATCAAGAACGGGAAGCAGGTCACCGCGTTCTGTCCCGGTGACGGCGCCATCTCGTTCATCGACGAACACGACGAAGTCACCATCGCCGGTATCGGTGGGGCGAAGGGTCGTGCGATGGGCGACCTCTCCGGCGTCAACTACAAGGTCGACAAGGTCAACGGCGTCGCGCTCAAGGAACTCGTTCGCGGGAACGCGGAGAAACCGGTGCGCTAACCATGGCTGCAGAAGATCAACCTGACCCGGACGCTCCGGCCGGCGGCGCTGACGTCTCGGCGAAGCTCTTCGGTGAGTGGGAAATCGGCGAAATCGAGTACGCCGACCCCTCGACCGAGCGCTACATCACGGTGACCCCCGTTGCACACACCGCGGGTCGCCACGCCAGCAAGCAGTTCAAGAAGTCCCAGGTCTCCATCGTCGAGCGGTTCATCAACCGTCTGATGCAGACCGAGGAGAACACGGGCAAGAAACAGCAGACGCTCAACTACGTCCGTGACGCGTTCGACCTCATCAACGAGCGCACCGAGGAGAACCCGATTCAGGTGCTCGTGACGGCCGTCGAGAACGCGGCCCCGCGGGAGGAGACCGTTCGTCTGAAGTACGGTGGTATTTCGGTCCCGAAGGCCGTCGACGTCGCCCCGCAGCGCCGGGTCGACCAGGCCCTGAAGTTCCTGGCGGAAGGCGTCCAAAACGCCTCGTTCAAGACGGCGACGCCCGTCGAAGAGGCCATCGCCAGCCAGCTCATCGGCGCGGCCAACTACGACGTCCAGACCTACGCGGTCAGCCAGAAAGAAGAGAAAGAGCGCGTCGCGGCAGCCGCACGCTAACGCGAACCGCCGATTCTCGAGTCGCCGAGTTCCGATTCTGTCGGTTCGGCGTTCGATTCCCTCTCCGTTCTCTTCGGACTCGATACCGGTATTCCTATTCCTATCCCTATTGCTAGCGGTTAGCAGTCGTTTCCGCGTCACGCCATGACCCAGTCGAGTCCGCTCGGAACCGTCCAACGAGTTGTCCGTCCGTAGTCTGCGGTCCGATCGACGGATCGAGAGCACACGGTGACGAACCGGTCGGAGTGAAACTACCGACGGAGCCGGGACTAGTCCGGGCCGACCGAGAGCCAGCCGGAACAGTGATCACCGTCGCTGACCGTCCACCGTTCCTGGGAAACCCCGTTCCGTTCTCGGAGTTCGACGATGACGTCGAACAGCGGCGAGAGGGTCGGGACGGTCCGATCGTCTCGCTCGACCGGGAGGTGATAGTGGGCCAGGCCGTTGGCGGCTCGCGTGCGTCCGTTGATCAAGTGGAGGAACTTGAACACCGGTTGCCGGCCGTATCCCTCGAGCAGCGGGAGCAGCGAGTCGACCCCCACTCTAAGCTCCGCGGGCTCGAGGCCGCTCGCGTCGCGCTCGAAGGATTCGATCGCACGCGAGATGGCGATGCCGAGGTCCGCGAGAGTGGTGACCTCCGCGGTGACCGCCGACCCGATCGACGGGTCGGTCGATGGGGCCGCCGATCCCGTGCGCGCAGTGCTGCGGGGCTGACCGTCGTAGCTGATGACCGACAGCGTTTCCGTCTCGGCATCGGCGTCGATATCGACGAACGGCGAACTGTGTCCGTGGTCGTGGTCGCCGGTCGTCGTGACGAGGACGCGGCGGCGGGTCGCGTCTGCCGTCTGCCCCATGAGCCGCCGACAGGCATCCCACTGCTGGGCGGCGGAGACGGGACCGACCACGAGCACGCTCGCCCCCTGGCGTTTCAGGCGCGCTAGCTCGTCGGCGAACCCGTCACCGCTCGCATCCACGCGCTCCATTCCCGACAACATCCCTTGTATGTTCCACCGATTTATGATCTCAAACAATAAGCGTTCGGGTTGAACTGTACTGCCTCAGGGGCCGTCGCCTGAAACGAGGCGCTACAGCGGTGGTCGGTCGTGCCGAGTCAGTCGGCGGCGCGAGTTGCGCCGCCGCCGACGTACGACCGGGTCGCGTCGACTAGCACCTGCCGGTAGGTGCTCGCGTCGGGTTCCCGGGCGAGTTCCCGGAACCGGCGTTTGAACTCTTCGAAGTCGACTTCGGGCGCGTCCATCGCGGCCGCGTACGCGAGGTCGTACAGGCGGTGGTCCTCGTCGACGAGGTCGTGTCGCTCCGCCAGCGCCAGCGCGAAGGCCGCGTTCACCGCCGTGATCTCCGGATCGGCGCTCGCGGAGAGTCGCTGCAGGCCCGGTCGGGACGGTGTCTCGGGCCGATCCGCGACGGCTGCCGCCAGGCCGGACTCGAGAAACGAGAGCAGTTTCTCGCCGGGGCCGACCGAGAGCGTGATGTCGTCGGCGTAGATGTCTTTCATGTGGTTGGCGATCTGGTAGCAGTGCGAGAGTTTTCGCCGCTCGACGCTCTTGCCGGCCAGCGCCAGATAGAGCACCTCTTCGGTCGACTGCGTGTGGGAGGGGTGTTCCTGTTCGTGGCGGGCCATGTGGGCGAACTCGTGGAGGGCGAGTTCGCGGGCCATCGCCGACGAGGCGGCCTGGCGGGAGATGTTTAGCACGTGGCGATCGTCGTAGTGGGCAGCCCAGGTCCGTTCGTCGGGATCGTCCCGCAACTGGACGTGGACCGGTAGTGAGAGGTCGTGTTCGGTCTCGAAGAGGTCGCGGGCGCTGAGGAATGGAGAAGTTGGACCCGGACCGAGTACGCGTATGTCCATGTGTTCTGATACCAAGGGCTGTTGCTGTATGGCTCTTACGCCTGGCCGCAGTTCGGGACGCGGCCGGCCGCCGATCGGTCGCGACCGAGGTTTGGGCAAGGGATTCCGGGACCGATAGCGGCCGTCGGGACACCTACTGCGTGGCATTCACTCACGCAAATTGGACATTCAAGCGCGCGAGCCGGGAAATGCGACGGATTCCGGCGGCGACGAAACACTACCCTTTTGACCCCGCTGGCGGTAATGGGGGGTATATGGGCCGACGCAAGAAGATCGTCCAAGAGTGTGAACGGCTGATGGACGAACCGGAGAACATCCGGAACATCGCCATCGCCGCTCACGTCGACCACGGGAAGACGACGCTCTCCGACAATCTGCTGGCTGGTGCCGGCATGATCTCCGACGAGACCGCGGGCGAACAGCTCGCGATGGACACGGAGGAAGACGAGCAGGAACGTGGGATCACCATCGACGCGGCGAACGTGTCGATGACCCACGAGTACGAGGGTGAAAACCACCTCATCAACCTCATCGACACGCCGGGCCACGTCGACTTCGGTGGCGACGTGACCCGCGCGATGCGCGCCGTCGACGGTGCGCTGGTCGTCGTCGACGCCGTCGAAGGGGCCATGCCCCAGACCGAGACGGTGCTTCGCCAGGCGCTCCGCGAGGGCGTCAAGCCGACCCTGTTCATCAACAAGGTCGACCGCCTGATCTCCGAGCTCCAGGAAGGTCCCGAGGAGATGCAGAAGCGACTCCTCTCGGTCATCCACGACGTCAACGAACTCATCCGCGGCATGACCGAGGACATGGACGACATCGACGACTGGACCGTCTCCGTCGAGGACGGCACCGTCGGCTTCGGCTCCGCGCTGTACAAGTGGGGCGTCTCGATGCCCTCGATGCAGCGCACCGGAATGGACTTCGGCGACATCATGGAGCTCGAGCGCAACGACAAGCGCCAGGAGCTCCACGAGCGCACGCCGCTGTCGGACGTCGTGCTCGACATGGTCTGTGAGCACTTCCCGAATCCCGTCGACGCACAGCCCCGCCGTATCCCGCGCATCTGGCGCGGCGACGACGACACCGAACTCGCCGAGGGCATGCGCCTGGTCGACGAGGACGGCGACGTCGTCTTCATGGTCACGGACATCTCGATGGACCCCCACGCGGGCGAGATCGCCTCCGGTCGCGTCTTCTCCGGAACGCTCGAGAAGGGCCAGGAGCTGTACGTCTCCGGGACCGCGGGCAAGAACCGCGTCCAGTCCGTCGGGATCTTCATGGGCGGCGAGCGCGAGGAGGTCGACGAGGTTCCCGCCGGGAACATCGCCGCCCTCACCGGTCTCAAGGACGCCATCGCCGGTTCGACCGTCTCGAGCGTCGAGATGACGCCGTTCGAGTCGATCGAGCACATCTCCGAGCCGGTGATCACGAAGTCCGTCGAGGCCCAGAACATGGACGACCTGCCGAAGCTGATCGAGACGCTGCGCCAGGTCTCCAAGGAGGACCCGACGATCCAGATCAACATCAACGAGGACACCGGCGAGCACCTGATCTCCGGGCAGGGTGAGCTTCACCTCGAAGTCATCACCCAGCGCATCGAGAAGAACCAGGGCATTCCGGTCAACACCGGTGAGCCGATCGTCGTCTACCGCGAGCAGCCCCAGCAGCCCAGCGACGAGGTCGAGGGCATCTCGCCGAACCGCCACAACCGGTTCTACATCTCCATCGAGCCGATGACGGACGAACTCGTCGAGACGATCAAGCTCGGCGAGGCGTCGATGGACATGCCCGAGCAGGAACGGCGCGAGGCCCTGCAGGAGGCCGGCATGGACAAGGACACGTCCCAGAACGTCGAGCACATCCACGGGACGAACATCCTCATCGACGACACGAAGGGTATCCAGCACCTGAACGAGACGATGGAACTCGTCATCGAGGGGCTCGAGGAGGCTCTGGACAACGGTCCGCTCGCGAACGAGCCGGTTCAGGGGACGCTCATCCGCCTGCACGACGCCAAGCTCCACGAGGACACCATCCACCGCGGTCCGGCGCAGGTCATCCCCGCGACCCGCGAGGCCGTCCACAAGGCGCTGATCGACGGCAAGATCAAGATGCTCGAGCCGATGCAGGACGTCCGCATCGACGTGCCCAACGACCACATGGGCGCCGCCTCCGGCGAGATCCAGGGTCGGCGTGGCCGCGTCGACGACATGTACCAGGAGGGTGACCTCATGGTCGTCGAAGGCATCGCGCCCGTCGGCGAGATGATCGGCTTCGCCAGCGACATCCGCTCCGCGACCGAGGGTCGCGCGTCGTGGAACACGGAGAACGCCGGCTTCGAGGTCATGTCCGACTCGCTCCAGCGCGAGAAGATCATGGAGATCCGCGAGCGCAAGGGCATGAAGCTCGAACTGGCCGAGAGCATCACCTACCTGTAAGCGACCGACTCGCCGAACCCTCGCGTTCGGTTTCTCTTCGCTTTCCTTTCGTGCCAGCGCCGCCAGTGGTCGGCGAAGCGATCGCTCAGGACCGTACCGACGCGGCCGTAGCCGTCGCTTCGCTGTCGGTCGACGAGCACAGACAGAGAACGGACCGGAACGAAACGCGGTCGAGCGTATCAGCAGTCGCGACGGAAAGCGCGCCCGCCAGGCGAGAACAACGAGAACGCCTTCACGTGCAGCGGGACGGAATCGGCGACGCTACTCGCGCTCGCCCGCACCTAACGCGCTTTCGCCGACCTTTTCGTGGCCCTCGATGACCTCCTGGCCGCCCATGTACGGCCGGAGGGGCTCGGGGACCGTCACCGTGCCGTCCTCGTTCTGGTAGTACTCGAGGATCGCCACCATCACGCGCGGAACCGCGAGCCCGGAGGCGTTGAGCGTGTGGAGGTACTCCGCCGATTCGTGGCGCTCGGGTCGGTAGCGCAGGCCGGCCCGTCGCGCCTGATAGTCCTCGAAGTTCGAGGCCGAGGAGACCTCGAGCCAGCGCCCGCCCTGCTCGGGGCCGTCCTCCATGTCGTCGCCAGGCGCCCAGACCTCGATGTCGTAGGTCTTCGCCGAGGCGAAGGTTAGGTCGCCGGTACAGAGTTCGAGGATGCGGTAGGGGAGATCGAGCCGCTTGAGAATTTCCTCGGCTTCGCCGAGCAGTTCCTCGAGGCGGTCGTAGCTGTCCTCGGGTTCGACGAAGTTGACGAGTTCGACCTTGTTGAACTGGTGGACGCGGACGATCCCGCGGGTCTCGGTGCCGTGCTCGCCGGCCTCGCGCCGGAAGTTGGGCGTGTAGGCCTGGTGTTTGAGCGGGAGGTCGTCCTGCAGGAGGATCTCGTTGGCGTACATGTTGGTGACCGGCACCTCCGCGGTGGGGCAGAGCCAGAGGTCCTCATCGTCGTACGCCTCCTCGTTGTTGCCGCCCAGGCGGTAGGCGTCGTCGGCAAACTTCGGGAGCTGGCCGGTGCCGCGCATGGACGCGCTCTTGACCGGGATCGGCGGGAAGAGATCGACGTACCCCTGTTCGCGGTGGACGTCCAGCATAAACTGGATCAGGGCGTGTTCGAGGCGCGCGCCCTCGCCCTTGACGAAGTAGAAGCCGGAGCCGGTGACCTTGGCGGCGCGCTCCTCGTCGATGATGTCGAGGTCCTCGCCCAGATCGTAGTGGGGGGTCACTTCCGCGGGAAGGTCGCGCAGGTCGTCGAAGCCCCAGCGACGGTCTTCGACGTTGTGGCGCTCGTCGACGCCGAGCGGGACGCTCTCGTGGGGGACTTGGGGGATCTCGAGCAGCCGATCCTGGAGCTCCTCCTGGAGGTCGTCGGCCTCCGCTTCGACGTCCTCGATCTCGTCTTTGAGCTCTCTGGACTGTTCGATCGCTTCCTCGCGTTCCTCGTCTTTCCCCTGGGCGACGAGTTCCCCGATCTGTTGGGTGATCTGGTTGCGCTCGTGGCGGAGTTCGTCGCCGCGGGCCTTCAGTTCGCGCCACCGTTCGTCGATCTCGAGCACCTCGTCTATGTCGACGTCGGCGCCCCGGTTGTCGAGGGCGTCGCGCACCTCGTCGGGATTCTCGCGCAGGTAGGTCCGGTCGAGCATTGGTATTGCTCGTGCGTTCTTTGCGCCCCGGCAAAACCGTGTCGGAAGGCGGACTCGCCGTCGGAGCCGACCGTCGGCGGGAAACGTTTTTTTCGTCGGCGAGTCGACTCTCGGGTATGGACCCGCTCGAGGGCGAGACGTCGTCGGCGCCGATCGAGTACGAGCCCGTCAGCGTCAAGGACGTGCTGGTCGAGATGAAAGACACCGCGGAGCTGCTGATCGACCTCTCCTATTCGGCGGTCCTCCACCGCAGCGAGGAGCTCGCGACGGAGGTGCTCCGCTTGGAGGAGCGAATGGACGTCCTCGAGTTGCGCGCGCGAATGAGTCTCCTGATGGCCGCCCGGAAGCCGGCCGACGCGGAACAGCTCGCGCCGGTGCTGGGCATCGTCGGCGCCGCGGACGGCATCAGCGATGCCGCCGGCGACATCGCGAAGATCGTCCTCGAGGACATGGGCCTGCCCGAGGCGATGCGGGCGGCCCTGCCCGACGCCGCCGAGAGCCTGCTCCGGGGCGTCGTCTCGGCGGACTCGTCGTACGCCGGCCGGACTCTCCAGGATATCGACCTCGAGTCCGAGACGGGCGTGCGCGTGATCGCGCTCCGCCGGGGTAGCGACTGGTTGCTCAACCCGGGCCCGACGACGCGCATCGAGGCCGACGACGTCGCCTTCCTCCGTGGCCCCGACGCGGCGATCGGCGACGTCTGCGAGATGCTGACCGGGGACCCCTACGAGGCACCCGCCGTCGCGACGCCCGATCTCGACGACTTAGAACGGGCCGTAGACACGATCATCCACATGAAGGACTTCTCCGAGCTGGCGGTCGACCTAGCCTACAGCAGCGTCCTCTTCGACAGCGAGGAACTGGCCGAAGAGGTCCGCAGCCTCGAGGTCGAAGTCGACGCGATGCAGTCGCGGTTCGAGGCCTGGACGCTCCGGGCGGCCGCCGACGCGGACGATCCGATCGTCCTGCGCGGACTGATTCAACTCGGCAGCAGCACGGAGCGGATCAGCGATACCGCGATCGAGATCAGCGAGGGCGTCCTCCGGGACATCGACGTCCACCCGGTCGTTCAAGTCGCGGTTCAGGAGAGCGACGAGATCATCACTCGCGTCGAGGTCGACGAGGGTAGCGGCCTCGACGGCACGTCGGTGACCGAGGGCGTGCCCGACGCCGATTCGACGATGTCGGTGATCGCCATCCGCCGGCCAGGCGAGGGCTGGCTGCTGGTTGCGGACGCCGACGCCGAACTCCGCGGCGGCGACATGCTCATCTCGAAGGGGACCCGGACGGCCGCGGCCGCCTTCCGCGACCTCGCGTCCGGGTCGGCGAGCCAGTAGCCGCACTCGTATCCGGTGGTCTCTCCTCCCGTTCGTCGTTTAAGTATCTCTGGTCACAAGATAGAGCTATGACGGGAAGTCGTCCGTTCTCACGCACTCACGTTCGCCAGTTATATCGATAGCGCTCGATCGCCTCGCCTGACGGCGCTGCCGATCTCGGCTCGAAGTATCTTTTACGTGGTTCTGGTCACAAGGTGAAGCTACGACGGGAGATCGGTTCTTCTCGCGCTTCTCGAAGCTCCGGAGGCCCACTCGCGACCTGCGGGTCTACGGTTCTCGCTCGCGACCATTTCGCGGGTCGGCTTCAGTTCAGGACGACGATCGCGACTCCCGAGAGGACGATCACGCCGAGGATGTCACAGACGTTTGTAACGACCGGAATCGTCGTGTCGTCCGGGTCCAGCCCGTACGCGTAGGAGACGTAGGTCGCGACGAGGCTGAGCACGATCGCCAGGCCCGCGAGCAGCATGCCGCTGATGACCGAGATGAGAAACAGGTCCGCCAGCGGCATCGGATGAGCGATGAGTCGACTGACGAGCCAGGCGATGACGCCCAGTGCCGAGAAGATCGTCGCCGCCAGGCCGAGGATCGCGACGATGTTCGTCCACAGCACCGTGTCCCGGGGATCGAACTCGAGGAGACCGAGGTGGAGCCGCGTCGAGAGTCGCGAGGCGAGGATCGCGCCGAGGTTACCGCCCATGCCGATCATCACGGGGACGAGCACCAGCAGCGTCGGGTTCCCGAGGTAGGTTTCCTCGAGTTCTTCGAGGACGTACCCCGACCCCATCTCGAGGACCGAGAGGGCGATCAGGATCGGAAACATCGTCCCGACGATGCTGCGGATCGACCAGGCGTCGAGCGACTCGTCGGGGTCGGTGCCCCCCATCAGAACGCCACCCCCACGACGGTGACGGCGACGAACAGGAAGACGACGCCGAAGATGTCTCCGAGCGTGGTCACGATTGGGCCGATCAGGTTGTCCGGATCGAGCCCGTACTCGTAGCTCGCGAAGACCAGCGCCAGCAGTCCGAAGATCAGTGCGGCGGACGTCAGGACCCCGGAGACCAGCATGATCCCGAGGAGTTCGATCAGCCTGGCCGATTCGCGGCCGAGGACCTCTAAAATGGCCCACGAGAGGACGGCGATAAACACCGAGATTCCGATCCCGTTGATGAACGACGCCGCGACCGCGTTGACCAGGCGCCGATCCCACGAGAACGACGGGTCGATCATCCCCTGATGGAGACCGCTTGAGATGCGCGCTCCGAGCGCGCCGTAGACGTTCCCTCGGGTCGCGAGAAACGCCGGAAGCAACAACAACAGCCCGGGGAACCGTTCGAATCCCGCCGTCATCCCGTCCGAACTGAGCACCGTCCCCGAGAAGATCCCACCAGCGAGGCTGACCGCGAGGATCGGCAATGACTCGCGGTAGATGCGCCACGCCTCTTGGCGAGCCTCCATAGCGGCATATAACCCAGTCTGGACATAAACCTACCGTGGGTCGAACGCGAACGGATCGCGCGATGCCGTGCGGGTTGGTACCGTTCCTGATCGTTCGCTAATGTATCGAGGCCGTCGCCGATGTGACCGCGACTCGGCGCGCTCGCAGCGCTCAGAGGGACCCGACGGCGACGAGGCTCCACGCCAGGCCGATCGCCGCGAGCGAGGCGAGGAGGTTGGCTGCGGCGTTGGCGACCGCGAGGGCGCGGTCGCCGCGTTCGTAGCGTCGCACCGTCTCGACCGAGAACGAGGAGAAGGTCGTAAACGAGCCGCAGATCCCGGTGCCGACCAGGCGAAGCGTCGACTCGCCGGCGCCCGCGAAGACGGCCAGGCCGAAGACGAAACTGCCGACGACGTTGACGAGGAACGTCGACAGCGGAAACCCGTCGCCGGCCACTCGTTGGGAGACCCAGTACCGGAGGAGCGCCCCGATCGCGCCGCCCGTGCCGACGACGTGGGCCGGGTCGGGGTCGAACGTGACGAGTGCCGCGAGGTGCCACGCGGTCTCGCCCGCGCTCGCACTCCAGCTCACGCCGTCTCACCGCCAGCGGCTGGCACGTGACTGAGCCGGCGTGCGAGCCCGCGTCCCGCGAGGACCCCGGTGAACCCGAGCCCGTAATTGGCGGCAACGATTCCAAGCATCGCGAGCGGGGACGACGCGAACGCGGTCTGGAGCGCGAACGTGCTGTAGGTCGTCAGCGACGAGAGGAATCCGGTGGTAAAGACCAGGCGGCTCCGCGAGCCGACCAGGCCGGTGTACTCGGCCTCGTAGACCAGCAGTCCGAGGACGGCGCTCCCGACGGCGTTGACGAGGACGATCGAGGGAACGTCCGGGAGCAGGTCCATCGCGAACAGGCGGAGGTTCGAGCCGGCGAAGCCGCCGACGGCGATCAAGGCGAGCGTTTCGAGTCGAACGAGCGGGTGATCGGCGGTCATGGTCGTGACTGGGTCGTCACAGGGACCGTCAGCCGACTTCCGCTCGGCGCGGACGGCGAGACGACGATACTGCCGTCGTCCTCGCCCGGCCGGCGGTCTCGTCCGGCGGTTGGAGCAGGCGGGCCCCATCGCCCGATCGCGTAATTGCGGTCGTATCCGTCCTCTCGCGCGGTCGCAATGAGCGTTGCGAAAGCTGGTCCGATTCGCTCGCCGGCGCCGAGCCGCGGAAGGAAAAGACCCAAGTTTAGACTGCCTCTAAACCGACCTATGTCCGACGACGTCGCCGCTGACGGCGGCCGGAGCGCGTTCACACGAGCCTCGTGGGTGAACGTCGTCGGCAACATCGCCAAGATCATCGTCGAGGGGGGCGCGGGCTACCTCTTCGGGAGCATCGCCCTGCTCGCGGACGCGGCCCACTCGTTGGCCGATCTCGTCGCCAGCGTCGTCGTCCTCGTCTGGGGCCGGAGCGCGTTCGACGAACCCGACGCCACCCATCCCCACGGCCACGACCGGATCGAACCCCTGACGGCGCTGTTCGTCGGGGCCATGATCGCGCTCCTCGGGTTGTATCTGCTCTACGACTCCGGCCAGAGCCTGGTCGACCGTGCATTTCCCACGGCCAGTCCCCTGTTGCTCGCGGCGCTCGGGTTCGCAATCGTCGATATGTACGCGGTCTACCGCTACACCGTGGGGATCAACGACCAGTTGCAGTCGACCGCGCTCGCGGCGCTCGCGAAGGACTGCTTGAACGACATCTACACCTCGATGGCTGCCATCGTCGGCGTCCTCGGGGTGGTCGCGGGCTACCCGCTACTCGATCCTCTCGCCGGCGGCCTGGTGAGCGTGCTGGTCGTCTACCAGGGCGTCGAAATCGCCAACGAGAACGTCGACTACCTGATCGGCGCCGCGCCGGGCACCGAGAAGCGCGCGCAGATCACCGACGCCTTACGGAGCCATCCGGCGGTGGAAGGCGTCCACGACCTGGCGGTCTTCTACGACGGGACCGTCCTCGAGGTCGAGGTCCACGTCGAGGTCGACGGCGACATGCCGTTCCGGGAGGCCCACGACATCGAGTCGGAACTCGTCGAACGCCTCCGGAGGCTCGACGACGTAGGAGACGCGCACGTCCATCTCGATCCGTCGGGAATCGGGGAGTGGAAGGAGTCAGCCGACGAGTACTGACGGACGTTCCGACGAGCGCCGGGCCTCAGATGGCCGTCTCGAACTCGTCCCGTTCGTCCGGTTCGTCGGCATCTGGCGACGCGTGCGGCAACGTCACGACGAAGACGCTGCCGTCCGGGCCCGTCTCGTCGAGCTCGACGGTCCCGCCGTATCTGTCCGCCAGGATGCGCGAGAGGTAGAGCCCGAGCCCGTGGTTCTTGGACTTGCGCTCGAACAGCGTTTCCCTGGTCTTCTCGGGGATACCGGATCCGTTGTCGGCGATCGTGACGGTCACGGTTCCCGTTTCGGGCTTGGTCTCGGCCGCCGACGCTGTCTCGACGGTCACGCGAACGCGAGGCGACTCGCTGTCGTTGTGCTCGATCGCGTTCTCGAGGAGGTTGGCGAAGACCCACGTGAGCCCTTCGTTTCCGCTGACGGGTGCCGAATCGGGAAGCTCCGTCTTGAAGACGGCGTCGCCGAATCGGGCGCGATACGCCGCCACCTGATCCTCGATGACGTCGGTGAGGTCGACGACGGCGGCGGTTTCGGGGCCGCGATTCGCGTTCAGCATCGCCCGGACGTCCTCGATGACGTCGATGAGGTCGTCGCTCTTGCGTTCGATCGTCGTCAGCCGATTGCGGACCCGGTCGTCGTCGCACTCCTCGCGCAGCAGCGTCGCGTGGCCGCCGATGATCTGGGCGGAGTTCAGCACCTCGTGACGGAGGAGATCGTTCAGGTAGGTCAGCAGTTCGCGTTCGTCCTCGAGCTGATTGGCGCGGACGGTAGCGGCCGTCGCCTCGACTTCGCGCTGGATCGCCCGCGCTTCGACGTAGCCGACGGCGAAGCCGCCGACCGCGCCCGTCGTCACCGCGAAGTGAGCCCACGAGATGGTCCCCGCGAGGTCGTACCAGGGGAAGACGATCATCGTCGGGAGGTTGATTGCCAGGAAGCCGATCGCCCCGCCGAAACACCACTTGCAGACCCGCGCGTACCGGTGGGCATCGACGTCGCTTCGCGCGAGTCGAACCCCGCCCCAGCCCAGTCCGAGCGACGGAATGCCGGTCGAGACGATGCTGAGGGCGAACCCGGTCGCGGTGTGCTGATCGGGAAACGCGAACCACCAGGCGACCAGCACGCAGACCGAGAGGCCGCCGAACCCGCTGACGAACCAGGGACCGCACTCCCGGCGACGCCGCGACCCGGACGGAGACGACTGGTCCCGGTTCCGTTCCGACGCGGTGCGATCCGGATCCGACGTCTCGTGGCTCATCTCGGATCGTCCGAGGGGATTCGGCCGGAGACGATTCGAATCATCTACTAGATGCAAGAGAGTTGGGCGTAAAGTCTGTACCGGCTGCCCGCTCGTTTCCCGGCGTCGGTCTCGGCGTCAGGCTCATCTCGAGCGTCCTCGACGGACGCGATCGCTCGAGGTCGCCGGGACGCGAGCTTTTATCTCACGTGGTGACGGGCTACCGATATGGCCATGGAAGTCGGAGACGTCCGCGAAGTCACGACCGGTGACTGTTCGGACCTCTACTACCTCGACACGGGGATGTACGGGACGAACGAGTACGGCGCCGTCTACATCATCGACGACGAGCGACCCGCCGTCGTCGACACCGGCATCGGGTCCAACTACGACCTGCTTCGTCAGGCCCTCGACGAGGTCGGTATCGGCGAGGACGACCTCGAAGTTATCGCGGTGACCCACATCCACCTCGACCACGCCGGCGGCGCGGGCTTTCTCGCCGCCGACTACCCGAACGCCGACGTCTACGTCCCCGCGATCGGCGCCGACCACCTGGTCGATCCCTCGCGCCTGGTCGCGGGGACGAAGCAGGCCGTCGGCGATCAGTGGGAGTACTACGTGGAACCGGAGCCGATCCCCGAGGAGCGGATCGTCGAAATCGGAGACGGTGACGTCGTCGACCTCGGCACGCACGACCTACGCGTCCACGAAGCGCCCGGCCACGCGCCCCACCAGGTGGTCTTCGAGGATCCGGCGAACGACGCGGTCTTCACCGCCGACGCCGCCGGGATCTGGGTCCCAGAGACCGAGGAGATCAGGGAAACGTCCCCGCCGTCGCAGTTCGACCTCGAGGCGTGTCTCGAGGACGTCGAGACGCTCAAGGATCTCGACCCGGACGTGTTCTGCTATCCCCACTTCGGTCCGCGCGAGGTCGGCGACGACGCCGCTGCGGCGCTCGACGAGTACGCGACCGTTCTCGAAGCGTGGGTCGAGGCGGTCGCGGAGAAGCGCGCGGAACTCGAAGACGACGCGGCCGTGATCGGCCACTTCGCCGAGACGTCGGAGATGACCGACGTCTGGGGCGAGGAGAAAGCCGCCGCGGAGGCAGCGATGAACGCGCGCGGCGTTCTGGGCTACCTGGACCGGCGCGAGTGACCGAGGACGGCCGGCCACGGCCGCCGGTCGGATCGCCGCGCATCGACTTCGCGAAACGGCGCTCGCGCTTGCTTGCTCCGTTTTCCCCCTGCGCGGCGGTTTGCGGCTTCGATAAACGGTTGTGCGTCTGAAACCAGTTTCATCATATTTTATCGCACGGGAGATGCTCTCACACGCATATGGACTGGCGGGACGCCGAACGAGAGTACGAGGACGCGGTCATCGGGGAGACGACCCTCGCACGGCTGTTTGAGGAGTCGGCCGATCGGAACAAAAATCGGCCGGCGCAGCAGTACAAGGGTGGCATTTACGAGCGGTCACTGACCGAGTCCGTCCTGCCCGCCGCGACGCCAGGCGAGTTCCGATCGCTCTCCTACGCCGAATTGCGCGATCTCGTCCGGACGCTCTCGGCCGGCTTTCGCGAGTTGGGCATCGAGCACGGGGATCGGGTCGGTCTCTTCTCGGCCACTCGGATGGAGTGGGCCCAGTCCGACTTCGCCCTCCTCGCGGCCGGGGCCGTCGTTACCACCGTTTACACGAGTTCCTCGCCCGACCAAGTTCGGTACCTGCTCGACGATCCCGGCGCGACCGGCGTCATCGTCGAAAACCAAACGCTCCTCGAACGGGTCCTCGAGGTCGAGGACGACCTCGACCTCGAGTTTATCGTCTCGATCGACGCCCTCGACGGCTACGACGACCGCGACGACGTACTGACGCTTGCCGACGTCTACGCCCGCGGCGAGGAGACGTTCGACCGCGAAACTTACGAGGCGCGGCTCGACGAAATCGACGTGGACGACCTGGCGAGTCTGGTCTACACCAGCGGGACGACGGGCCAGCCGAAGGGGGTAAAACTCACCCACTGGAACTTCCGGTCGAACGTCAACGCGATCCGGAAGCGGTTCGCGCCGCGGCCGGACAGGGACGACGACGCGCCGACGCTCGACGAGGAGTCGCTGGCGATGTCGTACCTGCCGCTGGCCCACGTCTTCGAGCGGACGGCGGGCCACTTCGCCCTGTTCGCCAACGGGGCCTGCGTCGCGTACGCGGAGAGTCCGGACACGCTTCAGGAGGATTTCGGCATCGTGCAGCCGACGACGACGACGAGCGTTCCCCGCGTCTACGAGAAGATCTACGACGCGATCCGGGACCAGGCCGGCGAGTCCCCGGCCAAGCGGCGGATCTTCGAGTGGGCCACGGACGTCGGCGTCGAGTACCAGCGGGCCGACTCGCCGGGCCCGGTCCTGAAAGCCAAGCAGGCGCTGGCGGACAGACTCGTCTTCTCGACGGTCCGCGAGGCCTTGGGCGGCGAACTCGAACTCCTCATCAGCGGCGGGGGGAGCCTCTCGCCGGAACTGTGCCGGCTCTACCACGCCATGGGCCTGCCCATCCACGAAGGGTACGGCCTGACCGAGACCGCGCCGGTCGTATCGACGAATCCGCCGGAGGCGGTGAAGATCGGGACCATCGGCCCCTCGCTTTCCAACGTCGATATCGCGGTCGACGAGTCCGTCGCCGACCAGGCGGCCTTCGCCGACGACCCCGGCGAGGTCGGCGAACTCCTCGTGAGCGGGCCGAACGTCACCGAGGGCTACTGGAACCGGCCTGGCGCGACCGAGAGCGCCTTTACTGAAGACGTCCCCGGGCGCGAATCGACCGGCGGATCGGACGACGAGTCGGCCGGCCGGTGGTTCCGGACCGGCGACATCGTCCACGTCCGGCCCGACGGCTACCTCGAATTCCGCGACCGCGCTAAGCAGCTCATCGTGCTCTCGACGGGGAAGAACGTCGCGCCTGGTCCGATCGAGGATGCCTTCGCCGCGAGCGACGTCGTCGAGCAGTGCATGGTCGTCGGCGACGGCGAGAAGTTCATCGGGGCGCTGATCGTGCCCAACACGGACCGGGTTCGCGAGTGGGCCGACGGGGAGGGGATCGACCTCCCCGACGATCCCGAGGCGATGTGTACCGACGACCGCGTCCGCGAGCACATCCAGCGGGAGGTCGACCGGGCCAACGAGACCTTCGAAAAACACGAGCGGATCAAGCGGTTCGAACTCGTTCCACAGGAGTTCACCGAGGAAAACGACATGCTGACGCCGACGATGAAGAAGAAACGCCGCGTCATCCTCGACGAGTTCGCGGATCGGGTCGACCGGATCTACGACGACGCGTAATCGCCGGGGACGGGGAACGTCGGAGTCCGTCACGTGGCGCTTTCGGGGCTGCGTTCGGCCGATCCGCAACGACCGTCTCCGACCGTCGTTCACCGCGTTCTCGCAGGAGTTAACAGCGTGGAGTGACTGCAGTGAGGACAATGGCCGTTCCAGTAACGTCGTGCCGACCGCGCGTCGACCGCCGATCGCGACGATGACCGGGGCGGAGGCGAGCGGCGACCTGCTCGTGTTGGTCGCGGCAATCGTCGGGCTCGGCGTCGTCTCGCAGCTTCTGGCGGAGCGGTTTCGCGTTCCGAGCGTTCTCTTTCTCATCGTCGCCGGGATCGCCATCGGGCCGGAGGGCCTCGGCGTGTTGACCGTCGAGTCGTTCGGCGGGAGCAGCGGCCTCTCGACGATCGTCGGCCTGAGCGTCGCGATCATCGTCTTCGAGGGCGCGTTCCACCTCAAAGTCGAGAAGATCAAGGAGGCTCCGGCGGCCGTGTTGCGGCTGACGACGGCCGGCGCGGCGATCGCACTGCTCGGGACCGCCGGCGCGGTCCGGGTCTTCCTCGGGGCCGACTGGGATATCGCGCTGTTGATCGGCGCGCTCCTGGTTGCGACGGGACCGACGGTCGTCACGCCGATCCTGAAGGTCGTCCCCGTCCGCGACCGGGTCGCCGCGACCCTCGAGACCGAAGGGATCGTCAATGACGTGACGGCGGCGATCCTGGCGATCGTGCTGTTCAAGGCGATGACCGTCCGGGAACTGACCGCCGACGTCTACCTGCAGCTGTTCGCCGAGCGGCTCGGAACGGGGCTGCTCGTCGGCGTCCTCGTCGCCGCGGTCGTCTGGTCGGTGCTCCAGTACGTCGACATCTCGCCGGACGACGCGCCGCGGAACGCGCGGCTGCTGACGCTGGCGGGCGCGATCGTCGCCTTCGGTACGGCCGACTACGTCTTCGCCGAGGCGGGGGTCGCGGCCGCGGCGACGGCCGGACTGATCCTGGGCAACGCCAACCTCCCCTACGAGGAGGAGATCGAGGCGTTCAAAGGCGACGTGACGCTGCTCGTCCTCTCGTTCGTCTTCATCACGCTCGCGGCCCTGCTGGAGTTCGACCAGCTGTTCGCGCTCGGGCTCACCGGCCTGGCCGTCGTCGCAGTTATCATGCTCGTCCTCCGACCTCTGTTGGTCTTCCTCTCGACTCGCGGCGATCGCTTCACGTTCCGGGAGCGACTCTTCATGAGCGCCGTTGGCCCGCGGGGGATCATTCCGGCATCGGTCGCGACCCTGTTCGCGATTCGGTTGCAGACCCCCGCAGCGCCGACGAACGAGGCCGGCGCGGACCTGCTCGTCGGGACGGTCTTTCTCGTCATCTTCGTGACGGTAGTGCTGGAGGGCGGGTTCGCCAGGCAGATCGCGGAACGACTGGACGTGATACCCATGCGTGTACTCATCGTCGGCGGCGGCCGGGTCGGTCGCTCGCTGGCAGAACGACTGGAAGCGCGCGGCGAAAACGTAGTCATCATCGAGGAGGACCGCGCGGTCCTCGAGGACCTTCGCAACGAGGGCTTTACCGCCCGCGACGGCGACGGGACCGACGTCGAGGTGTTGCGCGGGGCGGGCGCGGAGAACGCCCGGACCGTCGTCGCGGCGACCGGCGACGACGACGCGAACCTCCTCGTGGCCCAGCTCGCGAAGTCGAACTTCGACGTCGAGAAGGTGATCGCGAGAGCGAACGAGCCCTCGAACGCGGCGGCGTTCAAAGAACTCGGCGTCGAGACGATCTCGGCGGCCGAGTCGACCGCGTGGGCGATCGACAACGAGATCGAGCGCCCGGCGCTGTCGAACTGGATGTCCGAACTCGGCCGCTCTGGCGACGTCCAGGAGATCGAGGTGACCGACAGCGCGCTCGCCGGTGAGCGGATCGCCGACGTCGGGAGTGAGCTCCCGAACGGCGTCCTCATCGCGCTGGTGAGCCGGAACGGAACCAGCGAGGTGCCGACCCCGGACGTCGAACTGCAGCGAGGCGATCACGTCACGCTCATCGGGCGGACCGAAGCGGTCGACGAGGCGATCGAGCGGTGCGGGAAACCGGTGTAGCGTCACAGCGGACGGTCCCGAGCGTTGCGACGCGGCCGCGTCACAGCACGACCGCGACCACCGCAAAGAGGATGAGCACGCCGGTGATGTCACAGACGTTCGTGACCACCGGGATCGTCGTGTCGTCGGGATCGTAGCCGAGCCGGTAGGAGGCGTAGACCGCGGTCGAACTGACGATGACGACCCAGACCGCTAGCAGCATACCGCTGACGATCGTGATGACCAACAGCCTGGGGAGTCCGAGGGTCCCGCCCAGGGCGCGGCCGATCGCCCACGAGGCGATCCCCAGTAGGACGAACACCGTCGCCGCCAGGCCCATGATCGCGCCGACGTTGGCCCGGACGTTCGGGTTCGACGGCGAGAACTCCAGGGTTCCCAGGTGCAACTGCGTCGAGAGCCGCGCGCACATGATCGAGCCGAGGTTGCCGGCGGTGCCGATCATCACCGGGACGAGCACGAGCAACGACGGGTTCTCGAGCAACTGCTCCTCGAAGCTCTCGAGGACGGCCCCCGAGACCATCTGCAGGACCGAGAGGACCGCCAGCAGGGGCACGAGCGTCGTGACGATGTTCCGGACTGCCCACTCATCGCTGATCTCGTCCTCGAGCTCCTCCCCGTGCAGGAGGTCGCCGCCGGCGCTCACAGGATCACCCCCGCGACACCGATGCCGATCAGCAGGAAGACGACCCCGAACACGTCACCGACGGTCGTCACGACGGGCCCGATGACGTTGTCCGGATCCAGGCCTCGTCGGTAGCCCTTGAAGATCACGGTCAGCAACACGCCCAGCATCGCGACGGCGCTCAGCAGGGCCGCGACGATCAGGACGATGACCAGTTCGGCCAGGCTCGCCGAGCGCCCGAGGACGAGCATGACGCCCCAGGCGAGCACGGCGATGAAGACGGAGACGATCATCCCGTTGAGGAAGGAGGCGACGACGGCGTTGCGCAGCCGCTCGTTCCACTCGAAGCGGGGGTCGATCAGGCCCTGGTGGAGCCCGCTCGAGAGCCGCGCGCCGAGCGATCCGTAGACGCCGCCGCGAGTGGCCAGGAACGCGGGCAGCAACAGCAGGATTCCGGGGACGCTCTCGATCCCCTCGCGCATCGTCTCGGTGCCTAACAGCGTGCCGGCGAACAGGCCCGCCACGAGGCTGACGAGGATAACCGGCAGCGCCTGGCGGTAGACGTCGAGGGCGGAATCGTGGCCACGCATCTAGCCGATGGTCCCGGTCCGATACATTAAGCGTTGGTCCGACGGCGGCCGGCTGGTCGCTCTCCGGGCGTTGCGGGCCCGATCCGGCCAAATCTTGATTACGACCGCACGCGACGGGAGGGGTGATGCGGGAAATCGCCTACGAGCCCCGGAACGTCCGGGAGATTCTCGTCGAGCTCAAGGACTCCCCCGAGCTCGCGGTCGACCTCGCCTACTCCGCCGCACGCGACGACGCGGCGCTGGCCGACGAGGTGCTCGAACTCGAGTCGCGGGTCGACTACCTCCAGTATCACGCGCGCAGCAGGTGCACGCGCTGGAGGACGAGTCCGACGACCAGAAGACGCGCCTCGAGACGTGGGTGATCGAGGCCGGCGACGACGTCGGCAGCGCCGACCAGCTCCGGGGGTTGCTTCACCTGACGGCGGCCTCCGAGGCGATCTGCGACGCCGCGGCCGATATCGCCGAGGTCGTCCTCCGCGAGGTCGAACTCCCGCCGGTGTTCGGCCAGGCGCTCGAGGACAGCGAGGAGGCGATCGCGGCCGTCGCGGTCGGGTCGGGTAGCGACCTCGACGGGACGACGGTCGCCGGCGGCGTCGAGGAGCTCTAGCCGCGAGCGCCGCCCCGCGAGCCAGATCGGAGGCCGCTACCAGCGCGCGGCGATCGCGGTGTTCCACTGACACGGATCACAGGGACCGTCCTGTCGGCGGCCGAACCTGCTCGAAAAACCGGTACCGTTTTGCGACAGTGACTCTCACAGTGGTACTATGAGACACGTACGGGGGCCGCTGTGTTCGATCGACGTCGGCGAGCGCACGGCTGAGACCGAAGAGATCGACGACGTCCTCGAGTCGTACGTCGGGGGCCGGGCGCTCGGGACGAAACTCGCCCACGACCGGATCCCGTTCGACGCCGATCCGCTGGGGCCGGACAACCGGCTGTACTTCGCGACGGGGCCGCTCCAGCACTCCACGATGAGCTTTACGGGCCGGATGTCGGCGACCGGTATCTCGCCGCTGACCGACGGGCTGCTCTCCTCGAACGCCGGCGGGTTCCTCTCGCGGAACTTCACCGGAACGGGCTACAGCGCCGTCGAGATCACCGGCGCGAGCGACGAACTCGTCATCGTCCACGTCACCGACGACGGCGTCGAGTTCGAAGCGGTGCCGGACCTCGCCGAGGCGACCGTCTCCGAGACCTGCGAGTACATCGAGGACGAGCACGATCTGGGGTCGGAACACACCACGGTCATCGGCCCGGCCGGCGAGAACCGGGTCCGGTTCGCTTCGATCATGACCTCGAAGGAGCGGGCCTTCGGCCGCGGCGGCCTCGGCGCCGTCCTCGGCGCGAAGAACGTCAAGGCGATCACCTTCGACGGCGACTCGACTCACGAAGTCGAGATCCCGCCGATCCAGATGGAGATCCATGGCGAGGCCGCCCAGTCCGACAGCCCGATGAAAGATCAGGGGACGACCTCGGTCGCGGAGTACGCGAACATGGTCGAGGCCCTGCCGACGCACTACTTCTCGGAGCTGTCCTTCGAGGGCATCGAGGGGGTTAACGGCGACCGCGTCGAGGAGAAGAAGTACAAGAAGGGGACCTGCTCGGCTTGCGCGTTCGCCTGCAAGCTGCCGACCCGCGACGAGGAGACGGGCCTCGAAACCGAGGGGCCGGAGTACGAGACGCTGATGGCCTTCGGGCCGAACTCGGGCGTCGACGACATCGTCGATGTGATGCAGTCGAACAAGCTCTGCGACGAACTCGGGATGGACACCATCTCCTGTGGCGACACCGTCGCGGCCTACCTCGCCAGCGAGGACGAGTTCGGCAACGTCGAGCTGATCCACGACCTCGTCGAGAAGATCGCCTACCGCGAAGACGTCGGCGATTCGCTCGCCGAGGGCGTCGACCGCGTTCACGACGAACTCGGCGTCGAGAACTGGTCGGTCAAGGGTATGGAGTTCGCCGCCCACGACGGCCGCACCCTGAACGGCCAGGGCCTGGCCTTCGCCACCTCGAACCGCGGGGCCGATCACATGTACGCCGAGTTCTACCCCTACGAGTACCCGCTGGTCGACGCCGAGGACGCCTTCGACAAGGAGGGACTCGAGGGCAAGCCGCCGAAAGTGGTCGAACTCGAGAACGTCAACGCGATCAAGGACAGCGCCGTCGTCTGCAAGTTCTCCCGGGACTTCATGACTCCGGAGCGCATTTCGACGCTGCTCGACGCCGACTACGAGGACCTGCTCGGAGTCGGCGCTCGGGTCGTCTCGATGGAGCGCCACTTCAACAACCAGCGCGGCTTCGACCGCGGTGACGATCAGCTTCCCTACGAGATCCCGGACTTCGAGCGGGGGCTCGACGAGTACTACGCGGAGCGCGGCTGGAACGACGACGGGACGGTCCCCGAGGAGCTGCTCGAGACCGAGAGCAGCAGTCCCGCGCCGGCCGACGACTGAGTCCGTCGACCGCCGGTCCCCGTTTTTCGATTCTCCGTCTTCGGTCTCGTTCTGTGCGTTTCCTGCGAGTTAGTCCGACGCCATCGTAACCGTCGGCGCCGTCGCCGTCCCGGTCCACAGCCAGGTGCCCGCGATCGTGACGAACAGCACGCCGGCGATGGCGACGGCCAGCCACAGCGCCTGGCCGATACCGTATAGCTCCGCGAGCACGCCGACGACGGCCGGACCGACGGCGATCCCCGTGTAGGTCGCGCCGGTCGTCAACGCGTTGAGCGGCCCGGTGTACGCCGGGGCGGCCTCGACGGCGTAGGCCGACAGGATCGGGAACCCGCTCGAGAGACCCGCACCGGCGACGAAGACGGCGAGGAAGAGGACGGGACCCGCCTGGCCGGAGACGGTGAGGACGACGACCAGCGCCGGAATCGCGGGGAGAACGACGGCGAGCACCAGCGCGAGGTACGGAACGCGATCGACGGCGAGCGTGTACCCGAATCGGGCAGGGATGTACGCGAGCAGGTACGCCGAAAGCAGGAGGTTCGCCGTCGTCGTCGCGGCGAACTGGCTGGCGTAGTAGGAGAGCCAGGTGAACATGATTCCCTCGACGGCGCCGAAGAGCAACAGCCCGGTACAGGAGCCGACGACAGACGGCCGTCGGAGCAGGGTCCCGAACGCGCTCAGGGAGAGCGACCGCTCGGCGGTCATCTCGGGCAGGTCGACGCGGCCGGCGACGACGGCGGTCGGCACGAAGCTGAAGACGAGGACGAGGAAGACGGCCCGCCAGTCGGCGACCGCCAGGACGGCGCTGACGAGCTGGGGTCCGGCGACCGCGCCGACGGCCCACATGAGCGCGTACGCGGTGTACACCCGTCCGCGACGGCCGGCGTAAAGGTGGCTCAACACGACGCGGTCGACGCCGCGGAACGCGCCGGCCGCGGCCCCCTGGGCGAGCAACGCGAGCAGGAAGACGACGTACAGGGGCGCGGCCGCCATCGCGACGAGCGCGACGGCGACGGCGACGACGCTGACCAACAGCGTCCGCTGAACGCTGATCCGACCCGCGAGCAGCCCCGTCGCGACCACCACCACGACGAAGCCGGCGGTCCCGGCGGGCGCGACCAGGCCGAGGACGCTCTCCGAGACGCCGAACGTGCGCTCGAGCGGTGCGAGAATCGGGCCGCGCGCCTGCATCGCCATCGCGTCGCCGAAGACGAACAGGAAGATCGCGGCCGTCCAGAGACGGACCCGGTCCATAGTCGGGCTCCAGTCGCCCGGCTAAAAACCCTACCCGTTCCGGTAAAACGCCGGTCGCGTCGTCAGAGACGCCGCCGGCGTCTCCGATTCGCCGACCCGAGAAAACGTATCATCTATAATTTAGTTCAGGCGTCGTCTCCGTCTCCCTCCTCCCGCCCGTCCCCCGCCGAGCCCCGGTCGTCCTCGCGGGACGGCAGCGACGTGTCGTCGGCCCGGGAGGGATGGATGTTGACGTTGTGTCCTCGGTAGGGATCGCTCTCCGGGTCGTAGGAGAGTTCGCTGCGCTCGAACAGGTAGATGAAAAAGCCGATCAGCGGGAGACAGAATGTGATCGCCGCCCATTTCCACGGCGGCTCGAGGCCGACCCGCCCGGCGTCGTAGTAGGCCACCGCGGTCAGCCCGAGGTGCCAGGCGATCGGAATGCCCACGATCACCGCCAGTAGGTGTCGGCTCATGCCACGTCGTACGGCCCGCCGATATAAAACGCCGACACCCGCGGCCCCCATCCGGTGACCGCTCGAGTCCGAGATCGGGCGCTGATGGATAGGTGAGTCTCCGTCGCTCGTAACCGGTTCGACACGATCGGTCGGTAGGGTCGCAATACGGCCATCCGGACCCGTCTCTAGGCGCGGGCTTTCGATCCGTTGCCGGTCGCTACGCTCGTTCGCTGTCCCGGTCTTATCGCCGAAACCTGCCGTTCGATCGGTGAACGGTTCTGTCAATTTATTGCCGCTACTGCTGGCAACTGTCATTGCCCATCGTGGCAGAATACCAATGAATCGGATCGGAACACTCCTCGTCGCGATTGCGGTCTGCCTGCTGGCGATCAGCGCCGGCGCAGGCACAGTCGCGGCCCAGTCAACGACCGAAACGGACCAGACGACCGAAGAAGTAGACTCGGAAACGATCGAACGCGAATCGGTCAACGAAGTCTCCCAGGATTCGACCGACGTGTCGGAAGAGTTCGTCGAGGACGAGCTCCCGATTGATATCGAGCTCCCAGACGAACCAACCGACGAACCAGCTGACGAGCCGTCCGACGAACCAGCCGATGACCCGTCCGACGAACCTGCTGACGAACCCGACGAACCTGCTGACGAGCCGTCCGACGACTCCGACGTGCCCGTCGATCTGATCAACGAGCTCGTCGACATCCCCGAGGATCCGCTCGGTGACGTCCTCGACGGCAGCCTCGGGGACCTGCTCTAACGCGCCCTACCGCTCTCGTACCGTGTTTCACCGCACGGCGACGGTCGTGCTCGGCCCGATTGCAGTTCGTCCGGGCCGACCGAGCAGTCGGCGCATCGTCGACGACCGCCGCGCGCTCTCCGACGGGGTCGATCGGAGGAGCGTCGAACCGAGTAGAATGGGGCGGGTGGGGCGGACGGACGCCCCACACCGCGCTGCTTCTCGCTTCCGAACGCGGTACCGTGCCCGCGCTCGATGCCTCAGTTGACGTCGAACTCGATCGCCGCGCCCTGACCGAAGCCGACACAGAGCGTCGCCAGGCCGAGGCCGCCACCGCGCCGCCGAAGTTCGTTGATTAGCGTCACCGGCAGACGAGCGCCAGAGGCGCCCAGCGGGTGGCCGAGCGCGATGGCGCCGCCGTTGACGTTGAAGATCTCGGGGTCGACCCCGAGCTGGTCGCGCGAGTAGATCGTCTGGCTGGCGAAGGCCTCATTGAGTTCGACCTGGTCGTACTCGTCGATGTCGCGGCCGTTGCGCTCGAGCAGCCCCTCAGTCGCCGGGACCGGGCCGATCCCCATGACCGTGGGGTCGACGCCGGCGACGTTGTTCATGCCGACCTCGGCCATGATCTCGAGGTCGTGCTCCTCCGCGAAGGCCTCGCTCGTGACGAGCAGGGCGGCAGCGCCGTCGGAGATCTGGGAGGCGTTGCCGGGCGTGACGGTGCCGTCGGACTTGAACACGGTCGGCAGTTCGGCGAGCTTCTCCGTCGTCGTGCCCGGTCGGATGCCCTCGTCCTCGGAGACGGTGCCGTCTCCGGTCTCGATAGGGACGATCTCGTCGTCGAAGCGGCCCTCCTCAGTCGCCTCGGCGGCTCGCTGTTGACTGCGGGCGGCGTACTCGTCCTGTTCCTCGCGGCTGACGCCGTACTCCTCGGCGACCTTCTCGGCGGTCATCCCCATCTGGAGCTCGCCGATGTTGTACAGTTCGGCCAGGCGCGGGTGGACGTTCTGGGTGTTCTCGCCCATCGGGACGCGGCTCATGCTTTCGACGCCGCCGGCGATGACGGCGTCGCGGTTGCCCGCCGCGATGGCGTCGGACGCGGAGATGACCGACTGCATCGAGGACGCACACCAGCGGTTGATCGTCGTTGCGGGGACGTTCTCGCCCAGTTCGGAGAGCAGGGCGATGACCCGAGCCAGGTTGTTCCCCTGCTCGCCGCGCTGCTGGGCACAGCCCCACATCAGATCGTCGATCTCGTCGCCGGAGAGCCCCGTCTCGGCCAGGATCTCGTCGATCAGCGGCACCGAGAGGTCCTCGCTTCGCAGATCGGCGAACACGCCGTCTTCTTTCCCCTGGGGCGTCCGTACTGCCTTCACCACGACTGGCGTCTGTGACATATACTACCGAAGGTCCCTCACGAACTTAAATCCGATACAACTGCCAGGGGTAGAATAGCCGTTTATACGACCGCCGAGCGGCCGATCGTCCGGTATTCGGTCGGTGAAAGCCTCGTTTCAGCTAGCGCCGACGCCTTAGTACAGTCCCATGTCTACGCGGACATGACAGCACGAACTGAGCGGACCAGGCTGCTCGCGGTCGCCCTCGCGGCGCTGCTCGTGGGGGCGGCCGTCGGCACCGGACTGACGGGACTGTTCGACGGGCACACTGCCGACGCCGTCGACCGGGAGGCCAGGCCGATCGAGGGCGTGAGCGATCCCGAGTTGGTGACCTTCGAATCGGACGCGGCCTTCGCCGAGTACCTCGACGGCCGGCCGGACGACGCGTGGACCGGGCCGGCTACAACCGCTCTAACCGGCGGCGACGACGCGGCGGTCGAGGAGGACCTCGACGACACCGAGACGGCCGCGGACGGGTCGGCTGCCGTCGAGTCGGACGCGGCGACGGCACCGTCGGGCGGCGACGGCGGTTCCGCTCCCGACTCCGAACCGCGACACTCCGAGACGAACGTCCAGGAGGCCGCTCTCGACGAACCGGCCGTCCTGAAGACCGACGGCGAGTCGGTCTACTACGCCGACTACCGGTACACCTCCCGGTGGGCCGAGACGTCGGTCGTCGACGTGAGCGATCCCGCGAATCCGACGGCCGTCGGCTCGATCCCGCTCTCGGGCGACCTGCTGTTGGCCGACGACACGCTCGTCGTCCTCGGCGACGACGAGGCCGCCGGCTACGACGTGAGCGACCCCGCCGAGCCCGAAGAACGGTGGCGAACCGACCTCGCAGCGGACATCGACACCGCCCGCCTCCACGACGGCGACCTCTACCTGATCCTCGTCGATCGGCCAGGCGGCGATCCGTGCCCGATGACGCCCTACGGCGACGACCCGGTCGAGTGCACGGACGTCGTTCGCCCCGCGACGCCCGCGGACGCCGACGCCGTCTACACAGCCGCCCGCGTCGACCCCGAGACGGGGGCCCTCGAGAGCCGAGAGAGCGTCGTCGGCTCGCAGTCGCTGTCGGCGACCTACGTCTCCGAGAACGGGATCTACCTCTCGTACATGCGGTCGACCTCCGGGTACGAACTCCGGCGGTCGTTCCTCGGGACCGAAGCGGGCGCCGAACTGCTCGACGCTCGGGCCCGCGAGCGCGTCGCGGCGCTCGACGACCTCGAAATCTCCGATCGGGCGAAACGCGTCGAACTGCGCGAGATCCTCCGGGCCTGGTACGACCGAATGGCCGACGACGAGCGCCGGGAGGCCCGCCAAGCGTTCGAGGAGGGCGTCCGGGAGCACGCCGCGGCCAATCATCGGAATCTGACCACCACGGGAATCGTCAGGATCGACATCGAGGGCGACCTGGCCGCCGACGCGAGCGGCGAGGTGCCCGGGACGCCGCTCAATCAGTTCTCGATGGACGAACACGAGGACCACCTCCGCATCGCGACGACGATCCCTCGGACTCACGGGGTCGACTCCGAGAACGACGTCTACGTCCTCGACTCGGACCTCGAGACGGTCGGCTCGGTGACCGGCCTGGGCGTCGATGAACGGATCTACTCGGTTCGCTTCGAGGGCGACGAGGGCTACGTCGTCACCTACCGCGAGATCGACCCGTTTTACACGCTCGACCTCTCGGAGCCGACGGACCCGACTGTCGACGGCGAACTCAAACTACCCGGCTTCTCGGAGTACCTCCACCCCCTCGAAGACGACCTGGTGCTCGGCGTCGGTCAGGAGGATCGCCATCCCAAAGCCACGCTCTTCGACGTGACCGATCCCGAGGACCCGATCGAACTCGACTCGGAGATCTTCGCCGACGAGCGATACAGCGACGTCAGCCGAACGCACACCGCCTTCCTCCAGGACGAGGCCCACGGCGTGTTCTTCATGCCGGGGAACGAGGCCAGCTACGTCGTCGACTACGAGGGCGGCGAACTCGAAGAAGTCGCTCACGTCGACGTCGGCGGGCCGGGCGCCCGCGCGATGTACGTCGGCGACTCCCTCTACGTCTTCGGCGAGGACGAGGTCGTCGTCCTCGACGAGCGGACCTGGGACGAAACGACGCGACTCGACCTGTAACGCGTCTCCGCCGCGCTCTCTGACGGACCGATCGCGGCCCGTCGCGGGGGAGGGGAACCCTTTTGCCCGCCGTTTGGCAATGGCCCTCCATGGACGGCAACGAGACGGTCGATCGGTCCGACGCCGACCGCGCCGACCGTACCGATCGCGACGGTGCGGCCGACACCGACACGGACGCAGACGTGAGCGACACGGACACCGCGACGAACGGCGACCAGGCGGCGGCCGCCGGCGACAGCGACGGCGACGGAACGATGCCCGGCGTCCCGGACCCCGAACCGCAGGAGTCGGACGTCCCCGAGGACGTGCGGAAGTACGCCCGCTTCAAGAAGATGGACGGCGCCCAGTACGACCGGGTGAACGACTTCCTGCGCGACCGGACCTACATCACCGCTCGCGAGTGGGCTATCGCCCGCCTCTGTTCGGACTTCCGGACCGAGACCGGCGTCGAGATGACCAAGATCGGCGAGAACCTTCCTGAACTGGTCCCCTTCATGACCGACACCTACTCGCCCCAGGCGGTCAACCAGGCCCGATCGTCGTTCGAGGACAAAGTTCGCACGGCCGGCGCGACGTTTCTCTACGGCGCGATGTGCGACTTCTTCACCGCCGAGGAGCTCGACGACGTGATGTACGAGGCCACCGAGGTCGCGAAGTTCCTGCTGGAAGTCGAGGGCGTCGACCTCTCCGTCGAGGAGGAGTTAGAGGCCGAAGAGCGGATCTCGAGCGTGATGCGGGAGGTCCGAGAGGCCAGCGAGGAGCTCCGCGCGGAGGAAGAGCTACAGGACGCGGAGTAGACCGGATCCGAGCCGGGATCGCCGAGCGAATTTTTCCGTTCGAGCGACGAGTATCGGTAAACCCGTGACCGATCCCGTTCGCACCTGCGACGACCACGGTGCGTTCGTAGCCGACTGCGAGCGGTGTCCCGCCTGCGACGCGCCAGGCGCGCGACTGCTGTCGGGCGAGCGGCGCCGCCGCCTCTCGAAGTTCCTGAGCGGCGCGCTCCGGCATTTCCCCAACGACGTCGGCCTCGAACTCGACGAGCGCGGCTGGACGGCCTTCGACGACCTGATCGACGCCGTCGAACGGACGTACGATTGGGCCACCGCAGAGCACGTCGCGGCCGTGATCGCGACGGATCCGAAGGGGCGGTTCGAGCGGACCCGAACTGATACGGCTGCGGAACACGACGACGCCGGTAGTCGCGTTCGCGTTCGCGCGTCGTACGGCCACTCCGTCGACGTCGACCTCGAACCGACTGACGCGCCGGTCCCGGACGACCTCTACCACGGGACCGCGCCGGCGACCCTCGATTCGATCCGCGAGGAGGGGCTTCGTCCGATGAACCGCCAGCAGGTCCACCTCTCCGGGAGCCGGGCGGCGGCCCGCCGCGTCGGACAGCGCCATGCCGACGATCCCGTCCTGCTCGCCGTCGACGCCGCGGCGATGCTCGCGGACGGCCACCGGATCGCGAAACGGGGCCGGGAGACGTACACGACCGACGCCGTCCCGCCCGAGTACCTCTCGCGGGTCGACGACGGCGACGGCGATTCGACCGGAAACGGATCCGGCCAGGCGTGATCGCAGCCAGGCGACGCGATCCCGCAAGGCAACGCACAGGCGCATGACAGAGCGGTAATAAACCTGGGCCGTCTCGGATCGGACACGTATGAGCGGTTCATCTGACGCGGGCGCGGAGTCGGACGGCGAAGCCGGACTGTCGCCGAACCTCATCGCGCTCGCCGTCGGCGCCGTCGACGTGCCGGTGTTCGCCTACGTCGGCCTGGTCCTCTTCGGCGAGGCGGCCTTCGGCGCGGCCGTCGGCCTCGTGATCGGACTCGGGATGTATCTGTTCCTGCCGGCGGTCATCGCGGACGACCAGGCGTCCGCGGACGACGGCGACGAGTTCGAACCGATCGCTCCGAGCGAGCGGGTCCGCACGTTCCACCGGACGGCGGCCGGGCTCGCGCTCCCGCCGGCAGGCATCCTGCTGCTCACCTGGCGGTTCGTCTCGGATAGTCTCCTGATCGGCGTCCTCGTGACGCTGGTGTTGACGACGGTGATCTACCTCTCGCTGGCGGTGTTGCTGCCGCGGCGGCTCTCCTAACCGACGGCGACGGCGCGAGCCCGGAGTCGGTGCGGTCCAGTTGCGAGTGCGCGGGTGTTCCTTTTCCATGAGCGCGGGATAGCCCGCCGTATGTCCGAGTCGGACTTGCCACTCGCCCCCGAGAGCGGCTGGAACTCGCTGTACCTGGCCGGCGACTGGACCGACGTCGGCGGCCGGGAGCCGCTGTCGGTCGAGAATCCGTACACGCGCGAGGAGGTCGCGACCATCCCGGCGGGAACCGAGGACGACGTCGACGCGGCCTACCAGGCTGCAGCGGCGGCGCAGGAAGCGTGGGCTCAGCAGCCACCGCAGGCCCGAGCGGGCGCGGTCAACGCCGCGATCGAGTTCGTCGGCGACCACCGCGAGGAGATCGCCGAGTTGTTGGCCGTCGAGGCCGGCAGCGCGCAGGTCAAGTGCGAGGCCGAGTTGCAGACCGCGCGCGGAATGATGCAGCAGGCGGCCAGCTATCCCTTCCGGATGGACGGCCAGCACATGGACTCGATCACGCCGGGAAAGGAGAACGTCGCCGAGCGGGTGCCCGTCGGCGTCGTCGGCGTCATCTCCCCGTGGAACTTCCCGCTGCACCTCTCGATGCGGGCGGTTGCGCCGGCCATCGCGGCGGGCAACGCCGTAGTGCTCAAGCCCGCCTCGAACACCCCGATCACCGGCGGCCTGCTGCTCGCGCGGATCTTCGAGGAAGCGGGCGTGCCCGAAGGCGTGCTCAGCGTCGTCCCCGGTCGCGGCTCGGAGATCGGCGACGCCGTCGCCGACCACGAGGTCCCCCGCGTCCTCGCCTTCACGGGCTCGACCGAGATCGGACAGCGAGTCGCGCAAAAGGCGGCGAGTAACTGCGCCCTGCCCGCGCTCGAACTCGGCGGCAATAACGTCCACGTCGTCACCGAGCACGCCGACCTCGACCGGGCCGTCGACGGCGGTATCTTCGGCTCGTTCCTCCACCAGGGCCAGGCGTGCATCTCGATCAACCGTCACCTCGTCCACGAGAACGTCGCCGACGAGTACGCGGACGCGCTCGCCGATCGAGCCGCCTCGCTGCCGACCGGCGATCCGACCGACGAGGACACGATCATCGGCCCGATCATCGACGAGAGCCAACGCGATCAGATCCTCGACTACGTCGAGCGGTCGGTCGACGAGGGCGCGACCGTCGCGGCCGGCGGCGACCACGACGGCCTGGTCGTCGAGCCGACGGTGCTCGTCGACGCCGACAACGACATGGCCGCGGCGGAAAACGAGCATTTCGGGCCGATCGCGCCGGTGATCCCCTACTCGAGCGACGAGGAGGCGATCGAGTTGGCCAACGATACGATCCACGGGCTGTCGGGGTCGGTCCACAGCGAGGACCTCGGCCAGGCCCGCGCGATCGCGGACGGGATCGACACGGGCATGATCCACATCAACGACCAGCCGATCAACGACGAGCCCCACGTCCCCTTCGGCGGGATGAAACAGTCCGGGATGGGTCGGTACAACGGCGAGCAGATTCTCGACGAGATGACGACCACGAAGTGGGTCTCGGTCCAGCACGAGCCGCGGGAGTATCCCTTCTGATGCGCCGTCCGCGCGTACTTGTCCGGATCCGACCCGGACCGCTCACTGGAGCAGCGACACCAGGCGACCCCAACTCCAGACGACGAGCCACCCCGCGGTGAGTACGAACAGGAGGACCAGCGGCAACGTGTCGATCGCGACGGCGTAGACGATCAGGTCCCCGAGGAGGCCGCGTCGGACGACGACCCAGAGGGCGACCGCGAGCACCACCGAGGCGGCGGCGATGGCGACCGCCGTTCGGTTGGTCGCGATGCGAGAGCCGCTTTCGTTGCCGTGCCGTTTCCCGTCCGCGTCACTCATCGTTCGCGATACCGCACGAACCGCCGAAACGGTTCCACCTGCACCATCTGGCCGCCGAGACGCCGATCACCGGTAGAGGTTCGCCCGCCGGAAGACGGTTCCGAGCAGCACGGCGACCGGAATGATCTCGAGCCGTCCTACCCACATGTTGACGATCAGCATCGCCTTCGCGGGGTCGGGCATGTTCGGGCCGGTGATCCCGGAATCGAGCCCGACGTTGCTCTGTGCGCTCATCACGTCGAAGATGACGTACTCCAGCGGGTGTTCGGGCGAGAGCGTCCGCAGGAGAACGGCCACGCCCACGGCGAGGAAGGCGACCCACAGGACGAAGACGACGGTCGCCTCGGTGTACTCCCGCTGGACCTGCGATTCGCTGAGACTCCGTTCGCCGATGCGGAGGCGTCGGACCGCGCTGTCCGGCTGGAAGACGTCGGCGATCTGCCAGGCCGTCCCTTTGACGAGCGTGATGACGCGGATGAGCTTGAGGCCGCTCACCGTCGACCCGGCCGCCGCACCGGTGAGCATCCCCAGGCACGTCACCAGCGTCGCGCCGGCCGTCCAGACCCGGTCCGTGCCGTCGCCGATCGTCGCCGTCCCGAAGCCAGTGTTCGACGTGGCGGAGACGAACTGGAACAGCGCGGTTCGGAAGCTCTCCTCGAGCGTCTCGTACTGCCCGTTGAACCCCAAGATCAGGGTCAGCGCGAGCGATCCGATTCCGAACCAGAGGAACACCCAGCGGGTCTGGATATCCGCGTAGAAGTTCTCCAGTTCGCCGTTGACGATGAGGTAGTGGATCGGGAACGCTATACTCCCGGCGACCATGACCGGCACGACCGCGTACTCGATGAGGGGGCTGCCGTAGTGGCCGATCGACGCCGCGTGGACGGAGAACCCGCCGGTGGCGATCCCGGTCATCCCGTGGTTGATCGCGTCCCACAGCGGCATGCCGACCACGAGGAACAGGCCGATCGAGGCGAGCGTGAGGCCGAGATAGATCTTCCAGATCTCTTTGACCGTGGCGACGATGCTGGGGTGGATCTTCTCGGAGCGCGCCTCGCTCTCGTAGAGCGTAAAGGAGCCGCTGCCGGGCCGCGCGAGGATGGCGACGGTCAGCACGATCACGCCGACGCCGCCGATCCACTCGGTGAACGACCGCCACCAGTGCAGCGACCGGGGGAGTTCCTCCTCGACCGCGGCGACCGTCAGCCCGGTCCCGGTAAAGCCGCTCACGCTCTCGAAGACGGCATCGAGCGGGGAGAGGAAGACGACCGTCGTGTCGTCCATCGGCGGCGCGTTCGCCCACGCCGGGAACGGATCGAGCGCGATCGACCAGGCGACGAGCAGGAACGGCAACCCACCGAGCACGCCGACCAACGCCCACGCGCTGGCCGCGGTGATCATCGCCTCGAGTTTTCCGGCCGGCGGCGCGTCCCCGTACCGCCGCGCTAGCGCGGTCCCGGCCCCGCCCATCGCGACGGCGGAGACGACGAAGGCGGGGACGGCGAAGAACTCGCGGGTGCCGACGGCGATCAGGACCGACACGACGAGCATCAGCGAGACGGCCTGGAGGATGCGGCCGACGTCCCGTCCGACCGTCGGATACCGCGCCCTCATGGCTCGCTGTCGGTAGCGGTAAACGCCGCGACGGCGTCGGCCAGCCTGGCGTCGTCGGTGAACACCGTCACCGTGTCGCCCGTCCGGATCGTCGTCTCCCCTCTCGGCGCGCGAATCTCCCCGTCGCGTTCGAGCGCGACGACCAGACTCCCCTCCGGAAGCGTGCCGGACTCCGTGGCCGTCTCGAGGAGTTGGCCGCTCATCGGTGCCGTTTCGGTGACGGTCAGTTCCACCAGTTCGGTCTCGTCGTCGAGGTCGACGAAGTCGCCGACGTTCGGATACCGGACCGTGTGATAGAGGTGGTCCGCGATCAGCTGCTGCGGATTCTCGATCAAAGTGACGCCGATCTTCTCGAACACGGGGAGGTTCTCGGGGTCGTGAACCACGCTGACGAGGTTTGGCACGTCGTGTTCCTGCGCGAGCAACATCACCATGATGTTGGTCGCGTCGACGTCCGTCGTGGAGATGACGGCGTCCGCGCGCTCGATCCCCGCCTCTCTGAGCGTGTCGTGGTTCGTCGCGTCGGCGTTGAGGACGAGGCAGTCGTATTCAGCGGAGGCGGCGTTCGCTCGCTCGTCGTTCCGCTCGATGACGACGACGTCGTTGCCGTCGCCCACTGCGCGCTCGATCAGGTTCGATCCGATGTCTCCGGCACCGACGATGACGAGATACATCGTTAGCGATCACCCTCCTCGTCTGTGGAAAACGCCACGACGGGGTGGTGGCTCTCGGTGAGCAGTCGGTACGCCGGATCGCCCGTCAGGAACTCGCGGATCCGCCCGCCCGGGCGGGGCGTAAAGCCGATCGCCGAGACGTCGAACTCCTCGGCCGCCGCGACGATCTCGTCGACGACGTCGGTACCGTATCGCAGTTCGCGCCGGATCCGAGGGCCGTCGTCGAAGTAGTCTTCGACGATCGAGAACACGGTTTCGGCCTGCCGTTCCCGCGCTTCGAGCGGCGCCTTGTCCATGTACCCCTCCGCCTTCTCGATCACGTGGGTGACGATGATCGTCTCCGTCTCGTCGTCGATGTACGAGTCGAGCTCTCGACACGTCGCCTTCGCATCGTCCTCGTTCGCAACCGGAACGAGTAGATGCGCGAGGATCGTGTCAGTCATCGCTCCCTCCGGCGGGATTGCAGCGTTTGGGCCGATTCGTGTTGGCTATCATACGTCTCTCGGGCAATTTTTCATTCGAAAACTTAAACCTGTCTTATCTACTGAATCAAAAGCAGACTTAACTAGGATATACCGATACCAGATTACCGATCGATGGGGCCGCCGGCTCGGCCCCACCGTCCGGAACGTCGAAACGAACAGACCCTTTTACTACAGGAAAGAAGCGCTCCTATGGGAATTCGGCTCGACGAAGTGAACCGACGCATCATCCACGCCCTGATGGACGATGCCAGAAATACCTCCGCGCCGATGATCGCCGACGAGGTGGGGGTCTCGCCGGCGACCGTCAGGAACCGAATCGAGCAACTCGAGGAGGCGAACGTCCTCCAGGGATACCACGCGAACGTCAACTTCGAGGCGGCGAACCGCCACTTCAGGAACCTGTATATCTGTCACGCACCGGTCGACTCCCGCGAGCGACTCGCCAACCAGGCTAGGCTCATTCCGGGCGTCATCAACGTGCGCGTGCTGATGGCCGGACGTCGGAACCTCCACATTCTCGCCGTCGGCGAAGACACGAGCGATCTCCGCCGCGTCGCCCGCGAGATCGCCGCACTCGGGATCGAAATCGAGGACGAGGACCTCGTCCAGTCCGAGGATTACCAGAGCTACCAGCCGTTCGGCCCCGACAACGAGGCGCCGTACGCGCTCTCCGATTTCATCAGTCTGACCGGAAACGCCGAGGTCGCGGAGGTCACGATCGAAGACGACGCCCCGATCGCCGGCATGACGCTCGCAGAGGCCGGCGACGACGATGTCCTCGATGATCAGTTGCTCGTCGTTTCGATCGAACGCGACGATAAGGTGGTCACGCCGCGCGGTCAAACTCGCATTCGAGCGGACGACCTCCTCACGATCGTCTCGCGCAACGGTATCGCCGAGCCGTCGCTCGACGCGTTTCGGGCCGAATCGTAGCCGGCACCGTAGTCGTAATCGTAGTCGTAGCCGTATCCGCGACTCACCGTCGGGCCGCCGTTCTCTGCGGCCTCGTCGCGCAGGACCGCCTCCGATCCGATCGCGCTCTCGGTTTCGAGTCAGTAGACTTAATTCGGATTGGGATCGCAGTAGTCACATATGAATAGCGTTCCCGATTCCGGAACGCGTCGGTGGACGACTGACTACGACCCGGCGCCGGCCGTCGGGGAGAGGTGGACGTGACTATGGCCGAGTCCGATCAGGAACTCGCACGCGATCTCGGCTTCCTCGAGGCGTACACGCTCGGCCTCGGGACGATGATCGGCGCGGGGATCTTCGTCCTCCCCGGGATCGTCGCCGCGAGCGCAGGGCCGGCCAGCATGATCTCGTTCGTCATCGGCGGGCTCGTCGCCCTCCTCGCGGCGCTCTCGCTCTCGGAGCTGGCGACCGGAATGCCGAAGGCCGGCGGCAGCTACTACTACGTCAACCACGCGCTGGGGAGTTTCTTCGGGACGATCGTCGGCTGGGGGATGTGGGCCGGACTGATGTTCGCGACGGCGTTCTACATGCTCGGTTTCGGCCAGTACCTGCTCAGCCAGCCGTCGGACGCCATTCCCGTCGTCCTTGCGGCAGTCGCGATGGCCTCGCTGCTCGTCGCGGTCAACTACCGGGGCGTCAAGGAGACCGGCTCGCTACAGAACGTGATCGTGATCGCGCTCATCGGCCTCATTCTCGTCTTCATCCTCGTCGGGCTGTTGAACCTCGATCCCGAGTTGCTCAGCCCGTTCGTCCGCGAAGGGCGTGGCTGGCCGGTCGTCGCCGCGACCGCGGGGACCGTCTTCGTGACGTTCATCGGCTTCGAGGTGATCGCGACCAGCGCCGAGGAGATCAAGGACCCTGGGCGGAACCTCCCGCTGTCGATGATCGCGGCGGTCGTTACGCCGACGATCCTCTACGTCCTCGTGATGCTCGTCAGTACGGGGACGCTTCCCGTCCCCGAACTGGCCGACTCGAACGTTCCGGTCGCGACCGTCGCCGCCGAGACCGCCGGCGCGTTCGGGACGGTCACCGTCGCCGGATTCACGCTCGAGTTCGCCACCGTCGGCTCGCTCGTCATGATCGCCGGCGCGATGCTGGCGACCATCTCGTCGGCGAACGCGTCGATCCTTTCGGCGGCGCGGGTCAACTTCGCGATGGGCCGCGACGAGATCCTCACCGACTGGCTCAACAAGATCCACGACCGGTACCAAACGCCGTATCGGGCGATCCTCGCGACCGGCGTCGTCATCCTCGCGCTCATCGCCGGTCCGCTCCCGATCGACACGCTGGCGGACGTGGCGAGTTTCATGTTCCTCATCACGTACGCGCTCGTCCACGCCGCCGTCGTCGTTCTGCGGCGCGCGGATCCGGACGAGTACGAGCCCGACTTCCGCATCCCCTCGGCGCTGTATCCGATCGTCCCGATCGTCGGCTTTCTCGCCTGCCTGGCGGTCATGCTCCAGATGGCCCGAACGGTGCAGGTGATCGGTCTCGTGATCGTCCTCGTCGGCGTCCTCTGGTACCAGTTCTACGCGAAGGACCGGGCAATCTCGACGACGTTGATCGGCGAGGCGGTCGCACCGACGCCCGCAGTGGACGTCGAGGAAGACCGATTCCGCGTCGTCGTCCCGGTCTCGAATCCGGAGACCGAACGGCCGCTGATCAAGTACGCCGCGGCCAGCGCCGCGAGCCGCGCCGAACCGGCGGAACTGGTCGCCGTCAACGTCATCGAGGTTCCGCCCCAGACCTCACCGGCGCAGATCGAATTCGAGGAAGAACGCGTCGAACGCCAGCAGCACCTCCTCGAGAACGCGCGTGACGTGGCCGACGACCTCGACGTGCCGCTGCGGACGCGGGCGATCGTGGGCCGCGACGCGGGCGAAACGCTCCTGTCGGTGATCGACGAGGAGGATGCGGACCACGTCCTCCTCGGCTGGCGTGGCGAACGCCGTCGGCGAGACGTGCTGTTCGGCTCGACGATCGATCCGCTCCTCGAGCGGGCATCCAGCGACGTCACGCTGGTGAAAGATCCGACCGAGCGACCAGGCGATATCGTCTCGCTGGCTGGCCGCGGCCCCCACGCGTCGGCGTCCGCGCGACGCGCCGGCGAACTCCACCGCGCCTTCCCCGACAGCACGTTGACCCTCCTGAACGTGCAACCCGAACCCGACTCCGAACTCGATACCGATGCGGACGAGGATGCCGACCCCGAAACGATCGGCCGTGCGCTCATCTCGGACGTCTCGTCGGACGCCGACCTCGCCGACGACGAGTACGACTCACGGGTCGTCGTCGCCGACGACGTCCGCGAGACGCTCATCGAAACGGTGACGGAATACGATACGGTCTGCGTCGGCGCGACGGGCACGAACCCAGTCGCACAGGCACTCTACGGCTCGATCCCACAGAGCATCGTCGACAACACCGAGGGCCCCGTCGTGATGGCCCGCGGCGAACAGCGGTCCCCGCGGACGCTCCGCCAGGCGCTGGTCCAGCGACTCGGCCAGGCGGAGGAGACGGCGCAGGCGGAGTGAGAGCGACCCGCTGTTCGAACCCTCGTTCGAGCCGTGACGATCGGGTCGGTCGGCGCAGCGTCGCGTCGACTTTCGGCCGCGGGCTTTTCCTGTTCGGCGGCGAACCGGCCGTATGAGCATTATCGCGGAATTTTCGGTCAAATCCGACGACTTTGCATTGAATCACGCGCTCACCGAAGCGCCGCACATGGTCGTCGAGATCGAGCAGGTCGTGGCGACGATGGAAGACAGGGTGATGCCGTACTTCTGGGTGACCGGCGGCGATCACGCGGAGTTCGAAGCGGCGTTCGAGGACGACGACTCCGTGACGAACATCGTCTCGATCGACGAAGTGGACGAGGCCAGATTGTACCGCGCCGAGTGGACGAAAAACGTCGAGACGATCGTCTACGCGTACGTCGAACTCGGGGCGACGATCCTGCAGGCGATCGGTCGGGACAAAAACTGGGAACTACGAATTCGGTTCGACGATCGGGACGGCCTCTCGAAATTCAGAGCGTATTGCGAGGAGAACGGGATTTCGTTCGTACTCAACCGAATGCGGGATCAGGAACAGCCGATGGCGAGCGCCCAGTACGATCTCACGACGAAGCAACGCGAGACGCTGGTTACTGCGCTCGAAGAAGGCTACTACGAGGTGCCTCAGTCGGTAACGATGAGCGAACTGGCCGACCGAATGAATATCTCCCAACAGGCGCTCTCGAAGCGATTCCACGCCGCCCACGAGAACCTCATCACGAGTACGCTGACGTTCACCCACCCGGACGACGAGTGAACCGCTCTCCGGTGTCTCCGGGTCGGTGCTCCCGGAGTGGTCAATACAACCCCCTACCTCTTCCGGACGGACGATCTGTGTCTGTTCATGGCGAGTCACCAACAGTCGTCGGAAACCGACGGTGACGGGACTGATGAACGGGTGAAAGTAGCCGCGCGATGTCACGAGTGCGGTGCCGTCTATTCCGCGTGGCTGCGCTCCGATGACATCGTGCAACTGATCGGCCGGAAAGACGGATGTCGATGCGGTGCTGCCGCGTTCGAAGCGATCTCGACGTAGTTTCACATGCAGCGGTGGCGATTCGTGCGACGACCGAGGATCGGAATTTGAACCACCTCAAGACGGTCGCTCACTCCATTCGCGCTGCGTCTTGCGTAATTCAAATCCCGTGTCTCGCATACACGTCTCTCACAGTCGTTCAATTTGGTATGCGAGGGTTGGGATTTGAACCCAAGGACCCCTACGGGAGCGGGTCTTAAGCCCACCGCCGTTGGCCTGCTTGGCTACCCTCGCACAGAAGGCAGTCGTTCGTTGTCGCGGGGGTGGGATGTGCGTTTCGGTGTCCGCTCGCGACCGGAACGGCGCGCGCTCGCCGGCGTCTACCAGTCGACGCTCAGCGTCCCGTCGCCGTGGGGATCCGGCGCGATCTCCTCGTCAGTCCGGCGGTCGACGACGTGGATACAGCCGTCGTCCTTCTTCGCCGGACAGATCTCCGCGGCGCGGACGTTGTGGTCTAGGTCCTCCTCGTCGATGAAGTACTCCTCGGGCTGGGCCATCCCCGAGGCGATCGACATCTCCCAGTTGTCGCTGACCTCGGCGCACTTGCCCGCGCCGAAGCACTTGTTCGCCTCGAAGATGATCTTGTAGGGCTTTTCCTCAACCGGCGGCGCGTCCGACGAGCCGACGTCGCTCGCGCGCTGAATGCCGTCGTCGCTCATTAGGTACTAGTTCGGCTGGGCCGTCTTTCCCGTTACGGTTAGGGGAGGGGAGGGGAGTCGGTGCTACGCCGTCGCTTCGGCCTTCGGCTCGGGCAGGTCGTACGCGACCCCCGTCAGTTCGCTCGAGACGTCCCACAGCCGCCTGGCCGTCTCGATATCGTAGGACCGATCCGAGGAGGCCTGCCGCTCGGGCGCGCCGCGCATGTTCATGACTCCGCCGGGGCCGTAGTAGGCGCCGCCCTCGGCGTCCGGTGCGGTCGCGGCGTACAGCGTCGGCAGCGCGCCCTCCGCCGCGGATTGGGCCAGCGCCGTATTCATGAGCCACGTCGCCGCCTTCCGGAGGCGGCTCCCGCGTTGCTCGGGGCCGCGGAACTGCAACTGCGTGTTCGCGTAGCCCGGATGCACGGCGATGCTCTTCGCGTTCGCGCCCGCCGTGAGCAGCCGCCGCTCGAGTTCGTACGCGAACAGCACGTTCGCCAGCTTCGCCTGACCGTAGGCGTTCCACGGGTCGTACGACGCCTCGCTCTGGAGGTCGTCGAAATCGATCTCGCCGCGCTCGTGGACGCCGCTCGAGACGGTGACGATCCGCGACTCGCGCTCGTCGTTGAGGTGGAGATTGTCGAGCACCAGGCCGGTCAGCGCGAAGTGCCCGAGGTGGTTGACGCCGAACTGGGTCTCGAACCCGTCCTCGGTCTCCGAGCGGGGGACGGCCATGACGCCGGCGTTGTTGATCAACACGTCGAGTTTCTCGTCCCCGAGCCGGTCGGCGAACGCGCGGACCGAGTCGAGGTCGGCCAGGTCGCAGTGCTCGACGCGGAGGTCGGCGTCGGGGACGTCGTCGCGGATCTCCTGGGCCGCGTCATCGCCGCGATCGGTGGCCCGGCAGGCCATGATCACCGTCGCGCCGTTGCGCGCGAGTTCGCGAGTCGCTTCGAGCCCGATGCCGCTGTTCGCGCCCGTGATCGCGATCGTCCGGCCCTCCAGATCGGGGATGTCGTCGGCTGTCCAGACCATGTCCGTTCTAGAATCCGCCGAGCCTAAATGGGTCTGCCCCTGGCAGAGCTACGGGTCCCGAGGGGTCCGTCGGGTGCCGGTCCGCGGCCTGCACTCGTCGCGGCTCGTCCGCTCACTGCTCGCGACTGCGGTCCGCAGGCAGCGCGAACGAGAACGTCGACCCTTCGCCCGGTTCGGACTCGACCCAGATGTCGCCACCGTGGCGCTCGACGATGCGTTCACAGAGCGCCAGGCCGATGCCAGTGCCCTCGTATTCCTCGCGATTGTGGAGGCGATCGAAGATCGTGAACACGCGGTCCTGGTCCTCGGGATCGATCCCGATCCCCTCGTCCGCGACGGAGAGCACCCACCTGTTGCCCCGGCGTTCGGCGCCGACGCGGACGCGAGGCGATTCGGCGCCGCTGTAGGTGATCGCGTTCGACAGCAGGTTCTGGAACACCTGGCGGAGTTGGCTGGCGTCGCCCTCGACGCGGGGCAGCTCTTCGGTCGTGATTTCGGCGTCGTTCTCCTCGATCCGGAGCTGCAGGTCCTCGAGGACCTCCTCGAGTACGTCGTTCAGGTCGACCGGTTCGAACGGGTCGCCGCGAGTCTCCACCCGAGAGTACTCCAGTAGGCCGTCGATCATCTCGCGCATCCGCTCGGCGCCGTCGACGGCGAACTCGAGGAACTCCTCGCCGTCGGCATCGAGGTCGTCGCCGTACCGACGGTCGATCAGCTGGAGGTAGCTCGAGACCATCCGCAGGGGTTCTTGCAGGTCGTGGGAGGCGGCGTACGCGAACTGTTCTAAGCGTTCGTTTGACTGCTCGAGCTTGCGCTGGTACTCCCGGCGCTCCGTGACGTCCTGGGCGAAGCTCAGCCCGGCGAAGATGTCGCCGTCGGCGTCGCGCAGCGGCGTCGCCCACACGCGCCAGGTTCGGCCGTCGAACGTTATTTCGACGTTCCCGATCTCGCCGTCCTCGATGGCTGTTCTGCACAGCGGTTCGAGGTCTGTGACCACCCCCTCGGGGAAGAGCTCCGACAGTCGGCTCCCCTCGATCCGATCCGCCGGCGGGAGCGACTCGCCGAGTTCAGCGCCCTCGGCGAGCGTAAAGGCGAGCGTGTGGTCGTAGACGCCGACGGCACCGTTCGGGAAGTGTTGGGTCAGCGTCCGGTAGCGACGTTCGGACTCCTCGAGCGCGCGCTGACGTTCGAGCCGCTCGGTGATGTCGCGTCCGATCCCGGCCAGGACCGTGTTCCCCCACGGATCCTCGAGCGTGGACGCGGCGAATTCGAACGGGATGGTGTCGCCGTCCTTCGTCGCCAGCTCCACTTCGACGTTGGCCGAGCCCGACTCGAACCCCTCGCGGACCACTTCGGTGGTGGCCGCCACGTCGTCGCCCTCGAAGAAGTCCGTCGGACTCATCCCGGCGAGTTCCGCGTTCGTATACTCCGTGACCTCGGCTAAGCTCTGGTTCCACCGCTGGAGCGTGCCGTCCTCGCCGATGACGTAGAACACGTCGTCGATGGCGTCGAGGATGGCGTCGGTGTACTCCTTGTACTGCTCGAGGCGGCGTTCCCGCTCGCGCAGTTCGCGCTCGCGTTCCTTTCGCTCGGTGATGTTCTGGACCATGACCATCCCGCCGAAGATCTCGCCGTCGTCGTCGATGACGGGAACCGTATACGCCATCCAGTCCCGGTCGTGGAACGCGAGTTCGAACGCGTTCGTCTCGCCCTCGAGCGCGGCCCTGAGCTTCGGTTCCATGCGCTCAGATAGCTCCGGGTGATACCGCTCCCAGAGGGTCTTTCCGACGATGTCCCCGGCAGTGTCCTCGATCTCGTCGAAGGCCGACCCGCCGACGATCTGGTACTGCAGGTCCTCGTCGAACAGGGCGACCGCGCCGTTGGGGAAGTGTTCGATGAGCGTCCGGTAGCGTCGCTCGCTCTCCGCGAGCCGCCGCTGGAACTCACGCCGTTCGGTGATATCGGTCATCGTGACGACGCCGCGGGTCACTTCGCCGCGTTCGTTGCGGACGGGCATCCCCTCCAATCGAACGATCCGCCGGTCGCCGTCGTAGGTCTCGAATTCGAGGATGTCCGGGTCCTGCACTTCCTCGCCGTCGAGGACTCTGGCGAGCGTCATCTCCTCGGGCGGGACGGGCTCGCCGGAGTCGGCCCATCGAACCGGGTACCGCTCGTACTCCGCGATGGACTCGGCGTCGAATACGTCCCCGCCCCAGATCTCCCTGGCGGTGTCGTTGGCCTGAATGAGTCGGCCGTCGGCGTCGGCGACGACGACGCCGACGGGGAGGACCTCGAACAGCGTCTCCAGTTGCTCGTTGGTCCGCTGAAGCCGTAATTCGGCGCGTTTTCGCTCTGTGATGTCTGTGAGCGCGCCAGGGAATCGGACCGCCGTGCCGTCGCCGTCGCACTCGACCCGACCGCGGGCCACGACCCATCGGAGTTCGCCGTCGGCGTTCCAGACGCGGTACTCCGACTCGTACTCGCCGCAGGTTTCGATGGCGTCCTCGATCTCCGCTTCGACACGAGCGCGGTCGTCCTGGTGGATGGCCGCGATGAACCGATCGAGCGAGACGCCCTCGCGGGCCGCGCCCGGGTCGATCCCGAACGTCCTGGCGAACGACGGGCCGACGACCATCTCGTCGGTCTGGATGTCCCACTCCCAGGTCCCGACCGCACCGGCCTCGGTCGCCGCTTCGAGCCGGGACTTGGCGTCTTCCAGATAGCGCTCGCGCTCTTTCTGCTCGGTGATGTCCTGTGCCATCGTCATCCCGGCGAACACTGCGCCGCGCTCGTCGGTGATCGGAACGGCATGGATGACCCATTCGCGGTCGGCGTACTCGAGTTCGATCGAGCGTTCTTCTCCGTTCAGGGCGGCCTCGAACGCCGGCCCGAGTTCGGCGACGGTCTCGTCGGGCCAGACCTCGCTGACCAGCTTTCCTTCGAGATCCTCGGGTTCGACGGGGATTCGATCGAATCCCTGGCCCGCCGCCAGCTCGTACCGGAGATCGCGGTCGAATAGCGTCACGAGTCCGTTCGGGAAGTACTCCGCGAGCGCCCGGTACCGCTGTTCGCTCTCCTCGAGTTGCCGTTCGCGGTCCTTGCGCGCGGTGACGTCGCGGACGACGCCGACGCGGCCGAGTTCGCCGTCGGTCTCGAAGAGGGAGAACCGCGTCACGACCGGAACCTCTCCGTCGGCGGCCTTGACGTGCTCTTCTAACTCCGCGATGTCGGCTCCCCCCTCGACCATCTCGCGCTGAAGCCGCTCCGCGCGGTCGACCTTCTCCGCGGTGAAGACGGTCGACGCGTGTTCGCCTACGATCTCGTCCCGGTCGCGACCCAGCACGTTGGTGAACGCCTCGTTGACCGTACGGAAGCGACTGTCCCCGTCGAGGACGTAGACGCCGTCGTCGATCGTCTCCAGAATGCGCTCGTACTGCTGAAGGTCGCGCTCGCGCTCTTTCTGCTCGGTGATGTTCTGGGACATACCCAGCGCGGCGAAGACGTCACCGTCCTCGTCGCGGACCGGCACGACCTGGAACCGGAAGATCCCGCCGTCGAGTTCGATCTCGAACGAGCCGGCCTCCCCGTCGAGTGCGTCCTCGTAGCGCGGAACGAGCGCGTCGGCGAGGACCGACGGCAACGCCTCTCGGACCGGCTTCCCTTCCGCTTGCGCGGCCGTGACGTCGGCCACGTCCATCGGATTGCCGCCGACGGTCCGATAACACAGGTCCTCGTCGACGAGAGCGACGGCCCCGTTCGGGAAGTGTTCGACCAGCGTCCGATAGCGCTGCTCCGACTCCTCGAGTTGCCGTTCGCGTTCCTTGCGTGCGGTGACGTCGCGATCGGAGACGATGATCGAGACGACGTCGCCGTCGTCGTTCGTGACCGGCCGGAAGACGCCGTTTAACGTGTACCGGTTCCCGTCCGGCCTGGTGAGGTCGGCCTCGAACTCGACGTACTCGCCGGTCGCCGCGCGCTCGGTCCACTCCCTCACGTCGGACTTGTTACCGGCGATTTCGCGGCGATCGCGGTCGTCCGCCGCGGCGCGCTCTCCGTCGGCGTCCGCTCCCTCCCCCCACCAGGGCGTCTCCCAGAACGGCTCGCCAATTACCGCGTCGAGATCGGCGTCGATGTACTCCATCGCCGTGCCGTTGATATCGAGCACCGTGCCGTCCCGCTCCAACAGGCCGACGAGGATGTTCGGATCCTCGAAGATCGCTTCGAACCGGCGGGTCTGGCGCTCGAGTTCGTGCTCGCGCTCCTTCCGCTCGGTGATATCGCGGAAGTAGACCGACAGCCCCGTCTCCGAGGGATACGCCCGCACCTCGAACCAGGCGGCTAACGGCTCGGGGTAGTACTCCTCGAACGAGACGGGCTCCTGTTCGTACATCGCGCACTCGTACTTCGGTTTGAAGTCCCGATCGAGCGCTTCGGGGAAGGCCTCCCAAACGTTCTCGCCGACCAACTCCCGCCCGTCCGGGTTGATGAGTTCGTGGGCGTGGTCGTTGAGATAGCTGAACTGCCACTCCTCGCCGATGGCGTAGAAGCCGTCCGAGATGCGGTCGTACACCGCTTCGAGTTCGCGTTTCGAGCGCCGGTTCTCGACGGCCGACTCGAGGACGCCTGCGACCCGCTCGACGAAGTCCGCGTCGGCGTCGGTGAACGCCCGTCGATCGGTTGCGTACGCGCCGACGACGCCCCACGGCCCGTCGCCGTCGGCGTCCACGTCGTTCGGGTAAATACGGACACCGACGGCGCTGCTGACGTCGTGCTCTCTGAGAAGGGCGGAACCGGCGACCCGCTCGTCGGCCGTCAGGTCGTCGACGACGATCGGTTCTGCAGCGTAAAGGGAATATCCCGGCTGCGAGTCACGGTTCATCCGAACTGACGCCGACCCGACGCGATCGCTGCCCCAACCGACACCTTGTTCGAGGACTCCTTCGTCCCCTTCGGGTAGTAACTCGAAAACGCCACAGTAATCGGCACCGATCGTCTCGGCGATGGCCGCCGTCGCGTCGGAGAATAACTGCTCGAGATCGGCCGTGGCCAGCGCCTGCTGGCTCAGTTCGGTAACGACCTCCTGGCGCCGAACTCGCCGTTGGAGGTCCACGTCGGTGGGCGAAGACGCTCCCATTCTACGCCGCTAGTACAGCGCTGGCCGTAAAACATCTCCGTCCGCACGTCACGTCGCTCCGACTCGCGGTCGCGGCCCGAATCGGTTCGGGCCGAGCAGGTCGCCGACCGAATCCGTGGTTCGGATCCTCAGTCGAGTCGGCGGTTCGCGTCGATCGTCCGTCCTCGCCGCAACCTTATTCGTGGACGGTCACGGACTCGAGCGCGACGCGCTCGGTCGGCTGGTCGTTGGCGTCCGTCTCGACGTTACCGATCTCGCGGACGACGTCCATGCCGTCAGTGACCTCGCCGAAGACGGAGTGGCGCCCGTCGAGGTGGGGCTGGGCGTCCAGCGTGATGAAGAACTGCGAGCCGTTCGTGTTCGGGCCGGAGTTCGCCATGCTCAGGATCCCCTCGTCGTCGTGGCCCAGTTCGTCGTGGAACTCGTCGTCGAACTGGTAGCCGGGGCCGCCGCGGCCGGTCTCGGTCGGGTCGCCGCCCTGGATCATGAAGCCCTCGATGATGCGGTGGAAGGCGACGTCGTCGTACAGCGGCTCGCCCTCGACCTCCTCGCCCGACTCGGGGTCGGTCCAGGTCCGCTCGCCGGTCGCCAGGCCGACGAAGTTCTCGACGGTCCGCGGCGCGCGTTCGTCGTAGAGTTCGACCTCGATGTCCCCTTCGGTGGTGTGTAGGGTGGCAGTAACGTCTCCCATATCCGCCGGGACGGCGGGACGCGTGAAAACCCTAGTGGTCTCGGGACGTGGTCCCCAGCCGTCCGCCATCGTCGTGATCGTCTCGACCGAGGGATCGCCTGGCGCGACGGTTCCGACGGGCGATGGACGGCCGCAGGTACATACCGCCGGCCGTGAAAGCAGCGTCTATGACCGACGGCACGCACACGGCCGACCGGGTGACCCTCGCGCGGTTACCGTCGGGCGTCGAACTGACGACGACGGTCCACACCTACCGCGGGAGCGAGTCGGAATCGGCATCCGATTCCGCGGCCGGGTCCGCTTCCGGGTCCGGAGCGGCGCCGACGCTGTACGTCCAGGCGGCCCAGCACGGCCGCGAGGTCAACGGCACGGAGGTCCTCCGGCGGTTCCACGAACGGCTCCCGCTCGATTCGCTGTCGGGGACCGTGATCGCCGTCCCCGTCGCGAACCCGTTGACGTTCGATCGGGTCTCCTACACGACGCCGGAGCAACTCGACAGCGTCAATCCCAACATGAACCGCGTCTGGCCGGGCGACGCGGACGGCAGCCTCCACCAGCGGATGGCCGCGCGCCTCTGGGAGTACGTCGCGACCGCCGACGCGGTCGTCGACCTCCACACGGGGAGTCCCGACATGCTCCCGCACGTCGTCTACCGGGAGGGGGATCGCCGCTCTCGCGAACTGGGCGAGGCCTTCGGGACCGACCTCCTACTGTCCGAACAGGCGGACGAGGACGCCCCCGAGGAGTGGCACCGGCGCGGCTTCGCGGGGAAGCTCCGGGTCGCCGCCGCCGACGAGGGGATCCCCTCGATCACGCCCGAACTCTCGCACAACAAGCAGATCCTCGAAGACGCCGTCGAAGACGGCGTCGACGGGCTGCTCGACGTCTGCCGGTACCTCGATCTCCTCCCCGGCGACGCCCCCGAGCGCGACCAGGTCGTCGCGCGCAACCACCTCGGCCAGGTCTCCGCCGACGACGCCGGACTCTTCCGGCCGAATCCTTCGATCGCGGTCGGGGACTCCATTGCGGAGGGCGACCCGATCGGGACGGTCCATCACCCGACGACGTACGACCCGCTCCACGAGGCCCGGGCGGACCGCGACGGCGTGCTCTACGCGCTTACCCGCGAGGCGACCGTCACGGCCGGCGACCAACTCGCGAGCGTGGCGCTGGTTCGCGAGGAGTGAAGCGCTGACTGAGACGGAGAATCGCTGTGGAGCCGACGATTCAGGCCGAGAATCCGCCGTCGACGACCAGGCCGTGGCCGTTGACGAACGAGGACTCCTCGCTGGCCAGGAAGAGGATCGAGTCCGCGATCTCCTCCGGTTCGGCCAGGCGCTTGAGCGGGTACTGTCGGATCATCTGCTCGCGGGCCTTCTCGGGGTCGTCCTGACTCTCGAGGTACTGGTCGAGCAGCGAGGTCTCGGTGAAGCCGGGACAGACCGCGTTCGCGCGGACGCCGTGAGGACCGGCCTCGGCGGCGACGGCCTTGGTCATGTTCAGGACCGCGCCCTTGCTCATCGAGTAGGCCGCCTGCTTCGGCAGCCCGAGGATGCTCGCCAGCGAGCCGACGTTGACGATGGCGCCGTGGCCCTGTTCTTTCAGATGCGGGAGCGCCGCGTGACAGCCGTTCCAGACGCCCTTGATGTTGACGTCGATGACGAAGTCTCGAATATCGTCGTCGAGGGTCTCCAGCGCGCCGCCCGGGTGTCCGGTCCCGGCGTTGTTGACCAGCACGTCCAGCCCGTGCGCGTCGGCGACTGCGTCGACGACCGCGTGGAACTCGTCGCTGTCGGTGACGTCGAGTTCGTGGAACGTCGCCTGGCCGCCGTCTGCCTCGATCGCCTCGGCGACCGCCTGGCCGCCCTCGACGTCGACGTCCGTGACGATGACGTGCGCCCCTTCCTCGGCGCAGCGTTCGGCCGTCGACCGCCCGATTCCCGCCGCCGCACCGGTGATGACTACCGTCTTCCCTTCGAGTCGCATGGCTCACGTATCGAGCGACTGCTACATAAATTCGTTCATAGTTTTACGGGGAAACTGATCTATCGTTTCCGAAATCGCGATCAAATACGAACACTGGTAACGATACACCTTCTCGAAGCCGCCGCTCCCCGCCAGGACCGACACCGTAATCCGGCGGCCGGCGCTTCGAAACGATGTATGGCCGACCGCAGCGAGCGCGTGCGACGCGTGTGGCGACGGACGTTCTCGCTCTCCTGGCCGATCGCCATCCAGCAGACGTTCAACACGCTGATGCGGACGGTCGACGTGATCGTTACCGGCCTCTTCTCGCCGGCGGCCGTCGCCGCGGTCGGCCTGGCGGACCTCTACGCGCAACTCCCGTTGCGGATCGGCCTCGGGCTCGGGACCGGCGCGATCGCCCTCTCGAGTCAGGACACCGGCCGGGGCGCGGAGACGACTCGCGATCGGGCGATCACGCAGGCGTTTCTCATCGGTTTTCTCGCGGGCGTCCCGCTCGTGGTCGCCGGCCTGGCGATCTCGGAGCCGCTGATCGCCCTGCTCGGGGCCGAGCCCGCGGTCGTCGAGATGGCCGGGCGCTACCTCGCGCTCGTCTTCGCCGCCGCGCCGATGCGCATCGTCGGGCTCGTCGGCGCGCGGTCGCTGCAGGGCACCGGCGATACGCGCACGCCGATGGTCGTCAACGGCCTCGCGAACGCGATCAACATCGCGGCGACAGTCGGTCTGGGCCTCGGGGTCGGCCCCCTCCCGGATCTGGGCATCGTCGGCGTCGGCCTGGCGACGGCGGTCAGCCGGACGGTCGAAGCCGTCGCGATGACGGCCGCGATCGCGAGCGAGCGGACCGGCCTGGCGTTCGCGCGGCCGCGCAGCCTCACGATCACGCGCCAGCTCGTTGCCGTGAGCCTGCCGAACTTCGCCGAGGGAATGAGCACCTCGCTCGCGAACTTCCCCTTCAACGCCCTCCTGTTGACCTTCGGTACCGAGGTGACGGCGGCCTACCACATCGGCCGGCGCATCTACCAGCAGTTCGCCGGTCCGCTGTACCGCTCCTTCAACGTCGCCGCCAGCGTGATCGTCGGCCAGACCCTCGGCGACGGCCGGCCCGACGACGCGCGCTTTGCCGGCCTGGCCATCGCGGCACTCAGCGTCGCGACGCTCTCGCTGGCCGGCCTCGGCCTGGTCGTCGGCGCGATGCCGATTGCGCGGCTGTTCACGAGCGACGCGGCCACGCTCGCGTACGCCGTCGACTTCGCCCGCGTCTTCGGCGTCTCGATGGTGTTCTTCGGTCTTTTCTTCCCAATTTCGGGCAGTCTCCGCGGGGCCAGCGACACGCGCACGCCCTTCTACGCCCGGTTTACCGGCACCTTCGGGTTCATGCTCGGCTTCGCGTACCTCGCCGGGGTCACGCTCGGGTACGGCCTGCCTGGCGTCTACGCCGGGATCGTGCTGACCTACGCCTGGTGGACGCTTGTCGTCGCGGTGGGATTTGCGTGGGGCGACTGGGCGGAGACGGCGGCGGCGATGATGGCCAAGCGCGCGGAGGTCTCGGACTGACCAGGTCGCGCGGTCGGGGAAACAACCGGGGGGAGACGATCAGCCGAGATCGACCGTCGCCGAACCGGTGAGCAGGACCGCGCCGTCGCCCGTGGTCGCTCGGAGGTCCGCTTTTGCCGTTCCTGCGTCTCGATCGATCGCGACGATTTCGCCGGTGGCGACGACGGTGTCCCCGGGGAAGACTCGCGACTGAAATCGGACGCCGAACGCCGAGACGTCCGCGAGTTCGAACCAGTTCGTGACGACCCTGGACGCGATGCCGGCGGTGAACATCCCCTGACCGAAAACGCTCTCGTTGCCGGCCGCGGTCGCGTACGGCTCGTCGTAGTGAATCGGGTTGAAATCGCCGCTGGCGCCGGCGTACGTGACGAAGTCCTGCCGTTCGACGTCCTCGACGACGATGGTCGGCCCGGGATCGCCGACCGCGAGGGCTTCGACGTCGCGGACTCGCTCACGGTCGCCCGCGCCGGGCGACGAAGCACCGAGCGCGGTGTCGAGGGCGTCGGTTCCTCCGTTCGACGCGGTCGCGTCGGTGGTATTAGCGTCAGTGTCGCTGTCGCTGCCGCCGTTGCTCGGCGATTCGCCGTCCGCACCGCGCTCCGTGTCGGCGTCGTCGCTCTCCCCGTCGTCGACCGCACCCGATGTCTCGATCGCGGTCGACCGGTCGGTGAGCACGAGGTCGCCGTCCTGATCTCGATACTCCGTCTCGAGGACGGCGAACGTCATCGTCCCCGCCCGGCCGCCCTCCCGCTGGAATACGTCCGCCAGCCTGGTCGTTCCTTCGAGGACGTCGCCGACGAAGACCGGCCGTTCGAACTCGTAGCGCTGCTCGCCGTGGAGCACGTACTCCGAGCGAAAGCCGAGATCGAAGCCGTATCCCTCGATCCCGTCCGGCGTGTACCGCGGGAACCGGCCGACCTGCGTGTAGGTCGGCGGTGCGGGCACGCGGTCGTACCCCCGTTTCGCGGCCGTCGCCTGGTCGCGGAAGAGCGGGTCGTCGGCGGTGATCGCCCGCGCGAACTCTGCAACCTTGCCCGGTTCGATCCGGAAGTCCGCGACAGTGATCCGGGTGTCACCGACCATCGCTTCGAGGGCCGCGAGCGACTTACGCGGCATCGCGGCCCTCCGCGGTGACGGCCGATCGAATTCGTTCGCTCTCGGTCTCGCTCACACTCACAGCGCGATCACTCCCGGTCATCGAGGGCGTCGATGCGCAGGTTCTCGTCGAACTGTAGGGCGTTCTCGATCTCGCGCTCGTCGACGTCCTCGAACGCCCAGCGGGCGATCGTGCGGCGGTGGACCTCGTCGGCCCCGTCGACGATCCGGAAGGCGCGGACGTTCTCGTAGAAGTGCGCGAGCGGGAGGTCCTTCCCGATGCCGTTGCCGCCACAACACTGCACGGCCAGGTCGATGACGTCGTCGGTGACGTTGGCCGTGAACATCTTCGCCATCGCGACCTCGATGCGGGCGTCGCTGCGGTCGAGTTCGCGGGCCGCGTGCCGCACCATCGTCCGGGCGGCGTGCAGGCGCGTCTCCGCGTCGGCGATCCGGTGGCGCAGCGCCTGTTTCTCCTCGAGCGTCGAGCCGAAGGCCTCGCGCTCGCCGAGGTAGGCCTTCGCGATCTCGAGCGAGCGCTGGGCCATCCCGGAGTAACGCATGCAGTGGGTGAGCCGACCGCCGCCCAGGCGCAGTTGGGCGATCCGGAACCCCTCGTTCTCCTCGCCGATCGTGTTCTCGACGGGGACGCGCACGTTGTCGAACTTCACCTCGGCGTGGCCGCCCTCGCGCTCGGTGATGCCGTGGCCGCCGAGGTGGGGGATGTTTCGGACGACCTCGACGCCGTCGGCGTCCCGCGGAACGAGGATGATCGAGGTGCCTTCGTAGGGGTGGGCGTCCAGATCGGTCCGGGCCATCACCAGATAGAAGTCGGCGTCGAGTCCGTCGGAGGTCCACCATTTGTGGGCGTTGATGACCCACTCGTCGCCGTCCTTGACGGCCGTGCTCTGGAGCATCTTGGGGTCCGAGCCGCCGCCCTGTTTTGGCTCGGTCATCGCGAACGCCGAGGAGACCTCGCCCTGGACGAGCGGACGCAGCCACTCCTCCTTCTGCTCCTCGGTGCCGACCATCTCCAGGGTGTGCATGTTCCCCTCCTGGGGTGCGTTCGCGCGGATCGCCAGCGCGCCGAGCAGCGACCGCCCGACCTGCTCGAAGGAAGGCAGCATGTCGCGGAAGTCCAGCCCCTGTCCGCCGTACTCCTCGGGAACCTGCGGCGCGAACAGGTCGCGCTCCTTCGCCTGGTCCCAGAGGTCCGCGATCTCGGCCGTCGAAATCGGCTCGCCGGTCCGGAGCGCCTCCCGCTCCCGCGGGATCACGACCTCGTCCATGAACGACTCGACCCGACCCGCGACCTCCTTCGCCTTCTCTGAGTCGTGGTATTCCATATCACCCACGACCGGATACAGCATTGTAAAGCTATAGGTCTATAATCGCATTAATTGGCAACCAGAGGTGCGCGACTCGTCCCGACCCGACCGCACGCTGCACGACTCACCGAACGCCGAGAGGACCGTCCGAGCGCTCGGTCGGTCGTTCCGAGCTTAGACCCGCTCGATGATCGTCGCGATTCCCTGCCCGAACCCGATACACATCGCCGACAGCGCGGTATCCTGCCCGGTGCGCTCGAGTTCGTGCGCGAGTTTGGTCAGCAGCGTCGCGCCGGTCGCGCCCAGCGGGTGGCCGTGGGCGATCGCGCCGCCGTTGACGTTGACGTCCTCCCAGGAGGCGCCGGTCTCCTCGAGCCAGGCGGCGACGACCGAGGCGAACGCCTCGTTGACCTCGAATAAGTCGATATCGCCGACGCTCATGTCGGCCTTCTCGAGGACGCCCTCGGTCGCGGGGATCGGTCCCGTCAGCATCGTGAGCGGGTCGACGCCGACGACCTCGGTCTGGACGATGCGGGCCATCGGCTCCCAGCCGTGCTCCGCGGCGGCCTCCTCGCTCGTCACGAGGAGCGCGGAGGCCCCGTCGACGATCCCCGAGGAGTTGCCGGGGTGGTGGAACCCCTCGCCCTCCTCGCGGAACGACAGCGGCAGTTCGGAGAGGGTCTCGAGGTCGGTGTCCGGACGGGGGTGTTCGTCTCGCTCGACGACGACCGTCTCGCGGGTCGTTTCGCTTCCCGTTCGACTGTCCGAGTCGCTTTGCGACTCGCTCTCCTCACCCTCGAGTTCCGTCTCGACGGGAACGACCTGATCGTCGTAGCGGCCCTCGTCCCAGGCCTCCTTCCAGCGCCGCTGGGAGTCGACGGCGAGTTCGTCGAGTTCTCGGCGCGTGAAGCCGTACTCCTCGGCGATGCGTTCGGCGCCCTCGCCCTGGTGGGTCCGCTCGTCGAAGTGCTCGAAGTAGGTGTCCGTCAGCCCGCCGTCGTCGGATCCTATCGGCACGCGGGTCATGTGCTCGACGCCGCCGGCGACGAGTACGTCGTGCTGGCCGGCCATGATATTCGCGGCGGCGAAGTTGACGGCCTGCTGGCCCGAGCCGCACATCCGATTCAATTGAACGCCAGGCACGACGTCGCCCCAGCCGGCGACCATCGGCGCGAGCCGCCCGATGTTGAGTCCCTGCTCGTCGACCGGCGTGACGCAGCCGTAGACGACGTCCTCGATCGTTTCGGGTTCGAACCCGTTGCGCTCCCGGAGCGCTTCGAGCGGCTCGGCGGCCAGGTTCTGCGGGTGCGTGTCCCTGAACGAGCCGTCGCGTTTTCCGAAGGGCGTTCGGACGGCGTCGACGATGACTGCGGAGTTCATACTGTGTGGTTGGGATATTCTCCCACACGAAATAGAGGTTGCGTCTCGAGAGCTCCCGCACCGGTTGCCTGGTCCGGACAAGCGGGGACGAGCAGGGACGAGCGCGGTCCGTCAGCGGACGACGTCCGCCTCGCGGAGGGCAGCGACCTCGTCCTCGTCGTACCCCACCGAGACGAGCAGTTCGTCGGTGTGTTCCCCGTGGGCCGGCACCGACTCGTCGCGGGGCTCCGGGATATTCGATCCTTCCGCTGGAAAACCGATCCGCGGCGGCGCGTCGTCGTGTCGCTCGACCAGGCCTCGGGCCTCGATCTGGGGATGTTCGACGGTCTCGGCCGGCGTACAGACCGGGCCGACCGTCGTCTCGTCGCTCAGCGCGTCGAGCCAGGCGTCCCGCGATCGGGTCGCGAACAGGTCCGTGAGTTCCTCGCGGAGCGCCTCGAGTTCGGCCGGATCGTCGCTCCCGTGAGCGTCGATCAGGTCCTCGCGATCGACCTCCTCGCAGAACGCGCGCCAGAACTTCGGCTCCAGCGCCGCGAGGGTGACGTAGCGCCCGTCGGCGGTCTCGTAGATATCGTACCAGGGGTACTTTCCGGTGAGTTCGGTCTCGCCAGGCCGCGGGTCGTCGCCGGTGAGCGCCCGGTGGGCGATCGCTTGCCCGAAGGAGGCGACCACGTCGGTCATGGCCACGTCGACGTACTCGCCGCCGTGGCCCAGTTCTCGTGAGAGAAGCCCGCCGACGATGCTGAAGGCCGCGAACAGCCCGCCACCGAGGTCGCCGATCTGGTAACCCGGCATCTGCGGCGCCGACGTCTTGTCCTCGCGGGTCATGTCGAGTAGCCCGGCGACGCCGACGTAGTTGAGGTCGTGGCCCGCCCGCTCGGCGTCCGGCCCCGTCTGCCCGTAGCCCGTCAGCGAGCAGTAGACCAGGTCCGCGTTGTACTCGGTGAGCGTCTCGTAGTCGATCCCGAGGCGCTCGGCGACGCCCGGCCGGAACCCCTCGACGACGACGTCGGCCGACTCGACCAGGCGGTAGAACGCCCGCTTTCCCTCGTCGCGCTTGAGGTTCAGGGCGACGCTTCGCTTGCCCCGGTTGACGCCGTCGAAGAGTGCGCCGACGCCGCGCTCGGTGGTCGGCGGCATGTCGCGGGCGTAGTCGCCCGCGTCGGTGTCCTCGACGTTCACCACGTCGGCGCCCGCGTCGGCGAGCAGCTGGGTCGCGTACGGTCCGGGGAGAAGGCGCGTCAGGTCGAGTATCCGCACCGAATCGAGTCGCATGGTCTCACGTCCCGATGCGCCGTCAAAAGCCTACTGTCGTCGCGGATCGCCGCTGTCAGCGCTGTCACGCTGTCGTCGCTCGCGTCACGTCGCGGGTCGTCGAGCCAGTCCTCGGGTCGCCTGGCGGACCGAACTATGAAAATCGAATCGGCCGATCGAGGAGACGGCCGGTTAGAAGTCGCGCAGTTCCTCGAGTACCGCTTCGGCGCTGCCGTCGGCGATAACCTCACGGGCCCGGTCGAGCCCTTCTTCGAGGCTATCGACGTCTTGGCGGGCGTACATGCGGAACGCGCCGTTGAGCGCGATCGCGTCGGCGAAGTCGTCTTCGCGGTCGCCGGCGAGTGCCTCCTCGGTGATCGCCGCGGAGTCGGCGGTCACGTCGTCGACTTCGAGGTCTTCGTTTTCCATCTCCATGCCGTACTCGGCGGTCTCGATCTCGTAGTCCTCGAGGTCCTCGCCCTCGTCCCACTCGGCTACTTTGGTGTAGCCGGGTCGGATATCGTCGTAGCCCTCCATGCCCTGGAAGAAGATGGCGCGGGAGTAGTCGAGTTCGTCGCTCTCTCGGATGAGATCGGTCATCTTCTTCGCGAACGCGAGGTGGTAGAACGAGCCGAGGTGGACGTCGGCGTTCGCGGGGTTGGCGACGGTCTCGACGGTGTTGACGAACGTGCGGACGCCCATCTGGTCGCGCCGGTCGTACAGGTCGTGGATGCCAGGGTTGAACTCGGGCTGGTAGTAGAAGCCGAAGCCGGTCTCGTCGACCATTTCGGCGCTCTCCTCGGGGGCGAGCTCTGTCCGGACGCCGAGTTCGTCGAGGACGTGCTTGTACGCGGTGGCCTTCTGGGTCGGCACGCGGTCGCCGGAGTGGACGACGACCGGGGTGCCCGCCGCGGCGGCGACGATGCCGGCTCCGACGCCGAGCACGGCGGAAGAATGCTTGCCGTCGTAGTTCGCGCCGCAGTCGACCGGATCGGCCTCGGGCTCGGCGGTGACGACCGACTCCTCGCGCATGACGTCGGTGTAGGCCGCCAGTTCCTCCGGATTGTTGCGCTTCCAACGGTTGGCCAGCCAGAACGCGCCGAGGGTGGTCTCGTCGGGCTCGCCGGCGAGGATGCGCTGGATGGCTTCGCGCGCCTGGTCGCGGTTCATGTCGTCGGCCGACTTCGGCCCGGAACCGACGACTTCCGTCATCAACCGTTTCAGCGGCCACTCACCGAATTCCTGGGATGCCTGCGCCATATCAGTTCGTTCGGACGGCCGGTGCAAAAACCCCCCGCTTCCGGTATCCGTCGGTCCGTCGTACGGGGAATACTGCCCGTCGACCGCCGAATTCGAAGCCGATCTGCAGCCGATCGGCTGGACCCGAAAACGATACGGGGCCCTTCTCCCTAGGACCATCAATGAGCACCCTGTCGGGGGACTGGCGCGAGGCCATCGACGACGTGGATGCGGCGCTGATCGACGGCTACCAGAGCGGCTTTCCGGTCGAAGAGCGCCCGTTCCGTCGCGTCGGCGCCGACCTCGGCATCGACGAGTCGGCTGCGATCGAGCGCGTTCGCGCCCTTCGGAGTGCGGGCGTCGTCCGCCGGTTCGGGGCCGTCCTCAACCCGCCCGTGATCGGCTCGTCGACCCTCGCCGCGGTGCGGGCCCCCGAGGATCGCTTCGACGAGATCGCCGCCGTCGTCAACGAGTACCAGCAGGTCAATCACAATTACGCTCGCGACCACGAGTGGAACATGTGGTTCGTCGTCACCGCGGGCTCGCGGGGGACCCGCGACGAAATCCTCGCCGAGATCGAAGCGCGGACGGGCTGTGCCGTCCTCGATCTGCCGATGCTGACCGACTACTACATCGACCTCGAGTTTCCCGTCGTCAACGCCGACCGGTTCGCACGCGAGTCCCTGGAAGCGCGCACCGACTCCTCCGCGACCCGGATCAGCGAGGAAGCGACGGGCGACCTCACCCCACTCGAGGCCGACCTGCTGCTCGAGATCCAAGACGGCTTTCCGCTCTCGGAGACGCCCTACCGCGACGTCGCGGCGCGCCTGGGCGACCCCGTCGATGACGTGCTCGCAGCTATCGACCGCCTCCTCGAAAACGGCTGTCTCAAGCGCGTCGGCTGCGTGATCAACCACGTCGTCACCGGCTTCGACGCCAACTGCATGGTCGTCTGGGACGTGCCCGACGCCGAACTCGACGAACGTGGCGAGCGTGCCGGCGGCCTCCCCTACGTCACGCTCTGTTACCATCGCCCCCGCCGACCCGACAAGGAGTGGCCGTACAACCTGTTCACGATGATCCACGGCCGCGACGCCGAGGCCGTCGACGAGAAGATCGACGAACTGGCCGCCGACTACCTCCCCGTCGACCACGAGCGGCTCTACTCCACCGAGACGCTGAAGCAGACCGGCGCGCGCTACGACGACCTGGTCGGTCGCTGACGGCGGCGAACCCGACGCCGATTTCTCCGCGAACCGGCGCTCCACCGGATTCCGAGGCCGGTTTCGGCTCCCGCCCGTTCGATACAGAACCCCGTTTCCGATCGCTATCGCCATCCGAAACGTTATTATTTCATACCGTGTCGAACGCTACATATGAGCCGTTCGACAGCCGCAGGCGGAACGCAATGGAATCCGGTCGTTCTCCGACTCGCGCTGGGGATCGCCCTCGCCGTCGCCGGCGTCGGGAAACTGTTCACCGTCGGGCCGAAGGCGACCGCGATGAGCGAGTTCGCCGGCACGCTCGCGTCGCTCGGCGTGCCCGCCCCGACGGTCGTCGCCTGGTGCGTCGCGCTGGCCGAGGCGAGCGGCGGGCTGTTGCTGCTGGTGGGACTGCTCACGCGCTACGCGGCGGCGGTGGGTGCGGCGATTATGTTCGTCGCGACGACGCTCGTCCACCTGCCCAACGGCTTCGTCGCCAGCGACGGCGGGTTCGAGTACACGCTGGTTCTCTTTCTGGTCGCGGTCGCCCTCGTGTTGAGCGGGCCCGGCGCGCTCTCGCTCGAACGGGCGGTGTTCGACGACGAGCTGCTCGTGCCGGTCGACGCGACGCGGGGCTAACAGCAGGGTTCGGTCTCGTTTTCACCGCCCTGGCCGCGCTCTGTGGCTTCGAAGAACGTTCGGAGGTTCTCCGGGAGTCGATAGGGGTCACCTGTTTCCGCGTCGCGTTCGCGGGTTCCGTATCGCTCCCACCGGTCCGAGAACGCGGCCCGGAGAAGCGCGTCGACGAGGAGGGCGACCGGGGCCCGCGAGTGCCGTTCGCCGTCGAACAACCAGGTCCGGCAGTCGACGCCGGTCTCCCCGCCGCACAGGTCGCTACAGGAGTTACACGGGCTCTCGTCGATCGCCGGTTGCACGTCCCGACCGTCGATGCGGATCGTCGGCGAACTCGCCAGGCGGGTCCGTCGCGCGTCCGCCGCGGTCTCGACGCGGACGTTTCTGACGACGATTTCGACGCCGAGGTCGTCGAACAGCGGCGCGAGTCGATCGATCGCCCGGTGGAGCGAGTCTTCGGTTCCGCTGCAGCGGTCACAGTCGTTCCTGTCGAGAAAGAGAAAATCGACGCGAAGCGTCCGCGTCCGGTACGCGTCGGGCGACATCGTTTCGACGTCGACGTTGGGATGGGCGCGCGCGTCTGTTTCTGGTGTCATCGGTTCACGCTACGCGTCGAGAGAGCCTATACTAGGCAGTTTGGTGACAGATAGCTGGTTTCACCGCTGAAACTCTCTTCTCCCTGCGCTTCGCATACGCGCGATACTCGTATCGTTACGCGACGACTAGTGGTTTCATGGCCGACGAGAACTGGCAGCCGATCTGGCACTCGCTGCGCGACCTCCTCGGTGCCAAGTGGACGGGTCACGTGCTCCGCGCGCTGTACGCGCGGCGCCGCGGGTACGGGTTCAACGAACTGAAAGACGAGATCGACGGGCTGGGCGCGGCGACGCTCTCGCGTCGGCTCTCGGAACTCGAGTGTCACGGCCTGGTCGACCGAACCGTCCGCGATACGAGTCCACCGACGACGAACTACCGATTGACCGATCGGGGAGAACTGCTCGCCGACCGCCTGGTCGCGCTCGAGGACGCGGTCCGAGTGGTGGACTGCGACGACGCGACGGACTGTGCGGGGAACCGGGACGATGACTGTCTGATTGTCGCCGCGCGGTGCGAGTGAGTTCGAGCGGCCGGTCGACCCCGCAGATGCGACGGCCGTCGACCGGATCTCGTCAGGCGAGCGTCTCGGCGACGAGTTCGATCGGCGTCGGGGGCTCCTCGGGCGCACCGGGCCGGTTCTCGAGTTGGGTCCGGCAGGAGGCCCCGGGAGCGACGACGCGGTCGCCGTCGCTCGCTGCGACCTGGTCGTAGAGGATGTCGGCGATCGCGTCGCTCATGGCGGCGTGTTCGGACTCGTAGCCGAAGCTCCCGGCCATGCCACAGCAGCCGGAGTCGAGTGGCTCGACGGCGTAGCCGGCCCGCCGGAGCACGCCGACGGCGTGGTGGTCCTTCGCGACCGATTTCTGGTGGCAGTGGCCGTGATAGGTGAGGTCCTGCTTGACCGCCGCGGAGTCGAACTCGAGCTCCGCGTCCAGGCGGAACGTGTCGATGTACTCGCAGACGCCGTAGGTCGCGTCGGCGAGGGTCTCGGCCGCCGGTGCGGAGAGCAAGTCGAGGTAGTCGCCCTGGAACATGACCGCGTCGGAGGGCTCGATGACGACCACGTCCCATCCCTCCTCGACCAGGGGCGCGAGCGCGTCGACGTTCTCGCGGGCCGCCTTCCTGGCCTTCTCCAGAAATCCCTTCGAAAACGCCGGCCGACCCGTGTCGCCGAGGTCGTCCGGGACCGCGACGTGGACGCCCGCGGCCTCGAGCACGCGGACGGCCGCCTTGCCGGCCTCGGGGTGGCTGTAGTTCGTGTAGGTGTCTGGATAGAGAACGACCTTGCGCTCGGCCTGGCTCTCGCTGACGTTTGCACCGCCGCGCTCCGCTCTCGCCGCCGCCGCTCGCTTTTTCGAGGCGGCCGTGCCGCCTCGTTCCTCGAACCAATCCCGGAACGTCGTCGCGTGGAACGTCGGCAGCGGCCTGTCGGAGTCGATACCGACGGCCACTTCGAGAAGTTTCCGCGCCCCCGGGAGCTTCGGCAGCGCGTTCGAGAGCGGTGCGAACTGCGAGCCCAGTTTCGACAGCGTCGAGACGTTCGCGAACAGGTGATCGCGGAGGCTCGCGCCGTTGCGCCGGTGGTACTCGTGGGTCACCTCCGCTTTGAGCTTGGCCATGTCGACCTCGCTCGGGCAGTCGATCGCACAGCCTTTGCAGCCGATACAGAGGTCCATCACCTCCTCGATGAACTCGTCGGTGGCCACCTCGTCGGGATCGAGGTCGCCGCTCATCGCCTGGCGGAGCGCGTTCGCCCGGCCCCGGGTGGCGGTGATCTCCTCCTGACTCGCCCGGTAGGTCGGACACATCACGCCGCCGGTGGTCGACTGCTGGCCGCGACAGCCGCCGCAGCCGTGACAGAGCTCGACCATGCCCTGCATGCCGTTCTCGTTCTCCCACTCGAGGGTCGGCTCGAAGCCGGCCTCGAACTCGTAGTCGGGATCGAACCGTAGGTGCTCCCGGAGGTCCGTCGGGTCGTCGTCGCGGAAGACGACCTGGCCCGGGTTCAGGAGCCAGTCGGGGTCGAAGGCGGTCTTGAGGTCCTGAAAGGTTTCCCAGAGCTCCTCGCCGTAGAGCTTGCGGTTCCACTGGGTGCGCGCGCGGCCGTCGCCGTGCTCGCCGGAGACCGAGCCGCCGAGTTCGACCACCAGGTCCGTCACGCCGTCCGCGATGCCGTGGAGTTGCTCGAGTCCGATTTCGGTCTTCGTGTTTACGAGCGGACGGATATGGAGCACGCCCGGGCCGGCGTGGGCGTAGAAACTCGCGTAGGTGCCGTTGTCCTCTAGAATCTCCTCGAACCCCTCAACGAACTCGGGGAGCTTCGCGGGCGGAATCGCGGTGTCCTCGATGAACGAGATGTGCTTCTCGTCGGTCGTCCGCGAGAGGAGGATCGGGAGGCCAGACTTGCGAAGTTTCCACAGCTTGGCGCGCTGGGCGCTGTCGTAGGCCTCGAGCGCTTCGATTGCGAGCGTTTCGGCGTCGCTCGCGGGGGCGTCGTCGGCCGGCTCTCCCTCCGGCGTCGCCGACGGCACGCGGTCCGCGAGCAGCCCGGCGACCTGCTCTCTTCCCTGGTCGGCGTCCTCCGCGTAGAACTCCACCAAGAGGACGGCATTGGTTCCTTCGGGGAGCATCTCCGTTACGGGGCCGAACTCGGCGGTGTCCCGCGCCAGGTCGATCAGCACGTCGTCGAGCACTTCGACCGCCGCGGGATCGTGCTCGAGGATCGGCTCGACGTCCCGCATCGCCTCGTGGAGATCGGGGTAGCACAGCAGGGAGACCGCCTTCGTCTCCGGCACCGGCTCGAGCGAGACGGTCGCCTCGGTGACGACCGCGAGCGTCCCCTCGCTGCCGGCCAGCAGCCGCGCGAGGTTGACGGTGCCGGGCTCGCCGGTCGCCTCTCCGCCCGGTAACTCGTCGCCGCGCGCCTCGGCGACCAGGCGATCGAGGTTGTAGCCGGAGACGTTGCGCTTGAGATCGGGGTAGGCCTCGTCGATGCGATCGGCGTCTTCCTCGAGAATGCGATCGATTTCGGCGTAGATCCGTCCCTCGAGGTCCCCGTCGGGATCGGCTCGCTCGGCGATTTTCTCGACCGTAACCTCGCCGAAGCGGGTGACGGTCCCGTCGGCGAGGACGGCTTCGACTTCCTCAATGTAGGCGTCGGTTTTGCCGTACTGCAGCGAGTGCGCGCCGGTGGAGTTGTTGCCGATCGCGCCGCCGATGGCGCTCTTATCGCCCCAGGCGGGGTCGGGGGCGAACTTGAGGCCGTGGGGATCGAGGGCCTCGTTCAGCGTCCCGAGGATCGTCCCGGGCTGGACGGTCGCCGTCCGCGCGTCCGGATCGATCTCGAGGATGTCGTTCATGTACCGGGTGAAGTCCAGCACGACGGCCCGGTTGACCGTCTGACCGGCCAGGCTGGTGCCGCCGCCCCGCGGGAGGACGGGAATCTCCCGCTCGGCGCAGTACTCGACGATGCCGGCGACGTCGGCGGTCGACTGCGGGAAGGCGACGGCGATCGGCGTCATCTCGTAGGCGCTGGCGTCGGTCGCGTACAGCTCCCGCGAGTAGGAGTCGCCGCGGACCTCGCAGTCGACGACCTCCTCGATGTCGGCGACCAGCGCCGGGCGATCGACCTCGTCGCTCCGGTAGTCGTAATTCGCGCGCCGGTCGGCGGCCGGGTCGGCGCTCGGCTCCAAGGACATACCTGATCCTTGCTCACACGCGGCTAAAAGGGTCCGCATTGCCGAACATCGGTATCGACGCCGACGAGGGAAGAGGTGGCGGTGACCGAGTCAGAAAGCGGTGTGGCTCGTACTTATCGGCGAGTTCACGTATTGGCGTCACCCTGCGTACTACCCTGTCCCCAGTCGCCGCTCGTACCGACGCGTTCGCCGTCCTCCCAGACGTAGTACCCCTCGCCGGTTTTCTTGCCGAGCTTGCCCGCCCGGACCTTCCGGCGCAGGGATTGGGGCGGTTTGAACCGCTCGCCCAACTCCTCGCGGAGGTGTTCGGCGATGTGCAGGCGCACGTCGAGGCCGACGTGATCCGTCAGCTCGATCGGGCCCATCGGATGGCCGTAGCCGAGTTCCATCCCCTCGTCGATGTCCGCCGGGCTGGCGACCCCCTGCTCGACCATCCGGATCGCCTCCAAGCCGAGCGCCAGGCCGAGCCGCGAGGTAGCGAAGCCGGCCGTATCTCGGACGACGACGTCCGTCTTGTCGATCCCTCGGACGTAGTCGACGGCGAACTCTTCCGTTCGTTCGGCGGTCTGCTCGGCGATCACGATCTCGACGAGATCCATGATGTGCGGCGGGTTGAAGAAGTGCAGCCCGACGGCCCGCTCGGGGTGCTCGAGCGCGCTGGCCATCTCGGTCACCGACAGCGAGGAGGTGTTCGAGGCGATGACGGTATCCTCGTCGGCGGCCGCTTCGACGTCCGCGAAGACCTCTTGCTTCAGGTCCATGTCCTCGGGCACCGCCTCGACGACCAGGTCGGCGTCCGCGACGGCGTCCGCGAGGTCGGTCGTTCCCTCGATCCGTTCGAGGGTCTCCTCCAGTTCCGCCTCGGTGAGTTTCTCGCGGTCGACGCCCCCCTGGAGGTTCTCGCGGATCCCGTCGAGGCCGTCCTCGACGAAGCCCGTCTCGATGTCTCGAAGGATGACGTCGTGGCCCGCCATCGCGGACACCTGGGCGATCCCGTGACCCATACTCCCGGCTCCAAGGACTGCAATTCGCATGTGTCGAGCCTCAGCGGAAACGGGCAAAAGCGTTCCTTTTCGAACAATCATCACAGATTGGAGGGCGTCGGTCGCCTCGCCGCGAGCGGTGCCTCTTTCCGTCGACGATCTTCGGGAGAACTGCCGCTGTGAACTGCGACCGCGGATGGAGGAACGGCGAATGGTAGTGGACGGTGGTGTGGTGGGGCGGGGAATTCAGTGCAGACCCGATACTACGGCCGTTCGTCGGGCGGTCGACCCGCCTCGGGTACCCGCAGCTACGAACCAGCGGATCTTAATTGTATGTGAACAAACATTGTATGCGGAGTATACAGCGTGGTCCGTCGCCGAATCGCTCAGAGAATCTGGTCGGCGATGATGTTCTTCTGGATCTCGCTGGTTCCCTCGTAGATCTTCGTGATGCGGGCGTCGCGGTAGTAGCGCTCGGCGGGGTAGTCCGTGACGTAGCCCGAGCCGCCGTGGACCTGCACGCCCTCGTCGGCGACTTCGACCGAGATCTCGGAGGCGAACAGCTTTGCCATGCTCGAGTACTGCGCGGCGACGTCCTGGTTGTTCTGCTCGACCTGGGTCGCGGCGCGGTAGGTCAGCGAGCGGGCGGCCTCGACCTTGGTCGCCATCTCGGCGATCTTGTGCTGGATGGCCTGGAATTCCGAGATCTTCTGGTCGAACTGCTCGCGCTGGTTCGCGTATTCGATGGCGGCGTCGAGCGCGCCCTGGGCGGCGCCGACCGCCTGGGCGGCGACGCTGGTGCGCCCGGAGGCGAAGAACTCCATCAGCTGGTAGAACCCCTGGTCGACTTCGCCGATGACGTTCTCGGCGGGGACGCGGACGTCGTCGATGATGACCTCCGCGAGGTCGGAGGCGCGGATACCCAGCTTGTTGTCGATCTTCTCGGTCTGGATGCCGTCGGCGTCCATCGGCACGAGGAACGCGGTGATGCCGCGGTGGCCCTCGCCGGGGCTGGTCTTGGCCATCGCGACGCCCACGTCCGCGACGGTCCCGTTGGTAATCCACATCTTGTTGCCGTTGAGGACGTACTCGTCGCCGTCCTCGGAAGCCTCGAGTTCCGAGGGATCAGCCGAGGTTTCCTCGGCGGAGTCCCTCTCCGCGACCGTCTCGATCCCCGCGACGTTCGAGCCGTGTGCGGGCTCGGAGATCATCGAACAGGAGGCCACCTCCCCGTTGGCGATCTTGGGCAGCCACTCCTCTTTCATCCACTCGTCGCCGAACTCGACGATCATATCCGTCCCGAAACCGGCGGAGCCGACGGCCGATCCGATCCCGGGATCGGCCCGCCAGAGCTCCTCGGTGACGATCGTCGTCGAGAGCTTATCCATCCCGGCCCCGTCGTACTCGATCGGGATGTTCGGCGCGACGAAGTCGTACTCGGCAGCCTTCCTTCGCAGCTCCTCGGGATACTCGCCCGCCTGGTCGTGTTCCTCGGCGACCGGTTCGATCTCGTTCTCACCGAACTCGCGGACGGCGTCGCGAATCGCCTCGTGTTCGGCCGATAGCTGGAACGCCATAGTAGTCTGCTTGTGGTCGTCTTACAAAGTAGCTTCGGCTGTGCGCTACTTTTTCGTTTGTTAATCTATCTGGGGCTACAACGTCCACGATGGAAAACAGAGCGGCGGCTGACCGTCGATGGTCGGCGGTCGGCGATCGGCCGCGACGGCCCGACGACGCACTCGGCCGCGGGGGCGTTCGGACGATCGAAGCGGTGGGCGGGTCCGCCGATCGGTGCCGTCCGTTCGATTCGTCTTCGCGTGATAATGTGTATCGCAATGCCTATTGTGCCGTTGGGAGACGTTCACGTATGCTGGATTTCGTTCAGCTCGAGGCGGACTTAGGCCAGGAAGAACGGTTGATTCGGGATACGGCCCGGGATTTCGTCGAGGAACGGGTCAAACCCGATATCGGTGAGCACTTCGAGGAGGGGACCTTCCCGACCGACCTCATCCCGGAGATGGGGGAGCTCGGATTCTACGCGCCCAATCTCGAGGGCTACGGCTCGCCAAACGTCTCGGAGACGGCCTACGGCCTCCTGATGCAGGAACTGGAGGCCGGCGACTCGGGACTCCGGTCGATGGCGTCGGTCCAGGGCGCGCTCGTCATGTACCCCATCCACGCCTACGGGAGCGAGGAACAGAAAGAAGAGTGGCTGCCGGCGCTCGGTCGGGGCGAGGCGGTCGGCTGCTTCGGGCTCACGGAACCCGAACACGGCTCGAACCCGTCGGCGATGGAGACCGCCGCGGAGAGGGACGGCGACGGCTACGTCCTTAACGGCTCGAAGACCTGGATCACGAACTCGCCGATCGCCGACGTCGCCGTCGTCTGGGCCCGGGACCGCTCGGCCGAGGACGACCCCGTCCGCGGCTTCCTCGTCGAGACCGACCGCGACGGCGTCACGACCAACAAGATCACCGAGAAGCTCTCCCTGCGCGCCTCCATCACGGGCGAAATCGGCCTGAACGACGTCTACGTCCCCGAGGACAACGTCCTGCCAGACGTCTCCGGCATGAAGGGGCCGCTGTCCTGTCTCACCCAGGCCCGCTACGGGATCGCCTGGGGCGCGGTCGGCGCCGCCCGCGACTGCTTCGAGGAAGCCCGCCAGTACGCCACTGACCGCGAGCAGTTCGGCGGGCCGATCGGCCGGTTCCAGCTCCAACAGCGCAAGCTCGCCGAGATGGCCACCCAGATCACGCTCGCCCAGCTGCTGGCCTACCGCCTGGCCGACCTGAAGGAGCGCGGTGATCTGCGACCGCAGCACGTCTCGATGGCCAAGCGAAACAACGTCCGGACGGCGCGCGAACAGTCCCGCGTCGCCCGCGAGATGCTCGGCGGCAACGGCATCACCACCGACTACTCGCCGATGCGCCACCTGGCGAACATGGAGACGGTCTACACCTACGAGGGCACCCACGACATCCACACGCTGATCCTCGGCGAGGAGCTGACCGGACTGCAGGCGTATCAGTAGCGACAGGGTCACCCACCGTCTTCCGTCCCGGTCCCCGCTTCGTTCTTCTCCGGCGGCGCTTCGGCACCGGCCAGGCGCGCCGGTCCGCGGGACACCGCTGCCGGTCCACCGTCCGGAACTTCGATTTCAGCGTGCGAACAGTACCAGGCTGAACGCGGACCTGACGATGCAGTGACCGATTACGTCGAACTCGTCGGACGGATCGATCGGACCACCGGTCCAGGGTTTATCAGGGAACCCGCGGCCAACGGGGGTATGTCGGATGGAACCCGACCCGCACGACGCACGATCTTGCGAACGCTCGGCCTCCTCGGTACGGGGACGGTCGCGGCGGCGACCGCCTCGGCTTCGACGGGGGACGCCCGACGCGGCCGCGCCGACGGCGCGACCCGATACATCGGCGTCGTCGACCGAATCGTCGACGGCGAACACGTCGTCATCCTGCTCGAGGACTGCGACTCCATCGTCGATCAGCTCGTCGTCTCGGCGGACCGGTACGACGACCTCTCGGAACGCGACATTCTCTTGACCGTCGTCGAGGACGACGACCTCCTGAGCTACTGTCACCTCTCGGAGAAACCGTCCGATTGCCGCGGTATCGGCGACTCCCGCTCTTCGTCCGGGGACTGACGCCGGGTCAGGTGCTCCACTGGTTCGGTCGCACCGTCGGTTCGGCGCTCCACGCGGGCCGCGGACCAGCGACCGCGTCCCGCCACAGCACTATCCTGTCTACAGACTCACGCACCCATAAGCCGCAAGTAACAGGGCTAACTTCCGAAAGCCCTTCTCACCGCATATGTCGGCCGTACCCTCGTTCGACGTGTTCGACGGGTTGGTAGACCGTCCCGGGACCGCCAGGCTACGGGCCGCGTTTTACGGGGTCTGGTTCGTCGACCTCGTCGCGACGATCATGTTCTTCGTCGTCCCGTACGCGTACGAGCTAAACCCCGTGACGGTCCTCCTGCACGACGTCTTCGGGCTCCCGGGCGTCGTCCTCGCGGCGCTCATCTACGCCGGCGTCATCGTCGTCATCGGCCACGTGCTCCCGCGGCCGCTGGACGTCGCCTTCGTGGTCGGCGTCGTGGCCCTGTACGCGCTCTTCGCGAGTAACAACGTGGTCCTGCTGGTCTCTCGCGAGCCGCTGCTCACGCCGATCATCTCGTAATCGGGCCGTCGCCGTTCGCCGTCGACGAGCCGCGAACTCCGTTTCCCCGCCTTCCGAGGGAGCACCGAAGCCTGAAGCCCGAAGACCGAAGCGAGTCGCTCTCGAACGACGGCGCATGAACCCGTCGCAGTTGGCGTTCGTCGGCTCGTACACGGACGACGGTGCCGCCGGACTCGCGAGTTACCGGCTTGACGGCGACCGGAATCAGGCGACGCGACTCGATGTCACCACCGAGGACGATCCGTCGTTTCTGGCCGTCCATCCAGATCTGGACGTGCTGTACGCAGTCTCCGAGACGGCCGCCGGAAGCGTCGTCGCGTACGAATTCGACCGCGAAACCGGTGCCCTCGACGCGCTGCACCGACAGCCGAGCGGCGACGCCGGTCCCTGCCACCTCGCCGTCGACCCGACCGGTCGATTTCTCTTCGTCGCCCACTACGCCGGCGGGAGCGTCGCCGTCCTTCCGATCGCGGACGACGGTCGTCCCGGCGAACCGACCGCCCTGGTCGAACATTCGGGATCGAGCGTGCACCCGGACCGACAGACGAGCCCGCATCCCCACTCGGTCGTTCTCGGGCCCGAGAACCGCGTCCTCTACGTCCCCGACCTCGGAACTGACCGGGTCGAACGCTACGAATTCGACCGAACGCGCGGCTCGCTCGAGGCGGCGCCCGACTCGGGAATCGAGATTCGCGACGGCGCGGGACCGCGCCACCTGACGTTCGGTCCCGACGGCCGAGCGGGCTACCTCTGTACCGAACTCGATTCGACGCTGACGGTACTCGAACGCGATCCGGCGTCGGGCTCGCTCGAGTCTCGCCAGGCGATCGACACCCTGCCGCCGACCGTCGACGGCGAGAGCACCGCCGCGGACGTGCAGGTTCACCCGTCCGGCCGATGGGTGTACGCCTCGAATCGCGGCCACGACAGCGTCGCGATCTTCGGCGTTCGCGACGACGGCACCCTCGAGGCGCGTGGCCACGAGCCGACTCGCGGAGAGACGCCGCGGAACCTCGCGCTGGACCCGACCGGGTCGCGGCTGTTCGCCGCAAATCGGACCGGCGATCGCCTGGTCGGGTTTCGGATCGACGACGAGACCGGTGGGCTCGAACCGACGGGCCTGGTCGAATCGATCTCTCGGCCGGCCTGCGTGCGCATTGTGTCACGGTGAGCGCCGATGGGCGATCGCGTCGCGGGAGGGCAGCGCGCCAGGCGACGGACCTCGGCGGACCGGCGGCCGCCGCTGCACGCAGAGGGAAGACTGAAGACCGGGCGCACTGATGCACCGGACGATTTCGATGGAACCCGCACTCGTGTTACCGCCCGACCCCGACGAGCGGTGGGATCTCGCCACGCAGGTCGGCGTCACCAGCGCCGTGGTCCACACCCTCGAGATCGGTGACGGCCGTCGTCCGTCCGACTACGACACGCTCCTCCGGTGGAAAAACCGCTTCGCCAACGCCGGGATCGATTTGGCAGTCGTCGAGGGCAGCGTCCCGCTGACGGACGCGACGCGTCTGGGGACGCCGGGTCGCGACGAGGAGATCGAGGAGTTCTGCCGATTCCTGCGCAACCTCGGGCGACTCGGCGTCTCGGTCGTCTGCTACGACTGGATGGCCGGCGTCCGCTGGGCGCGGACCGCGACGAGCGTGCCGGCCCGCGGCGGGTCGCTGACGTCGGCGTACGATAACGACCAGATGCGCCGCGGTCCGGAACCCGACATCCCGGAGATCACCGCGGCGGACCTCTGGGCGAACCTCGAGTACTTCTTGGAGCGGGTCGTCCCGGTCGCCGAGGAGGCGGGCGTCAAACTCGGCCTCCATCCCGACGATCCGCCGCGGGAGTCCGTTCGCGGCGTCCCGCGGATTATCAATAGCGTCGAGGCCTACGAGCGCGTGCTCGACATCGTCCCGAGCGAGCACAACGGGATCACGTTCTGCCAGGGGAACTTCGCGGCGATGGGCGTCGACGTCCCCGAGACGATCCGGCGTTTCGGCGACCGGATCAACTTCGTTCACTTCCGCGACGTCGACGGCGACGCCGATTCGTTCGTCGAGACCTGGCACGACAACGGCCCGACCGACATGCGGGCGGCGATCGAGGCCTACCGTGACGTCGGCTTCGATGGCCCGATCCGGCCGGACCACGTGCCGACGATGGCCGGCGAAGCCAACGACAACCCCGGCTACGAGACCAAGGGGCGGCTGTTCGCTATCGGGTACCTGAAGGGTCTGCTCGAGACCGCCGCGACGGAGTGAGAGCGCTGACCACCGTTCCGCGGCGACGAAATGAGTACTCGATCCGCGAGTAATTTCGCCGCGACGGCTAGCTATAGAACCTACCCCGTTGTGGCCGCCACATGGTCAGATTCGGCTGGTTCGCGTCGCTCGAAGAGTTCTCCCCCGCCGAGTGTCTCCGCCAGGTCGAACTCGCCGAGGAGGCGGGCTTCGACACCGCCTGGGTCAACGATCACTTCCACCCCTGGTTCGACCACCTCGCGGACGGCTCGCCGGCCAACGGCGGCAACTGCTGGGAGTGGCTGCCCGCCGCGCTCGAACGCACCGACGACCTCGTGATCGGCACCGGCGTCAGCGCGATCATCCACCGCTACCACCCCGCCAACGTCGCCCACCGCCTGGCGACGCTGGCCGAACTCTACCCCGACCGGATCTTCCTCGGTCTGGGGTCGGGGGAGGCGCTCAACGAGAGCCCGCTGGGACTGCCGATGCCCGAGTTCGGGGAGTGCGCGCGCCGGACCGCGGAGGCGATCCGGATCATCCGCGCGCTCTTCGAGGAGGAGTTCGTCGACTACGACGGGCAGTTCTGGTCGCTGAACGGGGCGAACCTCTACACGGGGCCCGACGAAGCGCCGCCGGTCTATATCGCGAGCAACGGCCCGACGTTCGCACGGATGGCCGGCGATCTGGGCGACGGCTACGTCACCGTCTACGAGTCTCCCGAACGCGTTCGCGAGGACCTGTTCCCGTCGGTCGAGCGCGGGATCGAGAAGTCCGACCGCAACGACTCGTTTACCGACCTCGATCGCTCGATCCACCTGCACGTCTCCTACGATCCCGACAGCGAGACCGCCGCGCTAGAGCCCTGTCTGCCGTGGCGCGGGACGATGCTCGACATCTTCTTCGAGGCCGATATCGCCGACCCGCGGACGATCAAGCGCCACGGAGATATGGTCGACCCCGACTACCTCGCCGAGCAGATGACGATCACGACCGATCCGCAGGATCTCATCGACGTGACCGCCGAGTACGTCGACGCCGGGTTCGACCACATCGTCTACCAGAGTCACAGCCCCGATCAGGAAGCCTTCTGCGAGATGGTACAGGAAGAGGTGTTCCCGAGTTTCGCTGACGCGACCGGTGCGCCCTGACCCGCCGGCGAACGACCAGGCGCCCGCGGACGAGGCCTCCCACGAGCAGTTTACCGCCACCGCCGCGTTCATCGCGGCGACTATCCGGGGCGCACAGACCCGGCGCGTAACGACGGACGGCAACGACGACGGACGGCGACGAGCCGATCGTGGCCGCGCGACGCGAATTCGTCGCCGACGTTCGAATGTTCCTCCTCGCAGAGTCGGCACAGCGATAGATGCCGTCATTCGTCGACGAGCGGGTCTAAAGCGCTCGTCGGATCGTCGACTTCCCCTTTTTCTCTCCGTGTCCTGTCGCGCAACCGGGCGAAGCAATTATTGCCGAGAACGATGCCTTCCGCGGTATATGCCATCAGATCACAACATACCCGACTACGAGCGGGCGCGGGAGAAGTTCACGTGGGAAGACATCTACGAGGCGGCCGACTGGGACGCGCCGACGGACCTGAACGTCGCCCACGAGGTCTGCGATCGCCACGCCGAGAACAAGGAGAAAGTCGCGCTGTACCAGGTCGACGAGGACGGCGAGTTGACCACGGTGACCTTCTGGGAGTTGGCCGAGCGAACGAACCGGTTCGCCAACGTGCTCGAGTCGCTGGGCATCGAGCAGGGGGATCGGGTGTTCTCCTACATGCCGCGGGTCCCCGAACACTACGTCGCGCTGGTGGGGACGCTCAAGCGCGGCGCCGTCTTCGGCGGCATCAACGAGCGGTTCGGTCCCGACGGCATCTCGTATCGCCTGGCGGACTGCGACGCGAAAGCGATCGTCACCACCGCGGCAAACCGCGAGACCGTCGCCGAGGCGCTCGAGGACGCGCCCTCCGTCGAACACGTCATCGTCGTCAGCGACGACGGGACGGGCATCCGGCGGGGCGACGTCAGCTACCGCGCCGAGATGGAGACGGTGAGCCGCGAGTACGAGCCGGCCGCCACCGGCGGCGAGGACGACGCCCTGCTGTACTACACCAGCGGGACGACCGGCCTGGCGAAGGGCGTCCTCCACAAACACCGGTGGGTCGCCGGCGTCGCGGCCACCCAGAAGTACGCCGTCGACCTCCAGGAAGGCGACTGCTACTGGTCGACGGGCGACCTGGGCTGGCTGACCGGCCCAATCAATACGCTCGGCGCCTGGTTCTGGGGGACCGCGCTGTTCACCTACGAGGGCGAGTTCGATCCCGAGGAGTGGGCCGACCTCCTCGACACCTATCCGATCTCGGTCCTGTTCTCGGTGCCGACGGCCTACCGGATGCTCCGCGAGCACGAGGACGTCCTCGACGACGTCTCGCTTAACCTGCGCCACGCACTCTCGATCGGTGAACCGCTCTCGGCGGGCGTCGTCGAGTGGGGCGAGGAGCGCCTGGGCGTGACGATCCACGACACCTACGGCCAGACCGAGACGGGGAACATGATCGTCAACAACTACCCGACGATGGAGGTCCGGCCGGGTTCGATGGGCAAACCGCTGCCCGGAATCGAGGCCGACGTCGTCGATCCGGAAACGGGCGAAATCCTCGAGCCTGGCGAGACGGGTGAGATCGCTCAGCGCGGGGATTACCCCTGTTTCTTCGCGGAGTATTGGGGGAAACCCGACCAGACCGCCGACTGCTTCGTCGATGGGCCGGACGGGAAGTGGTATCTCTCGGGCGACCTCGCGCACAAGGACGAGGACGGCTACTTCTGGTTCGAGGGCCGGGCCGACGACGTCATCCTCTCGTCGGGGTACCGGATCGGCCCCTTCGAGGTCGAGAGTTCGCTGGGCGAGCACGAGGCCGTCGCCGAGGCCGCCGTCGTCCCCAAACCGCACCGCGAGCGGGGCAACATCGTGAAGGCCTACATCGTCCCCAGCGAGGCCGCGACCCCCTCCGAGGACCTCAAGGAAGACATCCGAAACCACGTTCGCGACGAACTGTCGGCCCACGAGTACCCCCGCGAGATCGAGTTCCGCGACGAGTTGCCGAAGACGGTCACCGGGAAGATCCGCCGGACGGAGCTCCAGGACGAGGCGGCGGAGGAAACCGAGGCGGCCTGACGGTTCTCGCGGGCCGCGACGCCGTCAGCGACCCGTCTCTCGAGCACCGGCCGACCGACCCCAAGCATCGACGGCACCGACGATGCGGTAACAGCTATCACGACACGAACACCACTCACACGAGACGAACGCCATGAACTTCGAAGACACGCACGAACGAGCGATGATCCGGCAAACGGCGACGGAGATCGCCGAGCAGTACGGCCCCGAGCACTGGCGCGAGAAGGAGGAGAACGGCGAGTTCTCGCAGGAATTCTGGGACGAACTCGCCGCGGCCGGCTTCCACGGCCTGCTGGTCCCCGAAGCGTACGACGGCGCCGGCATGGGCATGGAAGAGATGGGCCTGGCCATGGAGACGCTCTGCGCCGAGGGCTGTGGCATGGCCGGCACTTGGTATCTGGTCTTGACCGCCGGGATGGCCGCGGTCGGGATCCGCGAGTACGGCACCGACGAGCAGAAAGAACGGTACCTGCCCGACATCGCGGAGGGGCGACGCAACTTTTCGATCGGCATCACCGAACCCGAGGCGGGGACGAACACGCTCAACGTGGCGACTCGAGCCGAAAAAGCGGGCGACGAGTACGTCCTCAACGGGAAGAAGGCCTGGATCACGTTCGCCGACCGCGCCGACAACATGATCCTCGTGACGCGGACGACGCCCCGCGACGAGGTCGACCGCGGCACCGACGGGATCAGCCTCTTCGTCGTCGACATGGACGACCCGAACGTCGACGTCTCGCCGATCCCCAAACACGCGATGAACTACTCCAAGTCCTGCGAGGTCTTCCTCGAGGACGTCCGCGTCCCCGCGGAGAACCTGCTGGGCGACGAGGACGACGGCTGGTGGGTGCTGGTCGACATGCTCAACCCCGAGCGGATCGGCTTCGCCGCCGCGGCGACCGGGATCGGCAGGCTCGCGGCTGACACGGCCATCGAGTACGCCAACGACCGCGAGATCTTCGGCGCGCCAATCGGCACCCACCAGGCGATCTCGTTCCCGATTACCGAGGCATACGCGAAGATGGAGACGGCGTCGCTCATGCGCGAGAAGGCCGCCTGGCTCTACGATCAGGGCGAAGACTGCGGCTACGAGACCAACGTCGCGAAGGCGACGGCCGTCGAGGCGGGCATCGAGGCGGTCGAGCACTCGATGCAGGCCTTCGGCGGCTGGGGATACGCGACGGAGTACGACGTCGAGCGCTGGTGGCGCGAGGTCAACCTCACGCGGCTCGCGCCGGTCTCCCAGCAGATGGCCTACAACCACATCAGCCGGCAACTCGGCTTCCCCAAATCGTACTGATGGTCACGTCACACCACCCCGACCGCATCCCGACGGGCGCCGTTCGTGTGGCAACAATCACCACAGTCGATAAGAACGACCCCCTCGTAGGACCCGTCTAACGGAGCAGCATGGAACTCAGAGTCAACACCACCGCAACGGACCAGGAGGCACAGGCGATCGCGAAGGCGCTCGCGGCGCACTTCGGCGACGACGTCGAACTCTACGCGAAGCGGGGCGACGAACTCCTCGCGACGGCCTCGCCGGACTCGAGCGGAGCCGACGCTGGGGCGGACGCTTCTCCGGCCGCCGGCGACGGCGGGACCCAGAGCGGCATCTCCGACGACGAACTCGGCCCGACCGACCGAGAGGCGACGCTCCGGGCGGAAATCGAGGATATCCTCGAGGGCGGCCCCGAGAAGTACCGGGAGCGACTCTCCGAGCAGGGCAAGCTGTTCGTCCGCGACCGACTCGACCTCTGGTTTAACGGCGAGGACGGAATCACGTTCGAGGACGGAAAGTTCGCCAACTTCGACGAGTGGCACCCGAGCGGGCGGGACGGCGAGTCGGACGACGGCAACCGGCTGCCCGCGGACGGGCTCATCACCGGCGCCGCGAAGTTCGAGGGCCGAGACGTCCACTTCATGGCCAACGACTTCACCGTCAAGGCGGGGTCGATGGCCGAGAAGGGCGTCGAGAAGTTCCTCCGGATGCAACAGCGCGCGCTGAAGACGGGTAAACCGGTGTTGTACCTAATGGACTCCTCGGGTGGCCGGATCGACCAGCAGACGGGCTTCTTCGCGAACCGCGAGGGCATCGGGAAGTACTACTACAACCACTCGATGCTCTCGGGCCGGGTGCCGCAGATCTGCGTGCTGTACGGCCCCTGCATCGCCGGGGCCGCGTACACGCCCGTCTTCGCGGACTTCACGATCATGGTCCGGGACATGTCGGCGATGGCGATCGCCTCCCCCCGGATGGTCGAGATGGTCACCGGCGAGCGGATCGACCTCGACGAGCTGGGCGGTCCGGACGTCCACGCGCGCCACTCCGGCAGCGCGGACCTGATCGCCGAGGACGAGGAACACGCCCGCGAACTCGTCGCGAAACTGCTCGGCTACCTGCCGGACAACGCCGACGAGAACCCGCCCCGGACGGCGGGGAAAGCACCCGCCAACTCGCCGGCGGGGATCGATTCCATCGTTCCCCAGGAGCCGAATCGCGGGTACGATATGTTCGACGTCATCGAGCGCATCGTCGACGCGGGGTCGGTGCTCGAACTTCGCCCCGAGTACGGCCCGGAGATCATCACGGCCTTCGCCCGGATCGACGGCCGGCCGATCGGCATCGTCGCCAACCAGCCCAAACAGCGGGCCGGTGCCATCTTCCCCGACGCCGCCGAGAAGGCCGCCCAGTTCATCTGGACCTGCGACGCCTACGACGTTCCCCTGCTCTACCTGTGTGACACCCCCGGCTTCATGGCCGGGTCGCAGGTCGAGAAGGACGGGATACTGGAGCAGGGCAAGCGGATGATCTACGCCACCTCGTCGGCGACGGTCCCCAAGCAGTCCGTCGTCGTCCGGAAGGCCTACGGCGCGGGGATCTACGCGATGTCCGGGCCGGCCTACGACCCCGAGAGCGTGATCGCGCTTCCCAGCGGTGAAATCGCTATCATGGGCCCCGAGGCGGCCATCAACGCCGTCTACGCGAACAAGTTGGCCGCGATCGACGACGAGGAGGAACGCCAGGAAAAAGAGCGGGAACTGCGCGAGGAGTACCGCGAGGACATCGACGTCCACCGGATGGCCAGCGAGGTCGTCATCGACGAGATCGTCCCCCCGAGCGCGCTCCGCGAGGAACTCGAGGGGCGGTTCGAGTTCTACGAGACCGTCGAGAAGGACCTGCCCGACAAGAAACACGGGACGATCCTCTGAACGGGTCGTTTCGCCCAGCCGTACGCACACGCTGCCACCGATATCGACACCATCGATTCCACCATGACAGGACTCTACTACGAGGACTTCGAGGTTGGACGGACCATCGACCACGAGCGCCGTCGCACGATAACGGAGAGCGATAACCAGCGCTTCTGCGACATGACGATGAACCAGCAGCCGCTGCACTTAGACGCCGACTTCGCCGCCGACACCGACTTCAGCGAGCGCCTGGTCAACGGACTCTATACGATGTCGCTGGCGGTCGGCATCTCGATCCCGGAGACCACCGACGGAACGATCGTCGCGAACCTCTCGTACGACAATGTCGAGCACCCCGAACCGGTGTTTCACGGCGACACGATCCGGGTGCAGTCGACCGTCACGGACAAGCGCGAGACCAGCGACGGCGAGCGCGGGATAGTCACCATGCACGTCGAAGCCTTCAAAGTGAACGACCCGGACGAACCGCTCGTCTGCGAGTTCGATCGGACCGCGCTCTCGCTGAAGCGGGCGCACGCCGAGGGGTAGCGACGGCACACGATGGCGACGGTGTGGTCGGTCGGGTTGCCCGACTGCGCACCGATTCTCGAAGACGAGTCACTCGGTCTCCAGACCGGGCAAATCGTCGAGCCCCAGGTACTCGACGGCCGTCCGGTAGAAGAGGTCCCGCGCCGTCTCGCGGGGGAGGTCCCGAGCGAGCAACTCGGCCCGCTCCTCGCGATACGGATACGGGATGTTCGGGAAATCGGAGCCGTACATGATCGAGTCGGAGAGTTCGACGAGGGTCTCGTCGGCGATCGACGACGGATCGAACCCCATCGTCTCCTCGGCGGCCGTCGACATCGCGAAGGTTGTATCGAGGTAGACGTTCTCGTACTCCCGCGCGAACTCGAGGAACGCCTCGGTCTCGTAGGTCCCCATGTGCGCACAGCAGACCCGAAGCTCCGGATAGGAGTCGAGCAACTCCGCGAACGCGTCCGCGCCGACGTACGGACTGTCCTCGAACATCGGCGCCGTCCCGCCGTGGTAGGTGATCGGCCGATCGTAGTCCGCCGCGACCTCCAGCGCCGGTTCGAGCCGCGACTCCGCGGGCCGACACTCCTGGACCGGACAGTGGATCTTCAGTCCCCGCGCACCGCCCTCGAACGCCTCGCGGACGACGCCCGCGACGTCCTCGTCGTCGGGGTGGACCGTCGCGAACGGAACCAGGCGATCCGACTCGGCGGCCCGGTCGAGCAGCCAGGCGTTCAGTTCGCTCGCCAGGCCCGCCTTGTGTGCGTACGGCAGCGCGACGTAGGCGGCGACGCCCGCCGAGCGGAGGACGGCTTCGAGCTCGCGCCTGGCGGTCGGATGGGAGAACTCCCAGCCGGCTTCGTCGCCGAGTGACCGTCGAATTGCGGCAGTGAGCCGTTCGGGGAGCAGGTGGGTGTGGGCGTCGATCGCGGGCCGGAATGCGGTCGAGTCGTCCGTCGTCTCGTCCTCGTCGGCCTCGGATTCCGGCCGGTGTTCAGGTGGCGACATGGCGATTTAGCAGCGGATCGGCGTGATCCGCACGTGTGACTGCCCGTAACACGATCCGTACCAATAGCTGTACTGCTTGGCGGTGATTTCGTCGCGTAGCCGCCAGTACGCCAGTGACGACACCACAGTCGTTCGAAAACGTGTCAGAAACTGCTAATCAGGAATAGTTCGTCGGAGAAGTAGTGGGCCAACTCGGATTTGAACCACGCGAAGACGGTCCTGCTCGCCTCCCTCCGCTCGGCTGCGCGGGCGTGCCACTTCTCTCCTTCAAATCGAGTTGGATCTGTATTCGCGGCTCGCGAATTTGCTCGCCGCAGAAGTAGTGGGCCAACTCGGATTTGAACCGAGAGCCTCCACCTTATCAGAGTGGCGCTCAACCTAATTGAGCTATTGGCCCGCGTTCGGCGCTTCGCACTCAATCGTTGCGGGGTGAAACGTTTAAGCGTTTCTTTCTTTGTTCCCCGTGCGAACCGCTACCGGGCGGAGGGGTCGTCGCGCTCGTCGTCCGTCTCGTCGGTGCGGTCGTCCTCGAACTCGATCGTGTACGCATCCTCGTCGGTCCCGTTGACGGTGTAATCGTCCTCGCCGAGGTCGTACGTCCCCCCGTCGGTCGACTCAGCGCGTCCGCCTGGCCCCACTCCCGTCCCGTCGCCGGGGAAGCCAAAGGTCCAGACCTTGCCGCTGGCGAACCCGTCCGTCTTCTTGTCCGCGTACGGGACGATCACGTAGCGTTTGAGCGCGGCGCGGATCGGAATCCGCGTGATCGGCACGGCCAGCAGGAAGCCGATCGCGTCGGTCACCAGGCCGGGCGTCAGCAGGAACGCTCCGGCGGCGATCAGCAGGCCTCCGTCGAGCAGTTCGTTCGTCGGCGGATTCCCCTGGGCCAGCGACCGCTGCATCTTGCGAATCGTCCGCCGGCCCTCGGCGCGGACGAGGAGCATCCCTACCAGGCCCGTCAGGACGACGAGCAGCACCATCCCGGCCCAGCCCAGGTACCCGGTCTGGCTCACGACGACCGCGAGCAAGACGGCGTCGAGAAACGGGATGAGCAACAGCGCGAAGATCCACCGGAGCATGTGTTAGTCTAGCCGGCGAAGGGTGAAAATCCTTTACTCTCGTTCCAGCGACGGAGTCGCGACCGCCACCGGCCCCGTCGGCGAGACCGGCGAGACGGCCGTCCCCGCTCCGGAACCGGCCGTGCCGTGCGCGAACGAAGGGCTTACCCTCGCGACGCGCGTCGCTCCGGTATGGACGATACGACGCGCGTCGAGTGGCGCGAGTGGGGCCAGGCGGCCTTCGACGAGGCCGCGGCGGCAGACGTCCCCGTCTTGCTCTCGCTGACTGCGACGTGGTGCGATCACTGCCACGAGATGGACGCGGAGACCTACGCGGAGCCCCGCATCGCGGCCAACGTCAACGACAGCTTCGTGCCCGTCCGGGTCGACGTGGACCGATACCCGCGCGTTCGCGACCGGTACAACATGGGCGGTTTTCCGTCGACGGTCTTTCTCGCGCCGAACGGCGAGGTCCTGACCGGGGCGGGGTACCTCGGTCCCGACGGGATGCGCCAGGTGCTCGACAGCGTCCGGACCATGTGGCAGACCAAAGGCAGCGGCGCGGCGCGGGTCCCCCGCTCGCTGCGCGACGACGCGCCGCCGGCCGGCGAGCTGACGGCCGACGTCGAGTCGGCTATGCTGGGCCAGTTGGACGAGACCTACGACGAGGTCGCCGGCGGCTGGGGCGGGAGTCCGAAGTTCCCGCTGCCGGACGCCCTCGAGTTCGCGCTGAAACGCGACCGCGAGATGGCCTTGCGCTCCTACGACGCGGTCAGCGCGAACCTGCTGGACGAGTACGAGGGCGGTTTCTACCGCTTCGCGAGCGAACGGGACTGGGCCGGCCTCCAGCGCGAGAAGCTCCTCGACTCCAACGCCGCGTTAGTGCGCGCGTTCGCGAACGCCTATCTCCTGACCGGGAAAGACGAGTACCGCGAGCCCGCCGAACGGACGATCGAGTACCTGACCGCCACTCTGTGGAACGGCAACGCCGACGCCTTCGCGAACAGCCAGGCGCCCGGCGATGACGACGCCCACAGCCTCGATCCGACCGACCGATCGGCCGCCGACGAGCCGCCGATCGACGAGGGCGTCTTCGCCGGCCCGAACGGCCTGGCGATCGAAGGGCTGCTCACCTACTACGCCTACACCGACGACGAGCGCGCCCGCCGGTACGCCGAGCGCGCGCTCGCGACCCTCCGCGAGGACCTACTGGCCGACGGCGTCGTGGCGCACACGCTCGCCGGTGACGACGCCGACGACCGCGTCTGCCTGCTCGCGAACCAGGCGCGAACCCTGGCGGCGCTGACGACGGCCGCGAGCACGATCGATTCGGCCGTGCTCGCCGATGCGACGGCGGTTGCGGATGCGACGATCGACCGGCTCCGCGACGGGAACTCGTTTATCGACGGGCCTACCGAGGGCGTCGGGCTGCTCGAGCAGCCGCTACGACCGCTGGATTCCAACGTCGCCGTCGCCGACGCGTTGCTCGACCTGGCGGTCCTGACCGGCGACGATCGCTACCGCGCGGTCGCACGCGAAACGCTCGCGGCCTTCGCGGGAGCCAGCGACCGGTTCGGCGTTCAGGTCGCCCGCTACGGGACGACCGTCTCGCGGCTGCTCGAGGGACCGTTGGTGATCCGGGTCGCCGACGGACCCGGCTCGGACCTCCACCGCGCGGCGCTCCGGATGGCCGACCACGAGAAGGTCGTCGTGCCCGACGCCGACGAAGCGGCCCTCGCCGACGGGACCGCGCGGGTCGAACGGGGCGACCGCGCGTCGGCTCCAGCCGAAACTCCGGACGAGTTGAGCGAGCGCGTACAGTCCGTTCTCAACTAACGTTCGGCCCCGAACCGGCCGAACTCGTCCGCGCGCCAAACTACCACAGCGTTTATGTTTCTTCGGTGGGTTGCTACCCGACATGGCCACTCTTAGGGATCTCGGGCTCTCGGAGTACGAAGCTCGGGCCTACCGTTCGCTCCTCACTACGGGCCCCACAACGGCCAAGGAGTTGTCGCGAGCGAGCGACGTGCCGATGGGGCGGATCTACGACGTGCTGAACAGTATCGAACAGTACAACCTGGTCCGCAGCCAGACCGCGAGCCGCCCGAAGAAGTACGTCGCCGTCGAGCCCTCGACGGCGCTCGATCGACTCCTCGAGGACAAGAAGCGCGAACTCGAGGAGAAGGCCGAGCAGTACGAGTCGATCGTCGACGACCTGGCGAACGAACTCGACGCGGCCGAACCGGTCGAGGAGCAGTTCTGGACCGCCGCCGTCGGGCCCGACGAGACGCTCGATCTGCTGTTAGAGCGGCTCGCAGCAGCCGACCGCGATATTGTGATGGTGTCGTCGCATCCCTCGCCGCAGTGGAACATCCAGACCGTCAGCGAGGAGATCACCGCGCAACTCGAGGACGCCCTCGACCGGGGCGTGTCCGTCGACCTGCTAATGACCCGCGAGATGGTCGGGTCGATTTCCGAAGAAGTCGGGCGACGCTACCGGGAGACCCTCCAGCAGCGCGAGGACTTCGACGTGCGAACCCACGACGACGTCACGGGCTCGTTCAACATCATCGACGGCGTCGAGGTCTGCATTCAGGTTCCCAACCCCCTCTCTTCGGGCGAGGCGTTCGGGATGATCGACCTCAAGGATCCGGAGTTTGCCGCCAACGTTCACGAGGAGTTCGTCCCGCGGTGGGAGGAAGCGGAGCCGCTCCAGTTCTAATCCGCAATCAAGTCTATTCCGCCCATCTAGCCCTCGATTTCCTCGCGCAGCGTCTCCATCTCGACGACGCGCTCGGCGTGGGCGTTGTGCTGGTGGATCGACTCGTCGTTGGACTGGCTCATCGTGATGACCGCATCGTCCGGGAGGTGATCGAACTCGTCGACGACGCCCTCGGCCATCGAGCGCACGCAGTCCTCGACGAACTTCGCGTCCGCGTGGGCCTCGTAGGTCATGTGATCCTCGTCGGGGCGCTTCGCGAGGTTGTAGATCCGCGCGCTCATCGAGTCGCGGGCGACGTCGATGACGTCGTTCAGATCGACGTCGGGGTCGCCGTTGGCCTCGACGGTCAGCGTCGCGTGCCCCCGCTGGGAGTGGCCCGGCTGGGGCACTTCCTCTAAGAACTCCGTGATCGTCTCCTCCTCGACGCCCAGATCCTCGAGGGTTTGCTTCGCGCGCGCGGCGGACATCCCCTGCGAGCACGGACAGACAGTCATCCCCGTGACCTTCGCGCCGATCTTCTCGCGGGTGCCGTCCTCGGTCGCGGTCGCCGAAGCCACGATATCGACGGTGTGTTGGGTCTCGCGGTCGCTCGCGGGCGTCTGCTCGCGGCGCATGAACTCCGCCTCCATCGAGACCTCCGCCTTCGAGGTGTAGTCGTGTTTCTCGAGGAGCCGCTCGGCGGCGTCGCCACAGACCTCCTCGACGCGGTAGGCCTCCTCGCGGGTCGCGTCCTCTAAGATCTCGTCGATGACCTCCATGTTGCGGCTCATGTCCGCGCCCTTTCGCCAGGCGGGGAGGTCGACGAAGACCTCGAACTCGGCGGTGAGCACGATCGGGCGCTTGTCCTCGCGGGCGATCTTGACGAGCTTGTCGACGCCGGTGACGCCGACCTGGCTCAGTCCGACGGTGACGTCGGGCGACGTTGCCTGCACGTCGGGAAGCTGGTGACTCATTGTCCGCATTCAGGGCAGTGGCCGATTAGACCTTTCGGAACCAGTAGTCGGCCGGTCTCGCGAACGTCAGGATCCGAACTCGAGCTCGCTTTAAGTGATTCTGGTCACAAGGTGAAGCTATGACGGGACGACGGCCGTTCTTCTGCATTCACATTCGGTACCGGCGAGTCCGATGTCCGATCGTCGACGACTCATCGCCAGGGTTCCCAGGATTCGCTCGTTCTTTAAGTGTCTCTGGTCACAAGGTGTAGCTACGACGGGAGAACGGACGCTTCTCGCCGGCAATCGAACTGCCAGCACTGCGTCTGCCCTCGGTAAACCCGATTCGTATTCTGTCAGTTACTCGGATGTTCTCGAGGTTCCCTCATGGCGTCGCTGCCACCGATGCCGACGTTTCTTTAAGTGGTTCTGGCCATAAGGTGGAGCTATGACGGGAAGTCGTCGTTCTCGAAGTCCACATTCGATAGTTGCGACGCCGTCTCTCGTCCGGCCACTGCATCCAGATCAGAAATCGAGATCGCTTTAAGTGGTTCTGATTATAAGGTGAAGATACGACGGGAGAACGTCGCTTCTCGGATCCGTATCGACTTCGAGTGAGCAGCCACGCGTTCGTCGTCAGAGTTGCGTAATGGAGTGGCGACGTCCCGCGCTTCTTTAACAGTAGTTGGCAAGACGATTTCTTCATTTAGAATTAGTCGCGAAACTCGCGTTTAGTGGCGGGACTGCACGTCCCGATGTACATCTCCCTCAGATTTTGCGGTGTTCGAGAATAACTAACCGGCCAGACACAGCGGGATCACAAATCGGGTATCACTTCGCCTCCTCAGGAGTTTCGGACGCCGAATCAGCCGCGAGAGTGGATGCCCGGATAGTCAACCCGCCTGGAAACGCCTGTCCACCCAATGTCGCCTTCGGAACGTGCGGTTGGCTCTCCCCCTTCCGAATGCTGACTCCTGAAATATGACCAAGAACGCTCTGTAGCCCGTCCTCTACTTCCGATGGGGATGGAACGGTCAACACGACGTTCTCAAATCGGCTTTCTTCCCATGACCCGAGAGTGGTTGCGATTCGCCCATCCTCTGGATGAACTTCGATACGGAACCCCCACGGCGGAATGAGGAACGTCCGAGGGCCATCAACCCCTTGAACAGTCCAGTCCGCTTTCTTGGCCCGCTCGATAATCACGTCGAACGCGGACGTCACAATCCCGAGGTGGTCGAATTGTACGTGTTTGCCCCGAGTGAAGGTAACATTCGCGTATCCCCGTTGCGCGTCTTGCAGTCGGAGCCGAAACCCTTCCGGAGGTTCCTCACCTGGCTCGACTGCGACCGTTTCGCCGTCGACTGACCCAAATCTAGCGCGAAGCGGGAGTCCATTATCCGCCAGTACCTGTTCCGCGTATTCGACATCGGGAACGTGGTAGTGCAGGTGGAACAGCCGTGTGTCAGGCATGTCCATACGAAACTACTGCCGTTCTCTGATATAAGGGTACTTAGTACTCGATGCGCGGATCATCGTTGCTCAATTCGCAGACGTAGTTGCCACATCATCGGATTCAGTTTCAAACCTAGTTCTGAATAAAGAGATCGTGCTACTCTCTACTGGTAAGTATCTCTGGTCACAGAGTGGGGATATGACGGCAAGCCGTCGCTCTCAGGAACGTTCGACAGCGAGCGACGGCCGCGGACTTCCCACTACCGAGTGACTCGCGTGATCGGACGACGCTTCGGCGTCCGCGGTTCTTTAAGTGCTTCTGGTCACAAGGTGAAGCTACGAAGGGCTTTTCGCGGCGCAATTCCTCCGAGAGCGATAGCGTCAGCCATGGTTTCTGTCCCGGTCCGCATCCACGAGGCCGTCGACGACCTGTTACGGGCAATCGAACGCGAGCACGACGTCGCGGTCGCGCTCGCGGCCGCCCGCGGGAGCCGCGCCTGGCGCGGAGCGAGCCCCGACAGCGACTACGACGTCGGGTTCGTCTACGCGCCGACGGACCTGCGTCGGTACGCGCACCTCGCGGGCGTCGAGGACGTCATCGTCGAGGACCGCGGCGAGTTCGAGTTTCAGGGCTGGGACGTGCGGACGTTCGCGGGCCTGCTCGCCGACTCGAACGAGGGCGCGATCGACCTCTTGCGGAGCCCGATCCGGTACCGCACCGCCTCCGATCCCGACGACCTCCGGGACTACGTCGAACGGACCTACAATCCGATCGACCTCTATCACACGTGGCGCGGCATCGCGTCGAACAACTACCGGAAGTACGTCTCGCACCACCTAGTGCGGTCCGACGACGAGATTTTTCCGATCATCGGCGTGAACGGAGTCGAGGACGGAAACGGAGCCGAGACCGAGTACGTCGTCGAGACTGACGACGGCACGATGACGGTCGCGGCCGACGACGAACGCTTCGTGGAGACGCAGACGAAACCGACCGTGAAGCGCAATCTCACGATCTACCGCGCGGCCATGTCCGCGCGCTATCTGCAGGAAACCGGCGAGCGCGGCGCCCACGACCTGCCGGCGCTGGACTTCGAGGCCTTCCTGTGCGACCAGGCGCCCGCTGTCTTCGACGCCGATCGGATCGACCGTGCTCGCGAGTTGCTCGAGCGGAAGCGACGCGGCGAGGGGGCAGTAGCGGTCGGCGACGTCGTCGGCCGCGAGTTCGCCTACCCGCCGCGGGACATCGATCCCGCGGTGCACGCTCGCAAGGGCCCGGATCCGGCCCGTCTTGACGAGTTCATCGACGAGTTGATCGCGGCCGTCAGGTAGTCCGCCCTGCGACGTCCGCTCCGAATCCGCTCGCAATCGTCCTTTAAGTGGTTCTGGTCACAAGGTGGAGCTATGACGGGGCGACGCCGTTCTCCGGACCTACTTGCTCTCCAATAGCCGCGCGTGTCCGCGATTCGCTCCGGTATCGCTGCTTGTCGCCAGGCGACCGGGCCGACCGCCCCGCGGCGTCCGGACGAACCGCCCGCTCGCGATCGTTCCGCTTCCGCCGGCTCGCTTTAAGTGTCTCTGGTCACAAGATGAAGCTACGAAGGGATTTTTGCGGATCGAGTCACCCACGTTTTCGACAGCGGTAGCGCTGTTACTCCGACAAATCTATCGGTGTCTTTGATAGTCTCGATACAACGAACGCTGGCGGGAGCGAGCCTTTTTCAGTCTCCCGCTCGGACCGTCAGACGATGCAAGACGACGGTGCCGACCCCGGTCCGGACCCCAACTCCGTGGGGGCTGTGGACGGTGCGGACGGCGTCGAGCCCGAATCCGGCTTCGACCGCGAGCGCCGCCTCGAGACCCGACCCGGCTCCGGGTCACTCTCGCGGGCGGACGTCCAGCGCGACTCGACGGTCCGCCGGTGGGGCGTCGTCACGCCGAGCGCAACGGTCATCGGCCGCGCGGAGTCCCCCGACGCGGACCTCTCCGAGAGCGTCCGCCGCCTCCACGACGAACAGCACGCCGCAACGCCCGGCTACAGCGAGCGCGCCCACCGACTCGATCGGCTGCGGACCACCCAGGCGCTGTGTAACGCCCTGGAGCTGACGCCGTGGCAGCGCGACCTGGCGCTGGGCGTCATGGACGAGATCGACCTCACCGAGTTCGGCAGCCAGCGCGCGATCCCGAAGGTCGCGCTGGTGGTGATCCGCCACGTGGTTGACGTGGACCGACAGGAGTACTTCGGACTCGACGACATCGACGCCCAGCAGCTGTCGGCCGACCGCATGGAGGAGCTGTTCGCCCAGTACCGGGCCCACGACATCACCGAAGAGGACGCATTCAAGCGGCTCGCGGCAGAGTACGGCCTGGACACGACGAGCCTGAACCGGTTGCGCCGCGTCCTGAAGGAGCAACTCGACGACGAGCTGCCGGCCTACGGCCGCAACCCCCACCGTGATCCGAGCCTGCCGGACGTCACCGAGCAGGACGTCGACGCCGCGGACGCGGCGGCCTCCGGAACGGAAGGGTGACGCCGGGCCAGGCGCCCGACGACGCAGCCGCTGGTCCGGACTGCGTTCGCACCGTGTCTCGCCGACTCATCTCTCCGTCCACCCGCTCCACGTCCGCCCGTTCCACGACCACTCGAGCCGACTGCCGGTGACCAGCGACTTTTCAGTCCCGATTCCCTACAGCGCCTATGGCCGACGCTGATACCGGACCGACGCCGGAGACCGGCGACCGAATCGAGATCTACGCCGACTACGTCTGTCCCTTCTGTTTCCTCGGGACGCGCTCGCTCGAACAGTACCGCGAGCAACGCGACGAGCCGCTAACGGTCGAGTGGCATCCGTTCGACCTGCGCAGCGGGAAGCGAAACCCCGACGGCTCGATCGATCGGGACGCCGACGACGGCAAGGACGAGCAGTACTACGACCAGGCCAAACAGAACGTTCGCCGCCTCCAGGAGGAGTACGGCGTCGAGATGGCCCAGGAGATGGCGAGCGACGTCGACTCTATCGACGCACAGGCCGCCTCGTGGTACGTCAAACAGGAGTACCCCGAGCAGTGGGCGGCGTTCGACGAGGCGATCTACACCGCGCTGTGGAAGGACGGTCGCGATATCGGCGACGTCGACGTCCTGGCCGATCTCGCCGCGAACGTCGACCTTCCGGTCGACGAGATCCGCGACGCGGTCGCCGACGACGGCCTCCGGTCCGAACTCGAAACCCGGTTCGCCGAGGCGCAAGGACGGGGGGTCACCGGCGTGCCGACCTTCCTCTCGGACGGCCACGTCGCCCGGGGCGCGGTGCCGCCGGAACACCTCGAACGACTCGTCGAGGGCGACGGCGCCGGACGCGGTCGGTAAGGATTCTCGCTGCTCGCCGCGTCACTCGAGCTTGTCCAGGCCGCCGAAGAAATTTGCTTGGGGACCGACGAGCGTGACTGGTTCGGCCGCGAGCGAGACGGCGACGGTCGCGGGCGGGTCGAGCGCTTTTCGATTGCGGCCGTCGCTGATCGCGTAGGCGGTCTCGGCTCCGGAAACGGTCAGGGTCAGTTCTGTCTCGGGCTCGACCACCAGCGGCGGCATCGAGTCGTCCGCGGCCATCTGCGTGACGACGAGCACGTCCGTCCCCGGGTGGATCAGCGGCCCGCCCTCACTCAGGTTGTAAGCTGTCGAACCCGTCGGCGTAGCGACGAGGACGCCGTCGGCGTGGCTCTCGGCGTACGTCTGGCCGTCCACGCGGACCTCGATGGTCGCGCCGCCGCCGTGGCCCCGCCGCGGACCGTGGACGACGACCTCGTTGAGCGCGGGCTCGAGCGCCCACTCGTCGTCGACGCCGGTCGCCCGGAGCCGCGCCAACTGTCGCCCCTCGACGCGGCCCGTCTCGTCGAGGTCGGCGGCGACCTCGGTGACGACCCGCTCGGCGTCCTCGGGTGCCACGGCGTTGAGAAAGCCGACCTCCCCGAGGTTGACACCCAAAATCGGCGTCGGGCCGACCTCGCGGGCGACGAACAGCAGCGTCCCGTCGCCGCCGATGCTCACGACGAAGTCCCGGTCCGCCATCGCGGCGACCGGCACGGCCGTGGCAGCGACCGCCTGGCCGGCCGCCTCGTCGACGACGGCGTCTGCTCCCCGCTCTTCGAGGGCCGCGACGAGGGTCTCGGCGAGGTCCTGTGCGCGCTCATTGTCCCGTTGGGCGACGATTCCGACGTCGACGTCCATCGTCGGCGGATACCCGCCCCGTCGTCAAAAAGCCACGCTTCGAGGGTGCGTCGTCGAGACGAGTCCCTCGGACGGGGCGTCCGGAGATGCGCGGCCGCATCCGCTCTTGCCGTCGAATTGCGCACGCTCTCGGATCGACGATAATTACCGATAATTTTCCGTCAGTGGAACGTTACAGCGCCGCTCGAGCCAGTAAGAGCGAGTTAGCGCGGCGTTCGCTGCCCATACTTTTCCGGGTCGCACCCCGATGTCTCCGCATGGCGCAACGGACGACGGCCGACGAAACACTGCCACGAGAGGAACTCGCCGCGTACTTTCAGGACCTTGCCGCAGAGTTCGAGCGGGGCGACGAGGACGTCTCGATCCGCGTCGGGAACAAGAACGTGTCGCTCAATCCCCCCCAGAACATCGACGTCTCCGTCGAGGTCGTCGAACGATCCTCGATGCTCCGCGGGAACCGCGAGACGATCGAGATCGAACTGAGCTGGAAACCGTAACATCATGGCTGCTGCGGACTCGATTCTGATCTTCGTCCTGAGTCTGCTCGTCGGGACAGTCGGGATACTCGCGGGTGCGCGGCTCGTCCTGGATCGGGATGCCAGCTTCGTGAACGCAGCCGTGACTGCCCTGATCGGCGCGGTCGCCTGGGCAGTCACCAGCTTCTTCGTCGGCTGGATCCCGATCCTGGGCGTGCTGTTGATGCTGGTGATCTGGGTCGGCGTCATCAACTGGCGCTACCCCGGCGGCTGGGGATCGGCGGTCGCGATCGGCTTCGTCGCCTGGATCGTCGCGGTCGGCATCGTCTACGTGTTCGCGGCGGTCGGCCTCGTCACGCCCGACGCGCTCGGCATCCCCGGCGTGTAGGGCGGCGGCCCTCCCGCAGAGCGGACCCGTGAGGGAGTCAGTTTGGCACCCACGGGTGTCGGGTAGCCGCCGATAGGCGAGCTGAGCCCGTTTCCAACGGACGGCAGCGGTCGCGCGACGCCGGTTGCTGCCCCCGCGATCGACCAGACCACGATGCAGGCCGTCGACCGCGGCGTCGCACCGGAACGAGCGGCTGACGCGGACCAGCCGGCGGAGCGCCTTCTTGAGTACGCCGTGGAGACCCTTGTCCGATCGACGGGGCTGCAGCGACCGACCAGGCGAGGCGGAGTCGAATCGCGGTCGTTCACGTATTCGCGCGGTCGAGTGGTCGAAGAAACGTCTGCGCGGAACGTGAACGTGACCGGGGTCGGGTTCGGTTAGGATCGGGTTACAGCGAGCGGTCCGGCGACGGTCGGTTGACACCGCAGTGACGTCTGCATTTCTCACCCGCGGTTTGATGTAGCCGCCGTGGCTAGTGACTGGAGATGCGTCGATCGCTCGTGATCGCGACCGCCTTGTTCGTCCTCGCGATCGTCTTCGTCGCCGGGCCTTCTCTGTGGCTCTCACTGTCGACCAGTCAGATCGCGGCCGACGACTCGGTCCAACGCCAGGCCCAACAAGGGGAGCAAGCCCCGGAGGTCGTCACGTTCGAGGACTCCGAAAGCGGGTTCTGGGAGTATCTCAGCCCAACCAAGGGCTTCCAGAAGCGGAGTCCGATTAACGTGATCGTCCGCGGTGACGTCGACGACGTCGAGCGGATCCTGACCGAAGCGGAGGAGGGCGAGTGGTCGGAGATCAACGAATCTGAGGAGGAAGCGCTGCCCGAGACATACTCGCTCACCGGCGGAAACGAGTCCGACAACGAGACGGACAACGAAACGCCGCCCGACGGGTCCGCCTTCGATGAGTCGGCCGCCGGCGAGCCGAACGGAACGGCGACCAACGCCGCGAACGAGTCCGCCGACAACGAGTCCGCCGCGAACGAAACCGAGGACGAAGAGCGGCGAGGTCCCGTCCCCGATCTCAACTGGGGCGAAGCCGACGGCGGTACCCGCTACGCCTACATCGATCCCGGCCCCGACGAGCGCGGCTACTGGACGACCGAGACGCGTCAGCTCGAACAGGGCGACTACTACGGCCAGCGATACCACATCCGACTCTACGAGAGCCCCAACGAGGACGACCAGTGGGTCGCGATGCAGACCCACACCGAACACTTCGATTGGTTCACCCTCCGTCACCGTGTCCACGGCTCGCAGTCAGCCCAGACGAAAGTCGAGTCCGACTTCATGAGCCATCCCCGTATCGATCCCCAGGAGGACGTCCAGCGGATGTACCTCGGCAACAGGAACTCCAGCGACGCCGACGGCTGGGCGACCCTCGTCGACCTCACGAGCGCGGGCGCCCTCCTCGTCCCCGCGATGATCGGAATCGGGGGACACCGCAGGCGCCGTCGCGCCGCCAGCGGCGAGACCACCGGCGAGCGGCTCTCGAAGCGGACGCCGTCCGCTATCGACGACCACCTGACCGACGTCGACCGCCGCCGGCTCGCCGCCGCCTACGCCCGCCTCGAGGCCGGTCACATCCTCCTCCTGTTCACCATCCTGGCGCTCTATCTCGGCGTGCGAATGGGCGGGCTCGTGCTCGAACGCCAGGCGGGATTCCTCACGCCCCACCAGATCGCGGCCCTGCTGTATCCGGTGATCGGCGTCGGTATCCCGGTCGCGACCTACCTGATTTCGCGCGGCCTCACGCGTCGCCTCGACGCCGCCGTCGTCGCCGGCGGGTCGCTCGTGACGGCGGTCTGGCTCGATTACGTCCTGCTCGGCGTGGATAGCCTCCCGCTGGACGTCGTCGTCCAGCGGATGCTCGTCGTCGTCGCGCTCGGGCTGATCGCCGGCGGCGCGGCCAAACGAGCCACTCGCGACTCGAAGTTCAACGACATGCTGCTGGTCGGGGTCGCGATGTGGATTCTGGTGTTGGCCGGGACGCTCCTCGGGTACCTGTAACGCCTTGAACTACCGCCGGTCGCACGGCGGCCGTTTCAGTCGTCCGCCTGGCCGACCTGGTACTCGTCGTCGTACGCGTAGTCGTCGACCGGACAGCCGAGCGACCGGTGCTCGCAGTAACGACAGTGCGGACCGGGATTGTAGTTCTCGAACGAGGAATCGTCGGCCGCGCGGAGGTCGTCGGCGACGCGGTCCCACATCGGCTCGAGGTCGGCCACGTCGAACAGCTGCGTCGCCGGGCCGGCGTCGCCGACGTAGACGTAGCCCGCGTGGGTGATCGGCTGCTCGAATCGGTCCTGACAGGCCCGAACGTAGAGCTGCAACTGGTGGCTCTCGTCGAGCGATTTCTGTTCCCGGCTCGTCTTGTAATCGAGGATTGCGAGTCCGCCGTCGGGGTGGTCGCGGACCGAGTCGATGTACCCGGTCACGGACCCCGAAACCTCATCGACGTCGTCGAAGTCGATCGGGACCTCCGCGCCGACGGCGTCCCACCCGGGAACGGGTGTTTCGAAGAACGCCTCGATGCACTCCGTCGCGGGTTCGACGACGTGCTCTAAGCCCCTGCTGGCGGCGAGCCACTCGCAGGCGTCTTTCCACGCCCCAACCGTGTCGTAGCCGCGCCAGTAGGCCAACTCCGCGACGTCGTGGAACAACGTCCCCACGTCGCGTTGGCGGCCGCCATCGGATTCGACGCCCGTCCGGGGATCCGGGAACGCTTCCACGACGTGATCGAGGACGTGCCGGCGCTCGCAGTCCCGGAGCGCCTCGAGGGCGGTGTGGCTGTGCTGTCGCGCGAGTTCCACCGTCGATTCCGTCCCGAGGGGCGCGTCCGCGAATCGGTCGGCGTCCGCGGTGCCAGTCTCCTCGTCCGCGAGCGTTCCCGCGACGAAGCCGTCGGCGGCTTCCAGCAGCGTCTCGATCGCCTCCTCGGTCGAGAGGTCCCGGCCGTAGTAGGTGATGTTCCCCGCGTCCTCGTCGACACCGCGATTGACGACGTCGGTGTAGTCGCGGACGGCCGCGCCGTTCTCGGCCTCGATCCGCTCGTAGCTGTCCATCAGCGACGGCCAGATCCGCATGCGCGGCCCCTCGGCGGACCACTCGATCGGCATCTCGCTCTCGGAATCGGGAAGGTGACGATCGATCCAGTCGGCGGTCGCGCCCTCCTCCGCCGCGTCGTTTCCGAACAGGAACAGGCGCTCTTTCGCCCGGGTGAGCGCGACGTGGAGAACCCGCCACTCCTCGGCGATCTGATCCTCGCGGAGATCGGCGCGCAGCGGGTCGTCGATCTCGCCCTCGATCCCGTCGACGAGCACGTCGTACTCGTAAATATTCTCCTGGTAGTCGTCGAGCGTGAGGTGGGCGAACTCGTCTTCGGTCAGGAACGGCAGGAGGACCGTATCGAAGTCCAGTCCCTTCGCCTGGTGGATCGTCATGACGTCGACGGCGTCCTCGGACTGGGCGCCCCGCCCGGTGGCGACCTCCGCGGTCCCCGTCAGCAGGTGCGCCTGGCGCTCGAGGTACGCCACCAGGTCCTCAGTGAGCCGCGACTGGACGGGGCTGTCGTCGAACGAGGAAACGAGCTGATCGATGTTCCCCAGGGCCGTCCGGTCGTCCTCGGTGAGGAACCACTCGATTCTGGTCTCCCGCTTGAGGTGCAGGTACAGCTCGGAGACGGAGTGAGTCGCCGACACCTCTCGGAGAGTCTCGTAATCGTCGAGGGCCCGCGCGACGCCCGCGGGGTTCTCGAGGTCGTCATCCGAGACCGCCTCGTAGCCGTCCGGAATCGAGGCCCCGTGCCGGCGGAGGGTATCGACGTCCGCCTCCGGAACCCGGTACAGCAACAGCAGGACCCGCTGCCAGCTCACGTCGTCCGTCGGCGTCACCAGGAGCCGCAGGTACGAGAGGACCGTTTCGAGACCCTGGCTGAGCTCCCCCGTCGCGTTCCCCGAGATGGAAACCGGGATGCTCGCCGCGTCGAGCGCCTTCGCGACGCGTCTCGCCTGGTCGTTTCGGCGGACGAGGACGGCGATATCCCCCTGATCGACGGCGTCGAGATCGTCGAACCGGCCGGTCAACAGGTGCGAGATTGCGGTGCTGACCTGTTCGGCCGTTTCCTGGCCCTCGCTGTCGACCGAGAAGACGTTCGGCGGCGCCGGCTCCCTGTCGGCCCGGATCGGTTGCTTCTCCCGATCGAGGTAGTTCGTCACGTCCAGGATCGGCTGCCGGGAGCGGAAGTTGAGGTCCAGCCCGATCTCCTCGAAGCTATCCGGCAGCTTCGACATGTTCTCCGGGTCCTGGCCGCGCCACTCGTGGATCGCCTGGTCGCTGTCGCCGATGACCATGATCTCCAGCTCGTCCCGGAGCTCCTCGACCAGCGCGAGCTGGGACTCGTCGGTGTCCTGGAACTCGTCGCAGAAGACGACGTCCCACTGCGAGAGGATGTCGTCCCGAACCGCCTCGTCCCGCAGGAGGTCGACCGCCTGGTGGATCAGCTCGTCGTAGTCGAGCGCCCCGCGCTCGTCGAGTTCGCGGGTGTAGGCCTCGTAGGCGGAGACGTACGCTCGCGCGCGCCGCAGCATGTGGGCGAAGGCGACGAGCCGACCGAACGGCGTCTGTTCGACGGCGTCGAACATACTTTGTTCGTCTTCGAACACAGCTTCGGGAGTCCGGTACTCCTGCCACGAGAGGTCGTTCGTCGAGCGGATGTGATCCGCGACGGACTCGGCTGTCTCGCTCAGCGCCTCGAGATACATCCGGATCGCGCCCTCGATCGAATCGGAACCGTCGAACTCCCGCGCTTTGAACTGGTAGACGCGCGCTAGGCTCTCGCAACCGTTCGCGATGGCGTCGTCGTCCCACATGATCCCGTTGGCGTCGACGTTGACCTGATTGTGCGCTGCCTCGCGGAGGTCGTCGGTCAGCGCGAGCAGGGAGCGAATCGTCTCGTCGCTCGGGAGGTACTCCCGGATCTCGTCGGGCTCGACCGACTCCCGGCGCATCCGCTCGATGAAGGTGGTCAGCTCCGCCATCGTCGCCGTTCCCGCGCCGCCCTCGGCCGGCGAGCCGGGCGCGACGAAGGAGAAGTCGATCTCGCCGTAGATCGACTCGATGAGCTGGGACCGACGCTCCTCGGTGATCAGCTCGAACTCGGGGGAGAGCCCGCCGTAGTAGGCGTACTCCTGGAGGAGCCGGTAGCAAAAGGAGTGGTAGTTGTAGACGTCGATCTCGAACGCCTCCTCGGGGCGCAGCTCCTCGCGAAGCTTCCGCTGGATCGTATGCGAGGCCTCCGTCGCGAAGGTCAGGACTAGCAGTCGGTTCGGGGGCGTCCCGCGCTCGCGGATCTCGTCGCGCAGCCGCCAGACCATCGTGGTCGTCTTCCCAGAGCCGGCGACGGCCTCGACCGAGTACTCGTCTCCCGTCGCCGCCAAGACGTCTCGCTGCTTGCCTTTCGGCTCCGGCTCCGATACCCCCGACTCGTCGGTCTCGGTCTTCTCGTCCGTCATTTCGAATCACCGCCCGCCTGGTCGACTCGCATCGCGTCTTCGACGGTCACCGGTTCGGAGCCGGTTCGCTCGGCGAACGACACCTCCGAACGGATGCGGTCGGGACACGCGTCCCGATACGCGCAGTACGAACACGACCGCTCGCGGATGTCGCCGAACCCGACTTCCGCCGCGGTCGGATCGGTCCGTGACTCGACGATCGCCGTCGCCTTCGCCGCGAGCAGCCTGGCGAGGTCGCCTTCTTCCTCCTCGTACTGGCCGCGGAAGTGACGCGCTTCCGTGGCGACCGCGACGTCGTCGTCCGCCCGGTACGCGGGGCGGCTGTCCTCGACCAGCGAGATGTAGGCGAAATCCGTCCTGGCGTCTAACCCGTACTCGCGCTGGAGGCTTCGGATCGCGAGCCCCGCGGTCGCGAAACTGGCGATCTGACGGGGGAAGTACTTGCTCCCGTCGCGATATTGTTTGATGTTATCGTCGTACCAGTTCACGTTGAGAATGCCGTCGAAGTTCGGCACGTACCGCACCGCGAGCGCAGTCCCGTCTCGTTCGATCACCGCGTCCACACCGACCTCGTACCGAATTCCCTCGAGGTCGTAGCTCAGGATTGCATCGACCGCGACGGCGTTCTCGGCGTGCTCGTGGCCCATCTCGTCGAAGTACGATTTGATAGCTTCCCTCGCAACCGCCTGGTCGTACACTTCTTGGGCGTCGACGAGGTACGGCGACGACGTCGACTGCCGTCCCCACCGGTCGCCGAGTCGTTCGAGGGCCGAAGCTACGCGTTCGGCCGGGTCGTCCGTTTCCGCGCGGAGGCCAGCGACGATCGCGTCGCTCAATAGTTCGCGCCGTCGCCGCCTGATCAGGCTGCGGTCCGACTGTCGGGGCGAGAGCGCGCGCTCGTGTTCGAACTCGTACTGCCGCGGACAGACGATGTGGGACTCGATTTCGGCCGCCGTGACGCGATCGAGTTCGGGGTCCGGATCCGACTTCGAGTTTCGGTCCGAGTCCGCGTCCGGACCCGTCATCGCGATACACCTCCATCGCTCTCGACGGCGGGCTCGACACCGGGCCCGGTCTCCTCCCCGCCACCGCCGTCGGAACCAGCGCCGGGGTCGGCGCTCGGTCGAACCGCCCCGCGGGCCAGGTCGAACTGCGTTTCGACGGCCTCGACGAATCGCGGAGAGACGTCCTCGCTCTCCGCCAGCACTCGACGGATCGCGGCGAACGTCTCTTCGGCGGTCTCCAGTTCGACTTCGCCACCCTTGCTCGCGATCGCTTGTACCCGCTCTAACTCCGACCACGGCTGGGAGAGGATCGCCGCGGACGCGCTGCCCAGGGTGTAGATCTCCCGATCCTCGCCCGGTCCCTCGACTTCCTCGAGGGCCAGGCCGGAGTGGTCGCGGATCTCGTGGAGATAGCGCGATTCGTGTCGCGGCTTCGCGACCGTCGAGTCCGCGCGCTCGTACGTACAGAAGTAGAGGTAGTCCTCGGCCGCCCGTGCGCCGACGGCCAGTTTGCGACGCGCGCGCTCGTTGTGGTAGCGCTCGAAGGGGTCGCCCACGGAGTCGGAATCGGCGTCGCCAGTCGTCGCGTAGGTCTCTCGCACGTCGGCGTCGCTCGGCCGCGTCACCGCGGGGTACGTCGCCATCCGCTCGATCCAGGCCGCCGGGAACAGCGGCGAGAGCGACTCGTCGCCGGGATACTCGCCGTCGACGACGTTCAGGAGAAAGACGGCCTTCCGCGTCTCGTCTTTCAGCAGCGCCACGTCGCCGACGGTGACGCCGCCTTCCGCGACGTCGACGGCCGCGGTGTGGGCGTAGGGCGCGTCGTAGGTGATCGCCCGCTCGAGCATGCCGAGGAACTGCGGCCACTCCCGCGCGAGGAAGTCCTGCTCGTCGACGAACTCGGCGATCGAGAGCAGCCGCGAGATGTTCCGGAACTGCTCGCGAGCGTCGATATCGCGTCCGTCGCTCGCGATTCGCTCTTTGAGGTTCGTCGTGACGATCCACCGGTTGAGGCTCTTCGCGATCGACGTCGGCTCGACGCAGGCCCGAATCAACTCGTCGTCGACGTCCGGCACTCGCGACCGCAACAGCGCGAGGGCCTCCTCCCGCCCGTCGATGTGATACTGCGCGAGCGCGTGCAGTTCACGGACGGCCAGATCCTGCTCCAACCCGTTGACGCCGGCGGACGCGGTGGGGATACCGGAGTGCTGGAGCACGCGCCGGACGCGAGGCATCGGATCGCCGACGCTCCGCAGTACGACGGTGAAATCGTCGTACTCCCAGTCGTGGCGCTGTCGCAGGTACTCGATCTCGTTGGCGACCTCCTGGACCTGCTGATCGAGCGTCTCCGCGGCGATCAGCCTGGCGGTCGACTCGCCGGTAGCGTCGTCGTTCACGGTCCCCGTAGCCAGATATTCAGCGAAGGGGGCGCCGGCCATCTCCGCGTCCGGGTCGGGGATCGAGACGTCGGCGTCGACCGTCGGACCTGATTTCGGGGCTGCCTCCGACCGCGATATCGCGCCCGCTTCCGGGTTCGCGTGATCGATCACGGTCATGTCGCCGGCGAACCGCCGGACGTCCCCGGCCTCTTTCTTCACCCGCTCGATGCTGGCGTTCGCCTCGCCGACGCAGATCAGCGGGACGTCTCGCGTCAGTCTCGCCAGGTACTCCCGCTCGACTGCGGAGTACTCCTCGAACTCGACGGCGAGGACGGCGTCGAACTCCCGTTCGATCCGCTCGCGGACGCCGCCTTCCTCGAGTGCATCGATCGCCTGGGGGATCGTATCGGCCTGTTCCGCGAGACCTCGCTCGGCCAGTTTCGCGTGGAACGCGTCGTTGACCGACGCGAGTTCGTCGATCAGGTGATCGTACTCGCCTCGTTCGCCGTCGCCGGCGTCGTCGACGTCGAACCCGCCCTGCCAGGTCGCGTCGAGGAGCAGTTGCCCGACGTCGCGGCCGAACGAGTCCTGCGCGCTCGCGCGCTCGAAGTAGTCGGACCAGTTGTAGCCGTCGAGGACGGTCGCGAGGAATTCGATCCGCTGTTCGTAGGTGAGCCGCATCAGCCCCGGCCGCGCTTCGTCGAGGACCGTCGCGGCGTGTCGCGCGATCGACTTCACGTTCGGCCTGGCCCGGAGTCCGACGGCGTCGCGGAGGGCCGCGGTGAATTCGGGGACGCCGGTGGGCAGGCGCTTCAAGACGAGAATATTCCGCGGGTCACCGTCGACGTCGTCGAGATTCAGGACGGCGTCGTAGATCGGACGGATTCGGGACGGCAGTGACCGCCCGTCGAAGGGGAGGACGTGGAGCGTGCCGTCGAGCGGTGTGTCCTGCGAGTACATATTGTGACGTTCGTGAGTGTCCTGTAAACTGGCGCGAGGCACTTTCTTATAAGTTGTGACGAGCGATCGACCCCGGCGAAAAACAGCCGCGGCGATACCACACCGTCCGCTCGCCCGTGTACTCCGGATGAAACGTGTGAATCGAAGCGAAGAGCGACACGCACCCGTCGCTCACGGATACGTTCGCCGTAGGATGCGCGGTCCGGGATTTGAACCCGGGCTAGCTGCGTGGGAGGCAGCTGTCCTACCGCTGGACCAACCGCGCTCTGCACTGGGAGTTTACGTTCTACTAATTTAAACTCTCCGCCTTCCGGAGAGACGCTATCCCATGCGGTTGAGAGCGTTTTGTCGATTTTCTACGGAGACCTGATCGTACTGCATGGTGGTCTACGTTCTTGTGTCGGAGTTGGGCTTGAGCGGCCGTTACGTCTTCTTCTCGAGTCATGTAGATTCCTACGCTGTGCCTGATTGTGCACCAACTCATTTTGCGTCCTTCTACGGAGATTCCTTCGTCATCGCATAGCTTGTGTCGGAGCTTGCGGAGAGATGACGAGTTGTATGGATTTCTGCAACGGGTTAGCCATAGCAGTGGATAGTAGCGCGATTTCTTTATTCAGAATCACACCTGAAACTGAATCGGGTAGTTCGGTCACTACACGTGCGAACTAATCGGATGCCGTATCACGACAGTAGTCTTTTTGCCAGCAGCCCGTTATCGCCAATATGGTTCATAATCTCGACGACGTTGACCGGGGTATTCTCCACGCTCTCCAGGGGAACGCACGGGAGGCGACTGCCGCAGACATGGGCGACATGGTCGGGACCTCAGCCAGCACAGTCCGAAACCGTATCGACTACCTTGAGGAGAACGTGATTCGTGGCTACCATCCTGAACTCAATTACGAGGCGGCTGGGTTCGACCTCCACCTGTTCATCGTGTGTCGAGCGCCAACTGCAAAACGAACCGAGTTGGCGAAGGAGGCGTTAGAACTGTCCGGCGTGATCAACGTCCGCGAACTGACAACCGGCTCCCACAACATCCACATCGAGGCGATGGCCGTCGATACCGACGCAGCTGATGAGACCCGCGCGGGAATCGAGAACCTCGATGATCTCGAAATCGTCTCCACACAGATCATCAATGACCTCCACGTCCAACCGTTCAACCACTTCGGTGCAGACGTGGTCGAGGATTGACCGCCCGATACAAACACCTCCACATATACTGTGGAATGAACAGATATACTCGATCAAAGTACAATACTCCGTAGCGTTAACCCGCTTCATCGACAAGGGAGGGTAGTGGAGTCAACACTGGTCGGAACCGAGATTGTCGAGCAGATCACTGCGTGTGAAGGCGTTGACCCGGTCGACCTCGACGTTCGACTGTACGACAGAATCGACCTGGATGCACTCGAAGCCCTCACGACCGGCACTAGCAATCAGCAGCTACAGGCAAACCTCCGTGTAGAGTTTACGTACCACGGGTACGTAGTCACCGTCGACGGGAGCGGGAGGATTATCATCGACGAGCAGCCACCGGAGCGAAAACGGACGAGTCATCGATGAAAGAGTTAGTAGACGACTGATCGAGCGTAACTGTGGACTGTGGATTCTCCCACTTCTCGACTGTACGCTGCTTAATCCCGAGCGCTTGAAGGTGTAGCTTCCGCAGTATCCTTCCCCATAGGGGCCCACATAGTATATATGACTGGGCATTCCCCAAAAGCGGGTGTGGCGGAGCGCGGTGACCCGGACGAGCAATCGTTCGACGTAGTTTTCGACCTCCTCGCCAATCAGCGCCGTCGATACGTTCTCCGCTGCCTGCAAAAGTTCGAAGACCGGATAGCTTTGACTGATGTGGCGGACGAAATAGCGAGATGGGAGAACGAAACCAACCACATGGACATTTCGGAGGAGGAAGTTGAGCGCGTCGCTACGTCGCTATACCACGTACACATTCCGAAACTGGCAGACGCAGACGTTGTCGAGTATGACCAAGAGCAAAATGTAGTTGCGCTGTCGAAGAACGCCGAACAACTGGAACCATTTCTGGTGTCCGTCACAGAATAATCATTTATTCGACGGAGGAGATAACTCATGAAACAAAACACCAATGAAGACAAGCGAGATGATGCAGTGCGAGGCACATACACTCCGGACCAGGATCGGACATTAACCGAGGCAGTCCTCGATGCCATCGAGAAATGCAAGGGGTCGGACTTACTACGGACTGACTTCGCCCTCTACGAGGATATTAACCCGGATGCCATCAATAATCTCTTTCGCCACGATGCAAATCCGCGGACGAGAGTGGCGTTTATGACTGACGATGTGCGGGTTGAACTCTGGGGGGACGGAGGGGTTGAGATTAGAGTGGAAAACCGGACAATCGAATAGATAGTCAGGAAGAGAGGAGGGTTTGAGTGATGGATATTTCATCTATACTGACCGCGAGTTTCACGAGCTACTCTGAATAAAGAAACCGCATTACCAACTACTGATAGCGCGTCAGTGTCATCGGACTTCTCGTATTGCTCACGCTCTTCCAACCAATCGGAGAGCGTTCGGGGAGTCTCCCCAGTGAGTCCGGCCGCCAATTTTCAGTATTATTAGAAGACACATCTTTGGCCACTGTCTAGATAAGGAGAACAGCAAGACGTGGGGACGATGAAGGCGTGACGAAATCTGTGACACTATGTCTACGTCCTAACATAACCGAGTTGCAATTCGTGCAGACGATCAGCACTTATTACGGATCGTTCGTGGTAGCGAGGCGTGCAGCGACCACGTGTCCGGGTTGGGGTAGTGGCCGATCCTTCAGCCCGTGCAGGCTGAGACGCGCAGTTCGATTCTCGCACCCGGACCTCTCCGCTCTCGTTCTCACGACTTCCACCGATGGTCACCGACCGTCGCCAGGCGTCGGATTCCCCGCGGCCGGAAACTGAACGTCCGGTCACATTTTTCCGGAGTGGGGAGCCTATTAGGCCACGCCGTCCGTACCGTCGCCCATGATCGACCTTCGCTTCTCGGAGGCGGAACTGGAACGGCGGCGCGAACACATTACCGACTTCATTCGGGACCGGGTCAACGCCGCGGGGGCCGACGGGGCCGTCCTCGGCCTGTCGGGCGGGATCGACAGCACGCTGACAGCTCACCTCTCCGTCGAGGCACTCGGGGCCGAAAACGTCCACGGCCTCGTGCTCCCGGCCCACGTCAGCAGCGAGGGGAACATGAGCGACGCCGAACGGGTCGCTCAGGATCTCGAGATCACCTACGACGTGATCGAAATCGAGCCGATCGTCGACTCGCTGCTGTCGGCCTACCCCGAGGCCGAGGGCGACCGCGAGGCGGTCGGCAACGCTCGCGCCCGCGCCCGAGCGGTTTTGAACTACCTCGTCGCAAACCACGAAAACCGCCTGGTCCTCGGGACCGGCAACCGCAGCGAGGCCGCCGTGGGCTACTTCACCAAGTACGGTGACGGCGCCGTCGACTGTCACCCGATCGGGAACCTCTACAAGGGGCAGGTCCGCCAACTCGCTCGCCACGTCGGCGTCCCCGAGGAACTGGCTGCTAAGACCGCGACGGCGGAATTATGGGCCGACCAGACCGACGAGAAGGAGATGGGCGTCAGCTACGAGACCCTCGACGCGATCCTCGCGACGCACGTCGACGGGCCGCTGTCAGTCGCCGCGACCTGCCGGTTGCTCGACGTCGAGGCGGAGGCGGTCGAGAAGGTCCGCCGGATGTACGAGCGCAGCGAGCACAAGCGCACCGCGCCGCCGGCACCGGAGCCGCTGGACTGATGCTCCGGCTCTCGTTCGCGCTCGCGCTCACCCGCTACTGTCCCGCGCTCACTGCTCGCGATCGTCGGCCCGCCACTCGTCCTCCAGAAGGCTGTACCAGTAGGTGTCCTGGTACTCGCCGTCGATGAACTCGGCGTCGCGGTGCACGCCCTCCTGCGCGAACCCGACCGTCTCGAGGAGCCGCTGTGACGGCTCGTTGCACTCGAACACGCGGGCCGCGATCCGGTGGAAGCCGAGTTGGTCGAAGCCGTACGCGACGATCCGCTCGACCGCGTCGGTCCCGTACCCCTGACGGTGCTGCTCCGGCGCGACCCAGTAGCCCAACTCCGCCTTCCGCGTCTCCCACTCGATCGTGTGGAAGCCGATCGTCCCGACGGGCGCCCCGTCGGCGGCGATCAGCAGCGTCACCGTCTCGTCGTCGCAGACCACGTTCTCGAAGAAGTCCCGTTCCTGCTCGCGGTTGGCTGGCCTGGTCCGGCCGATATGCCGCCATATCCGCGGATCGTTGATCCGCGCCTGCAGGAACTCGAGGTCCTCCTCCTCGATCGGTCGGAGCGTGATGCGATCGCCCTCCAGAAACACCGGGCCTGGCATACCCACTCGATACGTGTCACGGAGTATATTATTTCTGGAAAACGTCTCTCGGAACGCGGTTCGAACGGTGCGTGCTGCGTCACCGCTCACTCGAATACGCGTCGATGTCGTCGGCGTGAGCGGCGACCAGATCGGCGAACGCGGCGGCCTCGCGTCGCTCCTGGGTCGCGCGCTCGCGGTCGTCTCGGATGCGGCGCTTCAGAACGGCGAGCGTATCGCTCGCGTTCGCAGCGATCTCCGCGGCGACCGTGCGGGGGTCGTCCGCGATGCGGGAGAGCAGTCCCATCCGCAGCGCCTCCTCGGCATCGACCGTCCGGCCCGAGAGCGCGAATTCAAGGGCGTCGCCCTCGCCCAGCACGCGCGGCAACCGGACGGTGCCGCCCCAAGCGCCGAACAGGCCGAACCTGACGCCCGGTTCGCCGTAGGTCGAGTCCGGCGTCCCGACCCGCACGTCGCAGGCTAAGGCGAGTTCCAGCCCGCCGCCGCGTGCGGGGCCGTCGATCCCCGCGACGACGACCGCGGGCGCGTCCTCGATCGTCCGGGCGACACGCTGGCCCAGGCGCGCGAAGTCGGCCGCCTGGTCGCGCTCGCCGTCCAGCGCCGAGACCGCGTTCAGATCGGCACCGGCGCAGAACGCCTGGCCGCGTCCCTGCAGGTAGATCACCGGTTCGTCGGCGGCGTCGATCGCCGTCTCGAGGGCTTCGAGCCCGTCGGGGGTGAGCGCGTTGCGCGCTTCGGGGCGATCGATCGTGACAATTCTGACCGACCCGTCGGTCTCGACGTCGATCATGGCCGCAGTCGACCGGGCGTTTCCAAAGGTCTTTGCCTCCGCTCTCGTAACCCCCCGCTAATGGAGAAGGCCGACAGCTGTCGGCGTGCCGCCGCCGAGGCCGTCGCGGACGTCGAACCACCGCAGCTACACGACTACATCGAGTCGGTCCTCGATCGCGCGTCGATGGTCCCCGCCGCACTCACCCTCGAGAGCGCCGCGGCGATGGCGTCCGAGGGACGCGTCATCGATGACGGACAGTGGCTCGACGGCGAACCGGATGCCGACCGAGCCCTGCTGCACGACGACCACGGCGTCGAGTCCGTCGAGTCCGAACCCGACGGCGTCGTCACCCACGCGGCCGGCGTTCAGCTCATCTACGAGGGGCTGCGCCTGACGCGCGCGCTCGCACACGACGAGCCCTGGACTGTGACCGATGCTGACGCCGATGCCGATACCGATCCCGACGCGGGCGACGGTGACCTCGCGATCTTGGCTGCCGACATTCTGGTCGCCCGCGGGTTCTACCTGCTGGCGCGGACCGACGCCGCCGGCAAGGCGGTTCGAACCGTCCGGTCGTTCGGTCGAAATCAGACCAGCCGAACCGATCTCGCCGCGGGTGAGGGTGCAGACGCCGACGTGAGCACCGCCGATCCCGAACCGGTCGACGCCACCCTCGAGCGCGACGTGCTCGAACTCGCGGTCCTCACCGGCGCCGTCGCCGTCGGCGAGACCCCCTCGCCGCGACTGCTCTCGATCGCCGAACAGCTCGCCGACGACGCCGGTCCCTCGTTCCCGCCGGCAGAGGAGTGTCTCGCCGACCTCGAACGGTCGTTGCCGGACCACTCGCTCGAGGACCACACGACCGATCGGGCGACGTCGGCGACGGACCCCTGACCGACGGTCGACACTGCAAGACGGCACCGCGATACACCGACGCACGGGCCGTTCGAATCGAAACCCATAAAGTCGATACCCGACAACGAAAGGATGCACGCGCCTGGGTAGCTTAGCGGTAAAGCGCGTCCTTGGTAAGGACGAGAGCCCGGGTTCAAATCCCGGCCTAGGCTTGCGCCTGCGGCGCAGACTGTAATTCGTAGATAGCGCCTCTTACATTTAGTATTTATCCCGATTAGCAACGGGAATCCTACCCGTCTCACAGAGGATTTTGCCGGTGGATTGACGCCGTCAAGGACACCCGCACCCGCGGTCACCGTACGTCGTGCGTCGGTTTTGGAGAATTACGGTTCCAAACAGGTTATCATCGAGAACGGCGGCCACCGGTTAGAACACTAAACTTTCGACCGGCGCGGGCACAATCGTTACTTCGCCAGAAAATTTCTCGGGAATATCGCCTCGCGCATCATTGTCAATAAGTGAACAAAAATTATTTGCGACTGGATTGCGTTTACTCTTGTGAGCAGGTTCTTCGCTGGCGTCTCTTTCCGAGCGGCGCGTATGCGGTAAAGTCCGTTTTGAAAAGGGTTTTGCGCGAGATCCCTATCCAGTTGGAGAACTAAAAAATTAATAATGAGTGCTACAGCAACCCAGAGCGGCGGCTATGACCCGAAAGGCCAGAGCGGTAACTATGCCCCAGACGGAATGGACTTTGTTGACTGTTCTAACTTCAAAAAGAACCGCTGGAAATACGTCGGAGAGACTCAGCCAGAACCGGAGTCCGATATTACAGATGTAGATACACAGAATGCGACGATAATTAGGTATGATGACATTGTAGACCTTGACGAGCGAAAAAAGTTCAAACTGTTGTCGGAATATAATACTGGACTCCGGAACAGAAAATGGACTAATCAAGGCTACACAACAGATCTACTGAATAGACACCTAATTTGGGCCCTTATAGGACAATTGGGTTTGAATCCACGTTATCAACAGGAAGCGGTAGGCCTGTTTCTCAGTCTTAACCTAGGGAAGTTCGGTGTGAATGCTGGTATTGTCGCATACTGTACGTGCGCAGTTGTCATTCACAGGGCAAAGGAAAGCGAAAGAAAGTGCCACCCATCAGTCAAGGATATGGATCCTGAATTTGAGAGAATTGCTGAGTGCGAAGGATACCGCGAGAAAGACCTCATCAGCATCTACAACAAGATATCTCAAGCAACGGAGAAGTATCAAGGGTGATATCCTCCCCCTCCCCACCCCTATATAAACCCCATATCATTCTACTCTAATGAGAGAACAGAGAGAGTGTGAATACGCTCACGTTCCCAGTATGCGGGTAACAGCACGGTTCACAACGGGAAGAACAGTACCGGATGAGGTCGCCACAGTTACCAGTAACGGTCAACCGACTTTCCCCGCAGCGGGCAACCGTAGCGAGTCAGGGCCGGAAGCGGGGGTTCCCGATGTTCACAGTACGCTTTTAACGTGCTGTATCAGACTAGGCGGGACACGGGTATCCAATTTGTATGGTCCATCATCGGTTTTACGCTTGACTCCAGATTTCATGATTCTCGATAGCATCAATATAACAAACAGAAAGCATGGATGGTGGTAACCGGTTGAAATAGCCTCAGCGTTAACAATGGCTAGTTTCATTTCATCCGCACTCGTTGACGTCTTTAAGAATGAGCCAACGCGAAGGACAGTTGCGGGCAATCGTGTTAATCACAATCGTCGCTGCGTCAGCGAGTATCGTGGGGAGTGTACTGTTCCTTGCAAGTACAAGTCTCGGGGTAATCGGAGTACTTGCGACTCTCGCTTTCGGACTGTTCGGTGTTTATACTCATTATTTCGAGCTCCCCGAAGAAATATCCGAGACAGTACATGAGGTAGAGCTTGATGAATCACAAACTGCTGGGACACGACCAGCGTCCGGCGAAAAGGGCTTCGACCTCGACGTAGACGATGGCGTGCTTTCCCAACTCCCGCCGAAACGTGTGGTACAGGTGATTTACAATTCTCCGAACTGGCATCCAGATGGGCACGGTGGGTACTCGATTTTTTGGAGATCCCGACTCCGGCGACTCTTTCACTCTGAAGTATTCTCGAGCAAAACATTCGAACTATCCCTCCTCGGGTTAACGATGGGTAGTCTCGTACTCTTGTACTTCGTCTTCCTCTCGTTCTTCCCCGATAATATGACGATGGCATTCATTGAGCCGCTAACTGAAGTCTACCCCTCCAATCAACCCATTGAGCAGACACAGTTAGTGGTAGGCGTGAGTATCGCCATCGCGACCATCGGAATCGCGTATTTTGAAATTAAATCGGATTCGACGTGCCCCGTGTGTCGAAGCCCGTTTGCTCTAGAATCGAAGAAGCAGTTCTTCAAACCCGAGAACCGCGATGTCGTCACCGTCACCCAAAATGGGGATTCGGAGAGAAAAGAAGTCACCTACGGTGTTCATATTCTCCACTGCAAGAGTTGCGGTTCGTGGCACGTCCCCACCAAACGCTGGGAGCGGAGCCTTGAGTCACAAGGATTGTAGCCACCCTGATCGGTAGCGCAGTCCTTCTCATGCAAAGGATGGCGGTTTGTCCTTATTGGGTCAGATATTCTTCAGCCATCGATTTGTGCTTCTCTATATCTTCCTCGGGATATTCAAGATAGTTCGAATTAGACTTGCACCATTTATAATATTCGCTGAGTTCATCATAAAGTTCACTGCCAAGAGCATCAGCATCTTCATCGATATAACGAAACCACCTATGCCATGGAGTTTCTATCGGGTCGTCATCTCCCGGCGCAAATGCACGAGCAGATTTATCTACGTATATCCCGAAAGGTGGTGCATTAGGTTCATTTTCTACGGCTTGAATCATCGGAAGTCCAAGCAGAATAGATTCAATGTAATCTGAATTTCCGACAAATTCTCTGTTCAATTCTTCCGGTATATTCTTTCCGTGTAGGATCGGGCCGAATGATAATGATGCACGAGGTATGTACATATATTCCGTATTCGCATTTTCGATGTTATCTTTTGCAATTTTTGAAAATATATCTCCAAGAGTATTCAACATATCCCATTTATTTTCGGACGTCAGGTAGACTCCATCCATTATCGGATAATGTGTCATTGTCTCCCTATCCAGAGCGTCATCAATTGCAACGTGCAAATTCAGTATCGTAATAGCCGATGTTTCAAGAGAACGAGACATTGTTCCTCGAACCGCCATCAAATCTAACCAGCAAACATATTCCTCTGTAATCCCAGAAAGTTGCTCAGAATCAGTATACACTCTTGGAACGTCCACATCATCTAACATACGAAAATATGATAACCACAGTGAATTAAACCTTGTCAAATATCTCGAATGAATCCTCGTCTTCTCTCGGCTTTTTCCGCCGTGGAACCTTTGTCATAGTGTTTATCGAGCACCTTTCCGCTCATATTCACACGCTCGCCGGTCACATCCTTCGGTTGGCCCGCGTTCCGGGCGGCGGTCACATACCCACGACGTAGAGCATGCGGACTAACGCTACCCGGACACTTACACGAGGCATTCCACGACATTGCCTCGCAGGTATCCGGCTCACGATCAAACGGGCACTCGCCGCCGTTGTAGTAGCAGGGACGAGTCGCAGTGTAGACGTAGCGTTGAATCGTTGTTTCTACTACACGACCGCTCTTAGACGTGAGAAGCGGTTTTCGTCCCTGCTTGTCGGTCACGGTTTCTCTATTTCTTTCCACGTAGTCACGGATGACCTCTGCCGTCTCGGACGTAATCAGCACGTCTCGCGCGCTCTTCTCTTTGTTCTTCAGCGGCGTTCCTGACGTTGGCCGGTGACGGAGTTCGAGGGCGGGCCGTCCCTCATCAAAGTCTTCTAAATCGAGTGCTCGAAGCCCGCTCATCCGCATACCCGTCTTCCAGAGGATTAGCAGAGTGACGTGGCGGTTGCTCGCGTACTCGAACTTACCGAGGAAACCCAGCACGTCCGATGCCTCTTCCCGGGTCAGGAGGTCGTCACAAATCTCGTCGTCTTCGCTCACAGAGGGAATCCGAACCATATCGGCCATGCCCCGAGGGACAGCTTGGATGTGTTCGCAGAACTCGATGAACTGCTTGAGTGTCATCATGTCCTGCCGGGCCGTGATGACCTTCACGTTCGACAGACGGTGTTCCTTGTACCGCTGGATAACCTCGCTGTCGAGGTTGTTGAGGTCCGTGATACCCTGCTCGTCCAGCCAGTCACAGAACTGCCGAGTCGTCGTCCGGTAGTTCTTGAGCGTCTTCTTGGTGACGCCGGGCTTCTTGTCGTTGAGGTAGCGGTTCTTCGCGTCGTGCGGCGGTGTCGGTTTCAGGCTCATAGTCGCTCGGGTACAGCCCGCTAAACCGACAGGCGGTACAGCCGGTTCCGGAGGGTGCGGGGCCTTGTGCCCCGAATCGCCCGACGGAGAGAGCCCGGGTTCAAATCCCGGCCTAGGCTTCTCCCGTTTCGTTCTTTCTGTGATTCCCGATTCAAGTCGCTAGTTCTGTAGAGATATTCGTCACGCTGACCAGGCCGGCCTATCGCTCGACCCGGACAAGCGAATAGTCGTGACTCTCGGTCTCGTCGCCGCTGTCCCGTCAGAAAGTAGTCCTCAAGTGCGGCTGCAACTGCAGGCTGGTCGTTCTTCCACGTCGCGGCGGTGCGTTGCTGTGGTGACTCGATGCCGATCTGTACTTCCTGCAACGACCCCGTTTCGTACGATTTCGCGCACGCACACGGAGACGGCGACACCGTCGACTGGTGTCCGCGGTGTCGGAATCGCTGAGCGGTTCGATGGCGCGGAGACTGAGAAATCGGATCCGAACGGCGAGCGGCGGTTGCGGTGGCGTTACTTATCAGTCAGCAGCCGCCGCAGGATGTCACCGTAGGCGGGCCTGGTGATCAACACGCCGATGAAGACGCCCAGGATGGTGATGATGGCGAAGCCCTGGAGGTCGCCCAGGCTCAACACCGCGAGCGGCGAGAGCGCGACGACGGTCGTCGCCGCCGCGGCGCCGATGACCCAGAACGCCTTGCGGAACCGCGACTGGAAGACCCGCTCAGAGCTGACGTCGCCCTCGTCCATCACCTCGTCGGCGATGATCACCAGGTCGTCGACCCCGGTCCCCACGACGGCGATGAACCCGGCGACGTGGGAGAGATCCAGCGGCATGCGTATCAGCGCGGCGAAGCCGAGGAGGATGACGACCTCAGAGAGCGCCGTGACGATCATCGGCAGGGCGACGCGGGTGTCCGTGTACCGCGAGTAGACGACGCCGCTAACGGTGACCACCGAGAGCAGTCCGATCAGCAGCGAGTACTCCTTGAACTGCGTCGCGTGGGCCGGCTCGATCGAGTAGACCTGCTCGTTGTCGAAGTCAAGCGGCGCGCGTAGGCTGCCGGCGCGGAGGTTGACCGAGAGCGACTGAGCGTCCTGTTGATTCTGTGCGCCCATCTGGAAGGTCGGGTTAGTCTCCCAGCTGCCGTCTCGCATGGAGGAGGCCAGGCTCTCGCCCATGCTGTGGGCGGCGACGGGCTCGTCGTCGACGACGGTTACCAGGCAGTACTGATTGGCATCGTGGTCGAAGTTGACGGTTTCACCGTCGCCGCCGAGGGAACACCGGCCGACGCCCTCGTTGGGATCGGTAAAGCCGAGCTCGTTCATCTGCTGTTGGAACTCGGATGCGTGATCCTCGCGCACCTGCACGGGGACGACGTAGCCGCCGTTGCGGTCGTCCTGCTGGGCCGGATCGACGTTGGCGATGTTCTCGTTCTCCAGTACCGTATCGTTCGTGTGGTTACCGCTCTCGTTCGGGTAGTAGGCCTGGACCTCGACCTGACCGCGCTCGGAGAGGAGGGTGCGCAGTTCGCCGGGGCCCATGTTGGGCACTTCGACGACGATGTAATAGTCGTCGTCCAGCGTCGCGGACTGGTAGGCCGTCCCGCCGGAGAGGCCCGCTTCGTTGATCTTCGTCTGGATCGTCGTGAGCATCTCATCGCGGGTCTCCTGAGTGACGCCCTCGCGAATGTCGTCCTCGGAGGCGTCGACGTCGGCTGACTGTAACGCGGCGGCGAACTCTTCCTCTGTCACGTCCTCGGTGAACACTTCGGCCGTGACGGTCCCGTCGTCGTGGACGTCGACGCTGGCGTCGGCCGGATCGAGGTCGAGTTCCGCTTGCAGCGTCGACTCGATCTCGCTGAGTCGGTCCTGATCGACTTGCCCGTTGTCGCTGACCGCGTCGGAGGCGATGTCTTCGGCGGTCATGCCGACGACGGGGGCCCTGATCCGCGTTCCGCCTTCGAGCCCGAGGCCGAACTCGAGGTTGGTGGGGCCGGTATCGACGGTCTCGTCGCTCGCCAGGCTGTCGTCGGCCATGATGCCGCCGGGGATGAACAGCGCGACGACCGCGAAGGCGACGAACGCGACGAGCAGGAGCACTCGCCAATTCGATTTGATCGCAGCGATCGGATTCATGAGCGGATCCCCTCGAACTTGTACCAGCGAAGCAAGCTCAGATTCAGCATGTAGGTGTTCAACAGGTCGGTTGCCAGGCCGACGAACAGGATGATCCCGATCGAGGCCAGCAGGTCGATGCCCAACAGGAACGCGGCGACGCCCATCACGAGCATCGCAGCCATCGACGTCACCGTCATCGTGATGCCGGTGCGCATCGCGCGGTGCGTGCTCTCGTAGAAGTCACCGCTGCGACGCAGGATGTGGTTGTTCAACAGGATGTCGGAGTCGACCGAGTACCCGATGAGCATCAGCAGGCCGGCGACCGTCCCCAGCGACAGGGGAATTCCGGCCAGGCGCATGAACGCCAGCGGGATCATCAGGTCGGAAAACGCCGAGATGACGATCGCGATCGACGGGACGAACGTCCGAAAGAGCAGGAAGGCGATCGCGCTCATGCCGATGAACGCCACGACGAGTCCCATCAGGGCCGTCTGCTGGCTCTGTTGGCCGAAACTCGCCGACGTCGACGAGACCGATTGGACGATCTCGGCGTCGCCGTCCTGGTCTAAGTTCGCTTCGGCCTGGTCGCTCAGCGCTTGCGAGTCGGTCGAGGAGAACTGGACGATGTACTGGTTGCTACCGCCAGTGCCGGTCACCGACTCGGGCTGTTCGTCGAACGCCGCCGAAATCTGGCCCTCCGACGTCGTCGTCTGGACGGTCAGTTCCGTCCCTCCGGCGAAATCCATTCCCAACGGGACCGGCGTCCCGTATGCGAGAAACGAACCGCTGAGGACGAGCAGTGCCACCGCAAGAACCACGAGCGGAACCGCCGCGAGTTGGCGGTTACTGTACCGGGTATAATCGATCTCCGGTACCTCGAAATACGCCATATACTCGACCACTCGTAGGCGCCCGAAGTAAGCCTTCTCACTTCGGGACGTGTGTCCGCGCCGGCGCGCGACTAGCGATCGGGTTCGCGGCCGTTCGCGATCGCGATTCGGGCGTCTCGCAGTTGCCCGCTCAGTCCGGCAGGTATCGAACGCTCAGCACGCCGCTGTCGGCCGATCGGCGGACCTCCACGCGGACCGCTTCGAGCCTGGCCGCCCGCGCGATCGTCTCTTCGTCCTCGAGGACGTCCTCGGCGGCTGCTTCGACCTCGTCGTCCGGCACGCGGAACACGTGGATCTCGCCGGTGCCCGCTCGCTCCTCCTGCACCAGGTCGCCGACCTCGGCGTCGGCCGCCAGGTCCGTCGCGTGCTGGGTCGGCTCGAGGTCGCTGTCGACGAGGTCGATCGAGCGCCGCTCCGCGACGTCGATCACCTGCCAGGCGACCTCCAGGGGCGGTTCGGGGGCGACGGTCGCCTCGAGGACGTCGTGGACCTCGAGGCCGGGGTTCGAGGCGAGGGTGTGAATCTGTGCGGTCTCGACGTCGCGGACGACCGCCGACTCCGATTCGGCGTGCGTGACGACGAAGGTGCCCGTCTTTTCGGTCATGGGCGGTCGTAGACGGCGAGCGAATTTCGGGGTTTCGGCTTCCGTTCGTCTCCGCCGACACCGTCGATTTCGACGGACCGGATACGGGCCCCGTTCGATGCCGTAAAATGGATCCGTCGAGGCACGTGGTGGCCGGCTTCCCATCTGTTCCCGACGCTAACTGGATGACGGAACGCCTTTACCGCAGGCGGTTGCGGCCTCCCGTATGCACGTCGACATCGGGAACGCGCTCGCGTCCGTCGCCTCGCCAGGCGTCTCGCGGGAGTCCCTCGAACGGCTGGACGACCAGGTCGCGGACGCCCACGAGCGCATCGAGCGCGGCATGGCGAACGCGGACCACGGCTACGAGTCGCTGAACCTGCCACAGCGGACGGATCCCGACGAAATCCGCGCCGCGGTTGAACCGGTCGCCGACGCCGAGGCCCTGCTCACCGTCGGTATCGGCGGGAGTTCGCTGGGCGCGGCAACGATCGCGAACGCGCTCGATTCGGACACCGAGACGGTCTTCCTCGACAACGTCGACCCCGAGTGGGTCACGGCCCACCTCGATCGACTGCCGCTCGAGAACACGGCGATCAACGTGGTCTCGCGGTCGGGAACGACGGCGGAGACGCTGGCGAACTTCCTGATCGTCCGCGAGGCCTTCGAGTCGGCCGGCGTCGACTGGACCGAGCGGACGATCGTCACGACCGGCGAGTCCGGTCCGCTGCGCGACCTCGCGACCCGCCACGACCTGCCGTCGCTGAAGGTCCCCGACGGCGTCCCCGGTCGCTTCTCGGCGCTGTCGGCAGTCGGCCTGGTTGCCGCGGCCGTCTGCGGGCACGACCTCGAGGCGCTGCTCGAGGGTGCCGCCGCTGAGGCCGAGACGCTGACGGGCTCGCTGTTCGAGTGTCCGGCCTACGCCTACGGCGCGACGACCTACGCGTTGGATCAGCGCGGCGCGGGCACGAACGCCGTGATGCCCTACGCGGAGTCGCTCGAGACCTCCGCGGAGTGGTTCGCCCAGCTGTGGGCCGAGAGCCTGGGGAAAGACGACCTCGGACAGACGCCGGCCCGGGCGCTCGGCGTCACGGACCAGCACTCCCAACTCCAGCTGTACCGCGCCGGGCCGCGGGATAAGCTCGTCACCTTCGTCACGCCGCGGGAGGGGCCCGACCGGCCGATTCCGGAAACCGACGTCGAGGACCTGGCGTACTTGGGCGACGCGACGCTGGGCGAACTGCTCGACGCGGAGTTCGAGGCGACCGAGGCCAGCTTGGCCGCCGCCAGGCGACCGAACGTCCGCGTCGAAATCGAGCGCGTCGACGAGTACGAACTCGGCGGGCTGCTGTACGGCATGGAGGCCGCCTGCGTGCTCGCGGGCGAACTCTACGGCGTGAACACGTTCGAGCAGCCGGCCGTCGAGTGGGCCAAGAAGGCGACCCGCGGCCTGCTCGGCGGCGGCGAGTTCGAGGAGGCCGAGGCCGTCGCCGAGAAGACGGAGCTTCGGGTCGAACGGTAACGGTCTCACTGACTGGCAAGAGTGCAGTTCATCTCCCCCGTCGACTCCGTTCTCCCCCGACACGTCGTCTGATTGCGGTGCGCCTATGGGTCCTCGCACGAACGTCTACGTATGACCGAGACTGCACGGGCCGACGATACCGGCCCGGTCGCGTCCGACGCGGTCCCCGGGATCGGGACCGCCCTCTCGGCGGTCACGATGGCCGCTATGCTCGTCCCCGTCCGCCGCGGCGTCGACGATCCCGTCGTCTGGGCGGGTGTCGCTTTCGCCGTCGTCGCCGTCGCCGCCTTCCTGGGCCGTCGTCACGGCGGCCTCGGACGCCGCGTCGCCGCACCGATCGCCGCCGGCTCGAGCGTCGCGGTCCTGTTGCTCGCCGGCTACGCGCTGAACCAGGGCGTCACGGCGGCCGCCGCGCTTCCGGCGGTCACCCGCTCGGTCCCGCTCGTCTTCGTCGCGTTCGTCACGGCGGGGATCACCGCCGGTATCGGTGTCGCTGACTTCTTCGCCATCGGCCCGTCCGGACTCAAACGGCGCACGTCTCAGACGTTGATCCTCTCGCTCGTCGGCACGGTCGGGCTCGTCGCCGCCCAAATCGCGACGCTCGTGCTCGCGATCCCGGTCTTCGCCGTGGTCGGCGAGGGGTCGCTGTCGCTGGTCCAGAGCGTCGTCCTCAGTCAGACGGGCATGGCGCTGGGGACGATCGTCGTCGCGGGCGGCTATCTCGCCGTCACCGACCGCGGACTCTCCTTCATCGATCTCCGACGGCCGTCCCTGCGAGATCTCGGCTGGACCGTCGGCGGTTTGGTCGTTCTCTTCGGGGCGCTGTTTGCGATCTCGACGATCATGCAGTCGACCGGCGTCGAGAGCGCGGATCACTCGACGACCCAGCAAGCTCAGGAGAACCCCGAGATGCTGCTGGCGCTGATCCCGCTCGCGATCCTGATCATCGGGCCGTTCGAGGAACTGCTCTACCGGAACGTGATCCAGAAGTCCCTCTACGAAACGTTCTCGCGGCCCGGTGCCGTCGCCGTGGCGAGCGTCATCTTCGCGGCCGTCCACACCCTCGCGTACGGCACGGCCGGCATCGGCGCCGTGATCGCCAGCCTCGGGACGATCTACGGGCTGTCGATCGTGCTCGGAACGATCTACGAGCGGACCGATAACCTTCTGGTGCCGGCGCTGATCCACGGCACGTACAACGCGCTCCTCTTTACGAGCCTCTATTTCACCTACGGATAACGATCGAGTCGCGTCGACGATTCGTCGCCGGCGCGGGGCGGGTTACGACGGGTTCTTCCGGGCCAGATTCGAGCCGCAGATCGGGCACCGATCCTTCTCTTCGTCGAACTCGCGGCCACAGCCCTGACACTGGAACAGCCAGTGACGCTGTTCGTCGATCCCCTCCCGTGCGATCACTTCGACGCCGACGTTGAGCTTCTCGGCGACGTTTTGCATGGCGTAGTCGTCGGTCACGAGGGCGGCGTCGAGTTCGAAACTCGCCGCGATGAGCCGAACGTCGGTCTCCGAGAGCACCTCGAGATCGCCGGATTCCCGGGCCGCGCGCTGGACCTTCTCGGTGGTGTCGTCGTTGGGAATGTGGATGTGCATCCCGGAGCCTTCCATCGCGTCGTAGCGATAGGCGCTCTCGTCCTCGAGTTCCTCGCGGACGAGCGGGATGGTCGCCGTCTGTTCGGTCGTATGGAAGTCGTGGATAAAAGCCGAAGAGTCGAGAACGTACATACCGTTAGCGCTGGACGACGATGTAGTCTTTCACCGCTTGAACGCGGTTGACGGGAACGAGAAAGCGGCCGGCGTCGTCGACGGAGAGGTCGACTGCGCGACGCGACACTTCCTCGTCGGGCTCGATAACCAGATCGTGGAGTTTGCCGGATTTGAGATCCATGGTAATGTTGTAGAGCAGTCCAAGCTCGGTTCCGTCCGACCCCATGACGGACTTCCCCGAGAGGTTTTCAGCGAGTATATCGCTCATGCATACCCGTACTTACTAATCGGTATTAAAAACCACGGGGAACGCGCACGCGTGCGTCAACGAGCCGCCCAAAACCGGCGAGGCGGCGCTCGATCGGGAGTGATACGATCACAATACGTGGCGGTTAAATAATGGCGGTCGCGTCGGGAACCGACGCACCAGGCGGCCGTCCGCGACCGGGCGCCGCCGCTGCGATCGCCGCGGTCGCCGGAACGTCGATGACGATGGGTTTAACTACGGCGCTACGGACGATTTAGGTAAGACCTTCTCGGGTGGTTCATCATGTCGGACACGGACACGCGCGACCCCACATCTCTCAGAACGCCGATCGTCGCCGTCCTCGGACACGTCGATCACGGCAAGACAAGTCTCCTCGATAAGATCCGCGGCTCCGCGGTCATCGAGGGCGAAGCAGGCGCGATCACCCAGCACATCGGCGCCACCGCCGTGCCGCTGGACATCATCTCGTCGATCGCGGGCGACCTCGTCGATCCCGAGGACTTCGACCTCCCCGGACTCCTCTTCATCGACACGCCAGGCCACCACTCCTTTACCACGCTGCGATCCCGTGGGGGCGCACTGGCCGACATCGCCATCCTCGTCGTCGACGTCAACGACGGGTTCCAGCCCCAGACGCTGGAGGCGCTCGACATCCTCAAGCGCTCCCAGACGCCGTTCATCGTCGCGGCGAACAAGATCGACACCGTGCCGGGCTGGAACGCCAACGAGGACGAGCCGATCAACGACACCTACGAGTCCCAGTCCGAGCGGGTGCGCCAGCGACTCGACGAGGAACTCTACGAGATCATCGGCAACCTTTCGGACGAGGGCTTTTCTGCGGACCTCTACTGGCGGGTCCAGAACTTCCAGCGCAACATCGGCGTCGTCCCCGTTTCGGCGATGACCGGCGAGGGGGTTCCGGACCTCCTGACGGTCATGATGGGGCTCTCTCAGCGGTACATGAAAGAGGAGATGGAGATCGACGTCGCCGGACCAGGCGTCGGGACCGTCCTCGAAGTCAAAGAGGAGAAAGGCTTCGGGACGACGGTCGACACGGTCCTCTACGACGGGACGATCCGCGCGGACGATAAAATCGTCGTCGGCGGCCAGAACGAACCCATCGTCACCGACGTGCGCGCCCTGCTCCAGCCCCGTCCGCTCGCGGAAATCAGGACGGAGAGCCGGTTCGAAAAGGTCGACGAGGTCGGCGCGGCGGCCGGGATCAAGATCGCCGCGCCCGACTTAGCGGACGCGATGGCCGGCGCGCCGGTCCGGGTCGTCCGCGACCGCGACCTCGACGAGGTCATCGAGGAAGTCCAGGCCGAACTCGCCGATATCGCAGTCGACACCGCCGAGGAAGGCGTCGTCGTCAAGGCCGACACGCTGGGCAGCCTCGAGGCGATGGCCGACGCCTTGGGCGAGGCGGAGGTACCGATCGTCCGCGCGGAGGTCGGCGACGTCGCGCCGCGGGACGTCTCGGTCGCCTCGACGGCCGACGACCCGAAGCAGAAGGCCATCCTCGGGTTCAACGTCGACACCTTGGACGACGCCGAGCAGCGCGCGGAGATCGAGGACGTGACGATCTTCACCGACGAGGTCATCTACCAGCTCATTGAGGGGTACGAGGAGTACGTCGAGGAGATCGAGCAGGCCCAGCAGGACACTATCCTCGAGAACATCTCCCGGCCCGCCCGCTTTCGTATCCTGCCGGACCACACGTTCCGCCAGAACGACCCCGCGGTCGTCGGCGTCGAGGTCAACTCGGGCACCCTGCGGAACAACACGAACGTCGTGAAGTTCGAGGGCAACGAGCCCGAACGCGTCGGTCAGGTCAAGGGTATCCAGGAGCAAGGCGAGGACATCGACGAGGCACGATCGGGCAACCGCGTCTCGGTCGCGATCGACGGCCCGACCGTCGGCCGTCAGATCGAGGAGGACGACGAGCTCTGGGCAGAGATCCCCGAGAAACACGCGAAGATCCTCGAGCAGGAACTGGCCAGCGAGATCCCCGGCGACGAACTCGAGGCGCTAAACATGTACCTCGACAAGCAGCGCAGCCGGGACCCGTTCTGGGGCAAGTAGTCGCCGATCGACGATCGGTCGCGATTCTCGGACGTCAGTTTCTGCCGCCGCGCGACGCCGTCAGCCGGCGGCTTCTCGATTCGCACTCACACCCCGCCGTCGAGGTCGGCGAACGCGTTCGATCCCCGCGAGAACCGCCTCGGGATCGTCGATCGCCGCCCGATCACAGCGGATATCGAACCACCGACACCGGCAACCGAACCGCCGGCGTCCGAGGACGAGTTCGTCGTCGGTCAGCCGGACGTCTTCGATCGCGCCCCAGGGAACGATCGTCGTCCGGACCAGGCGGTCGACGACCAGGCCGGCCTCGTGGGCGCGGAGTTCGGGCGGGTTCCACCGGTCGCTCGGATCGAACTCGCCCCAGCGGCCCCACTCGAACCGAGCCGAGAGGAGCATGAACAGGCCGTAGAGCGCCCAGACCAGGCCCCGCGCGTTCCCGGACCAGGCGACGAGGACCCCGGCAGCGATCGTGACGACCATGAACGCCGTAAAGAGCCGGCCGCCGGCCCCGAAGTCGGGGCGGTGATACGGCCAGGACGCGGCGGGGTCGTCGGCGGTGAGCGCCGCGACGTACCGAGTGCGGGTCATGCGCTCGAGCCCGAACGCCGCGACGCCGGTCAGGACGACCAGAACGAGCGTCCCGACGACGAACCGGGTAGTGGCCGTGGTCGGGGTGACCGCGGGGACGAGCAGCAACGCCGCGAAGGCCGCCGGCGGAACGTAGCAGGCCAGGCGAGTCCGGCGCCGGCGGCCGATCCGTTCGGGAAGCCCGCGGGTCCGCTTCGCGAGAACGTGGCCGACGATCGCCACGATCGTCACCGTGCTCGGGAGGACGCCGAGCAGCGTCGCGGTACTCGCCCCGGTCAGGAGACCGGCGGCCGCCGCGATTCCGGTGGCAACGAGCCCGAGGTAGAACCCGAAACCGGCCTGGAAGCCGATGTCGGTTTCGCCGACGTCGAGGGGGACGCGTCGATCGTGCGATGCCACGATGGTCGATACTTCGTTCTCGAGATATAAAATAAATCGGGTGGTGTTGCTCCGGAAACACTCGGCTCCGTCGAGATGCGGAAACCGCTCGTTACCCGTGTAAGCATTAACACGATGGTCGTGGTGACTCCGGGTATGCTTGTACAACTCCGCCAGTACAAACACGAGGAAGTTCAGTTCGACGACAACAGGACGACGGGAGAGTCCCAGACCGAAGACACGGTCAACCCGGACGCGGAGGATTACTTCGGCGAGGACATGGAGGACCTCGACGCCGAGACGTGGGATACCGTCGAACACGAGGGCGACCCGATCCAGCGGCGCTCGGTCACGATCGACGGCGTCACCGCCGTCTCAGTCCCGAAGGAACCGACCGACGAGGACGACCCCGACCTCCCCGGGCGGACGATCCAGTTGCGGATGGGCGGCGGCATCGAGTATCTCCCGCAGGCCGAGATTGTCGAAGTCCAGGATCTGGAAGTCGAAGAGGACGCCGAAGGGAAGGTATCCAAGGAGGACGAGCCCCAGGGGAAGGCGACGATGGACGAAGAGCCCTAGGCCGTATATATCCGTCCGCCGGCCGCGGTTCACGGGACAGCACGGCCACCGTCGGCGACGACGAGCGGCGCCGCACCCGCGAATGACAACGCCTGTCGGAGGCGATACGGTCCCGAAATCGTTTTCAATCGGTCGCGCGCACACTCGGTATGCCGACGGAATCGGACACTCATTATGACCCCTCGCTGGGGAACAAGTTCATCTTCGTCACCGGCGGCGTCATGTCGGGACTCGGCAAGGGGATCACGGCCGCGAGCACCGGCCGGCTCCTGAAAAACGCCGGGTTCGACGTCACCGCGGTAAAGATCGACCCGTATCTGAACGTCGACGCGGGGACGATGAATCCCTACCAGCACGGGGAGGTCTACGTCCTCCAAGACGGCGGCGAGGTCGACCTCGACCTGGGGAACTACGAGCGGTTCCTCGACGTGGACATGACCTCGGACCACAACATCACGACGGGCAAGACCTACCAGCACGTCATCGAGAAGGAACGGGCCGGCGACTACCTCGGGAAGACGGTTCAGATCATCCCCCACATTACCGACGACATCAAGCGGCGGATCCGCGAGGCCGCCGAGGGGACCGACGTCTGTATCGTCGAAGTCGGCGGCACCGTCGGCGACATCGAGGGGATGCCCTACCTCGAGGCCCTGCGGCAGTTCGCCCACGAGGAACCCGAGGAGAACGTCCTGTTCACTCACGTCACCCTCGTCCCCTACTCGAAGAACGGCGAGCAGAAGACGAAGCCGACCCAACACTCCGTCAAGGAGGTCCGCTCGATCGGCCTCCAGCCCGACATCATCGTCGGCCGCTGCGAGGACCGCCTCGACCCCGAGACCAAGGAGAAGATCGCGCTGTTCTGTGACATTCCCACCGAGGCGGTGTTCTCCAACCCCGACGTCGAGGACGTCTACCACGTCCCGTTGATGGTCGAGGAGGAAGGTCTCGATCAGTACGTCTTAGAGCACTTCGGCTTGGCCGACCAGGCGCTGCCGGAGGGCGAGCGCGCCAACGAGTGGCGCGAAATCGTCACCACCGAAAAGGACGGCGAGATCGACATCGCGCTGGTCGGCAAGTACGACCTGGAGGACGCCTACATGTCGATCCACGAGTCGCTGAAACACGCTGGCTTCGAGTTGGGGGTCGACGTCAACGCCCACTGGGTGGCCGCCGACGACCTCAGCGACGGCCACGACGGGGAACTGGCGGACGTCGACGGGGTCATCGTTCCGGGCGGCTTCGGGATGCGCGGCTCCGAGGGCAAGATCCGCGCGGTCCAGTACGCCCGCGAGAACGACGTCCCCTTCCTCGGACTCTGTCTCGGCTTCCAGATGGCCGTCGTCGAGTACGCCCGGAACGTGCTCGGGTTCGAGGGCGCTCACTCGGCGGAGATGGACGAGGAGACGCCCCATCCCGTCATCGACATCCTGCCCGAGCAGTACGAGGTCGAGGACATGGGCGGCACGATGCGTCTGGGCGAGCACACGACCGTCATCGAGCCCGAGACGCTGGCCTACGATCTCTACGGCGACACGTCCTGCTCCGAACGGCACCGCCACCGCTACGAGGTCAATCCCGAGTACTTCGACCACTTCGAGGACGAGCCGCTGGTCTTCTCCGGCACCGCGGGCAACCGAATGGAGATCCTCGAACTCGAGAACCACCCGTTCTTCTTCGGGACGCAGTTCCACCCCGAGTACACGTCCCGACCGGGCCAGCCGAGCCCGCCGTTCCTCGGCCTGGTCGAGTCCGTCGTCGAGCAGACTGGTATCGGAGCCGACAGCGAGTCCGCCGAGACGGACGCGGACACCGACACCGACGCGGAAACAGAGGTAACCCACTAATGGTAGACACCGAGACGTTCGTTCCGGACGCGATTGCAGAGATCGACGAGGAGATCGGCGACGAAAACGCCGTCATCGCCCTCTCGGGCGGTGTTGACTCTTCCGTCGCGGCCGCCTTAGCCTACGAGGCCATCGGCGACCGGCTCACCCCGGTCTACGTCGACACCGGCCTGATGCGCAAGGGCGAGACCGACCAGATCCGCGAGACCTTCGACTACATGGAGTCGCTGCGGATCGTCGACGCGAAAGACCGCTTCCTCGAGGCGCTCGAAGGCGTCACCGACCCCGAAGAGAAACGCGAGATCATCGGCGAGCAGTTCATCCGCGAGTTCGAGCGCGAAGCGACGGACGCGGACGCCGACTACCTCGTCCAGGGGACGATCTACCCCGACCGCATCGAGAGCGAGGGCGGGATCAAGTCCCACCACAACGTCGGCGGGCTCCCCGATGTCGTCGACTTCGAGGGGATCGTCGAACCCGTCCGCGACCTCTACAAGGACGAGGTCCGCGAGGTCGCCCGGCACCTCGGTCTCGAGGAGATCGTCGCCGAGCGGATGCCGTTCCCCGGACCCGGGCTCGCGGTGCGGGTGATCGGCGAGGTTACGGCGGAGAAACTCGAGGTCGCCCGCGAGGCCAACCACGTCGTCGAGGAGGAACTCGAGGAGTACGAGCCCTGGCAAGCGCTCGCAGCCGTGATCGGCAAGGCCACGGGCGTCAAAGGCGACAACCGGGTCCACGGCTGGGTCGTCTCCGTGCGCTCAGTCGAGTCCCGCGACGGGATGACCGCCCGGGCCCAGGAGATCGACTGGGAGACCCTCCAGCGCATCCAGTCGCGCATCACGGGCACCAACGAGAACGTCGCTCGCGTCGTCTACGACGTGACCCACAAGCCGCCCGCGACCATCGAATACGAATGAGCACGAGTACGACCACGACTGCGATCGTCGCCGGTCCCGACGAGGACGGCATCGGCGAGGCGCTCGAGAACGAGGGCGTCGACGTCGCGCGAGTCAACGGCGTCGTCTCCCGTCCGCAACTCGAGGAGGCCGGCATCGTCGCGGCCGACCTGTACGTGCTGACCGACGTCGGCCAGGCGACGACGATTCCGATCGTCTGTGACCTAAACGACGACGTCCGGTCCGTCATCTACGCCCGGGACTCCGTCCCCGAGTTCGTCAAGGGCCAACTCGACCTCGCGATCGACCCCGAACTGATGGACGCGAGCCTCGTCGCCGACGAACTGGTCGACTAACCCGCGACGCGATCGCTTTTCCGACCGCGGGCCGACTTGACGAGTGATTACTCGGATTGGATACCGATCGATCGAAACCGGTTCCGGGACCGTCTGTATTACTATATGTGATAGCTAATAGCCACACGTCCTAATTGAACTTTCTCGCATCCGATTTACCCGGAATAAATTCGTGTTGAATTCGTCGGAATTCGGCGTAAGGCTGGTATACCATCACACCCGTTCAAGTGGCATCAGCCGATAGTAGCAAGTGGAGGTCGACGGGCAGATCCCACCGATGGCACCCACCACCTGTTCCCGCGACTTCCAGCAACCCCACCACAGCACCCTTCCCCCACCATTGCCAACCGAGCCTCGCTGACGCGGGCCCGCCCCACCCGGCTCGCGTCACGCACCCTGCGATTCTGGCACCGGAACGCGGCACTGTCGCCGCGTTCCGGGATGGACCCCTACCCCTTACCCCTACCCATTCACGTTCCATACTACGGCAGCCGCGGCGACGAGCCGTGCTCGCCGTCAGCGCCCAGTACCTAGTACTCAGCCGATAGTTACTTCTCCCGCAAGCGCTTCAACACCGGAATCTCCTCGAGTCGCTCGTCCGTGAGCAGTTCCCAGTCGATCCCCTCGGGCTGCGCGCTCTCCTCGGGCCGCAGTACGCGTTCGGGGGTGACGACCAGGTCCATCGCGACGTCGTGGGGTCCGATCGCGACCGGTTCGTCGCCGCCGATCACCTGCCGCTCGTGGACCGTCGTCGCGACCGGCGTCGACCCGTCGACCAGGCCGAGCTCTCTGAGCACGGCGTACTCGAGGTCGCTGTAGCCCTCACCCTTTCCGATCCGCCCGCCGTCGTCCGTGACGGCGACGCTGCCGGAGACGATGAGATCGACCGACTCGACCTGGTCCGGGCCGACTTGCTCGCCGTGTTTCGACGACCCGGAGACGGTCGTCGCCGCGTCGTAGTCGTCGAGTTCGTCGGGGTCGAGCTTCAGGAAACACTTCTCGTCGCGGAGCCGCGGAACGGCCATGTAAACCGTCTTTCCCTCGCGTAACGCCGCCCGCCGAACGGGCAACTGCGGCGCGTCGGGGTTGGCCTTGATCGCCGTCGCCGCCTCCCACTCTGGCTGGTCGGCCAGGCGGTCGGCGGCCGCGTCGGCCCCGGCGAAGTTCGGGATGCGGCCGTGGGGCGGAAACGGGAACCTGGCCGCGCCGCTCTCCTCGAGGTCGTCCCAGATCCGCTCGCGGATCGATTCCTTGGCGACCGGATCGCTGCCGTCGCTCTGGCTGGATTCGACGGCCTCGTTGCTCGCGCCGTCTTCGTCGGCTGGCACGTCACTCGCCTCCGTTCGCCGCGTCGGCGTCGGCTCGGTCGCCGTCCTCGTCGGTCTCGTCGGCGGGCTCCGGTTCGACGTCACGCGCACGCTCGACGAGTTCGGGCGCTTCCGGCAGGATGATCTCCTCGAGCGCGAGTTCGGCCGCGTCGGCGTCCCCGGGAAGACAGAAGACCGTCGTGCCGTCGGCGACGCCGGCGAGCGTCCGCGCGCCGACGACTCGCGTGCCGACCGCTTCGTAACCCAGATGGGTGAACAGTTCGCTGAACGCGGTCAGCTCCTTTCCGAGCAGCGGCTCGACGGCTTCGATCGTGATGTCGTCGGGTTCGACGCCCGTCGCCCCCGCGGTGATCACGACGTCGACGTCGGCGCGGTCGACCAGACGCGAAACGATCGACTGGACCTTGTCGTGGTCCGGGCCGACGTGCTCCCGGACCGTGATCTCGCCGTCGGTCTCCTCGAAGGCCGCGGTGATGGCCTCGCCGGCCGCGTCGGTATCGAGGGACCGATCCGTGGCGATCGTGACGACGCCCGTACAGAGCGTCCCGCTGCGGGAGGCGGGCGCCTCGGTTGCGTTTGCGTTCGCGTCCGCATCCGTGGTTGCGTCCGCATCCGTCTCGTTCATACCTCGTCTTGGGGACCGGCGGATAAAAGCCGCCGGAGATGTGGCGCGGGACCGCGGGTTACCTAACCATTATCACTGACGTTTCCGTTTGCTCTCCGTACATGCAGGCAGTCCAAATCACCGAGCACGGCGACACGGACGTCATCGAGTACGGCGAGTACCCCGACCCCGAGGTCGGCCGGGACGAGGTCCTCGTCGACGTGAAGGCGGCCGCGCTCAACCACCTGGACATCTGGACCCGCCGCGGGATGCCGGGGCTGGATCTCGAGATGCCCCACATTCCGGGTAGCGACGGGGCCGGCATCGTCGAGGAAGTCGGCGCGGGCGTCACCCGATTCGAGGCGGGCGACCGCGTCGCGCTCTCGGCCGGCGTCGGCGACCTGCGGATGGACGACCCGACGCTCGATCCCCGATTCCACATCATCGGCGAGCACGTCCCGGGCATCCACGCCGAGTACGCCGCGATCTCCGAAGACCACCTGATTCCCGTCCCCGAGGACGTCGACTGGACGGTCGCCGGCTCGAGCTGTCTCGTCTTCCAGACCGCCTGGCGGATGCTGATCGAGCGCGCCGAACTCGAGGCCGGCGAGAAAGTGCTCGTGCTCGGGGCCAGCGGCGGCGTCGGCCACGCTGCGCTCCAGATCGCAGATCACGCGGGCGCGGAGGTGTACGCGACCGGCAGCACGGAGGAGAAGCTCCGGTACGCCGAGGACCGCGGCGCCGACTACGTCTGCAACTACGAGGAGCAGGACTTCGCGGACTGGGTTCGCGACGAGACCGGCGGCCGCGGCGTCGACGTCGTCGTCGAGCACGTCGGCGCGCCTACCTGGCAGGACTCGCTGAAGAGCCTCACCAAGGGTGGCCGCCTGGTCACCTGCGGCGGGACCGGCGGGGGCAACCCCGAGACGGATATCCCGCGGATTTTCTGGAACCAACTCGAGATCATCGGCTCGACGATGGCGACGCCCGACCAGGTCGACGACGTGATGGAACTCGTCTGGGACGGCACCTTCGAGCCGGCGATCCGCGAGGAGTTGCCGATGAGCGAGACCCCGCGGGCGCACGAGATCATCGAGAACCGGGAAGGGTTCGGGAAGGTCGTCGTGCGGCCCGACAGCGAACTCTAACCGGCGGGTGGGAGCGCCGTTCTCGCACTCCGATCGGCTCTGATGACCTCGCGGGCGCCGCGGTCGCGAGAACCGTGAGGGCTTTCACCACGCGCTCGCAACGGTCGCACGTGACCTCGAGCGACGACGGCGGCTACGTCCACGACCCAGCGGCGTTCGACGCCGATGCCGACGCGGACGACGAACAGCGGGCCGACTCGGCGGCCGCGTCCGCGGGCCGGGGCGACGGCGACCTGAACGCGCCCCATCCCGCGACCGTCGACCGCGAGTTCGACTGGCGCGGTTGGTCCCTCGTCGGCGTCATCGTCTTCGCCTTCCTCGTCGCGCCGGCGACGATCATCCTGTTCCCGCCAGGCGCGGAGGGCTATCGCTTCGCGCTCCTCATTTTACCGCTGGCGCCCGCCGCCCTGCTCGCGATTACGGCCGTCTGGGCGACGACGCGGCCCTGACGCGCCGACCGATTAGCTGCCGCGGTTTGCACTGTCGGGGACGGCGACGGGCGAAAAATCGAAATTCGAACGCTGAACGCCGCTCCGCTTAGACCTCGCGCACGTCTTCGAGTCGACCGAGCACGGTCGCGCCGGGGTCGACGTCCCGGTCCGGCGTCTCCTCACGGTCGACGTACGTCGCCAGCGCATCGTAGAGTCGGTCGGCCTGGCGGTCGGTGAGTCGTTCCGTGTCCCCGTCGGCCTCGACGGTCTCGAGTACCTCGACCGTCCACTCGGGCGGGGCCTCGTCGGCGTCGAGGGCCTCGTCGAGGCGGTTCGCGAGGACGTAGTGGACGACCCATTGCTCGTCTCGGGAGAGCGTGACTTCGTACGTCTCGGTTTTCGGTGGTGAGGAGGTCATTTCGTCACACGGGACCGGTTTCGTTGGTCCTCGAACAACGTTACGAACACCTCGGTAATAAGCCTTGTTACCGAATGGCATAGTTGCCGGCGACAACGGGTTTGCGAATGGTTCGATCGCTGATCAAAAGCTACTAACAGAATCGCATCCTGTCAGTAGACAGGAGTCGACGCCGATGGACTTTACGACGGTCTCCGAACGGCTCGCGACCGGGCAGCTCGGGCGGTCCGTCTCGCGGCTCGTTCCCGCGACGCCGATCTGGGAGCGCGAGTGGGACGTCTGCTGCGTGCTCGACGGCTGCCGGCTCGATCTCATGCGCGAGACGGCCGCGGCCGGCCACCGGACGCTGCCCGACCCCGAAGCCGTGGGCTCGCTGTGGTCCGTCGGCTCGCAGTCGGCCGAGTGGATGGATCGGACTTTCGCGCCCCGCTATCGAGAGGAAATGGCCCGGACCGCCTACGTGACCGGCAACCCCTTCTCCTCGCAGTCTTGCGAGCACATCCTCGTGACCTCCGACGAGGTCCTTCCGCTTTCGGCCGACGACTTCGGTGTCTTTCACGAGGCCTGGCGCGACGAGTGGGTCGACGACGACATCTCGACGATCCCGCCGGATTCCCTGACCGACGCCGCGATTGCGATCTGGCGGCGCCGCGAGGAGCTGGGCGTCGACCGCGTCCTAATCCACTACATGCAACCCCACGCGCCCTTCCGGTCGCGCGCGGAGTGGTTCTTCGGCTCGGCCGACATCGAACACTGGGGCCAGTTCAATCCCGATGACGGCGACGGGGACGAGGCGACCGCGGTCGATGGGGAAACGGAGGACGACGCCCTCGACCTCGCGGACCTCACGCCCGAGGAACGCGAGGCCCTCGAAGCGTTCGCCGACGCCGACGACGACGGCGCGGACTCGATGAACGACCCCTGGCTGCGGGTCCGCGACGGTAACCTCTCCTTTGACGCGGTCTGGGCGGCCTACCGGGACAACCTCGAGTGGGCCCTCGACGATCTCACGCGCCTGCTCGCGAACTGCGACGGTCGAGTCGCGCTGACCAGCGACCACGGCAACGGGCTCGGCGAGTTCGGCGTCTGGTCGCACCCGCCCGGAACCCCGGTCCCCGCCGTGCGACGGGTGCCGTGGGTCGTCCGCGAGGGAACCGATCGGGGAACCTGCGAGCCCGGACTCCCCGATGCGATTCGCCGGCGCGACGCCGACCGTGACGGCGACGGCGACGATATCGAATCGCGCCTCGAAGCGCTGGGGTACCGGTGACGGGACCCGGAACGGAACCGGGGCCGGTACCGGAGACCCTCCGAGACGCGATCTACGCCGTCCGGACGGCGCGGCTGCGGCTCGAGCGCCGCCGCCTCGACTACGGCCGGGAAACCCGCGAGCGGGCCGCCCGCCTGGCGAACGTCCTCCCGGCTTCGGTGGACGAACTCCGCGCGTACGAACGCGAGTACGACGACCTCGCCTGGTTCCACGAGTCCTACGCCGACCGCGTCGCCGAGATCCACGAGGCCGGCGTCGCCGCTGACACGACCCACTGGCGCGACGGCGTCACGCTCTACGTCGTCTGTCGCGCGCTCGACGTCGACACCGTCGTCGAGACCGGCGTGCTGTTCGGCTCGTTCGACGCGCACGTTCTGGCGGCGATGGAGCAAAACGGCGGCGGAACGCTGCACGCGGTGGACCTGCCCGGCGGGCCGCCGGGGCCGTTCGAGTACGGCCACCTGATTCCGGATCGCTGTCGCGACCGCTGGCGGCTTCATCGAGGGGACGCACGGGAGGTGCTGCCGGCCCTGCTCGAGCGCGTCGGTTCGCTCGAGTTGTTCTTACACGACTCGGACCACCGGCTGCCCCACATGCGCTTCGAGTACGAGACGGCGCGTTCGAACCTCGAGCCCGGCGGGGTCCTCGCGAGTCACGACGTGCGGCTCTCGAGGCTGTTCGATCGATTTACCGACGCGAACGGACTCCGGTCGTGCGTGGTCTGCGATACGGGGATCGCGCGGCGGCCGCGACACTGACCGTCTCGAATCCATCGAGGGCAGCGGAGAACCGATCGCGACGCTCGCGGCTGCCGGGGCGCACCTCACGACTGGCTCTGCAAGCCGAAAGAGAGTGTGAGGGCGGTGTCGGTTAGGAAGTGGTCGGGGTATCGTTCCAGCCGGGGTCGTGACCGGTGCGGTCGATACGGTCGAACCGACACGCTGGGCAGAAGTCAGGGGTGATCGATTCGCCTCGAGGGACGTACACCGCGCCGTCGCACTCCACGCACGCGTCCGCAACGACGGTTACGCAGTCCGCGCAGACGTTGAAGTCGTCAACCGTGAGGTCGCGCAGCGGTTCGAGTTGTTTATCCAGTTCGTACTCGTCGATGACCGACTGACAGCTGTGGCACGGTTTCATGGCGATGCGTATGTACCATGTGAACTCATCACTAAATATCTGTCTCCGGTAACTGTCAGGACCGCGGCAACTAGCGCTCGACGCTCCGCCGTGAATCGGCTGCCCTACCTCGACGGCTCACTTCCGGCAGGGGGTCGTGGTACTGCAACTCTCGGAAGGGTTATTCGGGTCCGGCGACTCCGTTCGTTCGTAATGGCAAACGGTAAGGTTGACTTCTTCAACGACACGGGCGGCTACGGTTTTATTTCGACTGACGCGGACGAGGTAGACGACGACGAGGACGTGTTCTTCCACATGGAAGACGTCGGCGGCCCCGATCTCGAGGAAGGGCAGGAAGTCGAGTTCGACATCGAATCATCCCCGAAGGGACCCCGCGCGACGAACGTCGTTCGTCAGTAATCGCGTCTTCTACCGTCGTTCACAGCGATAGGTGACAAGTCCGTTCTTTTGGAGTTACGCGCCGTAGCCGGGGCTCTCCGTCGGCCGAGACTGATAGCGGTCGCTTCGAACCGGGAGTCCCCGGATCGAGTATCCGTCAGCCGCTCCGGCGATCCTCTCGAGCGGCCGGCTCCGGTCCCTCATCGACCGCGCTGCCCTGGAGGTCACAGAGGGCTGCAAGGCGTTCGGCGCGCTGGATGAGCAGCGCGCGCCCGGCACCCGTGAGGCGGTAGGTCGTGGTTCGGCCGGGGTGTCCACCGCGCGTCGCAACGAGGCCGCGGGCGACGAGCGCGCGCAGGGCTGGCTCGAGCCGGGCGCGGCTGACCGTCGGATACCGGCGCTCGAGCGTCGCGATGAGCCCCGCGGGAGACCGCGGGCGGTCGTCGCGCTCGCACCGGGCGACGGCCTCGAGACAGCCCCGTTGGAACCCGGTGAGGTCGACCCACGCGCGCCGGCCGTCGGTTATCGGGTCGTCCGGGGGCGATGCGTCTGCTCGAGCGGGAGGTTCAAGGTCCCGCGAATCGTCGTCGTGCATGGCTTGTGTACCTGCTTACGCGAGCCACAGCGGCCTCGGTGTCACATCACCGAACCGCATTTTCGATCTCGTCTTCACAGACAGTCGAATCTCCGTGACGCTCGCGCTACTAGACCACTACTTAGTCCATCGACATAAATTCTCTCACTAGACGTTGAGCTATCTCTCAATTAAAATTGAGCGAGCTCTGGTGCATCGACAGGCGTATTCCTCCGTTTTCAGACTGCACGAGCATGCGCCGACCCGGCGACTGGATGCAGATGCCAACCGACGAGCGAATTCTCGAGGCACTGCAATCGTCGGGGATGATCCTGTCGCCGGCCGTGATCGCGAAAAACATCGATCGTAGCCGTGAGGAAGTCACTCGACGGCTCACTGTACTCGTTGAGTATGAATTTGTCACTCGAGTCGAACGGGGATATTACGAGATCAACGAGGCTGGCGAACAGTATCTCGCCGGGGAGTTGGATGCCGACGATCTCGAGCCAAACGAGAATTGATCACTGAATGCGCCGCTGGTATCGTGGATGACGAAATTCGATCCCGCGCTGCTCGAGTTTTTCGAGGAGCAGGGAATAGCGATGCCGCCAGCGGTGGTCCCGTACAATACCGGGGGGATTTCTCATCCGAAACTGATCAGAAGATACTTAATTATATCCAATCACAATATATCATGAATAGGCGACGGTATCTCGCTACAAGCGGATTGATGACTATACCCTTAGCTGGGTGTACCACGGTGGGAGGTGAGACACCACTCACCGCCGATGACGTGATCGAAGACGATGGGAGTGTCATACTGCCGTTTAGCGAGAACGGCGAGAATGTATTGCGAGTTCAGTTCCAAAAACAGTTCACTGATGACGGGAAACGCGAGTACTATCCATTCTTTATCGCTTCGTGGCAGCCAGATGGCATTCGACTCGACTCACTTCGACTCAAATTCCGCTCTCCGCCATACACTGCTGGCTTCTCCCCAGCCGGGATCTCTCTTCGGGAAGAGGCCCACGCATACAAAGCGACGCTCTCTCAGGACGGTGACGACCCATCGACGACCATCTTGGACATGGCCGACACTACTGACATCGGCCGCGGAAGCGTGAGGATGGATCTTCTTCTTGCTGTAGATCACGAACAGGATCCTCAAGAACTGTGGATTGGAACCGAGGCCACCCTTTCGGATGACGGTTTTTGGGGAACTGATTATAGTGCGACTGGAAACTTTACTGTCGAGTTTCCCTGAGGAGCTACAGAGATGGATCTCACCTTCTGACCGGATGGCACATACACACCCTGTACTTATCGTTCGGTCATAGTCTGCTCTCTTCTCTCCTAAGCAGACTCGACAACACTCGTTATCGAGGTCCCATCCTCTCCTACTGTTGGGATAGCGCCGTTGTACCGTCTCGAATCGCCCAGTCTGACTTTTCGCTAGCACGGCGCGCAGAGCGCGCGCCGCGCAATTGCCCTGCCCCCTTAGGGGCACAAGCGTGAATTTGACCGCACTCAGTCTTCTAACCCTCGTTACCCTCTATTCGTATCCTTTCTAGCGAACCTGAACGCTCGCCCCGATCAAGTCATTCGCCTAGCGGATCAGTAAACAGATCCGCGGCCCCCGACATCCCCGACAACGCATCAGCAGCAAGCACCGCGGCCCCGCCGGTCCACGTCGGCCGCTTGCCCGGCCAGAACGCCTCGTCCTCGAACTGGTAGCCCGTCCAGAAGACGCCGTCATCGTCGGTCCACTGGAACAGCCACTCGTAGATCTCACGCGCACGCGCTTGCCGCCCCACCGCGGCCAGCGAAACCACGAGTTCGCAGGACTCGGCGACGGTCACCCACGGCTCGTCCGCGACGCAGCGACAGCCCAGCCCGTCCTCGAGGAAGCGATCCATCCCGTCCTCGAGCCGGTCCCGCGCCGGGTCGCCGGTCACCACGCCACAGAGGACGGGATAGAACCAGTCCATCGCGTACCGCGATTTGCTCTCCCAGGTGCGATCGAACCGGTCCGGTCGCGAGCGAAGCGCCTCGCCCAGGCGGGTGCGAGCCTCGAGCCACCGGTCGCGGGCGTCCTCGCGGCCGAGTTCGCCGGCGATCGCCGCGCCGCAGGCCAGGCTCTTGTACAGCGAGGAACAGCCGGCGACGAGCGCGTCCTCGTAGACCGACCCGTCCGCGCCGACGCTCCAGTAGATCTCGCCGGTCGGCGCCTGGTGGCGGCGGGCGAACGCGAGGGCGTCGCGGACGGTCGGCCACAGCTCCGCGAGGAAGTCGCGGTCGCCGGTACAGCGGTAGTGGTGATACGCGCCGACGGCGACGTAGGCGCTGCGGTGGGTTTCCTTCCGCGGTTCGTCGCCGTCGTGGGCGCCCTCATCGCCTTCGGGATCGCCGTAGGTGGCCCACAGCGCCCCGTCGTCGTGCTGTGCGTCGGCGACCCAGCGGTACGCGCGGCGGGCGGCCTCGTCGCGGCCGGCGACCGACAGGGCCATCGCGCTTTCGACGTGGTCCCAGGGGTCGGCCGGGCCGTCGGGGTACCAGGGGATCAACCCGTCGGCGCGCTGGACGCGCTCGACGTACTCGACCGCCGGTCCGAGCCCCCAGTCGGCGAGCGACGGCGACGCCGGCGATCGGTCGCGGCCGTCGCTCACGCCCGCCCCTCCAGTCGGAAGTAGTAGACGACGCTCTTGCCGACGAGGGGATCGAGTGCCCGTTCGAGCAGCCGCACCGGCCGCGGCGACTCCATGACGTCCCACTCGAGGAACCGGTCGTAGGCCCGCAGCGGCAGCGGCGCCTCGTCCCGCTGGTCGCGGTCCCACCAGAGACACTTCAGCCACCAGTAGGGCACGTGCAGGGCATGGGCGAAGTGGCCGTCGACCCGCCGGAAGCCCCGCCGCTCGATAGCGGCTCGCAGTTCCTCGCGGTCGAAGATGCGGACGTGGCCGCCCTCCACCTCGTGGTACTCGTCGGACAGCGCCCAGCAGATCCGTTCGGGGCCCGCTCTCGGGACGCTCACCGCGAGCGTTCCGCCAGGCGCGCAGACTCGCCGGAGTTCGTCCAGCGCCGACTCGTAGTCGGGCAGGTGCTCCAGCACCTCGGTACAGCAGACGACGTCGAAGGCGCCGTCCGCGAAGGGGAGCCGGAGCGCGTCCCCCGCACAGAAGGTGACCGGCACGTCGGACTCGCCGGCAACGTACTCGTCGTAGTCCGCCCGCGCAGCGGCCAGGTTCGCCGGGTCGAGGTCGACGCCGACGACCTCCGCGACGGTCTCGAGGGCGGCGGCGTGGACGTGCCGGCCCTCGCCGCAGCCGACGTCGAGCACGCGCGTCTCCGGGGACGGCGCGATGCGGTCGAAGTCGATCGTCTCCATCCTCAGGCCTCCCGCTGCTGGCGCTGCGCCCGGCCCCGCCGCTCGATGGCGGTCCGATACGCTTGGACCGTCTCGCGGGCGGCCCGTTCCCAGTCGAACTCCGCGACGATCCGCTCCCGTCCCCGTTCGCCGAGCCGGCGCCGGCGCTCGTCGTCGCCGAGCAGGTCGCGGACGGCTTCGGCCATCGCGTCGGCGTCGCCTGGCTCGACGAGGACGCCGGCGTCGCCGACCACTTCGGGGAGGGCCCCGCCGGTGGTCGCGACGACCGGGACGCCACAAGCCAGGGCCTCGCCCGCGGGGAGCCCGAAGCCTTCGTAGAGCGACGGGACGACGGCGACGTCGGCGGTCCCGTAGAGTTCGACCATCCGCTCGTCGCTGATCCCGCTGTGAGTTTCGATCGCGTCTCCGATGCCCAACTCCGAGATCAGTCGGTCGCAGTCGCCGCCCTCGTCGAACTCGCCGACGACGACCAGTTCGGCGTCGACGGACTCGCGGACCGCGGCGAAGGCCTCGAGCAGATAGCGCGCCCCCTTCAGCGGGACGTCGGCGCTGACGGTCGTCATCACGCGCGGGCGGTCGCGATCGGGGCCTCGGTCGCGGTCGACGGGCGCGAACAGGTCCGTGTCGATGCCGTTGTGGACGACCCGGATCGCGTCGGGGTCGGCTCCGAAGTCGGTCACGGTCCGTCGTTTGGCCGATTCGGAGACGGTGAGGACGTCCGGGAGATCCCGGACCACCCTCCGTTGCATCCGGAGGAATCGATACCACCGGCGGATCAGCAGTCGCTCGCCCCGACTATCGGCCGCGTCGAGGGCCGCGTCGCGGTCGACGGTGATCGGATGGTGGACTGTCGCCACGACCGGGTGTCCCCGTTCGCGGAGCGTCTGCAGCCCGTAACACAGCGACTGGTTGTCGTGGATCACGTCGTAGTCGGACTCGTGCTCCTCGAAGTAGTCGACCACGCGGCGACCGAAGGCGTACGGATCCGGAAAGCCGCCGGTGAGGGCGCTCAGCCACTCGTAGAGAGCGAGCGGATCGCGCAGATACGACGGCTCGAACTGCCCCAGCCGATCGAGTTCGTCCACGATGTTCTCGCCGGGCAACTTCACCAGGCGGACGTCGTCGTCGAGGTCGGGATAGGGCTTGCCCGAGATGACGTCGACGGAGTGACCGAGGTCGGTCAGCGCCCGACTGAGGTGCGTTACGTAGACGCCCTGTCCGCCGGAGTAGGGGTTCGATCGGTAGCTCAGCAGACAGATATCGAGCGACCCGTCGGCGTCCCGCGCCGCGTCGGGCGACGGCTCCGACGCCGTCGTCCCCGCGGCGGTCGACCCCGCTGCCGACGCGGACGACGTGAGAATACTCCCCCGAAGAAGCCGTCTAAGCGTGCCAGTGACCATCGCAGTCTATCCGCCATGTGTCGACACTGGCTAATAAACCCCCCGTTCGTGTAGTGTTTCCGGACAGTGTTCGGTTCCGAGGGGCGGACACCGTCGCCGCTGTTCGCGGGTCGATACCAGCCGGTTCCCTCCGCACCGATCGGTCACGGGCGGGTGTGACGTCGGTCCAAAATCAGTTTCCGCGCCGAGTAGTCGTACCGGGTGTTCGGCGTCCGATACGTTTGCGGCCCGCCGGACGTTCGGCGTGGATCGGCGGCCGCTAGCGGACGTCTCGGCGCATGGCGATCTCGAACCACGGGCAGAGCCGGAGCTGCCGGTACCACTCCGGGTTCGAGTGGAGCCGCTCGTAGGGGACCCACATCAAGCCGGCGACCTCCTCTTCGTTGGGATCGAGACTGCGGTCCGACAGCGTCAGCTTGAGGACGGCACAGACCTCGTGCTCGACGCCCGCGTTCTCGAAGTAACGTTTGTACTCGAAGCGGTCGGTCAGCTGCAGGTCATCGTACTGGTCGGGCGTGATGCCCAGTTCTTCCTCGAGCCGTTCGCGGGTCGCCTCCTCTTGACTCTGGCCTTCGACGGGGTGGGAGGCGACGGTGCCGTCCCAGTGGGTTCCCCACAGGCGCTTGTCGGGCGCTCGCTGGGCGAGCAGGATGTTGCCGTCGCCATCGAAGACGAGTGAGGTGAATGCGCGGTGGCGAATTCCGTCGCCGGTGTGGGCGTCGAGTCGGTTGACCAACTCGAGTTCGTTGTCGTCGGCGTCGACGGCGATCACGTCCTGTCGGGCGTTCTCGTGTTGCTGGTCCTCTTGCGGCGTGCTCATACAAGCCCAATTACGGTGGCTCTTGAAACCAGTATCGTCTCATCGCGGTCGTTTCGAATCGTCCTCGGGACTATCGGGATCACGCGAACGGCCACACGTCCCCGCCGTCGCCGTCCGGATCCGGCCGATAGGCGTCGCCGACGACGAGCCTGAGCGCACTCGGCTTCGTCTCGAGTTCGATGGTCTCGGTCTCGAGCATTTCGCCGTCGAGGCTGTACTCCACGGAGTCCCGGCGGCTCTCGATCGCGAGCGACGGCGCCCGCCGGCGGACGATGTGATCGCTCTCGCGGCCGAACAGACCCTCAAGCGCCGCGTCGCTGAGTAAGTTCCTCGTCGGCGCGTCCTCGACGATCGTGACCTCGAACAGGCCGTCCTCGACCGCGGCCTGGGCCGTCCGCGCGCCGGTGAACCGCCGGCAGTTCCCGACGAGGACGAACAGCGCCTGGCCCTCCCAGGCCCTGGCCCGCTCTCCGTTCGGCCCCGCGGCCGTCTCCACCCGCAGCGGGAGCGCGTCGAACTCGCCGAGCGCGTCGACGGTCTCCTTGACGTACGCGAGCACGCCCAACTCTTCCTTGCTCGCCGAGGACGTCTCGCTGCTCGCTTCGGCTGTGACGCCGCCGACGCAAGAGTTGACGAAGACCCGGTCGTTCGCGAGCCCGAGATCGATCTCCCGTCGCCGACCCTCCTCGACGACCGCGAACGCGTGTTCGATCCCCTCGATCCCGATGTTCGTCGCGAAGTTGTTCCCCGTTCCGGCGGGGACGACGGCGACGGTCGTCGTCTCGAGCGCGTCCGCGGCCGCGACCCCGTTGACGACCTCGTTGAGCGTGCCGTCGCCCCCGGCCGCCGCGACCAGGTCGGCTTCGGGCGCGGCCTGGCGGGCCAGGCGCATCGCGTCGCCGGCGTCCTCGGTCCGGCGAATCTCGAACCCGTGCTCGCCGGCGAGTTCGACGACGTCGTCGACGTGATCTTGGCTGCCGCTGACGGGATTGAGGACGAGCACGCGGTTACCGTCGGCCGTCCGCTCCTCGTTCGGACCGTCCGATTCCATACGCGCAGTAGATGCCGGCCGCAGGCAAAAGGACCTGCCCGGCGTCTGCCCCACTATGAGAACGTACGCCGTCGACCTCCATACGCACACGCGATTCTTCCACGGGCGGCGATCGCTGGGAGACCGGTTCGACCCACTCGGTGTCCGGCTGCTCGTCGCGGCGGCCAGGCGGCGCGGACTCGATGGCATCGCGACGACCAACCACGACTACTACACTCCCTTCGATCCGGCCGTCCACGTCGAGACGCTACCCGGAATCGAGATCACGACCGATCGAGGCCACGTCCTCGTCGTCGGTCCCGATCCGCCCGCGGAGACAGAGCCCGAAGCGCTCTCGCCCGGCGAAGCCGTCGAATTGGCTCACGACCACGATTGCGCCGCGATCGTCGCCCATCCGTTTCGCAACAGCACGGTGCGGGAACTCGAAGACGTCCCCTTCGACGCGATCGAAGTCAACGGCAAACACCCGCGATCGCGCCCGCTCGTCACCAAGTTAGCCGATAAGCGCGACCTCCCGATGGTCGGGGGCAGCGACGCTCACTACCCGTTCGAGGTGGGGCGAGCGTACACGGTCGTCGAGGCCGAGCGGCTCACGCCCGAAGCGCTGGTCGACGCGATTCGCGACGATCGCGTCAGCGCCCGCGTCTCCGGATCGTCGTTCGACCGGCTCCTCCGTCGCGGGTATCGCTCGGTCCACCGCCGCAAGCGCGTGATCGACGCCATCGAACGGCCGACGCCTGGCGTCGGAACGCCGCCTGGCGAGGACGAGACGACGGACGCCGGCGGCGAGGTCGAGGTCGGCGAGCGAATGAAGGCGGAGGATGAGGATGGGACCGATGCCGAGGCCGGAACCGAACTGCCCTCGGACACCGATTAGCCCAGTTCTTCGTCGAGGATCAGCCGCGTCTTCGTGCTCACGACCTCCTCCTGATCGCGGGCCTTCGTGATGAGGTCGTTGACCCCGCGCGTGTCCGCGGCGTCGACGACGAGTACGACGTCCTGCTCGCCGGAAACCATCCAGACGAAATCGACCTCGTCCCACTCGGCGATCCGCTCGGAGACGGCCTTGGTGTCGACCTCGACCGCGACGCTGAGCTCGATCATCGCCTGGACGTTGCCGGTCCGGGTCGAGATCGTAAAGCGTTCGATGACGTCGTCGTCCATCATCCGCTCGACGCGGTTTCGTACGGTCCCCTCGCTCGTCCCTACCTCGTCGGCGATCTCGGTGTACGGCGTCCGGGCGTCTCGTCGGAGAATATCGAGTATCTGTCGGTCCAGGTCGTCCATTGAGATGCGTGACTACGGGTGACCGGCACTTACCGATTACGAAATTCGTAACTGAGCTTCGAAGGCAACACTTATGACGGGCCATCCGATACGTAGATCGTAATGACGGAAGCCTACGTCGCACTGGAGGACGGCCGCGTACTCGAGGGACGCGGTCGCGCTCCGGGAACGGCTCGCGGTGAACTCGTCTTCACAACAGCGTATACGGGCTACGAGGAGAGCCTGACCGACCCCTCCTACGAAGAGCAGGTGCTGACCTTCTCGTACCCGCTGATCGGAAACTACGGCGTCCGCGAGGAGCGGTTCGAGGACGACCGAGTTCACCCGCGGGCCGCGATCGCCAAGGAATTCACCGCTGACGTCGCCGAGTGGCTCGAATCGGAGGGCGTCCCGGCGATCGACCACCTCGACACGCGCGAGGTCGTCACCGAGATCCGCGACGGCGGCGCTATGAAGTGCGGCATCGCCGTCGGCGAGGACGTCACCGAGGAAGACGCGATTGCCGAACTCGAGCAGTGCGAGGCGATGAGCGAGCACACCGAGATCGGCGCCCAGGTCAGCGTCGACGAACACGAGGTCTACGGCGCCGACAACGAGGGGGTCGACGTCGCCCTCGTCGACTGCGGCGCGAAGGGGTCGATCGTCGACTCGCTACTCGCCCGCGACGCGACGGTCCACGTGCTGCCCCACGACGCTGCCGTCGCGGACGTCGAGTCCCTCGACCCGGACGTCCTGTTCATCTCGAACGGCCCCGGCGACCCGGTCAACTACGAGGAAGCGATCGCGCTCGTCGAGGCGTTCGTCGAGGACACGCCCGTCGCCGGCATCTGTCTCGGCCAACAGATCGTCGCCGAGGCACTTGGCGGCACCACCGAGAAGATGGACTTCGGCCACCGCGGCGTCAACCAGCCCGTCCTCGACCTCGAGACCGGCCAGGTCGTCATGACGACCCAGAACCACGGCTACACGGTCGCCGATCCGGGTGAACACCTCGAGGTCACCCAGATCAACGTCAACGACGACACGCCGGAAGGGATCGACGGCATCGAATACGACGTCATCACCCGCCAGTACCACCCCGAGGCCAACCCCGGCCCGGAGGACACCCTCGACTTCTTCGACGACGTGCTCGCGATGGCTTCCGAGCGAGCCGACGCCCGAGCGGTCCCCGCCGACGACTGAAATCCAGTCGGCTCCCGACCGCTGATTCGGTTTCCGTTTGTTCCGAACCGAGACGATCGCCGGAGCGGCGCATCTCCGCGGCGATCGCGCGGCTTAGCAGTTTCCGAGTCAGACTTCTGCGACGGCGATCGCCCTTACCGATCGCCAGGCGAGTCCGATCGCTCCAGCGCCGCGGCCCGCTCGCGGATCGCGTCGTCGTCGATCGCATCGAGCAACAGTTCGTCGTCGAGGGCCGCCGCCAGGCGACGCGTTCCCGCGTCGGCGCGTCGGGCCGCGGTCTCGGGATCGAGATAGTCGGCGTCGCGCTCGGCGGCGTAGGCCTCGGCGAGCCGGCGAATCTCGGTCGCATCGCGGTCGGCGGGCGCGTCGGCCTCGAAGCGTTCGACCCACCGCTCGGGGTCGGCCCACTCGTCCCGCCGATCGGCAGCGTCGCGCCGCCAGTCGTAGCGGCTCGCGAACCGTCCCCAGTACCCCTCGTCCCGACGCCGGTCCCGGAGCAGCGCGCGAGCGACCGTGGCCCCGTGGCCGGCCGCGACGATCGCCTGGTCGCCGCAGCCGGCCAGCGGCCCGGCGACGTAGAGCCCGTCGACCGGCGTTCGGCCCTCGGCGTCGGGATAGTCGCGGTCGAACCGCTCGACCGGTTCGTCGCCGGACTCCTCGGTAACGAACAGCGCGTCGTCGGTATCGAGCCCGCGGAGGTACTCCCCGTCGTACTTCGTCGCGGCGATCACGAATCGGGCCGTGATCGGCTCGCCTTCCTGTGGTTCGACGCGGAAGCCGCTGCCGGCGCCGTCGAGCGCCGTCACCGATTCGACGAAATCGTCCCGGAGCCGACAGCCCGCCTGGTCGGCGTGGTCCCGCGCCAGTTCGAGGAAGGTCTCGACGTCGATCCCGCGGGGGAAGCCGAGGTAGTTCTCGAGGGAGACGCAGCGCCGCAGCGAGGAGGGGCCGCGGTCGAAGACGACCGTTTCGAGGCCGTCCCTGGCGGTGAAGACGCCGGCGGAACAGCCGGCCGGCCCGCCGCCGACGATGGCAACGTCGGCGTCGAATTTGCGGCCGCCAGCGGCGTCGGACTCGGCGTCGCTCCCGTCTCGCTCGTTGGCGTCGGCCGGCATACGTCACGCTCCGGTAACGATGTCCGCGACGCGCTGGCGGTCGAATAGCTGTTCGCCCTCGGGAATTTCGGGGTAGGACGCGCCGGACTCGTAGCCAGGCCACTCGCCGAACTGCTCGGGATAGAGCTGTTTGGCCGTCATCTCGAGCTGGAAGAGGTTCATGATCGGCCCCTGGTAGCGCATGCCGCTGGCGACGACCCGATCGTTCCGCACGGCCGCTAACTCGCTGCCCGCGGCGTGGTTCTCGAGTCGCTCGCGGACGCCTTCGACGTCGTAGTTCGACGTGATTCCCCAGAGATGGAGGATGACGTCGGGATCGGCGTCGAGCATCGTCTCGTAGTCGACTTCGCCCCAATCGCCGGACCACTCCACGTCGGCGAGGGCGTCGTGAGCGCCGAGCGGGCGCGTCTCCGCCTGCCAGAAGCCAGACGTGTTGAGGTGGTAGGCGTAGAACACGCCGTCGCCCAGCGTGACCCGGGCGACTGTCGGCCGCTCGTCTCCGGAGGGCAGGTTCGATTCGATGTGCGAGCGCAGGTCCTCGTAGACCGCGGCGAGGTCCTCGTACCGCTGCGCTTCCCGGAAGACGGCCGCGACCGTCTCGAAGAGCTCCCAGAGCGTGTAGTACTCATAGCTGTCGGCGTACGCCTCGGCCGGTTCGCTCTGGACGCCGCTGTGGTAGCTCCCGATCCACGGGCCGACCGTCTCGGCGATCTCCTCGACGTCCGACTGCGCCCAGTCGTCCTGGGTCGTCAGCACGTACGACGGATCGAGGAAGTGGACGTCGCTCTCGTAATTATAGAGCTCTTCTTTCGTCACGCCGTCTTCGAGGGGGTTCTCGAGCCCCGCCCAGTCGAAGGACACGCCCTCGAGTCGGTCGTAGAACTTGTTCATCGTCGATCCCGACATCTCGGGCGCGAACAGTGTGGTGACCGCGTCGCCGTGCCCGAGCGCGACCGCCATGTCCGCGTACTGCGTGAACGTGACGAAGGCGTCCTCGGGAACCCCGTCGAACTCGACCTCCCCCATCGGTGCCATCGTCACCGTGTAGGAGTCCTCGTCCCCCGATCCTCCGCTTCCGTCGCCGGTGATACACCCCGCGAGCGCCGCGCTCCCGGCCGCGATCCCCGTCGCGACGAACGCGCGTCGGCTTCGATCGAACTGCCGCGTCGTTCCCATGTAATTTAGGCTCACCTAACAATCTAAAAGTCGTTCGATTTTAGGTGGGCCGAAACCCGGTCCGACGCGGCGTCGAAAACCGATCGAGGGCGGCGGGACGGCCGGTTACCCGTCGAACGAGTAGGTCACGGTCACGTCGGCGTTCACGCTGACGGGGTCGGCCTCGATCTCCGTCGGCGGTGCCGCCGCGTCCTCCGCCGCGTCGGCACCGGTGTACGCCTCTCGAACCGGATGGACCTGCACGTCGCCGGTCGTGACGTTCGTCGTCCCCGCGAGGTCGACGCCGCGGTTGTCGGCGATGTGCGCCGCCTCGTCGTCCGCGTTCGCCAGGGCCGCGTCGATCGCGTCCTTCCGGAGGGCCGCGCGCGTCTCCTCCTGGAGCGAGAAGTTCACCCTCCCCACGTTGTCAGCGCCGGCCGCGATCGCCGCGTCGATGACCTCGCCGACGCGGTCGACGTCGCTCAGCGTCACCTCGAAGGAGTGCGATCCCTCGAATCCCTCCGCCTCTCGAGCGCGGGTCGGGTGGACCCGGTATCGGCCCTCTTCGACGTTCTCCTCGGGGACTCCCAACTCGTCGAACGTTTCGCGGAGTTCGTCGGCCCCGGTCGCCAGCTCGTCGGTCACCGCCTCGGCGCTCTCGCCGGTCGCCTCGACGCCGATATCGACGACCGCCCGATCCGGCTCCGCGTCGACCTGGCCGCCGGCGCTGACCGTAATCTCGCCGCTATCTGTGCTCTCGTTGCCGTCCGATTCCGCGCCCGGGTCGTCGCCGTCGCTACTGAGCGGGCTGCCGGTACAGCCGGCCATCGTCGCCGCGAGTCCGACCCCCGAGGCCGCGAGGAACTGTCGTCGATCCATGTCCGTGGGCATCTCCATACCGACGGACCGCACGGAACGGAAAAGAACCTCCCCCAAACTCAAACGCCGCTTTGACCTTCCATTCGCCCGCGACCGAAGACGAGCGCGTCGGCCGCCGTCCATCGCTCCCCGCCTGGCGAACTGCATCGCGGCGAACACGCCGAGACAGGGCCCAAATGCTCGACGGCGAACCCGGATTGCGGGCCGGCCGCTCGATCGGACTCGGCGGCGGCGAGTCCGCTGCCGAGGTCACGGACGCGGTGGGTTCGGTGGTGAGAGCGGTGGTTTCGAACGTCCCGACCGCCGTCGAACGGCCGGCTGTCCGCCGGGAGTCGCGCGAAGTTCGGAGTCTCGGGCGTCTTGGGAACGGGGGTGCGAGGATGGCAGGACGCCCCCGCGGGTCGAACTCGCGCGGTTAGTCGCGTTGGAGGGTCCCCGGCGGGACGGAACAGCCGCAGGGCCTGGCGGTTCCCTCGACGGGACCGGTCGCGATGAGTAGCGTGACGGGCGCGCCACAGACCGGACACGTCGGCAGCGACGGCGTCTCGAAGTCGTCGGTTTCGACGTCGTTACGCATCGCGACCTCCAGCCGCCGCTCGGGCGACTCTCTCCGACGGGGCGATCGCTGGTCGTGGCGGGCGATACGTCAGTCGTGCGGGACGTTTATATCCCGGTAGAATGTACGCAATCATGGCTTTCGAATCCCGTTGCGGGGATTGGAAGCCAGGTCTCGGGTGGTTCCAGCACCCGGGGCGTTTCGACGAGCCCCCTACTCTCGTATTCGGAGACCGGCTTCCGGTTGGGTTGTTGACCTATGGTGACTTATAACTACTGCTAACGGAGGGAACGAAAGGTCCCGCGAGAAACGCAGCGGGATGCCGCACCGTGCTACTGACGGTCGTTCGGGAAATCGCCGAGTCGCTGCGAGATGCACGGCGCGTCTCTGTCGCGGTCGGTCGTTCCGGATCAGGTGACCACTCCTTCAAGTACAGCGAGATCATAAATTCAACACGAACGCTATCTGGAATAGTTTAATTGCTCTCCTCGTCGTATACTCACCGTGAATACGAGAGCGACCGTATTGACGATCCTCGGCGTCGTCGTATCGTTTCTCGGGATCTTATGGACCGTTCAAGGTCTCGGAATCGTCCAGATAGATCCCGTTCTGTGCGCCACAGAGTGCGAACCGATCACCGGGAGATCGGCACAGTGGGCGCTCACGGGTGTGATAACGCTGTTCGCGGGGGTCGTCATCGTTCGAACGGGGTTGTACCGAATGAATCGATGATCGTTCCTCCCGGAATCCTCACTGCCGTTCACTAACGGTTTTGATAATCCATCCGCCGCCGATACCGGTCCGCTAAACGGAGCGGAGAAACGCCATCGCGGCATCCACCTTTTCTCGACCGAAAAGCCGCTCGCTCCGCTCCTGCTCACGGGCGCGTTACGCCCGTTCGCGTTCCCGCGGTTCTCGCTCACGACGTTCGCTCCGAACCGCGCATCGCTCGCGGTCCTAATCGTGTCTGAACGAGCGCTGACCCGTAAACGCCATCGCTATCCCGTGCTCGTCCGCCGCCTCGATCACGTCCTCGTCGTTGACCGAGCCGCCAGGCTGGATGACTGCCTCGATGCCGGCCTCGGCGGCCTCCTCGATGCCGTCCGGGAACGGGAAGAACGCGTCCGAGGCCATGACCGCGCCCTCGGCGTCTTTCCCCTCGGCGTGCTCGTCTGCCTTCATCGCCGCCAGGCGGACCGCGTCGACGCGGGAGACCTGTCCCATGCCGATGCCGACCGTCTCGGTGCCGTCCGCAAAGAGGATCCCGTTTGACTTGACGTGCTTGAGGGTCTGCCAGGCGAAGACCATCGTCTCGAGTTCCTCGTCGGTGGGCTCGCGCTCGGTGACGATCTCCAGGTCGTCGGCCGAGACCGCCTGGCGGTCGCGCTCTTGGACCAGGCGGCCGCCGACGAGCGGTTTCTCCGTAAACCGCTCGGTACGATCGCCGAGTTCGCCCACGTCGAGCACCCGCAGGTTCTCCTTCTCGAAGAGCACTTCGAGCGCGTCGTCGGTGTAGCCCGGCGCGACGACGACCTCCTTGAACGAGTCGATGATCTGTTCTGCGGTGGCGGCGTCGCACTCCCGATTGAGCGCGACGATGCCGCCGAAGGCGCTCATCGGGTCCGTCGAGAGGGCCTTCTCGTAGGCCTCGGCGAGCGAATCCGCCGTGGCGCAGCCCGCCGGATTGGTGTGCTTGATGACCGCCGCCGCGGGCTCGTCGAACTCCTTGATCAGGTTCAGCGCGCCGTCGGCGTCGTTGTAGTTGTTGTACGACAGCGCCTTCGCGCCCTCGTTGAGCTGGTCGGCGTGGACGACGCTGGCCTCGTCGCAGGTGTAGTCGGCGTAAACCGCCGCGTTCTGGTGGGGGTTCTCCCCGTAGCGGAGCGTATCGGCCCGATCGCTCGAGGTGAGCCGGCGCGCGGGCAGCCCCTCGGCGTCAGGGACGGTCGGCGCGTCGGCCTCGACGGTGACCTCACCGGCCTCGCGGTCCACGTCGACCGCGCCCTCGGCGAACCACTTCACGGCGCGGGGGTACGCGCGGAACTCGCCCTCGTAGAGGACGCGCTCCTTCAGGGACTCCTCGTCGTCGCCCTCGTAGACGGGGATCGGCTCCTGGGTGACGATCGGACCGGCGTCGACCTCGCTCTCGACGACCGCGCCGTCCTCGTCGGTCGCGTCCGTGACGACGTGGACCGTACAGCCCGTCACCGAGACGCCGGCGTCGAGCGCGTCGCCCCAGGCGTCCATCCCGGGGAACGACGGCAGCAGGGCGGGGTGGACGTTCAGCGTCGTCGGCGCTTCGTCGAGGAACGCGTCCGAGAGGATCCGCATGTAGCCGTCCAGGCAGACCAGGTCGAACTCGTAGTCGGCCAGCGCCTCGACGACCGCCGCCTCGTGCTCGCGGCGGCTCATGTCGTCCTCGACGGAGACGACTTCGGTCGGAATATCGCGCTCGGCCGCGCCCTCGAGCACCGGCGCGTCCGGGTCGGTCGTCAGGACGACGGCGAACTCGGCCCCGCCAGGCCGTCGGTCGGCGATGTTCAACAGGTTGCGCCCTCGGTTGCCGGCCATCCCGGCGATTCGCGTCATGATTGAACCCGCGCCCGCGAGCGGCAAAGTGGTTGCGGTCTTGATCCCCGATGTATGCACACCTGTGTATTATTACGGCCATATTCGCCACCCATCACGCGGAGGTATGCACACTCGTGGCCTCTCGCGGGTCGCGGTTTCGATACGCTTTTGCGACGGGCCGGACCAACGGCCAGTATGACGGAGACCGACGCCCTGTACGCCGTCTCGCCGCTGGACGGCCGGTACGACGGCCGGACCGCACCGCTGTCGCCGTACGCGAGCGAGGCCGCGCTCATGCGCGCCCGCGTCCGCGTCGAAGTCGAGTACCTGATCGCGCTCGCCGACCTGGCGGCGACGCCGCTGGAACTCGACCTCGAGGAGCGCAAACGGTTGCGGGCCCTCTACGAGGGCTTCGCCGCGGAGGACGCCCGCCTGATCAAGAAACTCGAGTCCGAGGGCCACGCCGGATTCGAGGCGACGAACCACGACGTCAAGGCCGTCGAGTACTTCGTCCGCCACCGGCTGCCCGAGGACAGCGACGCCTCGGCCTGGATCCACTTCGGGCTGACCAGTGAGGACGTGAACAACCTCGCCCATCGGCTGCTCGTCAGCGACGCGGTCGACGAGGTGCTCCTGCCGGAACTGTACGACGTTCGCGACACCCTCGCCGACATGGCCCGCGAGTACCGCGACCTCCCGATGCTCGCGCGCACCCACGGCCAGCCCGCCACGCCGACCACCTTCGGCAAGGAACTGGCCGTCTACGCCTCCCGGCTGGGTCGCGCTACCGGCCGCATCCGCCAGGCGACCGACGACCTGCGGGGCAAACTCGGCGGCGCGTCCGGCACCTACGCCGCCCACCGGGCGGCCTACCCCGACGTCGACTGGCAGGCCTTCGCCGAGGAGTTCGTCACGGGGCTCGGCCTCGAGTTCGAGCCGCTGACGACGCAGGTCAACCCCTGCGACGACCTCGCGGCGCTGTTCGACGCCTTCCGCGGGGCCAACGACGTCCTGCTCGACCTCGATCTGGACGTGTGGCTCTACGTCTCCGACCGCTACCTCGGCCAGGAAGCCGTCGAGGGCGAGACGGGCTCGTCGACGATGCCCCACAAGGTCAACCCGATCGACTTCGAGAACAGCGAGGGCAACCTCTCGAAGGCCAACTCGGACCTGACCTTCCTCGCGGACTACGTCACGACCTCCCGGCTCCAGCGGGACCTCTCGGACTCGACGGTCAAGCGCAACATTGGCACCGCCCTCGCCCACTGCCTGATCGGCTACACGAAGACCGCCGCGGGGCTTTCGAAGGTCGTCCCCAACGAGCAGGTCATGCGCGACGACCTCGAGTCGACCCCCGAGATCATCGGCGAGGCCGTCCAGACCATCCTCCGACGCGAGGGCCAGGCGGACGCCTACGAGCGCGTCAAGGCGATCTCCCGCGGGAAGGACGTCGCCCTCGATGATTTCCGCGAACTGTTCGACGAGCTGGACGTCGACGAAGACGTCCGCGAGGAACTGCACGCGCTGACGCCGTCGGGGTATACCGGGATCGCGAGCGACCTGGTCGACGACCTCGAGCGGATCGAGTAGTCGAGTAGTACAGTCCCCGTCCCGCGTTCGACCGCCGATTCCGATCCCGGCGTGCGATTCCGGAATCGTGACTGTATAGGTCACCGTCTCCCGAGACCCGAGTATGGAATACCTCCTCTGGGTGCTCGTCGCGCTCGTGTCCTACGGGCTGATGGCACCGCTGACGAGCGTCGTGACGCGGGACGTGCCGCCCGCAGTCGCGCTCTTCCTCTCGACGACGATCTTCCTGGGCCTGACGACCGTCGTACTCGTCGCGACGGACACCGGCGATCCGACCGCCGTGACCACCCCCGCGGCGGGAATCGTCTACGTCGCCGGGCTGTTCCTCTCCTCGGGCATCCTCGCCTACTACCAGGCGCTCGAGCGCGGGCCGGTCAGCATCGTCGTTCCGATCTACGGGCTGTTCATCGTCGGGAGTTCGATCATCGGAATCGCCTTCCTCGGCGAGGAGCTGACCGCCACCCGCGCGGCCGGCATCGTCGTCGCGGCGGTCGCGATCTACCTCGCCGCCGGAGGTGAGGAGTGATGCGGCGCTACCTCGGCCTCTCGCTGTTCGCCTGTCTCACCTACAGCCTGGTCGCCCCGCTGCTCTCGATCGCGATGACCGACCTGCCCAGCACGCTTGCCGTCTTCCTCTCGAACTCGGTCATGTTCCTCACGGTCGGCCTGGTGATCGTCTATCGCGGCCTTCCGGTGCTGTCGTACCTCCGGCACCCGCGCACGCCTCACATCGTGGTGATGGGCCTGCTGTTGACCGTTGGGCTGTTGACCTACTACCGGGCGCTAGAGTTAGGGCCGGTGAGCATCGTCGTGCCGATCTACGGCCTCTTTATCGTCGTTAGCTCGCTGACCGGCATCGTCGCCTTCGATGAGACCGTCACGCCCCGCAAGGTCGCGGCGATCGCCCTGAGTGTGGTCGCGATCGCGCTGATGTCGATCTGATCGGTCGCTTCCGACCGCGCGAGCGCGAGGCTCTCGATCGTCTGATCCGAAAATAAATCGACCGAAGCCGACCGCTCAGTCGTCGCCCGAGACGGCCGCCCGCTGTCGCTCGACGTGGTCGACGATGTCCGCCGTTTCGTCCGCGAACTCCTCGAACTCCACTTCCGCCCCGTGGAGGATCGTCGAAAAGTACCGAACGTCGCCCGCGACGGCGACCGCTTCGGCCATTTCGTCGTCCGTGACTTCCTCGAGTTCCGCTTCCGCCTTGTGAAAGCGGATGCAGTACGGACACTGCATGGCCGCCGCCGCTCCGAGGCCGACGAGGGACTTCTCCCGCGTCGTCAACTCGGTCTCCGCTAACTGCAGGTCCCGTACCATCTCCCAGCCGTGCTCCGCGGCCGGCTCCGGGAGCGCCGTAATCCAGCTCGGCACTCGCCCGAGGTACTCCTCTATCTCCGCGCGTGTCTCGGTTGTTACCATCGGTCTCTCCCCTGGATCTCCCGCCGCTCGGCGATCGAACCGTCGCATCGCTACCCGACGGTGATCCGGTCGCTAGTACGCCGCGGGAGTAGATGAACCTATGCGCCCACATTTGACGGGCCTCGTGCATAGCTCGACGAACGGTCGAAAGAAGCGGAAAATACGTTCGATCGGTCGTCTCGTAGCGAGCCCGTTACGCGACCAGGCCGGCCAGCGTTGCCTCCAGCGCTCGCGCCGCCTCGCGGACGGCTTCGACCCGCACGTACTCCCGCGGCGCGTGCGCGACGGCGCCCTCGTCGTCGGCGAGCACGCCTGGCCCGAAGACGACCGTCGGCGCGTCGGCCGCGAAGTAGGAGGCCTCCGTCGCCGCGGTGAAGGGGCGGACGTCGCCGCCGGCCGCGTCCGCGAGGAGGTCGACGATCCGCGCGTCGGGATCGGTGTCCCAGGCCTCGAGGAACGGCGTCGGCCGGTCAGTAAAGCGGAATTCGAGGCCGACGTCCTCGGGGACGGCGGCTCGCAGGTGTGCGGTCAGCGCCTCGTGAAACTCGTCGGCGGTCTCCGGGGGGACGCTCCGGCGGTCGACCGTCAGCGCGCAGTCGGCGGGCACCTGGTTCGTGGCCTCGCCGCCCTCGACGACAGTAGGGGTGAGCGTCGCCGCCCCGAGTTGCGGGTGAGTCGGCGGCGCGTCGTCGCGCTCGTCGAACGTCCGGATCGCCGCGAGCGTCCCTTCGAGGGCGGCGACGGCGTCGGTTCCTGTCTCGGGCTCGGCGGCGTGGGCGTTCGCGCCGGAGAGATGGACCGTTCCCTGAAAGCGCCCCTTCGCGGCCGTGCAGACGTCGAGGTCGGTGGGTTCGCCGACGATCACCGCGTCCGCGTCTCGGGTGGGCGAGTCCTCGCCCGAGACCAGATCGTACGCGCCCGTCGAGAGCAGTTCCTCATCGGGGGTGATCGCGAGCGTGACTCGGCCGTTGGTCGGCTCGACCGCGAAGAAGGCTGCGAGCAACGCGGCGAGGGGCCCCTTCGCGTCGCAGGAGCCGCGACCGCGAATCACGTCGCCCCCGCCTCCGCCCCCGTCCCCGCCGGCTTCGGGACCGTCCGCGTCGCGCTCGAACGGTACGTGCGGCGAGACGGTGTCGATGTGGGTGTTCAGCACGACGTGCGTGTCGGCGTCGACCGGCCCGCGGGTCGCGAGCACGTTTCCGCCGGCGTCGACCCGGGGCGCGACGCCGCGGTCTTCGAGGGTCTCGCAGAGGATCTCCCGCATCGGGTCGACGTCCTCGTGGGAGGGCTGCCGGACGGCTTCCGCGAGGAAGTCGATGGGATCGAACGCGCTCACTGCTCGGCCGGCGACTCGACGGTCACTTCGCCGTCGAACTCGTGTTCGACGGGCCCGGCCAGCGTCGCGTTCCCGCGCTCGTTGAAGCTCACTCGCAGGTCGCCGCCTGGCGGCGAGACGGCGACGGGGTCGGCGTCGGTGCGGCCGAGTCGGCGCGCGACGACGGCGATCGCGACCGCGCCGGTGCCACAGGAGTCCGTTTCGCCCTCGACGCCGCGCTCGTAGGTCCGCTGGCGGAAGCCGCCGGAGCCGTCGGGGCTGGCGATCGTGACGTTCGTCCCCTTCGGGAATGCGTCACCGTAGCGGACGGGCGGGGCGATCGTCTCGAGATCGACGTCGTCGATCGCGTCGGACGAGGACCGACTGACTTCCGATTCGAAGAACTCGTCGGGAACGTCGTCGACGAACGCGACGGCGTGGGGGACGCCGGTGTTGACCATCGTCACGTCGAGGCCCTCGATCTCTTCCCCGAAGACCGGTTCGTCGGCCCGGACCGGGACCTCGGCGGGGTCGAACGTGGGCGTTCCCATTTCGATGATGATGTCGTCCGCGTCGGTCCGGTCGGCGCGCAGGGTGCCGGCCTGGGTATCGATCATCACGCTGTCGGCGCCGGTCCGCCGCATGGCCCACTCGGCGGCACAGCGCGCGCCGTTGCCGCACATCGGGGCCGTCGCGCCGTCGGGCTGGACCAGCGTCATGACGACGCGCGGCGGGCTGAACCGCTCTTCGAGGGCGAGATAGAGGATGCCGTCGGCACCGACGCCGTCGTCACGGTCGCACTCGCGTTCGGCGAGCGCGCCTCGGTCGGGGACGTATTCGTCCGCGTGGATAATTAGAAAGTCGTTGCCGGTGCCGTGGTACTTCTGGAATGGAACGCTCATCGTGCGATCAGTGGTGTGTGCACTCGCGGTCGCCGTCGGGGATGTCCGCGACCGGCGACCACGGGTCGTCGTGTCACTCTCCTCGGGGCGGTGTCGTCTTCAATCCGTCGCTCGCCGCCCGCTCCGGACGTATCACGTCTTCGACATCCTCCCGCTGTCGCGAGACCCAAACCGCGTTGCCGTCGACGACGACCGACGCGGGCCGGGGCCGGGAGTTGTACTGGTTCGCCATCTCGTAGCCGTAGGCGCCCGCGTTGCCGATCGCGAGGACGTCTCCCCGCTCGCTTTTCGGGAGTTCGCGGTCCGAACAGAAGACGTCGCCGCTCTCGCAGATGGGACCGGCGACGGTCTGCGGGAGCCGCTCTCGTTCGCTACCGTCGTCGCCGTTCGCGGCCGCCGCGTCGACGGTCACGTTCCGGATCGGGTGATACGCGTCGTACATCGCGGGCCGGAGCAGCGTCGTCATCCCCGCGTCGACGCCCACGACGGTCGTCTCGCGGGCTGCCTTGACGGTGTTGACCGCAGTCAGGAGCACGCCCGCGTCCGCCACGAAGTACCGGCCTGGTTCGATCGTCAGTCGCGCGTCCAGCTCGCCGAGCGCCTCGCGGGTCGCGTCGGCGACGCTCCCCAGCTCCAGCGGCTCCTCGTCTTCCCGGTAGGGCACGCCGAAGCCGCCGCCGACGTCGACGAACTCGAGGCCACTTCCGCCGAGTGCCTCGCTTACGTCTCGCGCCAGATCGCCCATCCGCGCGACGAACTCCCGGTGGGCGTCGAGCTGGTCGCTCGAGACCCCGGAGCCGACGTGGGCGTGGATCCCGACGACGTCGAAGCCGCGGTCGGCGGCGTTCGCGAGCACCTCGACCGCCCGCTCGGCCGGCACGCCGAACTTCGCGGCCGCACCCGTCCGCACCTTCTCGTGGTGGCCCGCGCCGATCCCCGGATTGACCCGGAGACAGAGCCGCCCGTTGTAGCCACGGTCGGCCAGGCGATCGATCGTGTCCTCGGAGCCGGCGGTGACCGTCAGGTCCGGATGATCCCGCCAGGCGTCGACGAGCCAGTCGAGGTCGCGGGCGGGCGGGTTGACCGCGGTGTAGTGGACCTCGTCGCCCGAGGCCCCGGCGTCGAGCGCCCGTTTCACTTCGCCGGCGGAGGCGCATTCGAGGCCGGCGCCTGCTTCGCGTAGCGTCGTAAGAACGTCACCCAGCGCGTTCGCTTTCACCGCATAGAGGATCTCCGCATCGGGAAAGGCGGCCTCGAGCCGTCGATAGTTCTGTCGGACGCGCTCGAGATCGAGGACGTACAGCGGCGAGCCGTACTCGCCGACGAGCGACTGGAGGTCGGCCGGATCCCAGTCCGCGAGCCGGCGAACGGCCGGCGACTCCGCGAGGTCAGTCATTGTCTCTCTAAAGCGACCGCGAGAATTCAAGCGTTTGGGTTCCGCCGCATTCCTGCCGTTCGATCCGCCGGTTCGTCCGCCGCCCGCCTCGCGGTCAGTCGCTCGGACGCCTCTCGAAGTAAATCGAGGTGACCGACGGCGAGGACGATCCCCGCGGATAGCGAAAATACGAACGCGAAAACCGAGCCGCTTACTCCCGTAGCGCGTCCTCGCGCTCGGTCGCCTCGAGGGTCTCCGTCTCGAGGTCGGTCGCGACGACGGCGGGCTTGTAGGCGCCGCCCTCGAAGAGGTCGTGGTCGCTGACCGAGGACTCGACGAAGCGGGTAAATGCGCGGCGGTTCGCTGGCAGTTCGCCGTACAGTACTTCTTCCTCGACGAGGTCGTAGACCGGAATTCGGGGCGTCAGGAGCGTGTTTTCGCCGACGACGCTGTTCTCGCCGACGACGAAGCCGCTGGTGACCCGACAGCCGGCGCCCAGCGAGACGTTGTCTTCGACGATGACCGGCGCGTTCTCGACGGGTTCGAGCACGCCGCCGATGAGGGTGTTCGCGCCGAGCTTGACGTTCTCGCCGATCTGGGCGCAGGAGCCGACCGTGTCACAGGAGTCGACGAGCGTGCCGTCGCCGACGTGAGCGCCGATGTTGACGAAGCTCGGGCTCATCATGATGCAGTCCGAGCCGAGGTAGGCCCCGCGGCGGATCGTCGTCCCGTCGGGCGTGTTCCGGGTTCCGCGGGCGCCGAGATCCTCGGTCTCGCGCAGCGGCAGCACGTCGTAGTGGTCGACGCCGCCGTAGTCGTACGCCTGGTTCTCCCGCAGGCCGAAGTTCAGCAGGATGCCCTGCTTGACCCACTCGTTGACCACCCACTCGTCGTTCCCGGACGACGTCCGGGAGCCAGCCGAGCTCTGCTCGGCGCTGCCGCGCTTCTCGGCGGCGCGGATCTCGCCGTCCTCGAGGGCCTCGAGGAAGGCTTCGAGGGTGGCGAACTCGTCTTCGCCCGCCGTCGCCGCGCTGACGTCACCGTTCTGCTTGCGCTCCCACAGCTCGCCGATTTCGCTCTCGAGTGCGCTCATTCGCTGATCACGTCCGCGAAGTCGTACCAACCCGCCTTTTGTCCAGCGATCCACGTCGCGGCGTCGACCGCGCCGGCGGCGAAGACGCCGCGGTCCTCCGCGCGGTGGGTGAGCCGGACCTCCTCGTGGTTGCCCGCGAGGACGATCTCGTGTTCACCCGTGATGTCGCCCGCGCGCAGCGCGTGGACGCCGATCTCACTTTCCTCGCGGGGGGCCTCGCCCTCGCGGCCGTGCGTGCGCTCGCCGAAGTCGCCGTTCGCTTCGATCTCCTCGAGCAGCCGGTTGGCGGTGCCGCTGGGGGCGTCGCGCTTGGCGTTGTGGTGGGTCTCGACCAGTTCGACGTCGTACCCCGGAAGATTCTGCACCGCCTCGCCGACGACGTTCACGAGCGCCTGGACGCCGCGGGCGAAGTTTGGCGCGTGGAGCACGGGAATCTCCTCGCTGGCGGCCTCGAGCGCCCCGCGCTGGTCGTCGTCAAATCCGGTCGTGCCGGTGACGAACGGAACGTCGGCGTCGGCGCAGGCTTCGACGTAGTCGACGGCGGACTCCGGCCCGGTGAAGTCGATCACCGCACTCGGTTCGCGGTCGACGACCAGCGCGTCGAACTCAGCTGCGGGCTCGATCTCGACGTCTGCGACGGTCTCGCCGTCCGGCTCGCGGTTGACCGCGAAAACGACCTCGCAGTCCGCCCGATCGGTCGCGGCGGCGAGCACTTCCCAGCCCATGCGGCCGGTCGCGCCGGTGACGCCCAGCCGGACCGTCATCGATCGCCCTCCGTCGCGTCGGCGACTTCCGTCCGCTCGCGCTCGAGGTCGTCGAGGACGGCCTCGAGGTCGTCGCGGTATTCCTCGGCGAGTCTGGTCAGCGGCGAGCGCAGCCTGGCGGGTCCGTAGCCGCGGATTGCCATCGCTTCCTTGACCGGGATCGGGTTGGTCTCGACGAACAGTTCGCGGAACAGCGGGCCGAGTTCGTGGTGGATCCCGCGGGCGCGCTCGTAGTCGCCGTCCAGCGCCGCGCCGACCATCGCGCAGGTCCGCTCGGGTTCGATGTTCGCCGCGACGCTGATCGTCCCGGAGCCGCCGACCGAGAGGATCGGCAGCGTGAGCGCATCGTCGCCCGAGAGGACCGCGAAGTCCTCGTCGGCCGTGCGCTCGACGATCTCGCCGATCTGGCCCAGATCGCCGCTGGCGGCCTTGAAGCCCGTGATGTTCTCGTGGCGCGCCAGTTCGGCGGCGGTGTCGGGCTCGATGTTCCGGCCCGTCCGCGAGGGGACGTTGTAGACGATCTGCGGGAGGTCAACGGCGTCGGCGATCGTCCGGTAGTGCTCGATCAGCCCCCGCTGTTCGGGCTTGTTGTAGTACGGCGAGATGAGCAACAGGCCGTCGGCGCCGGCGTCGGCGGCCCGCTCCGAGAGTTCGAGCGCCTCGCGGGTGTTGTTCGAGCCGGTGCCCGCGATGACGGGGACGTCGTCGACGGCCTCGATGACCGCCTCGACGACGCGGACGTGCTCGTCGTGGGTCAGCGTCGCCGATTCGCCGGTCGAGCCGACGGGGACGAGCCCGTCGACGCCCGCGGTCTCGAGCCGCTGGGCATCTCGCTGGAGTGTTTCGAAGTCGATCCGTTCGTCCTCGTCGAAGGGCGTACACATCGCCGGGAAGACGCCCGAAAGGTCGATGTCTGTCATGGTCGATTGGTGGGTTCTATGGGTCGTGTGTCAGGCTCCGATCGGTAGGGTGTGTCGGTTCCGATCGGCCGCAGGTGGTCGGTAATCGGTGACGGCCGTGCGCGGTCGAACCGTGCCCGGGACGGGGGTGCCACGCCCGCCGCGAGCACTCTCACGCACGTTTGCGTTTAGTAAAACGAGGGCAGACGCCGCTCGCGACGGAACCAGCGGTCGGACGAGCGACGCGACGCATGTCCGTGCAACGGTACCGAACCGACTTATCCGTTGTGTCTTCTATCGAACCGGTCGGCCAAGTTGTGCTAGTCGATCGCATGAAATTCCGCGAAATTTATCCCGGACGACGACTTACCGGTTACCATGACAGATTTCGGACTAAAAGTGCGGATGGCGATCGTCGGCTCGATCCTATTCGCCTTCTACATGTTCGTCGGCGCCTTCGGCCTGGCGATGTTCGGGACCGGCGCCTGGCCGCTGGTCCTGCTCGGGCTGATCGCGCTGCCGTTCATCCAGTACAAGATCGGCACCTGGTCCGCGACCAGGGGTGCGGAGGAGATGCCCGAGGAGGGCCAGTACCGGGACGTTCATCAGATGACCGAGTCGCTCTGCCGGGACATGGGCATCGACAAGCCCAAACTGATGGTCATGGACATGGGCGTGCCGAACGCCTTCGCGACCGGCCGGAAGGGCAACGGCATCGTCGTCGTCTCGACAGAGCTCATCCGGCTGCTTCAGCGGGACGAACTCGAGGGCGTCATCGCCCACGAGTTGGCCCACATCAAGAACCGCGACGTCGTCACGATGGTGCTGGGCCAGTCCATCGGGATGATGGTCGGCTGGGTCGCCTACATGATCTACATGATGGGCGACGACCGCAACATCGGCAGCATCTTCGTCGGCATGATGATCTCGAACATCGCCCAGATGCTCGTGATGGTCTTCGTGCTCGCCATCTCGCGGTACCGCGAGTACGTCGCCGACGACGATGCCCGCCAGTACATCGGCAGCGGCGACCCGCTCGCCCGCGCGCTGGAGAAGATTTCCCAGGGCGCTCAGGGCCGCGAATCGAAAGTCGACGACAGCGTCAGCGCGCTGTGTATCTTCAACGCCGACCGCTCCCTGCTTCAGAAGCTGTTCGCGACGCACCCGCCGACCGAAAAGCGGATTCAGAAGCTCCGGAGCTAAGCCGCGGGCTTCGATTGCAGACCGTTGACCGCTTCCGGAGACCGCTGGCCGCTCCCGGAGGCGCCGACCGGTCGACCGACGCGATTTTTTACGTTCGCCCGTGACGCTTCGAGACGTGACCGAAATTCATCCCGGCCAGCGCGTCGCCGTCCTCGTCGACGCCCAGAACCTCTATCACACCGCACAGAGCCTCCACAGCCGCAACATCGACTACTCCGCGCTGCTCGATAAGGCCGTCCAGGATCGCCAGCTTACCCGCGCGATCGCCTACGTCATTCGCGCGGACGCACCGGAAGAAGAGAGCTTCTTCGAGGCGTTGGTCGATATCGGCTTCGAGCCGAAGATCAAGGACATCAAGACCTTCTCCGACGGGACCAAGAAGGCCGACTGGGACGTCGGCATGAGCCTCGACGCGGTGACGCTCGCGAATCACGTCGACACGATCGTCCTCTGTACGGGCGACGGCGACTTTTCGCGGCTCTGCTCGCACCTGCGCCACGAGGGCGTCCGCGTCGAAGTGATGGCCTTCGAGTCCTCGACGGCCGAGGAACTCGTCGAAGAGGCCGACTCCTTCCTCGACCTCGGCGAGCGCCACGAGACGTTCCTGCTGTAAGACCGCGACGCCAGTAAGCATCAGTACTCGCGCAGCCGGGATCGACGACCGAAAACGGCGACGCAGGCGGACGACCGCGAGCCGACTCCACTCTTAGTTCGGGTTCTGGTTCTTCCAGAGTCCGAGCAACAGCGCGTATCCCGTCACGAGTAGCGTCGCCCCCGACAAGAGGTACGTAAACGGCCCCGAAACGATCGTGGCAGGCCCGGCCAGGGTCAAGGTACCGAGGACGAGCAGGCCAGCCCCGAGACCGATTTGCGTGACGTCCATACGGTGCCGATAGTATTGCACCGACTATTATAACAGTCTCTATCTCGTTGTGGTTATTACCGCGACGTATCGTCGTGGCCGCGTGATAGTCCGTACGGGCCGCGCGTTGTTCTCGCCGCCGACCGTCGGCGCCCGATGGCAGGTCGAAGGGCTTTCGACTCGGCGCGTCAAACCCCGACCGATGAGTGACCCGACTAACGGGAGCGCGGGCCTGCCGGAGCTCCGGACCATCGCGGACTACCAGTTCGGCGCGGGTGCTGGCGCGGCGCTGTTCCCGCCCGACGAATCGCTGACGATCAAACGGACCACCTCGGGCCGTCCCCAGCAGATCCTCGCCGAGCGGGGCCGGATCGTCTCCTTCGGGACCGACGGCCGCTTTACGCTCGGCCTCGAGGGCGGGCGTCGGCTCGACGCCGCGCTCGACCACCCCGCCTATCGCGTCGTCGTCGATGACGAAAGCGAACCGTTCGTCCGCGACGAGAAGAACGTCTTCGCGAAGTTTGTCCTCGAGGCCGGCGCGGAGATCCGGCCAGGCGACGAGGTCCTGATCGTCCACGAGCGCGGCGAGTTGCTCGCGGTCGGGACGGCCCAACTCGCCGCGGGCGCGATTGCGGACTTCGACACCGGAATGGCCGTGAACGTGCGGGAGGGTGCGCCCGCTGACGGCTGAGAACCGAACCCTGAACGCCGGCTACAACTACAACTGGCAGTCCCTGCCGATCGCCCGCTCGTATCGCGCTTTGATCGCCGCAAACAGGTCCTCGCCGACCGTCGTCCGAACGCGGGGTGCGGCCGTGGCGAAGAACTCATCGAGGTTCTCGTACTGCGTGAAGGCGTCGTTCGCGTCGGTCTCGTCGTACCGATCGCCGCGTTCGTACGCGAGCGCCTGAAGGCAGTTGTCGATCAGGTCCATGTCCTTGACGAACCGCGCGGTGGGCGTCTCGCGGGCTTCGTACTCCTCCCACAGCGCCAGATAGTCGCTGCGGTCGCCGTCGCGATCCGCAAACGGTTTCAGGAGGTCTGTAATTGCGCTTCGTTCCAACGCCTCCTTTTCCTCGCCGGAGACGCGCTGTTTTCCGTCTTCCGCCCGAGTCGCGATGTCCCCCGTGCGCGCCTCCGCGAGGTCGTGGACCAGCGCCATCGCCACCGCCCGGTCGCGATCGACGTCCTCGCCGGCCCGGTCGGCGTAGAACAGACACAGCGTCGCCACGCCCCAGGTGTGGGCCGCGACCGACTCCGGCTCCTCAATCCCGCGGAGGTCCCACCCCGTCCGCCGCTCGTCTTTCAGTGCGAGCAGTTCCACCAGGCGTTCGAGTTCGAGTCCGAGTTCGGATTCGGATTCGGATTCGGGTTCGGGTTCGGATTCGCGGTCGTCGGCCATCACGTCGCACGTGGCGGCGAATGCGATTGAAAACGTCGGTCGGAGCGCGGGCGCTCGACCCGCCTGGGCCGAACGACAAAGTAAAAGGGCGCCCGAGGCGACGTGGCGAGTATGTTCGGAGGAGGCGGTGGACTCAATCCGCGCAAGATGGAACAGATGATGAAGCAGATGGGCATCGACGTCGAGGACGTCGACGCCGAGGAGGTCATCATTCGGACCGACGAGTACGACCTCGTGTTCGACGACGCCGAGGTCACCAAGATGGACGCTCGCGGCCAGGAGACCTACCAGATCATCGGCTCGCCGGAACAGGTCGAGTCCGGTGCGGCCGGCGGCGACGCCGGTACCGATGCCGATGCCGGCGCCGAGGCCGAACCCGAGATCCCCGACGGGGACGTCGAACTCGTCGCCACGCGGGCTGGCGTCAGCGAAGACGAGGCCCGCGCGGCCCTCGAGGAGAACGACGGCGACCTCGCCGCCGCGGTCGAAACCCTCGAGTGACGCCGTGAGCGGAGCCGACAACGCTGACGACGAATCCGGGGCCGAGAGCGACGGTAACGGCGACGACCGCGTCCCCGTCCTGCTCGTCCGCGGCGACCGCGAGTACCTGGTCGAACCGGGCGAGGAGATGGGCACCGACCTCGGCGTACTCGACGTTCCCGAAGACGTCCAGCCAGGCGACACCCTCGAGACGCATCTGGGCGACGAATTCCACGTCCGCCGACTGCGCGGCCCGGACCTCTTCCATCACTTCGAGCGCACCGGTGCGCCGATGGTCCCCCGCGACATCGGTCTGGTGATCGGCGAGACGGGAATCGCGCGGGGCGACCGCGTGCTCGACGCCGGCACCGGGACGGGCGTGCTCGCGGCCTCGATGGCGCGGGCCGGCGCCTCGGTCGTGACCTACGAGCGCGACGCGGAATTCGCAGACGTTGCCCGCGAGAACATGGCCTTAGGCGGTGTCGGCGACGCGGTCGACGTCCGGACCGGCGACGTTCTCGAGGAACTCGATGGCCTCGAACCCTCGTCGTTCGACGTGCTCACCCTCGATACTGGCGACGCGCCCGACGTCGTCGAGCACGCGCCCGAACTGCTCGTCGACGGCGGCTTCGTCGCCGTCTACAGCCCGTTCGTCGAGTCGACCCGCGAGGTCGCGGAGACCGCTCGCGAGGTCGGCCTGGCGAACGTCCGCACCCGCGAGACGATCCAACGCGAGATGCAGTTCGACGACCGCGGTTCGCGGCCGTCGACCGCGCCCGTGGGTCACACGGGGTATCTGACGATCGCGCGCAACGAGTAACGAGACGCGTTTTACTGTTCACTCATCGGTCGAGAGCGGGCTCCGAGCACCGCGAGGTGTCCGTGACCCGGGGAAGGGCAGGCCGTCACGTCACATCGTCATCGACCGCGAGCAGCCAGTGGCTGCGAGCGGGCCGACGACCGACGTGGAGAGCGCACTGTGCTCGGAACGGAGGGAGGAGCGCTTTTCAGCAACGCTTTGCCGAGGGTGCGCCTTCGGCGCACCCGCAGCGCAAAAGTTTGTTAGTTGTCGTCCTCGCGCCACTTGTGCTCGCACTCGGTACAGATGAAAAAGCGGGTCTCGGACTCGTCGGCCGCGCGGATCTGTTGCATGTACCAGTGGGCGCGGTCGTTGCCACACTCGGGGCAGCGAGCGTCGGTCTCGGGCAGCGAGGTCTCGCCGGAGGACTCGATGATCTCGCCGGCTTCCTGATCGTCGGTGACGATGTACTGGTCGGCGTCGCCTTTCGGCTTCGTAAAGCCGCAACTGCCGCACTCCCAGAGCCCGTCGTCGGCCTTCATCATCGAACCGCATTCGTCGCAGAATTCCATCGTTGTCCGGGCTACGGGGGTCGAGCGACTTAAGGGACCCGTTTACCGCCGTCCCCGAATCCGGCAGATGGAAGGATGCGGACCGAGCCTCGGTCGCCAGGCGGCGATGCTCGTCCCTATCCCTCGCCTTCCGACTGGTATGGCTCGCCGACGGCCTCCCGCGGGAGGACGTTGTGCAACGCCGACTTGAGGTCGTCGACCGACTCGAAGCGATCGCTGTCGATCCGCTCGACGAGGTCGCCCAGGTTTCGTTCGCCGTCGGCGAGCAGGAGCGTGACGTCCTCGAATTCGGCGGCCGCCTGATCGTTCGAGGCGGGATAGTCGAGGTCGTCGAGGACGGTTTCGACGCGGCTGAGTTTGACGTCGGTCATGAGTGAACGGACGCTAGCGGGTGGCTTGTAGCTCTCCCCGGGTCGGACGGACTGTCCCGTCGATTGATACCGGTCAACGTTTCGGTTCGAAACTATAATCGGGCACGCTACCGCACGTAGAGTCGATGCGACGACTCGCGGAGCGGCTGATCGCGCCGTTCGCCGTCGACCGGCGGGTGCTCGCCCTGGCCGGCGCCCGGATGGCCGACGGAATCGGCAACTCGTTTCTGATCATCGTCATCCCGCTGTACGTGACCAGCGACGTCGTCGGCGGGACGGCGTTCGGCCTCGGAGAGTCGATGATCATCGGCGTCATCCTCTCGCTGTTCGGCTTTCTCAACAGCAGCGTCCAACCGTTCACGGGTCGGTTCTCGGACCGACTCGGCCGCCGGAAGCCGTTTATCCTGATCGGGCTCGCCGGCCTGGCGATGACGAACCTGGCCTACGTCTTCGCGGAGACGTACCTCTCGCTGCTGGCCATCCGCGGGCTGCAGGGCGTCAGCGTCGCCTTCATCGTCCCGTCGTCGGTCGCGCTCGTGAACGAACTCGCGACCCGCGGGGACCGCGGCGGGAACATGGGCGTCTACAACACCTTTCGCCTGGTCGGCTTCGGAGCCGGACCCGCCGTGGCCGGCGCCGTCGTGAGCCGCGGCCCCTACGCGCTCCCCGGCGGGGTGACGGTCGGCGGATTCGAGGCCGCCTTCTACATCGCGACGATCGCAGCGACGACGAGCTACCTGCTGGTGACGGTCCTCGTCTCCGATCCGGAGTCGACGGCGGCCAACGCCGGCGCGGACCTCTCGATCCCGATCCGCGACCGCTCGGGACCGAACCTGCTCGATCCGATCTTCACCCTCGGCGTCGCGTCGCTGTTCATGGCGACCGCGATCGCGCTGTTCGCGACCATCCAGCCGCAGGTGAACGCGCGCTTAGAGCAGGGCGCGACCTGGTTCGGCCTCCAGTTCGCGGCGTTTATCATCTCGCAGGTCGCCCTCCAGACCCCGATCGGACGGGCTTGCGACCGCTACGGCCGGCGGCCGTTCATCGTCGCCGGCATGGTGTTGCTGATCCCGACGACGCTCGCGCAGGGCTATCTCCTCTCCTCCGCGCTGATGTTCGTCGCCAGGCTGTTCCAGGGCGTCGCCGCCGCGATGGTGTTCGCGCCGTCGCTGGCCCTGGCGGGCGACCTGGCCGGCGAGGGCGAGTCGGGGTCGAAGCTTTCGATCCTCACGATGGCGTTCGGCTACGGGATCGCGCTCGGTCCGCTGTCGTCGGGCGCGCTCGTCGGGTACGGCTTCGAAGTGCCGTTCGTCTTCGGCACCGGCCTGGCCGTCCTCGGGGCGATCCTCGTCTACACGCAGGTCGAAGAGACCCTCGAGACGACGGCGTCGGTGCCGGTCGTCGGAGACGATTGACCGGGCCGGAACGAACCGGTATCGCGCGAAAGAGCGCCGACGGAGACCGATCGCCGATCGACTCGTCCCCGTCCGACCGTTTTTGCCGAGCGAGACTGAACGCGGTGTTCGGGGCTTTCAACGCCGTCGTACGACCGAGTCAAGTGACTGCCGCGCTGAATCGGGCGTGACGCAACGCAAAAGTAGCGGATCCGCATACGATGCCACGATGACCCTCTCGGAGGAGGCCAAAGAACGGTTGGCGGACGTGGTGGAGCTACAGCCGACGAAGAATTCCGAGCTCCAGGAGCGGTGGGAGTTAGACAGCGGCAGCGAGGTCCACCAGTACTTGGAGAACGAACTCGGCGACTACTACTTCCGGGACGACAACAGCCTGATCCGGGCGACCGCCGAGGCGGCCGACCTGGTCGACGTCGAGCCCGGGATTGAGAGCGATCCGGAGGACGAGGGGGTCCCCTCCCGGATCCGCGTGCCCGAACTCCAGGCGCAGATCGTCGCGGTGTTGGCCGGACCCGAGGCGGAGTCCGAGAGCGTCGTCTCGGTGTTGCACGCGCTCCGGGACGAGTACGACGTCGACCCCGAGGCCGAGGACGTCCGCTCGGGCCTCCAGAGCCTGCGCCGCAAGGGCGTCGTCGAAGTCGAGTACCGCACCGTTCCTACGTTCCGCCTGGCCGTCGAGCGCGAGGACCTCGAGGTCGACGTGTCGGACTGAAGCAGTTGGGATCTTGGGGTCGCGACGGTCGGGTCTGGCAGCTGCTACAGCCCGGACCGCCGTCGCCGCCGGCGTCGGTCGAGAATCTCTTTGTATCGGGTTCCCGGTCCGCCCTCGATCGGCCAGCCGCGGGTTCGCCAGGCCGGCGGCTCCGGCTCGAAGTCGGGACAGGTGCCGGCGCACTCGGCGGCCGTCTGGGCACACCCCTTGGCGGCGCAGTAGGGCAGCGCCTGGCCGGCCGTCCCCGAGCCGGCCGCCTCGGCGTCTCCGACTCCGTCGGCCCGTAACTGAAAGTGCCGGCAGTCGGGACGCATCGTATCGACAAACGATCGCCAGCCGCGCTCGTAGGCCCGCTCGGCGATTGCGAGCCGCTTTTCGGCCTTCGCCTCGGGCTCGACGTACTCGAACCGGGCCGCCGAGTCGTCCCGAGCGCCGCCGTCGGGCCGCTCGAGGATCCGGGTCCCCGGCTCGTCGACCGCGAGCGAGCGCGGGTACCAGGCCACCTCGGCGGTCGGGGCCGCGGGATCGAACGCCAGGATCCCCGCCTCGACCGGCAGATCCTCGAAGAGGACGGGTTCGACGCGCTCGCCCGTCGGCCGGGTCGCGACCCAGACCTCGTCGGCCAGGCCGACGGCGACGTCGTACTCGAGTTGCGAGCCGAGCGCGCGGGCGGCGCTGGCGTCCAAGTCGGGTTTGTTCTCGATGGCGACGATCCGATCGACCCAATCGGGATAGGGCCACTTCCGGCGGATCTCGATCCGGTTCCCCGACTTGCGGGTCTCGAGAATGCCGCGGTCGTCGGCGCGGTGGATCGCCTCGCGGACGTACCGCCAGGGGTAGCCGGGATGTGGAAGGGCGTCGCGGTAGTAGGTCCACTCCGCGGGCGCGTTCCGGACGACGTGGCGAAGGTCGCCGTCCAGCCGATCGGGGCCGAAGTTCGCTCGCCGGCGAAGCCCCTCGGGATCGCACTCGAGGACGATCGTGTCCCAGCGGCGCCCCTTCGTTCCGAGCTGGCGGGCGACGATGATTTCGCTGTCGTCGCCGGCCGGTTCGCCGGGCGGCCAGGCCATCTCGGCCCACCGGCAGACGCGTAGTTCGAACCCGAACTCGGCAGTGTGTGGGTCCACGGTGGCCCTTAGAAACGCGAGCGCAAAAGCGCTGTTCGATCGGTCGACGAGCGAGAACGAGGGCGGGCCAACGGCGGGTGACGCCGGCGGAGTTGGTGGCGGTGAGAAAACCGCAGCACCGTCGCTGACCGGTTTATCTCCACTCAGAACGGGCCGACGAATCGTCGCAGATCGGGAATCGACGGGCGGCGTGTCACGGGAGTGATGACGGTGCCGGTGCCGTGATCCGTGAGACGGCCGGAGGGCCGTCCGGATGCGACTACTCTTCGTCCTCGTGTTCGTCGAGGAACTCGTGGGCCTGTTCGAGGATCTCGCGGGGGCCGTCCTGCGTGACGGTGTTTACCGCCTGTTCGTAATCGCGCCACTGCAGGTCACGGTGTTCGTTCGAGAGTTCCGCGCTTGCCTCGAACGACTTCGCAATGAAGAGGTGAACGGTCTTGTGGATGGTCTTGCCGTTCGCCTCGAAGACGTAATCGTAGTCCTTGCGAAAGCCGTCGAGTAGCCGGAACTGTTCGATACCTGCCTCTTCCTTTACTTCGCGGATAGCCGTCTGTTGTAGTTCTTCATCTCCTTCGACACCGCCCTTCGGGAACTCCCAGTCCCCTGGGCGGCTCTTGAGTAGAAGATACTCGCGCCGGCCCCGCGTATCGCGGAAGAGGATCGCGCCTGCGCTCGTAGCTTCGACTGCCATTAACTGGGCTAACAGGTGCGACGTTAAGAGAATATCGGACTGTTCGTCCAGCGTACACTGATTGCGGGAGTCGATTCGCAGGCGATCGGCCGCCGATCGTCCGCAGTCGTTCAGCCGCTCGGCCGCGTAGTGACGGCAACGGCGGCCGGACCCGGGACTTGAGATCGGGCTCAGGACCAGGGCCGGAACCACCGCGTCTCAGCAAGTTTTTACGCGCCCACCGTGGACGTATTCGACAGCACCAGCCATGACCTTCGTCACCCGTCTCACCCTCCAGAGCGGCGATCGAGCCGCACTCGATGGTATCGTCGAGGACATCAAAGCCACCGCAGAGCGAAAGGGAGCGGCGCTGAAAGGCCCGCACTCCCATCCGCCGGAGAAGCTCTCGGTCCCCCAGCACTGCCGACTCCACGCCGACGACGATCGGCAGTTCTCCTCGTGGGACTACACGGTTTTCACCCGCGAACTCGAGATTCACGGCCACGACAACCTCGCGCGAAACATCGCCTCGCAGGACTTCCCGGACTCGGTCCACATCGAGGCCGAGGTCGAGCAGATCCACGGCGCGGGTCGCGGAAACTGACCTCTCACTAGTATTTTTCACCGTTCCCGTCGAGGTCGAGGTATGACCGCGGACGATCTCGTCTCGCTGCGCCGCGACCTGCACCGCACTCCCGAACCCGCCTGGCGCGAGTTCTACACCACCGCCCGGATCGTCGACGAACTCGAGTCGCGACTCGGCGACGAACTCGCCGAACTGCACGTCGGACCGGACGCCCTCGCGGGCGAGCACCGGATGGCCCTGCCCGGTGACGCGGAACTCACCCACTGGTACGAGCAGGCCCGTACCGCGGGCGTCGACGACGACCTCCTCGAGCGACTCGAGGGCGGCTACACGGGTGCGGTCGCCGTCCTCGAGCGCGGCGAGGGACCGACCGTCGGCCTGCGCGTCGACATCGACGCTCTCCCCCGAACGGAGTCCGACGACCCGGACCACCGGCCCGCCGCGGCGGGGTTTCGCTCCGAACGCGAGGGCGCGATGCACGCCTGCGGCCACGACGCCCACGCTACCATCGGCGTCAGCGTGCTCGAGCGGATCGCCGAGAGCGACTTCTCGGGCACGTTGAAGGTGTTCTTCCAGCCCGCCGAGGAGGTCGTCGGCGGCGCCAAGTCGATGGCCGAGAGCGAGCACATTCGGGACGTCGACTCCCTGCTTGCGGTCCACATCGGCCTCGACCACCCGACCGGCGAGATCGTCGCCGGCATCGACGGCTTCCTCGCGGTCTCGCACCTCGAAGCCGAGTTCGCGGGCGAGTCCGCCCACGCGGGCGGCCACCCCGAACAGGGTCGCAACGCCGTCCAGGCGATGGCGACGGCCGTCCAGAACCTCTACGGCATCCCCCGGCACAACGACGGCGCGACCCGGGTCAACGCGGGCGTCGTGGAAGGCGGCAGCGCCGCCAACGTCATTCCGGACGAGGCCAGGCTCGTCGCCGAAGTCCGCGGCAAAACGACCGACCTCATGGAGTATATGAAACGCCGGACCCGGCGGGTCCTCCGGAGCGCCGCCGAGATGCACGACTGCGAGGTCGACGTCGAGCCCGGCGCCGAAGCGCCGAGCGCGACGAGCGACGAAGCACTCGTCTCGATCGTCGCCGACGTCGCGGGCGAGACGCCTGGCGTCGAGCGTGTCCTCGAACGGGACGAACTCGGCGGCAGCGAGGACGCGACCTTCCTGATGCGAGCGGTTCAGGAAAACGGCGGGAACGCCTGCTACGTCGGCGTCGGCACCGACCACCCCGGCGGCCACCACACGGCGACCTTCGACATCGACGAGGCGAGCATCGGCCACGGGATCGACGTGCTGGCGGGTGCGATCGAGCGGATCGGTCGCGAGCGCCCCTGAGTCGGATGCCTCGTCTCCAGTGTCCGACCGATCCGAACGTCTCGATCGATTATCGGCCGGAAGCGGGCACCGAGCGCTCTGAGGAGTCCGCGACCCACCGGAAGAGCAAGCTCTTCCGTGCATCGCGGACGCAAGCGTCCGCTCAGCGGGGGAGGGCAGGCCGTCACCGGTACTGACCGCGAGCGAACGTAGTGAGCGAGCGGGCCGACGATTGACCTGAAGACGTCGCTTCGCGACGCCGAACGGGAAGGAGGAGGCTTTTGATCGAAACTTCACCGAAGGATAGTTCGCTCGTGACGGCATTCCCGTCGCGAGCGAACCGGACCGCAGCGTGAAATTCCGCTGTTAGTACTTGGGGTCGGCCCCGGTCGTCTCGTAGACCGCGTCCATCAGCTCGTCGCGCCGATCCTGCCAGCCCGAGAGTCCCTCGGGGCTCGTCGGATACTTCTCGTAGTGGGCGAGCAGCTCGTCTGCCCGGCGCTTGGTCTTGTAGAGGTTCCAGATCGTGCCCCAGTGGCCGCGGCTCTTGAGCAGCGCCTCGAGTTTGAGCTTGAGCCCGATATCCGTGCTGCCCGAGTAGAGGGCCTCGGCGAGTTTCTCGCCAGGCATCGCCGCGAGCAGTCCCATCAGGTCGTCGACGTCGACGGCCGTCGAGAGGATGTTGTAGACGTCTAAGGCGGCGTAGCGCGCGCCGAAGTGGTCCATTACGCGCTCGTTGTACTTCCAGAGCATGTCCTCGCCGTAGTCGTCGGTCTCGAGCGCCTCGATGGCCTGGTCGGCGGCGTACTTACCGGCGTAGGCAGCGCCGGCGATGCCCCCGCCCGTCGTGGGGTTGACGTGACCGGCGGCGTCGCCGACGGCCATGTAGCCGGGGTGGACGGCGGAGTCGTAGGGCCGTCGCGTCGGGAGGGCGGCGCCGAGCTTGTCCTCGACCTCCGCGTTCCGGAATTCGGTGCGGTTCTCGAGGTCGCGCTTGAGGTCGTCGACGAGCTTCATCGGCTCCTCGGTCATCTGGAAGCCCAGCCCGGCGTTGATCTCCGTTTCCGTGCGCGGGAAGTACCAGAGGTAGCCCGCGGCCCGCTCGGTCGGCTTGAAGACCAGCGCGTCGTCCCACTCGACGGGCTCTTCGACGTGGACGATCTCGCGGTAGGCCGAACAAAAGTGGCTGTAGTTGACGTTCGTGTCGAAGGTCGACTCCGAGAAGTCGACGTTGTCCTGCAACACGGACAGCGAGCCCGCGGCGTCGATGACGATGTCGGCTTCGTACTCGAGGGATTCGCCCTCGCGAATCGCTTCGACCCCCGTGACGCGGCCGTCGTCGGCCTGGACGACGTTCTGGACGACGGTATTGTAGTGGAGGTCAACCCCCGCTTCGTCGGCCCCTTCGATGATCCGGCGGCCGTACTCCCAGCGGTCGATGACGGCCAGTTCGCCGGGGACGGGGATCTCGAGGACGGTGTCCTCCTGGGGGATCTCGAAGCGCCCGTGGTCGACGGCCGTGTTCGTGAAGGCGGGCTCGATCTGCGATTTGGGAATCGATTCGGGGAACGCGCTCGCGCCCTTCAGTGCGTCGCCGCAGGCGATGTGGCCCGCTTCCTCCTCGGACTTGCGTTCGAGGATGACGACGTCGTACCCCTCCCGCGCGATGGTCGCTGCGGCGTAGCACCCTGCAGTTCCGGCGCCGACGACGACGGCGTCCGGCGACTGGGTCCGTGTCGTCGTGGCGGCGGCCGACTGCTCCTGCGTACTCATACCCAAGTTGTGGACACCGCGGTAAGAAAACGTTTTATGGTCGCTGTGTCGGACTATCGGGAACAGAATCAGCTCTCGGTCCCATCCGACGCGTCGGGACTCGAGTCCCGACGCCGGCCCCGAAAACCGCGCGCTTGGGTTTCCGCGTTGAGATAAAGAGTTTTAGTGAGGTCTTTCGTACCGGGCCGTATGACTGAGTACACTATCGAGTTCGTCGGAACGGGTGAGACGATCACCTGCACCGACAAGGAGACGATCCTCAGCCGATGTCTCGAGGAGGGGATCGCTCAGGAGTACTCCTGCCGAGTCGGGATGTGCCTGGCCTGCTCCGCCGAGATCGTCGAGGGCGAGGTTACCCAACCCGCCGCGCGGGGACTCACCGAGGAAGAGGCCGAGAACTACGCGCTGACCTGTATGGCGCGTCCGCAGTCCGACCTCACGCTCGACCGCGGGAAGTACCCGCCAAGCATCGAGGGCGACCTCGAACGCGCCAGCGACGGCGGGTCGGGCGCGGCGACCGCCGACGACTGATCGACGTCGATCGCGACCGCTCGATCACCGCGAGCGAACCGGATCGGTTTCTGCAGTGGCGCGCGGCCTACGCGTCACACGGGACGCGATACGCGACCCGCGAGAGCGACGTCGCAACGAGACGAGCGGTGGCTGCGCCTGGTTCGGAGTGGCTCCAGTTACGATTCTAACTCCGATTCCGGTCGGCCACAAGAGTGAACTGCGCCGATCGATGGAAAATGGACTCCTGAGGCTTGAAGTCGGTATCGACGAGTAACGCGTCGATCGCCGTCGCGGCGTTCGATCGCGGCAATCAGTCGACGAAGTCGATGTCGTCGCCCCCCGCCTGGCCGGGCATCTCCGGCTGGACGGTCTCCTCGTCGGGGCGGCCGTAGATCTGCGGCGATTCGACGCCGGTGACGACGATCATCGTCCGCATGCTGCCCTCGAGGCTCTCGTCGATCGAGGTCCCCCAGATGATGCGGGCGTCGGGGTCGATTCGGTCGTAGATCTCCTCGACGACGCCCTCGGCCTCCTCGATGGCCATGTCGTTGCCGCCGGTGACGTTGACGAGCGCGGAGCTCGCGCCCGAAATGTCGACGTCCAGTAGCGGCGACCGCAGCGCGGTCTTGACCGAGTCTTCGGCCTTGGCCTCGGAGTCGGCTTCGCCGAGGCCGATCATGGCGACGCCGCCCCGTTCCATGACGGTGCGGACGTCGGCGAAGTCCAGGTTGACGAGGCCCGGCTTCGTGATGAGTTCCGTGATACCCTTGACCGAGCGCATCAGCACCTCGTCGGAGACCTTGAACGCCTGGCGGACGGGCAGTTTGCCGACGGAGTCGAGCAGGCGGTCGTTGGGAACGACGATGACGGTGTCGGAAACGTCGCGCAGGCGCTCGAGGCCGGCCTCGGCGTTGGTCCGGCGGACCTCGCCCTCGGCGGTGAACGGCGTCGTGACGATCGAAATCGTCAGCGCGCCGGCCTCGCGAGCGGCCTTGGCGACGACCGGTGCGGAGCCGGTGCCGGTGCCGCCGCCGAGTCCGGCCGTGACGAAGACCATGTCGGAGCCGTCGATGGCGTCGTAGATATCCTGCTGGCTCTCGAGGGCGGCCTCCTCGCCGACCTGCGGCAGGGAGCCGGCGCCGCGGCCGCCGGTCTTCTCTTCGCCCATCAGGATCTTGGTGTCGGCCTCGATCTCCACGAGGTGTTGCACGTCGGTGTTGGCGGCAACCAGTTTCGCGCCGTGGATTCCCTCCTCGTGCATTCGGTTGATGGTGTTGCCGCCGGCACCGCCGCAGCCGACGACCGTGATGTCGGTCTGGAGGTCCTGGAGAACGTCTTCGAGTTCCTCGTCGGTCATCGTACCCGTCTGTCGGCCGCTCGACCCGTCGCCGGCGGACTGTCCGTCCTGAGGCGCGGCGTCGGCGGGGGCCTCCGCGGGCTCCCCGTCTTCGGCCTCGTCGATTGCATCGTCGATGATGGAGTCCATTCTTGGCCCTGTCTAAAAGATGGAGCATAATTACCTTTCCCCTACACGTCAGCCACCTGTCTGACACGTTAATAAATTCTTACGTGTCGGTCGGCCGTAGGGACGAATTCGCCTGAAAGGACCGAGTATAAGGTTATTACTGTCGGTTAGCGGTCCGATCGGAACGGAAATCGGCGCGTTCGTTCGGACCGAACTCTCTCGGGACTGACCGTTTCCCCGTCGACGGTGACGGGCTCGCCGTCGGCGAGCGCGCCGAACTTCGGCCCTTCCGGGACGCCGGCCTCGCGAGCCAGGCTCGGATCGAAGGCCGTCTCCTCGGCGACGACCGCGTCGTCTTCGACCCGAACCGCGTCGAACTTCTCCGCGAGAACGTCGGCCAGGCGCTCGATAATCTCCCGACGGGGACGGGGAGCCGTCGAGTCGTCCGCGGGAGCGTCGACGTCGGCATCGGAGTCGGTGTCAGTACCGGCATCGGGGACCGCCAGGCGCGCGCCGACGCGGCTCCCGCCGTTTTCGGTCTCGAAGGCGACGGCGTGGGCCTCGACGATCGCCCGAACGCGGTCGGGATCGATCCCCTCCGCGGTGTCGACGAGGTCCGCCGGCAGGTCGACGACGGTAAACGAGTCCGGGTCCGCGACTCGGTCGCCGAAGCGGATCCCGTCCGCGACGGCCCCGAGGTCGGCCTCGACCGCGTCGACTAGATCGAGCGGGCGGTCGTCGACCTCGCGCAGCCAGGTCTCGCCCACGATCCGGCAGTCGACGTCGAGGTCGTCGAGCGTCTCCTCGAGCACCGGCCACTCGCCGTCGAGCAGCGCGATCTCGGCGTCGCTGGCCTCGAAGGCCCGTTCGAGGACCTCGCGGTGGGCCGTCGGATGGTCCATGGCTTCGAGCGCCCAGTCGGCCGCCATGTGGCCGACCGCCCACTCGGTCTCGCGGACGACCCGCTCGAACCGCGGGGCGTAGTGGTTGCCGCCGAAGCCGACGAGCTGTCGCTCGCGGTGGGGGTCGACATCCCGCAGGTCCAGAATCGCGCGGGCGACTGCCCCGGCCCCGGCGGGGTCGTCCCACTGCTCGTCGTCGCTGCCGAGTTCGGCGAACAGCGACGGACAGCCCACGTCGGTCGGGCCGTGGTGGGTACACTCCATCCCGACGTCGTATTTCTCGGGTGCGTACTCCTCGAAGGCCGCGAACAGCCGAACCAGGGCGTTCGGCGCGGCCTCGGCCAGCGCGTCGGGCTCGCCGCCGAACTCGGCGGGCCCGAAGTTCCCCGTGAAGTGGCCCGTCAGCAGCGGGCCGGTGTCGCCCGAGTGCCGCGAGGCGAAGACGAGCAGGTCGGGGTCGCAGTCGAAGGCCGCGGCCGGCCGCTCGAGGTCGATGTGGAGGTCGTCGAACGAGCGGAGTTCGGCGTCCTCGATTCGGTAGTAGGTGCCGCCGCCCTCGGCCGCCGGCCTGGTGTCGTCGGTCCGTTCGTCCCAGTCGGCGCGCTCGCGGAGGCGGTCGCAGACGTGCTCAGAGGCGCGGTCGGCCCGGCTCTCGACGATGGCGATCACGGGCGAGCGTCGGTGCCGGGGAGACGAATAGTCTGCGCTTTCGGCTTGATCCGGACGTAAGTCGGTCTCTTGACTCGCAGTTCTCGTACTAAGTAGTTGTATGAGCGGGCTACCGTCCAGACATTCTACCCCTATATTCAAATATAGTATATAGTTACACAGTAATGGCAGAAAAACTCTTTATCTTGGCAACCCCACGGACATAGCTGTTTTAATTAGTGTTGATATCGTACAAATCAGCATTCATAGAGTTCCTATACTCACGCCGATACTATGGAAGACCAAATCATATTGGAGAGAAAATATAGAGAATAGTATCATAGATATCCCATACAACAGTATGTTATCAATCGCTTCCATCTGGAGTTATTTTTACTTGTTGCACTAAAATATTGTCGAATAGGTAGAATATTTCAACCACCTCATATTTCTGAGACTGGGGGTGCCTATTTCGGTGTAGTTTCGCTCGTCGTAGTCGAACAGGTCACTCGAACCCAATCAAGAGAGGGCCGTCAGATACCGTAGCCATTACGCAACACCAATCGCTGTTGACTTCGATAACAGTATCGTGTACGGCAACTCGGCGACGGTGTAGCCATCACAGGTCGAAACGTTATCTGCCGGCCGATGAACTCCGTGCCAGATCGAAAGTACTCGCTGCCGATCAAGTGACGAATCACTCGCGTCTCTCAAGGCGAATGATCGGTCGTGCAACGCGGACGGCAGATGCCCTGACGGTGACCACTGTCCGCCCCCTCCTCACCGTATCAAATTTCGCCACGTAGCACTTGCCGTCTGCGAGTAGTCTGGGTACTCGGTCTCCGACCTGGTCACTTCTCCAGTCATCCTCTCGACCGGTCCTTTGTCAACTATTTACCAGACTTTGCTATTTATACCAATATCGTTCCCTATTCACAGATATTGGATTACAACCTTTGATATTTGGACACTATTGTTGATTTCGGCCTTCGGTCAAAAACCCGTGGCGAGAGCCACCAGTGGTTTTTCTGATGTTGCGTGCTAACATTCCATCAACCTTACTGGCTGATCAATGAACGATCATCCGTCGAACTGTACGAACGGCTCGGACGAAACGGGTCGCGCGACTGATACAGGGGATCAGTCGGTCGACTTCAACCTCGGAGTCCGCGATCTGAGCGACCTCGTCAGCGACCACGCCGTCGCCCTGTTCGACGACGAGGGCCGCGTTGCCATCTGGAACGAGGGGGCTCGACACCTCACGGGCTACGACACGGACGAGATCGTCGGAACGCACTACCGGACACTCTTCCCGGCGGACGATCGCGACGCCGATCGTCCGGAACGCATCCTCGAGCGAGCGCGATCCGTCGGGAAGGCGGAGACCGAGGGGTGGCGCCTCCAGAGCGACGGCGAGCGGTTCTGGGCCCGCGAAGTCCTCGCCCCGATCCACGAAGACGACGAAGTAGTCGGGTACGCCTGGTTCGTCAACGATCGCACCGAGGCCTACGAGCGCGAACGGGAGTTGCGGACGGAGAAGGCGCTCACCGAGAGCATCCTCGCGGCGCAACCGGACATCCTCTACGCGTACGACGCCGAGGGAAATCTGATCGAGTGGAACGCCCAGTTCCAGCAGGTGACCGGCTACGACCCGGACGAACTCGCCGGCATGCACCCGCTCACGTTCATCGCGCCGGAGGACCGGGACCACATCCGCGACGCGATCGAGCGGATCCTCGAGGAAGGCGAGCGTGTGACGGCTGAGGGACGCATTCTCACCAACGACGGGGCCCGAATCCCCTACGAGTTCAACAGCGCCAGGATCACCGACGGCGACGGCGAGGTGTTGGGGTTTACCGGCGTCGGCCGCAACATCACCGACCGCAAAGCCCGCGAGCGGGAACTCGAGCGCCTCGAGCGCCTCAACGCGATCGTCCGGACGATCGACGAGACGATGGTCGCGGCCGAAACCAGAGACGAGATCGAGACGGCGGTCGTCGAGGAGTTCGCGGCCGCCGACGCGTACCGATTCGCGGCCATCGGGCGAGCCGATGCCCCCGCGACGAGTCCCGGCTACTCGTGGGAGCCGGAGACGTGGGCGGGAATCGACGCGGCGGACGAGCACACCGAAGAACTCCTCTCGACGTTCATCGATCCGCCCCCAGTCGCGGATGGTGCCTCGCCGTTCGACACGCGGGCCGTCCAGCGATACCGCCACCTCGACGAGCAGTCGGTCGAAGCGTGGCGGACCCACGCCCGCGAGCACGACTACGGCGCGGTCGCCGTCGTGCCAATCGTCGCGAGCGACCGCCCCCTCGGCGCGCTCGTCATCGCCGCCGACGAGCCATCGGCCTTCGCCGATCGGGAGCGGGAGGTGTTACGGGAGTTCGGCGGCACGATCGGGCACGCGATCAACGCGATGACGGTCCGGCGGCTCCTCTACAGGGATACCGCCGTCGAACTCGAGTTCGAGTCGAGCGACCGGGGCGACGCCTGTATCCGGCTCTCGGACGACCTCTCGTGTGAGCTGTCGATCGACCACGTGCTGCCGCTGACCGACCGGGCGTTCGTCTACTACCTCACGACGGCGAACGCCGACACCGAACGCGTCCGCGAGATCGCACGCGACGACGACGCGATCACGGACCTACGGTGTATCGACGCCGGCGACGACGAGTGTTACTGGGAGCTCGTCGTCCGCGGCTCGACGATCCCCGACCTGCTCGCGGAGTACGGCGCACGGCTCCAGTCGAAAACCGTTCGCGACGGCGTCGCAGACCTGACGGTGCAGGTGAGCCCCGACGCGAACCTCCGGGAACTCGTCGACGTGATCACGTCGGCCTATCCCGATACCAGGCTCGTCTCGAAACAGACCGTCGAGCGACCGGTCGAGACCCGCGGGGACTTCCGGCGGACGGTCGAGTCGATGCTGACCGAGAAACAGCGCCTGGCGCTGGAGGCGGCCTATCACGGCGGCTACTTCGAGTGGCCGACTCGGAACAGCGACGCCGCCGAGATCGCCGAACGGCTCGGAATCGCCCGCCAGACGTTCCACCAGCACCTTCGGGTCGCGCAGGCGAAACTGCTCTCGGCGTACTTCGGGTCGGCCGACTGACCGTACCACCAAGCGATACCGCACAGCGATACCAGAGCATGCTGGTACACTTCTTTCCCCCGCAGGCTGTCTCTATCGGGCAATGAGTTCACCCCCGGACAGCGAACGGACGACAACTGCGTTAGACGTCCTCGCGGCCCCGCAGCGACGGTACCTGCTCGCCGCGCTGCTCGACCGCGGGGACGCGCTATCGACCGAGACCGAGACCGAAACCGAGACCGATCTCCCCGCTCTCCCCGAGACGTCTGCGACATCGACGTCGATATCGTCCTCGATGCCGGTCCCCGAACTCGCGACCGAAGTCGCGGCCACGGAACGCGGCTGTCCGATCGTTCCCGACAACCACTGCGAGCGGATCCACGTCTCGCTCGTCCACGCCCACGTCCCGCGCCTGGTCGACGTCGGCGTGCTGACCCAGCACACCGACGGGAGCGAGACGACCGTCGCGCTCGCCGCGCACCCGATGCTGTCGACCGACTGGGTCCGGACGCTGCTTTCGGATCCGACCGGCGAGGCGTTCCCGGCGGACGAGACGACGCTGGATCGCACGCTCGAGACGCTTCGCGAGCCGCGGCGCCGGACGATCTGTGCCGCCCTCGCGTCCCGTCGTGAGGCCGTCCCCATCGACGATCTCGCCGCCGCGATCGTCTCGCGGGAAGACGGCGACGAGCCGGCGCGAGAGACCGTCGTCACGTCGCTCGTCCACAAGCACCTCCCCGCGCTCGCGGACGTCGGACTCGTCGACTACGACGCCGGTGCGGATCGCGTCGAACTCGCGACCGACGCGCCGCAGTGGGAGGCCGATTGGCTGGTCGACGGGCCGCTGGCCGAGGCCGCCGATCTCGGCTCGGACTCCCGGGATCCCCGACGCGACCCGGACGCACCCGAACCGCAGCTGCACGCGGCCACCAACGGCGGCAGCGCCGACGCCCGCGTCGATACCTGCTGGACGATCACGGAACGAGACGAGATCGTCGCCAGGGAACGCGAGATCGTCGACGGCGCCGCGGAGGAGCTGTTCGTCACCGTCCCCCACGCGGGGACGGTCCGCCAGGCGTGTCTCGAGCGGTGGCGCGACGCGGCCGACCGGGGAGTCGACGTGTACGTCGGCTCGTGCTCGCCGCGCGTTCGGGACACCGTCCGATCGGCGGTTCCGGGCGCGACCGTCTGCGAGCCCCAGTTCGACTGGCTCAACGCGCCGATCGAGGGCGACCACCACGGTCGCGTCGTCTTCGCCGACCGCGAGTCGGCGATGGTCGTGACGATCGACGAGTCGGACGCGGACGAGGATCCGCGAGTGGGCGCGATCACCGGCGACGGCCGGGAAAACGCCCTGGTCTCGCTGGTCCGCGAACACCTCGGGCGGCGGCTGGACCGAATCACGACCTCGGGCGACGCCCGCGACGGGACCCCGCTTCAACTCTAACGGAGGAGCGCCGGGGTCCGTGTGAACTCATCGGATTCCATTGCTGAGAGGCGGTTGGCGGCGGCGTCAGGGAACGAGCAGGTAGATGAACCCGGCGTAGCCCGCGAGCAAGAGCACCCCGTCGACTCGGGTGATCCGTCGTCTGTACCGCATTATTCCGACCAAGACGACGGTGAAGGCGATCATGATCGGGAGTTCGAACCGGAGCGTCGACGGTTCGATCTCGATCGGCGTGATCAGGGCCACGACGCCGAGCACCGCGAGGATGTTGTAGATGTTCGAGCCGACGACGTTGCCGACGGCGAACGCCGACTCGTCGCGGATCGCACCCACGACCGAGGCGGCCAGTTCCGGCAGCGACGTCCCGAGCGCGAGCACCGTCAGGCCGATGACCAGATCCGAGACGCCCAGCGCCGACAGCAGTCCCGTTCCACCGGCGACGAGCCACCGCGAGCCGACCACGAGCGCGACCAGGCCGCCGAGGACGAGCGCGACGTCGCGGATCGAGACGCTCGATCCGGCGTCGGCGTCGTCGGCGTCGAGTTCGTCGCCGACGGGCGCGGGATCGGCGTTGACGTAGTACATGAGAAACGCCGTGAACCCCGCGAGCACCAGGAGAAACACCGCTCCTTCGAGCCGGCCGATCCGGCCGTTCGCCCCGAGTCCGACCAGCAGGATCGCCGCGAGCACCATCACGGGGACGTGCCGGCGCATCACCCGCTCGCCGATCGGCAGCGGTTTGATGACCGCGGCGGCCCCGAGCACCAGGCCGATGTTCGCGATGTTCGAGCCGACGACCGCGCCGAGGCCGATGTCGGTCGAGACGTTCAGCGCGCCGATCGTCGAGACGAACAGTTCGGGTGCGGTCGTCGCGAACGCGATCACCGTCACCCCGACGGTCGCGGCCCGGAGTCCGATCCCCAGCGCCAGGCGGCCGGCTCCGGCGACGAGGAGTTCGGCGCCGGCGTACAGCGCGGCGATTCCGGCCGCCAACAGGAGGAAAGACAGCGCCGTTCCCGAGAGCATAGACGCGGTTACTCACGAGCGGATCATAAAACGACCAGAAACGGTCGTCGATCGCTCGCTCCGGCGAAGCCGGACCCATTATGTCTCCGGCGCGTCGAGTCTCGGGCGAGATGGCCATGGACGTGTTCGGGCTCCTCGGCAACCCGGTGGGACACTCGCTGTCGCCGCCGATGCACGAGGCCGCCTACGACGAACGCGGGCTCGACGCCCGCTACGTGACGTTCGAACCCGAGCGGGACGATCTGGCGAACGCGATCGAGGGCGCCGACGCGCTCGGGATCGCGGGACTGAACGTGACCATCCCGTTCAAGCAAGAGGCGCTGGAGATCGTCACCCCAGAGGACCTGGCCGCCCGCATCGGCGCGGTCAATACGATCGATTTCTCCGGGTCGGGTCCACCGACGGGGTACAACACCGACGCGATCGGTGCGTTGCGCGCGCTGCGCGACCACGACGTGACCGTCGACGGCGCACAGGCGGTCGTCGTCGGCGCCGGCGGTGCCGGTCGGGCGATCGCGTTCGGACTCGCCGACGCCGGCGCGACGGTCGCGATCGCCAACCGGACCGAATCGACGGCCCACGACCTCGCCGACGAGGTCCCGGGCGCGAGCGGACACGGGCTCGCAGCGCTCGATCGCCTGGTCGCCGAGGCGGACGTGCTGGTCAACGCTACGAGCGTCGGGATGGAGGAGGACGAGACGCCGGTGCCCGGCGACGCGCTTCACGGCGATCTGGCCGTGCTCGATGCGGTCTACCGGCCGCTGGAGACGCGGCTGTTGCGCGACGCGGCCGACGCCGGCGCGACGACCGTCGACGGCGCGTGGATGCTGCTCTACCAGGGTGTCGAGGCCTTCGAGATCTGGACGGGCGAGGAGGCGCCGGTCGATGCGATGAACCGGGCGCTGCGCGAGCGGCTGTAAGCGAAAACCAACGGCCGTGACCCCGTTCGTGCTGACAGTATCAGGCGAATTTAAGTGTCGGAGCCGACTACATCGAGATAATGGCAATCTTCCAAAAGCTGAAGTCCCTGTTGGGGTTCGACGAGTCGGACTCGGAGCGCGGGCACTCCCGAGAGGTGGGGGTAACGGTCGAGCGGGAACGATCGGCGGACGACGGAAACGGGAACGAGGCCGTCGACGCCGAGCGCGACACCGCCGAGGGAACGACCGCCGAACCGCCGCAGTCGGCCGCGAGCGGGTCGACCGCGTCGAGTTCGACCGAGTCGATGACGGAGCCGACCGACGCCCCGGAGGAGGCTGCCGAACCGGCCGAAGCGACCAGTCCGGAGACCGAGGACGCGGCGCCGACGACCGAAAAGACGGCCGAGAAGTCGCCCGTCGAGGAAGCCGAACCCGACGACGTCGATGTCGACGCGGTGGAAACCGAATCGGAGACGGCGACTGAGACCACCGAATCCGAAGCCGAAACCGCCGAAGCTGAACCCGAGGCCGACACGGACGAAGTCGAGGCCGAACCCGAGCCCGAAGCTGAATCCGAAGCGCCCGAGGACGCGGCCGCCGAGGCCGAGGCTGAGCCTGAAACCGACGCCGAACCGGAACCCGAGGAGACCAACCAAGAACCGGTCGACTCGATCAAGGGCATCGGCCCGGCCTACGCCGACCGGCTTGCCGGAGCGGGTGTCGAAACCATCGGCGAACTCGCCGCCGCGGACGCCGCCGACCTGGCCGACCAGACCGATATCTCGGAGAAGCGCATTCAGGGCTGGATCGACCGCGCGGAAGTCCGGTAACGACACCCGAGACCGAATCCGACCCGACCCCGTCTCTCGCGTCGCACAGATTGCCGTCTCGTTTTCATCGCCCCGATCGCAGCCGGTCCGATATTTTCGCCACCCGATCAGTCTCGATCGCCTGGTCGGTTGCGTCGCGTCCCCGCCCCCGTAATCGCAAGAGGATTATCCGCCGGCCTCCTTTCGACGGCCATGAGCGATCCGCGCGTCGTCACGACGCTCGACTCGTTTCGTGCCGCCGCTCGCGGGCGTGCGGGCGACGAAGCGAGCGGTCGTGACGCCACGGCGACGCGCCCGGGGCTCCGAGTTCCGGTCGAAGTCCGCGTGTCCGTCGCCGATCCGTTCCTTGTCTACCGGCGCGCTCGGGACGGCGACGGCAACGCCTTCCTCGAGACGACCGGCGGCCAGGCCGGCTGGGGCTACTTCGGCGTCGATCCGGTCGACCGGCTCACCGTCGGCCCCGACGCGGTCCCACGGTGGAGAGCGGGACCCGACGAGGAGGGAGACGGCCAGGCACCGAGCCTGGCCGCGCTCGAAGGACTGCTCGCCGGCGACCGGCTCGCCCGCGGCGACTGCGACGTGCCCTTCCCCTGCGGCGCCGTCGGCTGGCTCTCGTACGATATCGCCCGCGAACTCGAGGCCCTGCCCGACTCGGCCGTCGACGACCGGGGACTGCCCCGGCTCGAGGTCGCGGTCTACGATCGGCTCGCCGCCTGGGAGGCCCCGACCGATGGGGACGGCGACGTGACGCTGCGGATCACAGCGTGTCCGCGCGTCGACGACCCCGCCGACGGCGGCGAGCCGACAGACGCCGACCTCGAGGCGGCCTACGAGCGCGGCCGGACCCGCGCGCTCGACCTCGCCCGGGCCGTCCGCGAGGGCGATCCGACGATCGGCGAGCCGCCCGTCTCGGCCCCGGAAGCAACCTTCGAGAGCGACTGCGGCCGCGAGGCCTTCGCCGACCGCGTCCATCGGGTCAAGGAGTACATCCGCGACGGCGACACCTTCCAGGCGAATATTTCTCAGCGCCTGGTCGCCCCCGCCGCGGTCCACCCGGTCGCGGCCTACGACGCCCTGCGGCGGGTGAACCCGGCGCCCTACTCGGGGCTGCTCGAGTTCCGGGCGGCCGACCTGGTGAGCGCGAGCCCCGAACTCCTGCTCGAGCGCGAGGTGCACGGCACCTCGGAATCCGCGAGCGGGCAGCGTCCGCGAGAGGGAGAGGGCGAACGCATCGGTGATCTCGTCCGAACGGAGCCGATCGCCGGCACGCGCCCGCGCGGCGAGACGCCCGCGGAAGACGACGAACTCGAGGCGGACCTGCTGACCGACGAGAAGGAACGCGCCGAACACGCGATGCTGGTCGACCTCGAACGCAACGACCTCGGGAAGGTCTGTGAGTACGGTTCCGTCGACGTCGCGGAGTACCGGCGGATCGACCGCTACTCCGAGGTGATGCACCTGGTCTCGAACGTCACCGGCCGCCTGCGCCCCGACGAGACGCTCGCCGACGCCGTCGCGGCCGTCTTCCCCGGCGGCACGATCACCGGCGCGCCGAAACCCCGCACGATGGAGCTCATCGACGAACTCGAGGCGACTAGGCGCGGCCCCTACACGGGCAGCGTCGGCATCTTCGGCTTCGACGGTCGGGCGACGCTGAACATTGTCATCCGGACGCTGGTCCGCCAGGCCGACGAGTACCACCTCCGGGTGGGCGCGGGCATCGTCCACGATTCGGATCCCGACAGCGAGTACGACGAGACGCTCGCCAAGGCCCGCGCGCTGCTGGCCGCCGTCGACGAGGCGCTGGGCGAGCGGGCCGAAATGGGCCTCGAGTCGGCGGAGGACGGCGTCGACGCCGACGAGACGGGACCGAACGCGGGAGGTGAGTCGAATGACTGACGCCCCGACCGCCGACGCCCGAATTCTCGTCGTCGACAACTACGACTCGTTCGCGTACAACCTCGTCCAGTACGTCGGCGAAGTCGCGGACGAGGTGATCGTCCGGCGCAACGACGAGATCGACCTCACAGGCGTTCGCGACCTCGATCCCACGGGAATCGTCGTCTCGCCTGGTCCAGGAACCCCGCAGGAGGCCGGGATCTCGATCCCGCTGTTCGCGGAAACCGACTACCCGATTCTGGGCGTCTGTCTGGGCCACCAGGCGCTGTGTGCAGCAAACGGCGCACCGGTCGTCCACGCCTCCGAAGTCGTCCACGGGAAACCCTCGACGGTGAGCCACGACGGCGAGGGGATCTTCGCCGGGCTCCCGTCGGACTTCCAGGTCGGGCGCTACCACTCGCTGGCGGTCGACCGCGCGGACCTGCCGTCCCCGTTGGAAGAGACCGCTCGGACGACCGACGAGCGCGGCGTCCTGATGGCGGTTCGCCACCGGGAGAAGCCCCACGTCGGCGTGCAGTTCCACCCCGAGAGCATCCTCACGCGGGCTCACTCGGACGCGGCGACGGGTGCGGCCGAGGACGGCCGCGGCGACGAGATCTCACTCGCGCTCGGTAAGGAGATGATCGCGAACTTCCGTCGGTTCGCCGCTCGAGTCGACGAGTGACCGACCGGTCGGCCGGGAGGACCGATCGGTGAGCCGCTACCGATCCGCGTCGATCACCTTCACGTCGTGCGGGTTGGGAGCGATCACGACGCGGTAGTCCTCGTACTCGAACCGGACTGTAACGTCCGGGTTCAACTCGAGCAGCGCGCCCAGCACCTCGGGATCGACGGCCTCGTACAGCGGGGGCAAGGCCGTCCGGTCGCGGCCCTCACGGGCCGCGATACGATCGAGTGCCGTGGCGATAGCTGGGTGCATCGTGATCGTCGAGGTGTTCGACGAGCGACAGCGCGAATGCTGTCCCGCAGTCCGGACACCGTGCCGGATCGTCGGTCGTCGCGATACGGACGTCGGTACCACAATCGCAGTGGAGTGCAACGCTCGAGACCATGGATAGCTTCGGTATCGGCCCCGATGCAGCGGAATACAATCCGGCGAGCGAATCAACGACAGCGACGACTGGACGGCGGGACGTCGGCACTTCTTTATTTCGCCAACGTCAATGGTGGATTGCTCCCGCTACGCGGGGGCTGTGGGAGCCGGAGTGCGTGGTTGGTCCTGGGCACTCCGGCTCGGCGCACTTTCGTGCTCGTCTGTGAGACACGCAATTTATACTAAAGAACGTTAGGATACTGACCGGTTAGTTCGAGAGATGTTGCTTCGAGAGAGGGGACGAAGGTCGTGGTTGCTTCGTTTTGTGTACATTGTGTACAGAAAACGCGGTACCCCTATGGGGGCGGGCAACGCGCGGCAGGCAGAGCGCGCGCCGCTTCCCGCAAGTCGAGATCAATCGGCCGAAACGAGCGTCACAGCGACGCCACCCGACTGGTAAGGAAAGAGAGAAGACCTCGATAACTGATATTGTTACGTTCGCTTAGGAGGGGGAGGAGTAGACCACTCGAGCGGTTAGTATAGGTCGAGTCAGTACCGGAGCAACAATCGATTTCACCGATAGCTGTCAAGAACAGTATACTGAATGCAGAGGTTGTAGTCAGCATGAGGTTTCTAATAGCGTCTGAGGATTTCAACAGAGCCGGGATTTCGAATGTTAAGCGGCGTAACGCTACTATCCAGGTCCGAAGGTCGCGATATCGGTTCCTACTGTCGCCAGTGCGTCGGCGGGGTTCGGGTCGCTGTCGGCCAGATGCGTGTACCGCTGTTCCGGGATGCTCGACAGTGCCGCCGTGACGGCCTCGCTGTACGTCTCGACGCCCGGTTCCGTCGGGTCATCGCCACCCCAGACGTCTCGGATGACCGTCATCGAATCGATGCGCACCTCCAGCCTGCGTGGCTCGTAGCGAGCCAGCAGTTCGGAGAGCCCGAGCTGGAGGGCGACGTATTCGGCGGTGTTGTTCCCCGTCCGGGAGCCGACGGGCCGGCCGAGACGGGCGAGTTGGTCCTCTGCAGCGTCCATGATGACAGCGCCCGCACCTGCGGGGCCGGGGTTGCCGCGTGAACTGCCGTCGACGTAGAGGACGAATGTGTCGCTCGTCGGCTCGGGGACGGATGGCCGGGTGAGTCCCGACGCGAGCAGGCTTTCGAGCGCGCGACGCAACTCGGCCGGGGTGGTCGCGGGGTCGAATAGACCGCCGTAGCCGGGGACAGCATCGTCAATGGCGTCGGTGGCAGCCGCCACCTCGTAGCCGACGCTCGCGAGTACCTCGTCGACGAGCGTGGCGAGCGGCGAGAGGTGTTCGGCTGGGAGGGGGTCGTCGGTCACGCTATTCTCCCCTTCGAGCTTCGGTTCCAGGCCCTCACACCCACGCTCCCGGACGATCTCGTTGGCTGGTCGCACCGCTGCATATAGGTCCTCGGTGGTCAAGCGGGATAATCTCTTCAGGTAGCACCGGTGGTAGACCGGTTTGAATCAGTCGGTCCTTTGAGAACCTCGGTGGCTGATACAAACGGCCTGCTGAATATAGAGTGTCCATCGGTCATTCCAATGGATTAGGGGCGACGAATCGTTTCGGGCTATATTTTCGATGTTAGAGGCTGCAATGGGGTTGGGGAATTTCCCAAAGGCATTCAACAGCGCCTGTGTTGATCTCCTCGCGGAGGACGGTATTGGAACTGTGGCGGGACGCGAGCAATCGACGCCCGTTCAGAGAGTGACTAACCTCAGTACCTCACGAAGCGTCCACATCCAACCGTGTCTGAGGTTTGAGTTCTGCGTCGGATCTTAGCGTTGTGATTCGCGGAGGATCAGCGGCTCGATGGCAAGTGTCCGTTTTGCTATGGTGACGATGCGAAGGACGTACGAGACGAACAGCATGAATGGAACGAGCGTCACCGCAAACGCACCGCCCACGACGAGGATGATGTGATCGAGACCGAGTGTGCTTCCTGGGAACGTCCCCGCATCGACGATTCCGACCATGATACCCGCAACGGCCAATGCCGGGACTGCAGCATAGAGAATCATCTGAGACAAGTCGATGAGTGCCCACTGGAAGTACAGCGTCTTGATGTGTTCGCGCGCCGGACCAAACAGAGACAGCGCTGTTTTGAGGTCGTCAAGCAAGCCGCGTTCTTCCTCATTGAGGCTCTCTTCGTATTCGTTCGCGAGACGTTCAACTTGGAAGATTTTCCAGCTATAATTGAAATTTAGTGCAGCGAATAACACATTGAACGAGCCGAACTGCGCATCCTCAAGTTGGTCACGCACCGTGTCAGCGTTCCCAGTGACGCTTTCAGCGAATTCATCGACCTCTTCTCGGAGGTTCTCGTTATCATTCTTGTCAATAGACTCTCGAAGAGCCGTCGTCCGTTGTGCCGTGATTCCGATGATCTGCCGGAGGAATTCGGATGGATCGGCAGGACTCGGAGATCCGATTAATTCTTCAGTAAAGTCCCGGACATCCATCGAACTGGCCATCCGCTCGCGTTGATCACCGAGCGGGCCGTTCTCTTGGGAGAGGACGAGCTGACCGATCGTGACGACGAGTGTCGTCCCAGTCACGATGACCGTGATCATCGTCGAGAACATCGTGTCGGTCATGTCGCCGGACTCGATTTGCTGTGAAAACGGTGGATCGAGGACAGCGACGGCGATGACGAATGCGACGAACACGGCACTGGTCAGGACGATGGAGACGAGAAAGCGGTTCGCGCGCAGCAGCAACCAGAGTTTAATCCGACTCTCGCCTGAGCGCTCACGCATCGTGTTGGCCGTACTGATGTCGGTCTTGTCAGTCATACTGGCTCACCCGATTGGGCAGGTCGCTTGAAAACGAGGTACTTGGTGCCGCCTCCCTCGTAGTCGATCGTCTCCACAAACTCCCAGCCTTCTGCACCGAGTTGATTCAACTCTGCTTTCGGATCCTCTGCTTCTTTTTGGGTCTCATCGCGCGGTGGGCGAAGCGTCTCGTACTCCCAGCGGGTCACTTCTGATTCGGACATCACTACTAGTAGGTACTGTAGCCCTCTATACCCCGCTCCACCACCGAGATAGTGGGAACATTCCTGATACGGAATATGGTCTGCTTGGACGCCCAGCAGTACAACGCGCAAGCACTCGGACATCGAAGCGGACAATGGATGGCGAGCACTCCCTCACGCCGCCGGGCCGTTGCGACGATAGTCTTGGATTCGATACGAAGCAGTCCCGCTCGGCAAACTCATCGGTGCATTCGCGCTCGTCAGTCTCGTCCCGGTCACTCTCGTATTCTTGCTCGGTGCTCAGGGTCCAGCTGCGATACTGGCAGTGATCGGGCAATTTATCCTCGCCGTCGGTGCGGGGATCATACTTATGTATGTCATCGCTCGTGGGAACCACCTGTCCGGCGACTGAATCGTATCGTGTCCACCCACCGTTTGGAGTATTCCTACAAGAGGTAATCACGAAAACTTGGTGACCGATACGCACCATGTATTCAGCACCGCTCTCTCAACATTCCTATCAACTACCCCTCATTAGAACACGTGGCTTCGGAGTCCCCCTGCACGGGCACTGCGTGACCGAGACGCTCCCGGGTAGCGGCGTGCGTTCACGACGGGCGGACAGTGGGTTCATAGTGCTCCGGGCGCGACGAAGGGATGAACGCGACGGCGATCGCACGCTATGACCGACGACCACCTCTATCACGTCGACGGCGAACTCGTCCCCGCCGACGAGGCGACCGTCAGCGTCGACGACCGCGGCTTCCGCTACGGCGACGCCGCCTTCGAGACCCTGCGGGCCTACGGCGGAACGCTCTTCGCCTGGGACGCTCACGTCGACCGGCTCGAACGAACCTGCGACCTCCTCTCGCTCGACCACGGCCTGGCGCCCGACGACCTGCGCGCGCGGATCGACGAGACGCTCGCGGCGAACGGCCTGGCGGACGCCTACGTCCGGCTCTCGATCACCCGCGGCGTCCAGCCGGGCAAGCTTACCCCGCAGCCGGCGGTCGATCCGACCGTCGTCGTCTACGTCAAACCCCTCCCTCGCGGCGGGCTCGAGGGCGAGTCCGTCTGGGACGGCCCGGCGACCGTCGCGACGGTCGAGACGCGCCGGATTCCCGACCAGGCGATCCTGGCCGCGGCCAAGACCCACAACTACCTCAATGGGATCCTCGCGCGTGCGGAACTCGACGCCGGGACCGACGAGGCGCTCATGTGCGACCGCGAGGGCCGACTGACAGAGGGCGCGACGAGCAACCTGTTTTTCGTCCGCGACGGCGCGTTGTACACGCCGACGACCGACGGCCCCGTCCTGCCGGGGATCACCCGCGAGATCGTGCTCGAGCTGGCTCGTCGGGCCGATATCGAGGTCCGCGAGGGCCGCTACGAGCCCGCCGACGTCTCCGACGCCGACGAGGCGTTCCTGACGAATCGGACCTGGGAACTGCGACCGATCGCGACGCTCGACGGTCGCGATATCGGTGGCGGTCCGGTAACGGAGCGGCTCTCGCGGCTGTACGACGAGCGCGTCGAGCAGTCGTGTTACTCGGACTGAGCCGGCGATGCAAATTCGCTCGCGGAGAATAGCTACCCGCGTCAGTCGTCGGACTCGACGACTCGACGGGTCGACTCGCCCGAGTCGGCGGGCATCTCGACCGGTTCCCGCTCCGTCCCCGAGAGTTCGAGCGCGAAGTCGGGTCCGAAGGCGCTCGCGGGCGTCTGGAATCCCGACGGAATCCGATCCCGTCCGTCGTCCCCGATCCCGAGGACGCGCTCGGCGGCCGAGACCGCCGACTCGGCAGTCAGCGCATAGGGGTTCGGCGTGCGGAGCCGAGCGCGGGCCCGTCTGTCGGTTTCCTCGTCGATGACTTCGCCCCAGACGACGGCGCTGCCGGTCGCCAACTCCCGTTCGGCCGGGCCGTCGAAACGGGCGTCGATCAGCCGCTTCAGTGCGCCCGCGACGGGACGGCGGTCGAGCAGCCAGGCGAGCGAGTCGACGGCCGACAGTCCCGTCGCCGCCCACCGCGGCGCGGCGGCGTAGACTTCGATCGACTCGATACCGGTGCTGTGAGCCGCGGTGACGACGTCGCCCCACGGGATCGTGATCGCGTGTTCGGGGCCGTCGCCGAAGTCGATCTCGCGCGTGCGGAAGGCCGCCGGCACCTGAATGAGCCGCCCGTTCCGGCGCACGACGCCCCCGTCGCCGAGGTGTTCGACGAGCGTCCAGGCGGTCCCCCGCGAGAGCCCGCCGCCGCCCGTGATCCCGAGGCGCAACCGGTCGGCCGCGGGCAGTTGCTCGGCGAGGAAGGCCGCCAGGCAGTCCGACGGGACGACGTCGAAGCCGACGCCAGGCAGGATCGTGATCCCCGCCTGACGGGCCGCCCGGTCGCGCTGGCGGAGGAATTCGAAGACCGCGAACTCGCCGGTGATGTCCAGATAGTCCGTCTCCGTCTCGAGGCAGGCCTCGACCAGCGGCTCGGCCGTCTCGACGAACGGACCCGCACAGTTGAGAACGGCGTCGAAGGACGCGAGTTGAGCGTCGAGGGTCCCGCTCCCCGCTTCGAGATCGAACGTCCGACCCTCGACGCCGAGGTCGTCGGCCTGGTCGGCGACGGCGCGCCCGTCGCGGCCGGCGACGACGGGCGACCCGCCCCGGGCGACAGCCTCGCGGGCGATCAGCCGCCCGGTGTAGCCGTAGGAACCGTAGATGAGAAGGGAGTCCATGGACCGCGTTGGTCGGACAGTGGTTTAAAGCTCCGTCAGACAATCGCGTGTGCGGTGTCGTAACGTTCAGGGCCAGTGACCGGTAAGAACGGCCCAATGGATGCAGCCGACGCAGGACGGATCGCAGCGCTGCCGGACGTACCCACCGACTCGACGTTTCTCTTTCGCGTGACCGACGAGTCGGACGAAGAACGGGAAGCGATTCTCGTCAGAACCGCGCCGGCCGACGGCGGCGAACCGACGACCGGAGACGGGGATGGATTCGACGGAGACGGGGAGAGCGATGGAGACGAAGCCGGTCCCGCCGAGATCGCGTGCTGGCTCAACTACTGCCAGCACCTCACGCACATCAAATTAGACAAGGGCTCGGGTGCGCCGATGCGAAACGGCGAACTCGTCTGTGCGAACCACGGCGCGTACTTTGAGGCCGAGTCCGGGCGCTGCACCTTCGGTCCCTGCGAGGGTGCCTATCTCACCGACCTCGAGGTCACCGTCTCGGACGGCGACGTTTACCTGGTGGATGACGAGTTCGAGTTCGTCGGTCCCGGCCCGATCGAGCGCGACGACCTCGATCGCGCCTCATCCTCGAACGTGGAGTTCTGACCGTTAGACCGCATCGGGAGCGACCAGGTCCCGTTCCTGATCGTACTCGAGGAGCCCGGCGTCGACCAGGCGCGGCAGGTGATCGTGGTACAGCGAGAGGTACACCTCGGTGACGTGTTCGGGCGAGATGTTCGTCACGTTGTGGCCGGTCTCGCGGATGGCGACTTCCTCGGCCGCGTCCGGGAGCGTCAGTTCCTCGTCGTAGGTCCGCATGACCTCCAGCAGGAGCCGGCGGCGCTGGTTGGCCAGCAGGGCGAACGCGTCGTCGAGCGTCTCTGCCGACGCGTCGCGGTCGTCGAGCCAGTCGAGTACTGTCTGGACGAACTCGACCGCATCGAGTTCCGAGTGGGATCTGGACGTCATAGGTGCTCGAGCCTCGAGCCAAACGACGACGGGTCGGAACGGGTTCGGGTCTGTCCGTGGTCGGACCCGACCGACCGCTGCCGATGGGACTATCGTCACCGTTCGATCGAGGGCACGTATCAGGTTCTCGCGTGCCCCCTAAATATGAGTGTCGAACTATGATGAGGATCAGTCGGCATTGATGACTGTAACGATGGAACGACTGTCACCTGCGGTTATTCGATAGTGAACGTCGGTTCGTCGACCGACTCGCTCTTGCAGTCGGGACAGCGCGAGGGGAGGTTCAACAAATCGTCGTAGTCGTCGAACCCGCAGTCTCGACACGTCGGCGGCGCGACGAGCAGCCGTTCGTCGGTTCCCTCGACCGACCGGGAGACGTGTTCGACGTGGCGGACGACCGCGTGGGGAGTCAGATCGAACTGGGTTGCCAGTTCGCTCGGCGTCGCCGGTTCGGCTCGCAGGGCGTCGGCGAGTCGCTGCCGCGTCGTTTCGTCGGCCTGGCGCATACGTCGATGCACGGCGTTCGCGCTTTTACCGTTTGCTCCGTCGACGCTCGATCAGCCCCCGACGGATGGGGGACCGGATCTTATGAAAGGGCAAACGACTTAGACCCCGCAGGAGAAATTCGGGCCATGAAGGCCGTCGTCCTTGCAGGCGGGTACGCGACCCGAATGTGGCCGATCACCAAACATCGGCCCAAAATGTTCCTCCCGATTGGCGAATCGACCGTCGTCGATCGCATCTTCGCCGAGCTCGAGGAAGACGAGCGAATCGAGGAGGTCTACGTCAGCACCAACGAACGGTTCGCACCCGACTTCGAGGCCCACCTCGCCGACAGCGAGTTCGACAAGCCCACGCTCTCGATCGAGGACACGACCGAGGAAGACGACAAGTTCGGCGTCGTCGGCGCCCTCTCCCAGCTGATCGACCGCGAGAACGTCGACGACGACCTGCTGATCATCGCCGGTGACAACCTGATCAGCTTCGACGTCGCCGACTTCCTCGACTACTTTCAGGAGCGGGACGCGCCCACGCTCGCCGCCTACGATGTCGGCTCCCGCGAGAAGGCCAAGTCCTACGGCCTGGTCGACCTCGACGGCGACCGCGTCGTCGACTTCCAGGAGAAACCGGACGATCCCAAGAGCACGCTCGTCTCGATCGCCTGCTACGCCTTTCCGCAGGAATCGCTTGATCTCCTCCCGACCTACCTCGAAGACGGAAACAACCCCGACGAACCCGGCTGGTTCGTCCAGTGGCTCCAGAATCGCGAGCCGACTTGCGCCTACACCTTCGAGGGCGCCTGGTTCGACATCGGCACCCCCGAGAGCTACCTCGACGCCGTCGCCTGGCACTTAGACGGCGACTCGCTGGTCGCCGACTCCGCGACGTTAGAGGACGCCACGATCGGGGAGAACGTCCACGTCATGGGCGACGTAACCCTCGAGGACACCAACCTCGAACACACGATCATCTTCCCCGACGCGACGGTCCAGAACGGCGACATCAGGCGGTCGATCATCGACCAGGGGACCCGTCTGGAGGATTTGGACCTCGCGGGAGCGCTCATCGGCGCCCACACGACGATTACGAACGGCACGGACTGATACGGTCTGCTGTAACGATTTACCGGCGCAACCGCAGTCCGGACTGCGGTTGCGCCAGAAATGACTTACAGCGGTCCGTATAGGGGCCAGCGTCTCCGCCGCCGTCGAACCGTTCGCCGCCGATCCGTTTTCGATTCCGCGCCGCTGCCGACAGCGCTCGCTCTCGAGTCGGTCGCTCGCGCTGGCCGGTCTCACGTCTCGCGCCTGTTCCGCTACGAGGGCGGTGAAAAGGGAGTTTCGCGCCGACCGTCTCGTCCGGTGGGCCTTAGATCGCCGTCAGTTCCTTCGCTTCTTCGAGCCCGTTCTCGGCCTCCTGCTTGGTCCGTTCGAGGCGATCCGTGATCTCGTTCGGGTGACCGATCCGATCGGAAAGTTCGAGCAGCGTCTCGAGTTTCGTGATCTCGAGGCGCTCGATCCCCCGGGCCAGTTCCGTCTCGACGAGATCGCCGAGCACCGGATCGTTCAGATCGCCGACGATGTCCTCGCGGTCGGTCCGCAGCCCCTCCAGCGCCGGATTATCGATCGGCCCCGGTTCGGCCTCGATCGCGTCGAAGATCGGTTCGAGCCGGCCGATCTGTTCCGTCGTCGTCTCGCTGTGAGCCATGAAAAACTCCTCGAGTTCCTCGTCGGTCGCGGCCTCGGCCAGGCCCGACTGGACCTCTTCCAGTTCGCGTTCGATGTGGTAGAGTTCCCGCAGTTCTCGAACGAACAGGTCACGATCGCTTTCGATCATATCACCACCGTCGACGCAAAGCCGCAAAGCGGTTCGGCCGTCACTCGAAACGTCGCCTTTCGCGCCGATGGCACCGAAACCGGGGCGGCCGCGCCGCGGCGTGAGGGAGCCAGCGAAATCGCGGTCAGTCCCGGTGCGACTCGCGAAACGCCGCCTGGCCCGCCATCACCGCGTCCAGTCGCTCGCGGCAGCGCGATATTCAACGCGTCCGTGCTCCCGTTTTACTCGAGTCGCGCGTCGGTGATCCGCAGGCTTCCGCGGGTTCCGTCCCACTCGGTCTCGTACTCGAGGTCGATCCGCCGGTCCATGTGCGGTCCGTCCACGACCAGCGTCTCGAACTCGCCGCCCTCGCCTAGAATGTGGACGCCGTACTCCTCGTGGAGGTCCTCGAGATCGGCGATCGCCTCGCGGTCGAGGGTCCGACCCAGCCACGACTCGTCCAAGCCGTGGGCCGCGACCTGGATGATTTCGATCTCGAAGCCCGCCTCGAGCATCGCGTCGGCCAACTCTCGGGGGTCTTCCTGCCACAGCGGGGCGAAGAGTTCGCAGCCCAGACGGTCGCACATCCCCTGAATCCGGCTGGTCTGGTACTCGCTTTCGACGGCGCCGGCCGTGACGCCGGCGATGCCGCCCGGGAGGTCGCCATCGAGAGCTTCGAGGGCGGCTTCGAGCGGTTCGAGCTCGTCGTCACCCTGGGCGCTCGAGTCCGCGGCCGCCTCGGCCGCGAAGTCGTCGGGTTCGACGTCGACCAGTTCGATGCCGATGCTCTCGGCCGCCAGGCCGGCCAGGTCGGTCGCGGGGACGTGGTACATGTACGAGTCGCCCGCGGGGTGGACGGTGACGAGCCGCTGTACGTCGAGACCCTCCGCGAGGGCCCGGTACAGCGCCCACGAGGAGTCCTTGCCGCCGGAGAAGAGGCTCACCCACGCGCCGTCTGCGTCGCTCATAGTCGATGGTTGCCGGGTGCGGGTAAATGGGTACCGAGTTGGGACGGAGTCACCGCTCGCGGTTTTCGCTCGGGTCGGGTCCCGCGTTCGAATCGGCCCCGCCGTCGGTGAGTTCGGGATCAGTCCGATCGGGCGCCGGATCAGGGTCGGCGTCGGAGTTGACGGCCGCCTCGGCTCCCCCGTTCGGTTCGCGTTCGACGTCGGGTGCCGAGGGCGGCCCGCCGTCCGCGAGTCCCGCGTCCGAACCGCCGTCGGGACGATCCAGTTCGCCCCGCGTCCCGCTGACGGAGGCGGCGATTCGGGCCCCGATGAGGCTCACGACGATCGCGGTGACGACGAACAGCGCGAGCCGTTCGCTGGCCCCCATGATGATCCGCTCGTTCTGAAGGACGCCGAGTTCGGCCGCCGGGACGACGAACGGGTCGATCACGTTCTGTTGCTCGAGGAAGTACGCGGAGAAGCCGCGGACGACCAGGCTCACCGCGAGGACGATAAACGGCAGGTTGAAAAACGACTGCCGGATCGGGTCCTCGCCGATCGCCTCGTCGAGCAGCCGGCCGGCGCTGGCGGTCAGCGCGGCCATCGCCAGCCAGGGGATGCTGTCGAAGACGAACCGCATCGCGGGAACCACCACGCCGGACGTGTGCTCGAGACTCGAGACCCCGAGCGCGCCCACGAACAGGCCGACGAGGGTCAGCCCGGCCGCGACGACGTAGGTGACGACCGACACCTGGCCGGAGTACAGCGACTCCCGGGTCTGGCGGGTGAGCCTGGTCAGGCGCTCGTCGATGTTGAAGCCCTTGTAGAGCAGGAACAGGCCGATGACGGTGGTGATCGCGGCTGCGCCCTCCGCGGGGCCGACGGTGGTCGCCAGCAGCGGGAAGACCAGCAGCGTCAGCCCGATCGGCACGAGGACGGTCTGGCGCAGTTCCTCGTCGGCGAGGAACTGCTTGAGCAGGTAGTAGGTCGACTCGATGTCGCGGGCCTGGCGGACGACGACGCGGTCGACGGAGTCGACGCGGACGCGGCTCTCGACGATGGGGATCAGCCGCTCGTCCTCGGCGCTGTCGGTCACGACGACCGCGGAGTCGGGGTCGTGGTCGTCGATAAGGACGTCGAGTTGCTCGGCGACCGCTCGATCGGCCGACACCATCGACTCTCGGTCTCCGGAGACGACGGCGACGACGACGTCCTCGTTCTCGTCGCGGAGGTTCTGGGCGACTCGAAGTGACTCGAGCAAGGTGTTGACGCCCGAGTCCTCGGGATCCGCGAGACCGACGTCGGTCACGAGCGCGCGAACTGCCTCCCAACCGACGACTGGCGAGCGGAGGCCGGTCTTGCGGCCAACGTCGTCGGTCCGATCGAGGCAGACGACCAGCGTTGTCACGGATAGGCGTTGGGTTCCCGGCGACGATAAAACCACTTACTCGTTCGAGACGTTCCCGTTCCGCCACGGTCCGCGAACGCGACCTGAGCGGCCGCGGCCGACGAACTCAGCTCCGCAGGCGGAACCCGCGACCGTCGCCGAGGCCGGCGATCCCGGCTCCGAAGGCGTAGGCTACCCGCTGGGCCCCGGCACCGACGCGAGCCATCAGCGGCCGCTTGGGCTCGAACTCCTCGACGGTCACGTCGTCCGCACCGAGCCGATCCGCCAGTTCGTCCTCGATCTCCCGGCGGGTGCCGAGGTGATCGACCAGGCCAAGCTCGTCGGCTTGCTCGCCCAGGTAGATCCGCGCCTCGGTGTCGCGGACGAACTCCGATTCGAGGTCGCGGCCGTCGCTGACCCGCTCGACGAAGGTGTCGTAGTAGTCGTCGATCAGCCCCTGCAGGTACGCGCGCTCGTCGTCGTCCATCTCCTTCAGCGGCGTCCCGGCGTCCTTGTAGTCGCCGGCGGCAAAGCGCTCGTAGGAGAGGCCGACCTTCTTGGCGAGGTCGCTGGCGTTGACCCGGGAGCCGATGACGCCGATCGAGCCGACGATCGACCCCTCGCGGGCCCACAGTTCGTCACAGCCGCTGGCGATCCAGTAGCCGCCGCTGGCGCAGACGTCGGTCGCGTAGGCGATCGTCGGCCCGTCGAACCGCTCGGTCGCGAGCCGGATGTCGTCGCTGGGCACGACCTCGCCGCCTGGCGTGTTCAGTTTCACTAGCAGCGCGTCGACGTTGTCGTCCTCGTCCGCGCGGTCGATCTGCTCGACGACGTCGTCGGCCGGCGTCGCACCGGGACTCGTCGGCAGCGGCCCGCCGCCGCCGTCGCGACTGATCGGTCCCTCGACGGCGACCTCGGCGACGTCGTAGTCGGGGAACAGCGATCCGGCGATGTTGCTCGCGAACCGAAGGCCGAGGAGGGCGGCTGCGATCGCGACCAACACGCCGAACAGCTCCGTCAGCGTGTCCGGATAGACGACGAACAGGGCGACGGCGACGAGAGCGGACGCGAGTCCGCCGAGGGCGACGGTCAGAAGACGATCGAGATTCCTGCTAGCGGCCACGGATGGCACCTCGAATCATATGGGGTAGGTGGGAGCGAGTCCCGTTAAGCGTTGACGGTTATCGGTCGTCGCCGATTCGAGACGCGAGTCCGATTCGGGATCGAGTGCCGGTCACTGCGACTCGGATTGCGGTCCGCCGTCTGTCTGAGCCGACCGCGTCGGCTCGCCCTCTGCGGTCGAACTCGTCTCGGTCGGCTCCGCGCCGGCGTCTTCCGGATGCTCGGTCTCGTCCTCGGTCGGGATCTCGGTTCCCGGCTCACCCGCGGCCGTTTGGGCCGCCTCGGAGCGGCTGTCCAGCCACGCCCGGACCAGGTTCACGCCGTCCTGAAAGAACGGCACCGGATCGTCCGTGACCGCGTAGTCGAATCGGGGCTGACGAACGAGCGACGTGGCGACCTCGCGTGCGGCACTACTCAGAGACGGGCGCTCGACGAGGGGGTACTCCTCGGTAGCCACGCTGTGCAGGTAACTGAGTTCGCCCCGGAGAAGGTGTCCGCCCATGCCGACCTCGTAAGTCGGTTCCGAGGAGATCGGCTCATCGGTCGCCAGCTGCCAGTAGTAGTAGGGGAAGTCGGCGCCCGTGCGAACCGAGAACGGCAGGGACGACCAGAAGCGGGGATTGATCTCCATCAGCTTGAACTCGTCGTCGGCGGGGTCGCGCAGGAACTCGACCATCGCTAAGCCGTGCCACTCGAGTTCGTCGAGCAGGGCACGGCCGGCGGTCTCGAGTTCCGGGATGTGAACCGACTCGCGGTAGGCGCTGGGACCGCCGCAGTACTTCCAGCCGCGGCGCTGGCAGTGCTGGAAGGTCGCGACCGGGTCACCGTGGTCGTAAAGCGCGAAGAAGCCGAATTCCCGCGAGTCGGGGATCCGCTCCTGAACGAGCGGGACGTGACCGCGCTTTGCGATCTCCGCTTGGGGATCCGGCCGCGTACCGGGTCGCTGGTACTCGGTCGAGCCGATCTCCGCGTCATCGGCTCTGCGGCCGAGATAGGCGGATGCCGCAACGGTGTAGCGCGGTTTCACGATGGCCTCGCGATCCCACTCGTCCCACTCGTTGAGGAGGGTCGTCTCGGGGGCCGCGACCCCGGCGGCGTCGGCAGCCTCGAAGAGTTCGACGCGGTCCTGGACGCGCCGGAGGGTGTCGAAGTTCGGCCACGGCGTCGCGATTTCGTCGGCGAATGCGTCCTTGCGGTCCGAGAGGACGTAGATGTCCTCTTCGCGGACCGGGATGATCGTCTCGACGTCCGATCGTTCGGCGAGCGAGAGTAAGGCGTCCCCGTAGGCAGACAGATCAGTCGTCGGATCCGGCAGTGAGACGAACTCGTCGCGGTAGGTCGAGCTGGCCGCCGGCGTCGATCGTGACTCGGAGCCGACGATGGTTCGGACGCCGCGCGGTCGGAGCGAGCGGAGACAGGCGACGGTGCTCGGCGCGTCGATCCCGGGCACGACCACGCTCACGTCGTCCCTGTAGCGTTGCATGGCCGATAACAGTCGATCTGGTTCCATTGTTATAGATCGGATAACACGCCCCGGCGGACGCCGGTCCGGGGTATGCCCGAATGGACGGCGTTAGGAATCGAATACCCGCCGTTTGACGGTGATATCGGTGTCGATCGTGCACTGCCGTCTCCGGCCGTCTATCGGGTCGAACGCGTGATCCAACGCGATATCGAACCCCTTCTTGTCGACTAATCCAATGTAGGCATCCGTTACGACCGCGGTGTCGGCGGCGGTGACGAACCGCGCCGGGACGCGCGGACGCGGTCGGTTCTCGGTCGAGCGCCGCAAGCGCCCTCGCGGATAGTGTCCCGCCCCGTATGGGATCGTCCCGAACTGCTCTCGCTCCCGGTCGCGGTCCCGGCCCGGGGACGCCAGCCATCACTGGCGATGCCGACTCGCCCGTCCCACCGCGGGCTTGATCAGGGCGGGGTGGGCCGTGACGGGGTGGTTGAACGCGGCGTGGAATTCGGTGACGCTCTCGGATCGTCGTACTGGCGGCGCGCTCCGTTCGATTGAAGCCGTACCGTTGCTACTTGCGTCCAAAGACACCGCCGGTCAAAATAAATCCCCTACGTTCACAATCAGTGAAACTACCGCGCGACGGCACTACGGAGACGCGATCGGATTCGCGACGTGACTGCCGCGATGACGTCCGAAACGCCGTCGACGGCGCGGCGACCCGTAGGGTAGGTGTCGCATGCGCCATCGGTGGCGACGCTGCTACGCGACCGCTTGCGAATCCCGAAAACCGGGAGAAAAACCGCGCGGTAGACGAGATCGACTTAGAGTAGCCCCGTCTTCTGGAGCTTCATCAGGTCCTCGGTGTCGAGGGTTTCGCCCTCCTTGAACTTCTGATAGATTTCTTCGGCCTCTTCTTTGGCCTCTTCCTTCTTCTTGTCCCGCTCGGACTTGCGCTCCTGCTCTTCTTTCTTGTCCAGTTCGCGCAGGCGCTTCTGGACGCGGACGAAGTCCTCGTGGTGGCGGTCGGCCGCCTCCTGAGCATCGACGAACTTCTCGTGCATCTCGTCGGCCTCGTCACGGATGTCGTCGGCCTCGCGGTAGGCCTCGATCATCTTGTTGTGGTGTTCCTGGGCCTTGTCCGCGAGCTCCGTGACCTTCTGGTGGTGCTTAGAAGCTTCCGAGCGAACTTCCTCGGCTTCCTCGACGAGTTCCTCTAGGTCCTCGTTCTGGTCGAGCTTCTCCTTTCGCTCCTCGTACTCCTCGCGTTTCGACTCGATCTTCTCGATGAGCTCCTTCTCCTCTTCGCTGGAGAGGACCTCGGTCTGCTGCTTGAACTCGAGCTGTTCGATCTCCTCCTCGAGTTCTTCGAGATCCTTGCCCTCGTCGAGCTCCATGTCCGACTTGAGCTGCTCGACCTTGTCGAACAGCTCGTTGGCCTCGGCGTTGAGCTCGTTGCGCTTTTCCTTGTGTTCCTGGACCTGCTCGTTGAGCTCGTCGCGCTTTTCGCGGTGCTCCTGGGCCTCGTCGACCTTCTCGCGCGTCTTCGCGTTCAGGTCGTCGCGTTTGGAAGCCCGCTCGGAGGCCATCTGGTTGAGCTCGTTTCGCCGGTCTCGGAGCTGCCCGGCCATCTTGATGAGCTCGCCTTTCGATTTGTTCTCGAGGTCGTCCTCTGTCAGTTCGATGTTCTTCGATTCGTCTACCATGTTAGTCAAACCTCTGTGCCATACCCGCGCCGGGGAACGGCTCGGCGGCGATCGGCGCCGACGGTCGGTCGCTGCGCGAACGACTGTCGTATCCGAGCTGTCGAGCCGTAGAAAGCGATCGCTCACGATCTGCGAAACCTCGGTGAATAAGATTTCCTGTCATCGATCGTCGAGCGATACGCGCCCCGGCGGCGTTCTGGTAAGCGCAACTACTGTCGCCTGTAATTTAAATGTTCTGGTCGCCCGGGGTCTGAAAACGGTTCACAGGCCTCTCGTCCCTCCTTGTCGGACAGTGACAGGGGTAACGGGAGGTATTTATAAATAGTACCGGTTACGGACCGTCCGATCGCCGAGGCTAACCTCGATATCGACTCGTTCGGCGTCCGACGGAATCGCGACCGTGCCGGCGGGCACCCGGTCGAGCGAGTCGACGTCGACCGTCGTCTCCCCGGACTCGTCGCCGGCGCGCCAGGCGACCCGCGCCCTTCGCGCTCGGTGGGTATCGTTACAGAGCGTTATCCCGACGATCCCCGACCCTGACGCCGGCGGTTCGTCGAGGATGGCCTGTACCGGCTCGAAGGCGTCGGCGAGCGCGCGGTACGCGGGCTTTTCGCTGCCGTCGCTCGAAATGACGCCCGTGCCGCCGCCCGCTCCCGGGTCCCGGAGCGGTGCCGCCGCGAGTATGCCGCAATCGCGCCGCCGGAGCGCCTCCACGGTCGCCTTCAGCGTCCTCGCCTGGCGGGTTTGAGAGGACCCGACGTCGTCGGCTCCATCGGCCCATCGCTCCGCGAGCGCCGGCTCGAGTCCGGGGACCGACGCGGGATCGACGGTCGCGTCGGTCAGTGAGCCGACCTCGACCTCGCCGACGAACGCGCCCAGCGAGGTGTCGATCTCGAGCAGCCAGTCGACGTTCGCGGCGTCGAGGTACCGCCAGCCCGGCGCGAGGCGGGTCGCGTCGGCGTCGGTGCCCGGCGCGCCGGCGGTCGCGACGACGGGGAGGGCTTCGGGGAGCGAATCGGCGATTTCGGAAGCGAGCTCCCGCGCCGGCTCGTCGTCGACCGACGTCCGCCAGGCGCGATAGCGGAACGCGAGCTTCGCGAGGAGGCCGCTCCCGAGCGGGTCCGCGAACGGATCGATCGGCACCTCCCGGACGCCGACCATCGCGAGGCTCGGATGCCGGCCGTACGTCTCGGCGATCGCGTTCGCGAGGTCGAGTCCTCGATCGAGCGCGGGCTCACCGCCGTCCTCGGTCGCGGGCAGGTCCTGCCAGACGAGAATTCCCGCCGCGTCGCAGGCGTCGTACAGCTCCGTCGGCGGGACGTGCCCGCGGACGCGAAGCAGCGTCGCGTTCGCCTCGGCGGCCCGCCGGACGTCCGCGCGGGGATCGCCGCCGGGCAGTCGCGTGAACCCGCGAGCCCGGATGCGCCGACCGTTGACGAGCAGTTCCTCGCCGTCGCGTTCGACCCGGCGGAACGCGACGGTCCGCTCGACGGCGTCGTCGCCGAGTTTCGCCCGCACCGCGTACCGACTCTGCGGGCCGTACCCCTGGGGCCACCACAGCGACGGCTCGCGGATCGGGACCCGCGTCGAGACGGTCGTCCGCTCGCCCGCGGGCGCCTCGACCGCCAGGCGCTCCATGCTGGCGGCGCCGCGGAACCCTTCGGGTCGGAGCGAGAGCGTGAGGTCGTCGTCGACCCCGACGGTGGTGTCGATCTCGGCGGTGACGTCGATCGCGGCGCCCGCGCCGTCCGCGCGCGTGTCAACACGTCGTTGCTCCGTCTCCGCGTCCCCGGTCCCGCTTGCGTCCGGCTCCGGTGCGCCGCCCGCGGCCAGGCGCGGCCGCGCTTCGAGTCGCCGGACGAACGTCGCCGGCCGCGATTCGACGGTGACGTCCCACCAGATGCCCGGCGTCGCGAGGTCGTCCGGAACCTCGTCGGTCGCGTGGATCCCCGGGAACGAGTCGGGTCGCTCGCAGACGACGAGCAGTTCGTTCTCCAGCAGGGGCTCGAACTCGAATCGGGCCGGCACGAAGTGGGGGTCGTGGTCCCCCAGGTGGCGGCCGTTCATCCAAATCTCAGCGCGGCCGTAGGCGCCCCGGACCTCGAGCAGCGCGCGATCGGTCTCCGCGTCCCGCGGGTCCGGAACCGTCGTTCGATAGGCGATCCGGTCCGCGTCGGCAAACGCCGCGTTGCGACCGGGCACCGACACCGGCCGCCACTCCGCGACGGTCGGCACGCCGTCCCCATCCCGGTCCGTGACGATCCCACCCGTCCACTCTCGGCCCCTCTCAGCAGTCATTGTTGCTGCCAGTGAACTGGAAGGAAAAAGCAGTTCCGACGTTTCAGAGGAGGTCCTCGAGCCGGTCGTCGGTCAGCGCCGCGGCGGGATCCGTCGATTCCGTCTCCTGTGCCTCCTTCGCTTCCTTCGCGCGCTCCATGAACGCCCGGATCCGGTCGGACCGCTCCGCGCCGCCGAGCAACACCAGCGCACCGAGGCGGTCGCTGTCCAGCGGGAAGTCTCCGCCGCGGACCTGCATGCTCCCGGTCTCGTCCTCGAGCCAGCTACGGGCCTTCTCGACGCCCTTGCGCGGGATCGCCTCCGGGTTCCCGGCGACGACCAGCAGCGCCGCCTCGGCCGTCGTCGCGTCGGGCAGGCTCGTCCCCGTCAGCAGCGCCTGGCGGGAGACGGTCATCGCCGTCCGGATGTTCTCGCCGCTGTCCTCGCTCGCGATCTCGGTGGCGTAGCCCAGCGCCGCGACCCCGCCCGCGCGGAGGGTGTTGATGACCTCGCTCGAGTCCACTACGCTAGCGGCGGCTGCGCCGCCTCTCGTTCGTGACGTCTTCGACGTCACGCTACTTTCGCCGACCCCGTCGACGGCCTCGCCGGCCGCGAACAGCAGGCCCACGCGCTTGGCGATCCGCTCGTTGATCCGCTCGAAGGCGCCCTCGATGCTCTCGCCCTGTTCGTGCCAGGCGTCGTTGTCGATCAGTAGCGTCGCGTCGGCCTCCCGGAGGAGCGTCTTCAGCGACCGACCGGCGTTGGCCTGGTAGAGCGCCCCCTCATTGCGCCCGGGCAGCACGCCGAGAGCGTAGACGGGGACATCGTAGACCTGCTGGAGGTGGTGGACGAGCACGGGCGCGCCGCCCGAGCCAGTCCCCCCGCCGAGCCCGGCGACGACGAAGATCGCCTCGGCGCGGGAGGTGACGCGGCCGTCGAACGCGTCCAGCACCTGCTCGACGTCGGCCTGCATCACTTCCGTGCCGAGTTCGTTGTCGCCGCCGACGCCGTGACCGTTGACGCGGTCGGCGCCGATCAGTTGCGTGTCGACGAACTCGAGCGATTGGAGGTCGGGCTCCGCGGAGTTGACCGCCAGCGCACCTTGGACGGCACCGAAGTCCATTTCCGCGTCGAACCTGGCGAGCCGTTCGGTGATCTTGCCGCCGGCCTGGCCGACGCCGATCAGGGCGACTTTCATGTCACGGTCATGGTATGGCCGCGTGTTGAACGTTCCGGAGCGAGTCGTCCCGGCGGACGAGGTCGCGGCCCGTAGAAGTTAGATACAAGTCCTCCGGGGAACGGAGCTATGGACGGTAATCCATCACGTATGCGTGTAACACTTGAACGGAAATCGATGCAACGCGGCCGGTTCGGTCCGCGGCGGGGGACGGCTGCCGCCGACGAAGCCGCCGTCCAACGCGATCCGCAGCGGCCGACCACCGAATTCGGGGTGGGTCGATGGTAGCGTTCGAGCCCCGATTGTTCGAGGAGCTCGACCCCGACGAGCGGCCGTCGCTCGGGACGGCGCTCGTTCCCATCGCGGCGATGTTGCTCTTCCTGTGCGTCGGGATCGTCGCGTTCGAACTGGACCCGCAGTTCCCGCTCGTCTGGGGGATCGGGTTCACCGGGCTGTTCGCTCGATACCATCTCGGGCTTTCCTGGGACGAACTCTACGACGGCATGACGGACAGCCTCCTGATGGGGATGCGGGTGCTGCTCATCATGTTCGTCGTCTACGCGCTCATCGCGACGTGGGTCTCGGCCGGGACGATTCCGAGTCTAATGTACTACGGGCTGGAACTCCTCTCGCCGTCGGTGTTCCTGCCGGCGACTGCGATCCTCGCCGCGGTCGTCAGCTTCGCCGTCGGCTCGTCGTGGACCACGGCGGGAACGCTCGGCGTCGCCTTCATCGGCATCGGGTCCGGGCTCGGCGTCCCCGCGCCGATGACGGCCGGGGCGGTCCTGACCGGCGCCTACGCGGGCGACAAGCAGTCGCCGCTGTCGGACACGACGAACCTCGCCGCCGCCGTGAGCAACACCGACCTCTACGATCACATCAACGCGATGCGCGCCGGGACGGCCGTCGCGTTCGGCCTCTCGGTCGTCCTGTACGCCGTCCTCGGCCTGCGGGCCGGCGGCGCCGTCCCCGCCGGACGGATCGCGGAGATCCAGGGCGCCATCGAGGGCACCTACGCCGTGAGCCCGCTGGTCTTCCTTCCGCTCGTGCTCACGTTCGGCCTCGCGATCTACGGCGTTTCGCCGCTTCCCGCTCTCGGCGCGGGCGTGTTCGCGGGCGTGCTGACGTCGATGCTCGTCCAGGGGACTGGGTTCGCCGCGGCCTGGTCCATCGCGCAGTCGGGAACCAGTCCCGAGACCGGGATGGAACTGGTCGACGAACTGCTCGCGAGCGACGGGCTCCTCGGCGGGGCGTGGATCGTGACGATCGCGATGGCTGCGCTCTCGCTCGGCGGCCTGCTCGAGCGCGCGGGTGTACTCGCCGTCCTCGCGCACCACCTCGGCCGGCTGAGCCGCGGTGTAGCGAGTCTCACCGGCGTGACGGTGCTCTCGTCGGTCTCGATGAACGTGCTCGCCGCCGAGCAGTACATCAGCATCGTCGTTCCCGGGATGTCCCTCCGGAACCTCTACCACGAGCAGGGGCTGAAGAGCGAGAACCTCTCGCGCGCCGTCGAAGCCTCCGGGACGACGACCTCCGCGCTCGTCCCCTGGTCGAGCGGCGGCCTGTTCATGGCCGGGACGCTCAACGTCGCTACGCTGTCGTACGCGCCGTACTACTTCTTCGGCCTTCTGTCGCCAGTTATCCTCCTCCTCATGGGCGTGACCGGGTGGCAGATCGCGTTCGCGGATCGAGCCCCCGCGGACGCCGCCGGGTCGACGACCCGATCGGCAGCCGAGCCCGATCCCGAGCCGATCGCGCCTGGCGAGGACTGACCGCAACCGGCGGCTCCGCATCGTTTTCGACCGCTGCGAGGAAAACCGCGGGCGGGACGAGTATGGCACGAGTCACAATACCTTTCTTCCCGATTCTCGTCCCTTCCCGTATGTTCTACGAACAACGGATGACCGTCCCCGACTCGCCCGCCGACCTCCGGGCCGAGTACGAGGACGACCTCGCGACGATCGTCGAGGACCGCGGCCCGTCCGCGGTCGCGACCGAGATTGACGTTGACCGGGCCAGGCTCGACACGCTGGTCGACGGCGACTCGCCGGAACTGAGCCTCGAGGAGGCCGCCGCGATCCAGTCGCTCGGAGACGGCGAGCCCGACCCCGAGACGATCGAGACGATGGCGCTCGAACACCTACTGCTGGGCATGTCGACGGCGGTGCTCGATGTCGACGCAGTCGAGAGCGAACTCGACCTCGAGTTGGACGCCAAGGAGATCCAGCAGAAACTCGAGAGCCGCGCGCCGATGTCCTTCGAGGAGTTCGTCCACGTGCAGTACGTGATCGCCGACGGCGCGCCGTAGGCGCGAGGCGCAGCCCCGAACTTTATCGCTCGCGGCGGTGTCCGTTCGCCATGTCAGATTCGGAGCGCAGCGAGAACCGAGAACGGGAACTGGCGGCGATTCTGGAGCGCAAACCCGGCACCGAGGCCATCCCCGATTTCGAGGACCGGTACCGGGTCGTCGGCGCCGCCGACCGGAGCACGTACGCGAACTGGCTCACGCCGGTCGAGGACCACTACGTCTGCCACCGCAACGAGACGCTGGACCCCGAGATCGACGACTGGACGGTCGAACTCACCGGTGCGGTCGACCGAGACGCCGACCTCGACATGAAGACCATCCGGGAGGACTATCCCGCGGTCGCGGTGGCGCACACGATGGAGTGTGCGGGCAACGGTCGGGGCTACTTCGAGCCCGAAACCGGGAACGTCCAGTGGGAGTACGGGGCCGTCAGCACGGCGTTCTGGACCGGAGCACCGCTCTCGTCGGTCCTCGCCGATCACGGCGCGGCGACCGACGACGGAACGTGGCTCACCGCGGTCGGCGGCGACCACCCCGAAGTCGACGCGGAGAACGACCGATTCGCCCGCTCGGTCCCGATGTCGAAGGTACTCGACGACTGCATCCTCGCCTACGAGGTCAACGGCGAGCCGCTGCCGCCGGAACACGGGCGCCCAGTTCGACTGCTCGTTCCCGGCTGGTACGGGGTCAACAGCGTCAAGTGGCTCTCCGAACTCCACGTGACGGAGAAGATGGTCCACGGGCCGGAGTGGGAGGACCGCGATGGCGCCGACTACACCAAATGGCAGCAGTCCTCCTACCGGATCCATCCCGAGGGCGTCGAGCCCGAGTCCCGCGAAACGGTCTCGACCTACGACACCTGGGAACAGCAAGCGTCCGACGAGGTCGACCACCCGTACACCTTCGACGAGAACGTCAAGTCGACGATCGGCTACCCCGACGACGGCGCGACCGTATCACCGCGGGGCGACGGCACAATCGAAGTCGTCGGCGTCGCCTGGGCCGGCGACGACCAGGTGACGGAAATCGAGGTCTCGACCGACGGCGGGGACGGCTGGGACGAGGGCTCGTTCTTCGGGCCGAACTACGACTGCGCCTGGCGGCTGTTCCGATACGTCTGGGAGCCGTCGCCAGGCTCGTACACCCTCGTCTCCCGGGCGACCGACGAGCACGGGCGTCGGCAGCCCGCGCGCATCTCGCGGCCGGACGCGGACGAGGCCGAAACCGAGGACGGCGAGGGTGGTGCTGACGATAGCGACGACGAATACCCGTGGAACGAGGGCGGCTACGCCGAGAACGCGTACGCGCCCCACGCGGTCGAGGTCACGGTCGACCGCGAGTAGGCGGCTCCGACGGACCCTCGTCGATCGAGTCGACCATCGCCGGAAATCGCGACCGACCCGTCCCGAGGTCCCGATTCGAGCGGTGCAATTATGTCCGATCGGCCGCGAGATCGGGTATGCGAGTCGCAATTCTGGGGTGTGGCTACGTCGGCCTGGAACTGGGCCGCCAGCTCGTAGCCCGCGGCCACGAGCCGATCGGCGTCCGCCGCTCGGACGACGGGGTCGCGCGGATCGAGGACGCCGGATTCGACGCCGTTCGGGCGGACGTCACCGATCGCGGCGACCTCGACGCAGTGCCGCCCGTCGACGCCATCGTCTTCGCCGCCAGTAGCGGCGGCCGAGGCGCCGACGCCGCCCGCGAGGTGTACGTCGAGGGGCTGCGGACGGCGATTGAGGCCTTCGGCGAACGCGAGGGTGCGGGCGCGCCCGATCGCCTGGTCTACGCGTCCTCGACGGGGGTCCACGGCGACCACGGCGGCGACTGGGTCGACGAGGAGACGCCGATCGAGCCGACGACGGAGAAGACCGAGGTGCTCGCCGAGGCCGAGCGGATCGCGCTCGAGTACCCCGACGAGTACGGCTACGAGGGGACCGTCGCCCGCTTTGCCGGATTGTTCGGTCCCGACCGGTACCGACTCCAACGGTACCTCGAGGGCCCCGTCACGGAGGGGTACCTGAACATGGTCCACCGGGACGATGCCGCCGGTGCGGTCCGCTTCCTGCTCGAAGAGGACATAGCGCGCGGCGAGGTCGTCCAGGTGGTCGACGACGAGCCGGCGCCGAAGTGGGACTTCGCGGACTGGCTGGCCGACGAGTGCGGCGTCGAGCGGCCGCCCAAGCGGACGAAGGACGAACGGCTCGAGGACGACGAGCTGTCTGCGGCGGCCAGGCGACGGATCCTGACGAGCAAGCGGTGTTCGAACGAGAAACTGCGCGAGCTGGGCTACGAGTTCGCGTATCCGACCTTCCGGGAAGGGTATCGGGACGCGATCGAGGCCTATCGCGCCGAGACCGCGGACTGACGCCCGGCGACACCCCGAAATCGGGGGAAAATTCATGGTGATTCGATTTGACGTGCTGATATGAGCTATCGGAGCGTCCCGACGGCCGCGACGACCGTCGGGGCGGACCCGCTGGCGTCGATGCCCGAGTCGGTGGGCGACTCGATCCGCGCGCTCGACCCGTTGGTCCTCTCCCTGCTGGTTCTCGCCGTCGTCGCGCTCGTCCTCGGCGGGTGGTGGGTGATCCGCTGGTTCCGGCGGCCTCCGGGGGTCCGGCTCCAGCGCGTGTTGGCCGATCACGACGAGGTGACGGTGCTGATGCATCCCAATCCCGATCCGGACGCCATGTCGTGTGCGATGGGGATCGCGGCGATCGCGGAGTCGGTCGACGCCGACGCGACCCTGCAGTACCCCGGCGAGATCCGACACCAGGAGAACCGCGCGTTCCGGACCGTTCTGAACCTGGACCTCGACCCCCTCGAGGCGAGCTCGCAGCTCGATTCGGAGGCGGTGGTGCTGGTCGATCACAACACGCCGCGCGGATTCACGGGCGCCCAGACCGTCGAGCCGATCGCGGTCGTCGACCACCATCCCGGCAACGGCGCCGGGACGAAGTTCACCGACGTCCGAACCGGCTACGGCGCGGCGTCGACGATCGTCGTCGAGTACTTAGACGACATCGGCGCGACGATGGCCGCGGCGGACGGCGGCGGGTTCGAGGTATCGCCGGAACTCGCGACGGGGCTGCTCTACGGCATCCAGTCGGACACGAACCACCTGACCAACGGCTGCTCGCGGGCCGAGTTCGACGCCTGCGCCGCTCTTTTTTCCGGGATCGACGAGGACCTTCTCGACCGGATCGCCAACCCGCAGATCAGCGACGACGTGTTGCAGGTCAAGGCGACGGCGATCACCGAAAAGCGGGTCGAGGGCCCCTTCGCCGTCTGCGACGTCGGCGAGATCGGCAACGTGGACGCGATCCCCCAGGCCGCGGACGAACTCATGCACCTCGAGGGCGTCACGGCGGTGGTCGTCTACGGGGAACACGACGGGACGATCCACCTCTCGGGTCGCTCGCGCGACGACCGGGTGCACATGGGCGAGACCCTGCGCCACGCCATCAGCGACATTCCGATGGCCAGCGCCGGCGGCCACGCCCGGATGGGCGGCGGCCAGCTCTCGGTCGATCACATGGCGGGGATCGGCCCCTCCGACGGCATCAGCCGAACGGAGTTCGAAGAGCGGCTCTTCGCCGCGATGTCGGGCGAGCGGTGACCGGTCGTCGTTAATCGTCGTCAGTCGCCGTTCTCGAGGAGCGATCGTATCCCCGACGGATCGGCCGTCTCGCCGATCCCGACGAAGTGCGCCGCACACGCGTTCCCGAGCGCGAGCGCCGTCTCGAGCGACCAGGCGCGTGCGAGTCCGCAGGCCAGGCCGGCCGAGAACCGGTCGCCCGCGCCGGTCGTCCGCTGGGGCTTGCCGATGTCGAGCATTTCGACGATAGCGGTGTCGTCGCGCGTCGCCCCGACGGCGGCGTCGGAGCCGTGGGAGACGACGCCGGTGACGCCGAGCGCCGAGCGGAGCGCGCTCGCCCGATCCCGAACCCGGCCGGCGTCCGCATCCGTGTCCGTATCCGTTCCCGCGTCTCCGCTCGAATCCGCGCCGTCTCCCGCGACGTCGCCGCCTTCCGCGGCCCGCGCGGCGGCGTCGAGTTCCGTCGGATTCACGCTCAAGAACACGGCCGCCGCGCCCGGCGAATCGGCGCGTGCGAGCGCGTCGAACAGATCCGCGAGGGCCGCCGGCTCGACCGCGTCGATCGGACCGGGGTCGACCACCACCGGAAGCGGCTCGTCCGGCGGGGCCGCCGCCAGGCGGTCGAAGACGCCCGCGAGCCCACGGACCGAGACCCAGTTCCCACAGCAGAGCGCGTCCGCGCCGACGACGCGCTCCCAGTCGACGACCGACAGCAACTCGTCGATCCCCCAGTCTTCGGCCGGCCCCGGCTCGGAGAACATGACCTCGTCTCCATCGAACGCCACGACGCGGATCGTCGCCGGGCACCCCATCGAGTGCGTCTCGAACGGAAACTCGGACAACACCGGGTGGTCGAGGTGGCCGACGAGCGTCGCCGACTCGCCGAGTTCGTGGACCTGGATCGCCGCGTTGACCGCCTGGCCGCCAGGCCGATCGTCGACGGGCTCGAGTGCGAACGAGCGGCCGCCCGCGGTGAGTTGATCGGCGAACGCGGCGGCTGCCTCGAGTCGATCGCCGCCGGCTCCCGAGAGTGCGTACCACCGGTCGACGCTGCCGTCGGGCAGCGAGAGGACGGTTCGGGGATCGTCCGACTCGAACGCGGCGAGCCGATCGCGGAGCGCGTCGTAGCTCACGCTCGAGACTGCACCGGTCGGCGGCAAAAAGCAACGGCTGGCACCGCGACCGAGCGGCGAACCGATGATCGAGGGCGTCGATCGCACGGTCGCCGCGCGGATCGCGACGAGGCAGTGGGCAGCGGCGACTGCCGACGGTGTGTCAGTGTCGATCCGAGTTCACCGCCTCGGATCGACCGACGCCGCCGGCTGCCGATTACCGGCGGTCGGCGGCCGGTTTCAGCGGATTTCCTTCCACTCCGAAGCGCAGTCCGGGCAGATCCGTACCGTCTTGATGTCGTTCGGGTCGTTTTCGGTCTTCAGCGGCTTCTCGCAGTCGCCGCAGACGAGCCGATCGTAGGTGTCCTTGTCGAGTTCCCCGTCACGCAGTGCCTTCCGGACTGATTTCATGTTCGCCCTGTAAGAAGGAGGGGAAGAAAAAGACCGGTGCTTTTTCGAGTTCCGACTCGCCCGCGCCGATCCGTAACCGTTGACCCCGTCGGCGAGACAACGAAGGTATGAGCGAGACGACGACCGAGTCGCCGAGCGAGACGGCGGCCGGACGGCGCCACGCCGGTCGAACCGGCGTGTTCGGGTCGCTGTGCGTGATGGTCTTTCTGGTCAATATCGGTCGGGTGATCTACGCGCCGCTGCTCGAACCCTTCCGGGAGGCCTTCGGCGCGAGCGCGGCCGCCGTCGGCCTGCTGGCGACGCTGGCCTGGCTCGGCGCCGCGGCCCTCCAGATTCCGACTGGCTACCTCCTGACGCGGTTCCCGCGTCACTGGTTGATCCTCGCGTCGGGCGGTCTGCTCGCCGCGGGATCGGTGTTCGCGGCCACCGCTCGAAGCCTCGAGGTGCTCTCCATTGGCGCGCTATGTATGGGGATCGCCAGCAGCGCCTACTTCGTGGCGGCGAGTCCGCTGGTCAGCGAACTATTTCCCGCGCGGGTCGGGCGCGCGATCGGCGTCCACGGCACGTCGAGCCAGGCCGCCGCGGTGGCCGCCCCGCTGCTGGTCGGCGCTTTCTTCGCGGTCGCCTGGCCCGTGGCCGCCTGGCGCGCGCTCTTTATCGCAATCGCGCTGGCGGCGGTCGCGTCGACGGCCGCGCTGTTCGTCGCCGCGCGGCGCGCGACGCTGCCGACGGCCGGGAAACTCGACCGGGACCTCCGGGCGGCGCTGCGCCGCCAGTGGCCGATCGTCGCCACGGGCGTGGCGATCGTCGGGGTCACGGCGCTGGTCTGGAACGGCGTGTTCAATTTCTATGTGACCTACCTCGTCGAGGTCAAGGGGTTCCCGGAGGGGTTCGCCCGGTCGGTCCTGACGCTGCTTTTTCTGGCCGGCGTGCCGGCGTTCGCGATCACGGGCTGGATCGCCGATCGCGTCCGGTTCGTGCCGCTTCTGCTATCGATCGTCGGCGCGTTCCTCCTCGCCCTGCTCGCGCTGACCGTCGTCGAGGGAACCTGGGCGATCCTCGCGGTCACGGCAGTTATGGGCTACGTCATCCACAGCATCTTCCCCGCCTCGGACACCTACGTCCTCGCCTCGGTCCCCGACGAGAACCGCGCCAGCGCCTACGCCCTGTTCACCGGCGTCATGATGCCGCTTCAGGCGGCCGGGAGCGCGGTCCTCGGATTTCTGGTCGACGCCGGCGTGGCGTTCGACGCCGCGTTCCGACTCCTCGCGCTCGGCGTGGGCGTCGTCCTGGTCGGCCTGGTCGCCCTCTATGCGGCCGGCCGGCTTCCGACGGGCGCGAACGGGGAACCGAGAGCGAGCGCGGACGCGAACTGACCGTCGGCGAGTCAGCAACCCGGCGACCGCTCGATTTCGGCCGACGCGTCCCGCCGCCCGGAGTCGTGGCCGTTTTACCGGTCCGCTCGAACAACCCATCGATGGAGTACGTCCAGGAACGGATCGCGACGCTTCACGAGTTCGGGGAGTGCTCGGGGGCGGACGCGGAAGCAGGCGGTGACCTCGCGCGCGAGGCCGCCAGCGCGGTTGCCGAGACGGCCGTCGTCGTCCCGATGGCCGGCCGCGAGTACGAGAGTCCCGCGGCTGACCGCGTGCTCGGCGAGCTCGAACGGCTGGTGCCGGCACCCGCCGCGGTCTTCGTCCCCGTCCGCACCGAGCCCGAGCGAATCGGTCCGTTCCGGGACTGGCTGGACACGTTCGACCTGCCGACCCGCGTCCTCTGGTGTAACGCGCCTGGCGTCGATCGGCTGTTCGCCGACGCGGGCCTGGCCGGCGACTTCGGGAAGGGCCGGGACGTCTGGCTCGCGCTCGGACCCGCGGCCGACGCCGCCGACACCGTCGTCGTCCACGACGCCGACGCCCGGAGCTACGAGGCCGAGCACGTCCGTCGGCTGCTCGCGCCGCTGACGCTGGACTACGAGTTCTCGAAGGGCTACTACGCTCGCGTCGAACGCGACCGGCTCTACGGTCGCCTCTTTCGGCTGTTCTACGAACCGCTCGTGCGCGCCCTCGCCGCCGCCCACGACGCGCCGATCGTCGACTACCTCGGCGCGTTCCGGTACGCCCTGGCCGGCGAGTTCGCCGCGACCGCCGACCTCGCTCGCCGGCTCCGCGCGCCGCGGGCCTGGGGGCTCGAGGTCGGGACGCTCGGCGACGCCTACGACGTCGCCGGCTTCGGCGGGAGCGCGCAGGTCGACCTCGGCCGCCACGAGCACGACCACCGCGCGGTCACCGGCGACGCCGGCCTCGAGGGGATGAGCCGCGAGGTCGCCGCCGAACTTCTGCGCGCGCTCGAGGACCGCGGCGTCGAGCCCGACTACGAGACGCTGCCCGACCGCTACCGGGTGGCCGGCGGCGAACTGATCGACCAGTACCGCGCCGACGCGGCGTTCAACGGGCTCGAGTACGACCCCGCCGGCGAGCGGGATCAGGTCGCCCGCTACGCCGAGTCGATCGCCCCGCCGGGGCCCGACACGCGGCTACCGCGGTGGACCGAGGCCCCGTTCTCGCCGGCCGACGTGCTCGTGGCGGCCAGGCCCTGGCGGACACGGGATGCGGATCGAGGACGGGGCGGGAGCGCGGCGCGTCGGTTCGGGCTCGCGAGCCGAGAGACTAAAGACTAATCCGATCACTCCCCGTTGGACCGCGTATGGACGCGACCGCCGACGAACTGGCCGGCGTGGTCGACCTCTTCGGCGGGTTGACCCGCACGGAGCTCGAGCGGGCGCTCGCCGAGGCCGCCTACCGCGACGACGGGCGGGCCGTCGACGACGCGGCCCTCGAGGCGGCGATCGACCGGGCGATCGAGGACTTCGCGCTCTGCCGGTACGAACCCCGCGAGCCCCGCGATGACGGCGTGGCCCCCGACGGAGCTGCCTCGGACGGCGAGCCGCTGCTGGTCGCCGGTCCGACGGCCTTTCCGACGGTGCCGGAGTACGCGGAGGACGTCCCGCACATCCTCGATATCGACCGGCGACGACTCGACCGCGAGGCCCTCGGCGCGGCCGCTCGCGAGCGCGTTCGCGAGGCCGCCGACGAGGCCGTCGCCGCGGGCGACGTCGACCGGATCCGGACCCTGATCGACGTCAGCTACGACGTCGAAGCCTGGGCCCCGGTCGAGCTCACGGACGAACGGACGCGACTGGAGGACGCGCTCGAGGAATGACGCGACGGAGACTGACGCTCGACCCGGTCGCGACTCACGAACCGGCCGAGATCGACGATCAGCCGTACGACGCGGCCGTGCTCGCACCGATCGTCGACCGCGACGGCGAGGATCACCTGCTCTTTACCAGGCGGGCCGACGACCTCGGCGAGCACCCGGGACAGATGAGCTTCCCCGGGGGCGGAGCCGAGCCGGAGGACGAGACGATCCTCGATACCGCGCTTCGGGAGGCCAACGAGGAGATCGGCCTCGAGCGCGATGAGGCGGAGATCGTCGGCCAACTGGACGACATCCGGACGATATCCGAGTACGCGGTCACGCCCTTCGTCGGGCACGTGCCGGACCGCGAGTACGAACGCGACGGGCGTGAAGTCGCCGAGATCGTCGTGCTCCCGCTTTCGGGGCTGCTCGATCCGGCCAACTACGAGTACGAGCGCCGCGATCACCCCTACTACGGCGACATCGTCATTCACTACTTCCACGTCGACGGCTACACCGTCTGGGGCGCGACGGGCCGCATTCTCGTGCAACTGCTCGAACTGGCGACGGACTTCGAAGCGCCCGAGAAAGTCGACCGCTCCAACCGCTGAGGGCGTTCGTCCCGTCGGCGCGTTCGTTCGCCGCCGCCGGACGTTTTTCAACCCCTACGCGGAAGGCATCGATATGGTGATCTCCACCGAATCGGCCCTCGACCTCGCGGACGTCGAGCTAGGCGATCTGTTCGTAAAGGAGTACGACGACGCCGTCGTGTACGGCGATATGGAGAGCGAGACGGTGTTGCACGAGGGCGCGATACGCCTGCTCGCGAACGGATGGGTGGAACTGCCGAGCGGTCGGCTCCTGTCACCGACCGCAGTGCACCACATCGACGAAAATCCGGACGCGGACGGTTAATATCTGGGTCAACTCGAGAAGACGACTTGTGAGACTAACTTCCGGCCTATCTCGAAGGGATAACGTAGGGGTGAGTAGTGCACGCGAGAGCGAGCGGCGATCACCGCGTCGTCGCGACGGAACGAGCGCGGCTCCGACTCCGAGACGTCACAGTTCCTCGATCGAACGCAGCTTCTGTTCGACGTCCGGCGGCGCGGCGCTGGGGCCGTCGCGCACGCGGTGGTCCGGAATCAGGATCGGTGCCGGGTTCTCGTCGAGCGCGGTCCGGACCAGGATGACGTCGTCCTCGTCCTCGTGATCGAGGTTGGGGGTCATCCGCGCGAGGGTATCGACGTCGACCTGGTCGCCGTAGGGGATCTCGCGGACCTGCTCCAAGACCGCGCGCTGGTCGGTGGGCATGGTCATCGCGACCTGGACGTCGTCGAAGGTGACCGGCTCCAGCCCGTCGAGGTACTCGAAGACCCGATCGAGGACGGGATGGTCGTCGTCGGCGTCGTCCTCAGGCACGTCGGGGAAGGAGACGCTGAGGACCCGCCCGCTGGCGGCTCCGATCTCGACGTACCGGTCGAGGTACGGCGACTCCCGCACGTAAATTCCGGCGTCCGTAACGTCCTCCATACCCGTTCGTAGGCGATCCGGACTTGAATAGGCGCCGGTCCTCGTTCTTAAAGGGGCCCGCCGCATCGGTCCCGTCTTGCACATCCGAATGACGCAAGCCTTTTGTACATATGCGTACGTCGATGTACAACAATGAACTCCGAGACGGAGCTGGCGCCCGCGGTGCAGTCGATCCTTGCGGCCGCGCGGGAGCGGTCGGGCGGCGACGGTCAGGTGGCCGTCGACGCGCGCTCGCTACCCGACGCGGTGGCCCGGGCCGAGGCCGACGGGCGAGTCCCGATCGTTGCGGAGGTGAAGCCGACGAGTCCGACGGCCGACGGAACTCGGGCGGACGACCCCGTGGAACTCGCACAAGCGATGGTCGACGGCGGCGCGGCGGCGATTTCCGTCCTTACGGAGCCGACCCACTTCGGCGGCTCGCCGGAGGCGCTGACTCGCGTCCGCCAGGCCGTCGACGTCCCCGTCCTGCGGAAGGACTTCGTCCTCGACGAGGACGGGATGGACGTCGTCGAGGCCGACCTGCTGCTGTTGATCGCCAGGTTCGTCGAGGATCTCGACGGCCTGATCGCCGCGGCTCGCGAGCGCGGGTTCCAGCCGCTGGTCGAGGTCCACGACCGCGCGGAACTCGAGGCCGCCGTCGAGGCGGGCGCGGACCTCATCGGCGTGAACAACCGCGACCTGGCACAGCTCGAGGTGGACCTCGAAACCTTCGAGTCGGTCGCTCCCCACGTACCCGATGACGTAACGCTGATCGCCGAGAGCGGGATCTCGTCGCCGGCCGACGTCCGGCAGATGCGCGAAGCCGGTGCCGACGCGTTGCTGGTCGGCAGCGCCATCATGGACCACGGCGCGGGCGATAGCGACGTGACCGAGAACACGCGGCGGCTCGCGCGGGCGGAAGCGGAGTCGGAGCCGCGATCGGAATCGACGGAGTGAGAGACGACATGAACGAGTACGACAACGACCACGACGGAGCGATTCAGACATGAGTACAGGCGAGCGCGACCGCGACGGCGAGAGCGACACCGGGCAGGCGGGCACGGGTACCTTCGGCGACTACGGTGGCCAGTACGTCCCCGAGGCGCTGATGCCGGCCCTGCAGGAACTCGAGGACGCCTACGAGCGGTACGTCCTCGAGAACGAGGACGGCTTCATGGACGAGTTCCGCGAGCGGATGCGGGACTTCGGCGGCCGGCCGACGCCGCTCCAGCGCGCCGACCGGCTGAGCGAACGCTACGACCGCGAAGTCTACCTCAAGCGCGAGGACCTGGTCCACGGCGGCGCGCACAAGTTGAACAACGCACTCGGCCAGGTCCTGCTGGCCAAGTACATGGGCAAGGAGCGGATCATCGCCGAGACCGGCGCCGGGCAACACGGCACCGCGACGGCGATGGCTGCGGCCCACCTCGATATGCCCTGTGAGATCTACATGGGCCGGACGGACGTCAACCGCCAGCGGCCGAACGTCTACCGGATGCGGATGAACGGGGCCGAGGTCAATCCCGTCGAGACCGGCAGCGGGACCCTGAAGGAGGCGATCAACGAGACGATGCGCGACTGGGCGACGACCGTCGAGCGGACGCACTACGTGATCGGCTCAGTCGTCGGCCCGCACCCGTTCCCGAAGCTGGTCCGGGACTTCCAGGCTGTCATCGGCCAGGAGGCCCGCGAACAGGTCCGCGAGCAGGCGGGTCGGCTTCCCGACAGCGTCGTCGCCTGCGCCGGCGGCGGTTCGAACACGATGGGGACGTTCCACGCCTTCGTTCCCGATGAAGAGGTCGACCTCGTCGCCGTGGAAGCCGGCGGCTCGAGTCTCGAGATCGACGAGGAAGAGGCCGTCGCGCCAAACTCCGCGACGCTCTCGACGGGGACCGACGGCGTCCTCCACGGCGCGATGACGAAACTCCTCCAGAGCACGGACGGCCAGATCGTCGAGTCCCACAGCGTCAGCGCGGGGCTGGACTACGCCGGCGTCGGGCCGGAGCTCTCGCATCTCGTCGAGACCGGTCGCGTGACACCGACGAGCGTCGACGACGAGGCCGCGCTCAACGGCTTCCACCGGCTCTCCAGACTCGAGGGGATCATCCCGGCGTTGGAGTCGAGCCACGCCCTGGGGTACTTGGAAGAAGCCCACGAGGACCTCGGCGACCTGGTCGTCGTCACCGTCTCCGGGCGCGGCGACAAGGACTTGGAGACCGTTCTCGAGGAGACCGAGAAACGCGACCTTGCGGCCGCGCCGGACGTGGAGGTGTTCGACTCGTGAGCGACGAATCGCGATCCGCCCCCGGCGAATACGACAGCGACGTCGAAGCGGCCGTCCGCGAGAACCACCCGGCGCTGATCACCTATATCACCGCCGGCGATCCGTCCCTCGCGGACACCAAGGAGTACGTCGAGGCCCTGGATCGGGGCGGCTCGGATCTGATCGAACTCGGCCTGCCGTTCTCGGAGCCGATCGCGGAGGGGCAGACGATTCAGGGGGCGATCAACCGCGCGCTCGAGGCCGGCACGACCCCCGAGGGGTTCTTCGAGTTGGTCGACGACCTCGAGACGGAGGCGCCGCTGCTGGTGATGACCTACTACAACATGATCCTCCAGTACGGTTCGGAACCCGACGTGCGGCCCTTTGTGGAACGGGCGGCCGACGCGGGCCTCTCGGGAATCATCGTCCCCGACCTCCCCGCCGAGGAGGCCGACCCGCTGCGTCGGGCCTGCGACGACAACGGGCTCGATCTCGTCTTCATCATCGCGCCGACGACCGAGGGCGAGCGCCTCGATGCTATCATGTCGCAGGTTTCGGGCTTCGCCTACGTCCAGGCCCGCCTCGGAACCACGGGCGCACGCGAAAACGTCTCGACCGCGACCCACGACAGCCTGGCGCGCCTCTCCGAGTACGACGTGCCCAAGGCGGTCGGCTTCGGCGTCAGCGAGGGCGACCACGCCGCCGAAATCGTCGAATCGGGCGCGGACGGCGTCATCGTCGGCAGCGCGCTCGTGGACATCATCGCTGAGCACGGCTCAGCGGGCACTGAAACGGAGTCTCAGAACATCGCTTCGAGCGACGACCCGAGCGACGCGGTCGACCGACTCGAGGCCAAGGCCCGCGAACTCAAGCGAGGCGCGCGCCGCGGCGCGGACTCTATCACGGTCGATACGGAAGATACACCGGAACCAGAACAGCCATAACCACAAGCTTGCTACAAACTCGCAATGACTACCACAGGCATCGACGCGCGACTCGACAGGATCGGTACAGACGGCTCCTACGTGATCGTCCCGATGGATCACGGGCTCACGATGGGCGCCGTCCAGGGGCTGAAAGACATCGAATCGACCATCGACGGCGTGACCAGCGGCGGCGCGGACGCAGTCCTCACGCAGAAGGGCGTCGCGCCCCGCGTCCACGACAATAAAAACGACCAGGGCTACATCGTCCACCTCAACGGCTCGACGACGATCGGGCCCGACGAGAGTGACAAACGGATGACCGGCACCGTCGAGGAGGCCGTCCGCGTCGGCGCCGACGCCGTCTCCTTCCACATCAACGTCGGCTCCGACCACGAACCCGACCAGATCACCCAGCTCTCCGAGGTCACCGCGGCGGCCGAACGGCTCGGCATGCCCGTGCTCGCGATGGCCTACGCCCGTGGCCCCGGCGTCGACCCCGAAGACCCCGAAGCGCTCGGGCACGCGGTCCGTCTCGCCGAGGAGGTCGGCGCCGACATCGTCAAGACGGGCTACAGCGGCGACGCCGAGAGCTTTCAGCACGTCGTCGAATCGACTCGCCTTCCGGTCGTCATCGCCGGCGGCTCGAAGGGCACCGACCGCCAGACGATCGAGATGGTCCGCGGCGTGATGGACGCCGGCGGCGCGGGCGTCTCGATGGGCCGGTCGATCTTCCAGCACGAGAACCCCGAGGCCATCGCGCGGGCGGTCGCCGGCGTCGTCCACGACGACCTCTCGACCGAGGACGCGCTCGCCGAAGCCGGCCTGGCGATCGAAGCCTGAGTTCCTGCTTTCCTGATTCTTCTTCGAAGCTCGCCACGTTCAGTGGCAGTGCGTATCCAGATACACGTCGCGATCGGTGTAGCTGGGCGATACCTCGACGGTCGCGTGATCGACGCCGTGGTGGGCGAGTTCGTCGTGGACGCGGTCAACCACCGACTCCGCTTCCGTCATCGTCTCGACGCCCGTTTCGAGGTGGACCGTCGCGACCGTGATCTGGCTGCAGATCTGCCAGGCGTGGAAGTCGTCGACCCGATCGACGCCGTCGAGCTCGCGGATGTGCCCGCGGATCTCGTCGCTCTCCAGGGGCGTCTTCAGGAAGAAGATCTCGCCGCTGCCGCGCAGGACTCTGACGGCCGACCAGGCCACGACGGCGGCGATCAGGGCCGCGGTGATCGGGTCGACGATCCGGTGCCCGGTCCACTCGACGACGAGCACGGAGACGATGACGGCGACGGAGCCGCCGGCGTCGCCCAGCAGGTGGTAGAACGCGCCCCGCTCGTTGAGACTCATCGCGTCGCCGTGGAGGACGGCGACCGAACCGACGTTGACCAGCAGGCCGCCCGTCGCGATCGCGAGCGTCGGAGCGGTGCCGATGGCGACGGGCTCGAGGAACCGGTGATACGACTCCCAGAGGATGAACCCGACCATCGGCAGAAGCAACAGTCCGTTGACGAACGCGGCGAACGGCTCGAGGCGGTGGAGACCGTACGTCCAGCGCTCGCCCTCGCCGTAGTGCTCGGCGACGTAGGCCGCCGCGAAGGCCATCACGTACGCTAGCGCGTCGAAGAGCATGTGGATGGCGTCGCTGATGAGCGCGACCGAACCGAACGCCAGGCCGCCGGCGAGTTCGACGACGAAGCCGACGACGTTGATGAGCGAGACCGCGGCGAGCTTGCGGCTGCTCGTGTTCCCGTCGCCGTGTCCGTGACCGTGGCTATGATCGTGTTCGTGCCCGTGACCGTGATCGTCGCGGGAGGGCGAGTCGTCGTGGGCGTGCGCCGACTCGTGGGGACTCATTAGTTCGATCTCGGAGGTACTCGCTTATTAATCCAGCTGCTATTAGACGCCGTATTATGCACCGTTCTTACTAACTATTCGCAGATTAGTTACTAACAACGGGCGGGAGCGCGTCGCCGCCGTCGTTCGCACCCGGCTCCCGCGGGTCGAACAGTTATCCTCCCGTCCGTCATAGGCTGCGTCCGTGTCACGGCCGACCATCACGACGCAACCGCTCGAGCGGACCGATACGGGACACTACTCCGAATTCCTCTACGACGACGGATCGAACGACGAGGTGCTGGTCTGTGCCGCACACGGCGGGCGGGTCGAACCGGGAACAGCCGAGCAGGCGCTCGAACTCGCGACCCGGCTGTCCGACGCCAGCTGTTGGGCGTGTCTCGGCTACCACGAAGACGGCGAGGAGTTCGACCTGTGGCACCCGCCCTCCTCGGCGATCGGTCCGGACGAGTACCCGCTGCTCGAGACGATCGCCGATCGGGGCTTCGAGACCGTGATCAGCCTGCACGGGCTCGCCGGCGATCGGGTCGTCGTCGGCGGCGGGATCGACCTCGCAGTCAAACGCTGCGTCAGCGATCGACTCGACGCGGCGGTCACGCCCCCGGTCGAGGCGGTTTCGGACGGACCGTACGCCGGTGCCAGCCCGAACAACTTCGTCAACTGGCTCGCGCGGGGCGATCGGGGCGGGCTACAACTCGAGCAGAGCCTTGTCGTTCGCGAGGACGAACGCGACCGGGTCGTCGCGGCGCTCGAAGCACTGATCGAGGACGGAGACGGATTCCGCCGTTCGTCATAGAGCCGTCCGGCCCACCGGGTCGACGGTCCCCCATCGGCGGAATCGAAAGCCCTTCGGTCCCCGTTTGCGTTCCATCGGCCCGTACGTGACCGACGGCGAACGACTGACGCTCGCGGACGAGATCCTCGCCCGCGCGCGGATCCACGCCCGCGAGGTCGTCGACGAGTACGACCTAGCTGTCGACCTCGCCGCCCTCGAGTGGACTGTTTCGAAACGCGCGAAGCGCCGCGCCGGCGCGTGTCGCTGGGACGCCGCCCGCGAGACGGCGACGATTGTGCTCGCCAGGCGAGCCTACGAGCGCTACGAGTGGCCGGCGTTCGCCGGGATCGTCCGCCACGAACTCGTCCACGCCTGGGAGTTCCAGCGCTTCGGCGAGTCCGGCCACGGCGCGCGCTTCCGCGAGGCGGCCGCGCGGCTGGACGCGCCGCGCCACTGCGAGGAGTTCGCGGACCCGCGGTACGTCCTCCGGTGTCTCGGGGCCGACTGCGACTGGACCGCAAAGCGCCACCGCGCCTCGAAGCCGGTGAAAGCGCCCGATCGGTACCGCTGTGGCGCCTGCGGCGGCTCCTACGAGGTCGAGCACGCGGCCAGCGGGCGGATCTGGACGACCGCGAGCGGCTACGGCGGCGCGAAGGCGGCGCTCGGCGACGACTGGTAGCGCCGCCGTCGTCTCGACCACGGAACACTTATTCACCTCTCGATACCCCGTTCAGATATGGGAATTCTCGACTTGATGTTGGGCCGGTCCGGAACCGGCGATCAGGGCGTCGAGGGGCAGTCGTACGCGCTGCCGAAGGAGACCCACGACTTCGTCTACCCCGTCGCGGTCCGGCGCGAGGAGGTCGAGGCCGTCGCCGAGTTGCTCGACGCGGAGGCCGACGCGCCGTCGATCGAAGAGCAGACGGACGACCTCCAAGCGGTCTTCGACGGACTGGGCGAGGAGGCGGCCGTCGACGTCGACGCCGAGGAGTTGGCCGAGCGCATGCAACAGCCCCGCCGCGCGATCGAGCCCGTGATCGAGGACTGGCGAGAGCGACTCGACCGCGATGTCGGCGTGGTCTACGTCCGGTCGGGAGTCACCGAGAACCTGGCGGCGTTCGTCAAGCTCTGCAAGCGACGGGGAGAGGACGAGAACGACCCGTTCGAACTGCCCGAGAGCGTCCCGAACGCGGCGGCGCTACTCAAGCGCCTCTCGGAGGGGACCGACACCCAGTACCAGGCGGTCGTTCACATGGATCTGCTGCCGAACGACCGGTAGCGATCGACGCGGCTCAGACGACCGTCTCGAACGCCTCGAGCGACGCGAGTTCGTAGGTCGGCTCGTGCTCGCGGGGGCCGTCGCGGCCGGTGTCGAGCCAGGCGGAGTCCAGACCCATCGCGTTGGCGCCCGCGACGTCGGCGTGCAGCGAGTCGCCGACGTGGATCGCTGCATCCGGCGCGACGTCGAGTTCGGCGAGCGCGTACTCGAAGGGAGCCGCGTCCGGCTTCGGGTAGATCCCGGCGCTGGGGTCGGTGAACACCCGCACGTCGAACGCGTCCTCGATCCCCAGCGACCGGAGCTTCTGCGTCTGTGTCTTCCGGCCGCCGTTCGTGATCAGGCCGACGCGACCCCGGTCGCGGGCGTGGTCGAGCGCGGCTCGCGCGCCTGGTCGGAACTGCACCGCGGTCGGGTCCTGCAACTCGAGGTACTCCGCGGCAAGGTCCGGCGCGACGTCGGACTCGACGCCGGCGCGGCGCGCGACTTCGGCGAAGAGGTGTTCGTAGAACTCCCGATCCGTCTCGGCGGTCGGCAGATCGGGCACCGCGGCTCGCAGATCCGCGGGCGTACAGAACCGCTCGCGGCCGGTGTGGTCGAACGTCGCGTCGAGCAGGTCGGCGGCGTCCTGGGTGGGCTCGCAGAGAGTCCGATCGAGATCGAAACAGATCGCGTCGTAGACAGCCATCTGCTCGCTCGTAGGTGCGGCGGCGCCCTCAACGTTTCGCCGAGTCGAACCTCTTCTGGTCGTCGTTTCAACTAGACTCCCTTATCGCCCGTGTATGTTAATTCAGACACACATAAGTTAGCTATTTGGAGGATATCTGATAAAATATTTGTCCTCCTATATGTGTCTAATTTGTATGGTCTCTCGGCGAAACCTACTCACCTCGATAGCGACCCTCACTAGCGCAACCCTCGCGGGTTGCTCTACCTTCCTTGAAGAGGAGTCCGACCGTCACTACGCTAATATGTATAATGGCGCCGAGAAACCACACGACTTCGTGGTCACCGTAACTAACAAGGCTGGAGAGACAATCTTCGACCACGAATACGAGCTTGGTGCCCGATCAGCCGACGAGAACAGGATCATTGACGGTACTCCGAGAGAGGTTACCGTTACCATCGACGATACCAACCCTGTACAGTTCCCGTGGGCACCTCGGGATGGTGTCGGTACCTATCCCGAGGATGGTTGTTCAGAAGGGACGTCAGCGAGTCTGGTCATCTATTACCAAATGGCGACAGAAGAGGAAATAACACCGATCTACGGCTGCGCGACAGTTCGAGACCAGTAATTTGGTCAGTCAGAAGATCAACGAAGCCATATTGAATCCATATCAGCACTATACCCTCGCTATCGGCTGATCTGCTGGAAAGGTCTTACGTGATCGCCCAGTCACTGCTCGTCTTCTCGCGTAGGCGTTGCAATATAGTAACAACTGAAACGATTTACACACCGATCGCACGTCTGTCATGCGATCGGGTGTGCATTGACTTTCAGTGGCTACTATAGTCGGCGATAAGGGCCGCGCTATTCATTTTCTGCTAAAATATCCGTACTATCATTACTGTCGCTACTGTTCAGAGTATCGGAACGTTCGATCGGTCGTGAGAGTCGGAACGGGCTGCCGATCGACCCGTACGGCGGTTCGACGCCCGCCGGTATCGAATCGATCACCTGTCGCCCCTGCCCGATCCGCCACGTTCAAGCCGGTTCCCTTCGAGGGTCGATTTATGACGCGAGCTGTCTGGGTAAAAGCCGACGACGCAGTCGGCGACTGGGACGACCGCCGGGAGCGGATCACCGCCGCGCTCGAAGCGGGCGCAGACTGGGTACTGGTCGACGAAGACGACGTGGAACGCGTCCGCGAACTCGGCGATATCAACGTCGCGGCGTTCCGGACCGACGGGGACGTGACCCTCGTCGACGACGCCGAAGACGAGGACGGCGACCCGCCCGCGCAGGCGGATTCGGTCGTCGTCGGCAAGGCCGGCGAGGGCGACGCGACGATCGAACTGCCCGAGGACTTCTCGGGCTCGGCGGACCTCTCGACGCTGCGCCGCGACGGCGACTTCGACCGTGGCGCGTACGTCCGCATCCTCGGCAAGGAGTACGAACGCTTCGCCGAAGCGGCCGCCGAGGAGGCCGAGCACACGATCGTCGTCGGCGAGGACTGGACGATCATCCCGCTCGAGAACCTGATCGCGCGCATCGGCGAGGAGACCGACCTGATCGCCGGCGTCACCAGCGCCGAGGAGGCCAAGACGGCCTTCGAAACCCTCGAGATCGGCGCCGACGCCGTCCTGCTCGACTCGGACGACCCCGACGAGATCCGCGAGACCGTCGAGGTTCGCGACGAGGCCGAGCGCGAGACCCTCGACCTGGAGTACGCCGAGGTGCTCGACGTCGAGCGGGCCGGCAGCGCCGACCGAGTCTGCGTCGACACCGGCAACCTGCTCGAACACGACGAGGGGATGCTCGTCGGCTCGATGAGCCGCGGCCTGGTCTTCGTCCACGCCGAGACCGCCGAGTCGCCGTACGTCGCCTCCCGCCCCTTCCGGGTCAACGCAGGCGCGGTCCACGCCTACGTCCGCACGCCCGACGGCGGCACGAAGTACCTCTCGGAGCTTCAGAGCGGCGACGAGGTTCAGGTCATCGACACCGACGGCAATACCCGCGAGGCCATCGTCGGCCGGGTCAAGATCGAACAGCGGCCGATGTTCCGGATCGGCCTGGAGACCGACGACGGCGACCGCATCGAGACGCTGCTCCAGAACGCCGAGACGATCAAGGTCGCCTCCTCGGAGGGTCGTAAGGCGGTCACGGACCTCGAATCCGGCGACGAGATCCTGCTGTACTCCGAGGACACGGCCCGCCACTTCGGCGAGCCCGTCGAGGAGAGCATCATCGAGAAATAACCGGTTTCGACGTCTTCTCGCTTCACCGACACAGTTAATTGCTAGCATCCACCACAGCCGACGGGCCGTTCGACCGCGATCGACCGACCATCTCCCAGTCCCGGTGACAGTCACCGCATCATGCACCGAGTCACGGCCTAACGCCCAATTTTTCACGGGTTTCCGGAGAACGAACGACCAACCTCTATGGTGGTTGCTAGCATCAATATACGCGTGCTATGAGCGTCACTCGAGAGCAAGTCAAAGCGGTCGAGCTGCCCGAATTCGCGGTGACGCTGCGCAACGCCGGCCTGGCGGGCGCAGGGGGCGCCGGATTTCCGACCTACGCGAAGTGGGAACGCCTCGAGGCGGTCGACTCGCTGTTGGTGAACCACCAGGAGAGCGAACCGAACTACTACATGGACAAGTGGCTGGGACGTGCGCGCACCGAAGAGTTAGTCGCGCTGTTCGAGGGGCTGCTCGATCGCGCGTTCGACCGGATCGTCGTCGGCGCCAAGCGGTCCAACCGCGAGGAGTGGCTGGGAGAGTTGGAGGCGGCGACCGACGCGACGATCTACGAGCCGGCCGACCTCCCGGTCGGCGAGGCCGAGACGGGGCTCGTCATCGCCTACACCGAAGACAAGTACGAATTCGGGATGGAGAGCGTCCTCATGCGGCTCGTCGCGGGCGAGGTGATTCGGGGCGATGATCTCCCGATGGACTACGGCTGGATCGTCCAGAACACCGAGACGCTCTACAACGTCTACCGCGCGCTCGTCGAGGACGAACCGGTGACCCGGAAGTTCGTCCACGTCGACGGCCGGGTCCCCACCCACCGCTTCCTCGAGGTGCCGATCGGAACGCCCGCCACGGACCTCCTCGAGGCGGCGGGTCGAACCGACGGGCTCGCCGGGAACGAGGTCATCCTCGACGGCGGCCCGGGGTGGTGCTTCGAGATCCAGCGGCCGCCCGAGGAGTTCGGCGTTCGCAAGCGGACGAACTGTTTGCTCGTCCTGGACGACTCAGTCGTCGCGGACAATCGTCTCGGGAGCGGCGGCCGCGTCAACGTCCTCGCGTCCGCGGCCTGGAAGCAGTCCGTTCACGAGACCGAACCGACCGAGACGCTCGTTCCGGATCGCGTCGAAGTACCCCTGATCACGAACCCCGCGTTCGAGGGCCTGGTGGTTCCCAGCGAGCCGATCGTCCGTCCCGGCGACGAGGTCGAGACGAACGAGATGATCGCCAGGCCGGCCGACGGGATCAGCATCGCACAGCACGCGCCGATCGACGGGACGGTCACCGAGATCGGCGATCGGTCGATCACGATCGAGCGAGCGGACGCGGGCGCGGATGCCGCCGCGCGCGCAGCCGAGGACGAATCCGATGCGGACCGGATCTACTGGGCCCGCTGTGCCGAGTGCGGGCGGTCGTTGCCGGAGACGCAGCTCACGGCCGTCGAGCCGACCGGGTTTGTCTGTTCCCGGTGTCGCTGATCGCCGACTGCCGCCGGCGCCGCCGGCAGCCGGAGCCGCCGCTCGCCGATTGACGTCGACGACGGGTCGTCCGTCGGCGGCGTTCCAGTCGGTTACCGCCGACACGGTCGGACGGCCGTCGACCGGAGCCAGGCGGACGGGTTTCGGCGATCGCAGATGATCGTCCCGTCGCCGTCCGCGTAGCTCACGTACCGCTCGAATTCGTCGCTCGCTCCCGAGAGCTGTTCGCCGCGGTCGTCGTGATAGGTGCTGGTATCGTCCGTTCGCATCGAAGTACTCCCGTCGATCGCGGCCGTCGCTCGCAGCCGACGGGTTGCATCTCACGTCTCGCGGCCGCGGGTCGCGGGCCACGGGCCGTGCCAGGCGATCGACGTCGCTGTCCGCGATATCCGACGCGCGATGAAAAGGGTCCCGGCAAAGTAGTACTAGCGTGGTTATATCGCGCGATCGAGTAGCCGCGCCCCGCGGGGCCGTGATTTACGGACGAACGGGGCCGTCGTCGGCCGTCTCGGGGTCGGGGTCGAGCCGCGTCGTACACCAGTGGCAGAACTCGAGTTCCTCGTCGATTTCCTTCCCGCAGTGCGGGCACGTCGCGCCGTCGTCGTCGGTCCCGCCTGGCGGGAAGCCGAGCGCGCGGAAGGTCGCGTCGATCGCGGCGAACAGGGCGATAAACGAGAGGAAGAACTGCGTCATCTGGCCGGTTTCCTCGGTCATGACGGTCGCGTACTTGGAGAGGTCGCCGGAGCTCGTGATCGGGCCGAGGGCCGCGACCTGATCGATCGGCAGGAGGATCGCGCTCGCCGCGAGGAAGAGGCCGGCAAAGCCGACGGCGCGGAGCCAGTCCCGAACGAGGGCGTGTCCCGCGCCGGGCATGAGAACCGAGAGGCCGGCAGCGAGGAGCGCACGGAGCCATGTCATTGTACGTGGAGATGGTAGGGGATCCCCACCCTTAACGTTCCGATTTCGATTGTTTTTCAGCTTGCAGCAAAGACGGCTGCCGAATCGGCCGTCTCCGGTAACACGTTCCCGTTCGTCGAACGCGAGCGGATCAGTCGAGACTCCCGATCAGGCCCGCGAGCGTCTCGAGATCGTACTGGCCTGGCGCGGTCGCGTCGTCGGGGTCGACGGGCGCGTAGCCGATCTTCGAACCGTACACCGGCGCGACCGCGCGCGTGTGGCGTCCGACGTCGCCCATCGCCATCGTCGCGACGGCGTCGCCGTGGGCAGTCAGCTGTTCGGTCGCCGAGAGCAACGCGAGGGTATCGGCTTTCGATTCGGCCGTGACAGCCACCTTCGCGACGTCGGCGTGCTTGCCGGCCTCGGTCAGCGTGCGGACCAGCTCGTTTCGTGGCGGGGTCCCCTCGAAGTCGTGGGCCGACGCGACGATCGAGACGTCGCGTGCGGTCTCGAGTAGCTCGTCGGCCTCGTCCGCGAGGATCGACTCGAGTTCGACGTCGATCGCTTCGACGCCGTCGACGGTGGTCGCCTCGGCTAGCGCCTCGAGCCGGCCGTCGTCGCTCGCCTCGCCGCCCTCCCACTCGGCGCGGTTGGTCGCGAGGATCGGCACCTCGCCGTCGTAGTCCTCGAGCGCGGCGAGCGGTTCGTCGGCCAGGTCCATTCGGAACTCGATCGCGTCGGCGTGCTCGCGAGCGACGGGATCGGCTGCGTCCGCGAGATCCGCCGTCGACGCTGCGAGGACGAAGGAATCGAACTGCAGGCTCATCGTGCTCAACTGCGGACGAGAACGGCAAAAACGGTGTCGTTCCGCCGACCGGCGAGCGACGAAGCGAAGATGCGGCGAGACGGTTACGCCAGGCCGATCGTGTCCTCGGCTTCGAGGAGTTCGTGGTAGCGGTTCCGGATCGTCACTTCGGAGATGTCGGCGACGTCGGAGACGGCGGCCTGGGTGGTCTTTTCGTTGGTCAGCAGGGCGGCGGCGTAGACCGCGGCGGCCGCGAGGCCGACCGGCGACTTCCCGGAGTGGACGCCTTTCTCCTTGGCGTTCTGGAGCAGCGAGCGCGCGCGGTGTTCGGCCTCGTCGGAGAGCTCCAGGCCCGAGGCGAAGCGGGGGACGTAGCTCTCGGGGTCGGCGGGCTGGACTTCGAGGCCGAGTTCGCGGACCACGTAGCGGTAGGTGCGCGCGATCTCGTTTTTCTCGACGCGGGAGACGTCCGCGATCTCGTCTAAGCTGCGGGGGACGCCCGCCTGGCGGGCGGCGGCGTAGACGCAGGCCGTCGAGACGCCCTCGATGGAGCGTCCGGGCAGGAGGTCTTCGTCGAGCGCACGCCGGTAGATGACAGAGGCGGTCTCGCGGACGTTGTTGGGGAGGCCGAGCGCGGAGGCCATCCGGTCGATCTCACCCAGGGCCTGCTTGAGGTTGCGCTCCTTGGAGTCGCGGGTACGGAAGCGCTCGTTCCACTTGCGCAGGCGCTGCATCTTCTCGCGCTGGCGCGAGCCCAGCGAGTTGCCGTAGGCGTCCTTGTTGCGCCAGTCGATGTTCGTCGACAGCCCCTTGTCGTGCATCGTGTTCGTGGTCGGGGCGCCGACGCGGGACTTCTCGTTTTTCTCGGCGGCGTCGAACGCGCGCCACTCGGGGCCGCGGTCGACCGAGTCCTCTTCGACGACCAGGCCGCAGTCCTCGCAGACGGTCTCGCCGTGTTCGTCGTCGACGACGAGGTTGCCCGCACACTCGGGGCAAACGAGATCCTGGTCTTGCGTCTCGGTTTCGGTCTCCTGTTCGCTCGTTTCGTGTTCGCTACGTCGTACTCTCGTGTTCGATGGTGCGTTAGTCATGCGATGGCGAGTGCTCCCGGCCGAACCGATCGCAAAAGCCCGGGCGGATCGTTACCTTCCACGTTCAGACACTCGAGGTTTAATGGTTTCGAAATCTCGGCCAGATCCCCAGCGAAACCGGATAATTCGAGGAAAAGAGCATGATGAAGAGTAACATTCAAGCAGGGAAGGAGTTCCGAAGCGGAGCCTCCAACTACACCCCGTTCGAACGGGTGGTATGAAACTCGCAGTCGGGAGCACGAACCCGGTCAAGGTCGACGCGGTCGAGCGGACGCTCGCAAGATACGAGCCGACCGTCACCGCGGTCAACGTCGACTCCGGCGTCAGCGAACAGCCCTGGTCGATCGAGGAGACCGTCACCGGCGCGGAGAACCGCGCCCGCCGTGCGCTCGCCGCAGCCGACGCCGACTACGGCGTCGGCCTCGAAGGCGGGGTTGCCCGGCTGGACGGGACACCTGGCCTCTCGCTGATCATGTGGGCTGCCGTCACCGACGGCGAGCGAGTGGGACGGGGCGGCGGGCCGACGCTGCGGCTTCCCGACGGGGTCGCGGCGCGACTCGACGACGGTGCGGAGCTGGGACCGGTGATGGACGACCTGCTCGGAACCGAGAACGTCGCCGAGTCGGACGGCGCCGCCGGCGCGCTCACGGACGGGCTGACCGACCGCGCGGATGCGCTCGGCGAAGCGGTCGCCTGCGCGTTCGGACCGTTCGTAACACCGTATTACGACGTCGACGCGTGACCGTCACCGGCGTCGACGCATCCGCACCGCTCCCCGCTGGTCGGACCCGCCGATCGGCTCCCGTCGGCCGGTAACGATCACGAACAAACGACAGTCCGCACCCGGGATGTTTTAACCGGACGTACCAACGAAACCTTTCCGTCCGATTATTCGCCGATTACTCCCCGGTGAAATCGCACGACTGCGGTCGGTTAACCGCGCGTACCAAACCCCCTAAGGCCGTTCCTGTCATCCCGTTGTGTATGAGCACTGCAATGGCGCCCGACCTCACGAGCAAACAACAGCGGATTCTGGAGTACCTCCGGGAGAACGCGGCGACCAAGACGTACTTCAAGTCCCGCCTCATCGGCAAGGAGCTCGGAATGACGGCGAAAGAGGTCGGCTCGAACATCACCGCACTCCAGGAGGGAGATTATAACGTGGAGATCGAAAAATGGGGTTACTCCTCCAGCACCACCTGGAAAGTCGATATTTAAGCCCGGCACGTCGCCAGCTCTCGCTTCTCTCTCCGTATTTTACCGATCGTTCCGAGAGTCACGCGCGACGCCGAACCTCTTTTACCCGCGACGTACGATTTCGTGTCGAATGACGCCGGTACTGTTCGACATGGACGGGATCATCCTCGACGGACCTCGGACCGATCCGCAGGTGTACGCAGACGCCGGTGACGCCGCGCTCGCCGAGCTCGGCGCCGACCCGACGCCCGCCCAGCGACGCGATTTCAGGCGCCACGACTACGAACGGATTAGAGCGCACTGCGCGGACCTCGGGATCGATCCCGCGCGGTTCTGGGAACTGAAGGAGACGTACGCCTCGAACGGCACCCACGACCGGCTCCGCTCGGGCGAGCGCGGGACGTACGACGATATCGATGCGATTCACGAACTCGGCGATCGGACGTCGATCGGCCTTGTCACCAACAACCGCCACGAGACCGCCGAATTCGTCGCCGATCACTTCGGGTTCGATTTCGCGGTCGTCCGCGGCCGTGATCCCACGTTCGAAGGCTACGAGCGCCGCAAGCCCGCCCCCTACTACATCGAGGACGCGCTCGACACGCTCGGCGTCAGCGAGGGGCTTTACGTCGGCGACTCGGCGAAAGACGTCACCGCCGGTCGGGCGGCCGGGCTGGAGACCGCGTACGTCCGACGACCCCACAACCGCGACCGCGACCGACCGGCGGGCGCGACCTACGAACTCGAGTCACTGATCGAGCTACTGGATATCGTCGACGGAGCGAACGCATAAGCGCAAACTGTCGAACCGAAGTAACAGCGTCTTACCTCGGCGTAAGCATCTTCGTACTGCGTTTCATCCGCGATACTCGAGGAACCGATCCGCGTTCCGGGCGAGTTCTCGCGCCCGGTCGCCAAAGGAGTCAGCGTGGCGGACGACCAGAACGAGCACCGTCTCCGGACGTTCGACCGCGTAGCCGTCGTCGCGGGAGAGCAGCCCCGCATCCTCGAGTTCGCCGGCGTACTTGCTCACCGTCGGCGGCGAGACGTCCAGCGCGTCGGCCAGGTTGCCCGCGGTCGCGTCCGGGTTCAAGAGGAGTTCGATCAGCATTCCGCGAGGCGTCTCCCGCCGGAGGTAGCCCAGCGCGCGTTTCTCGAACTCGTCGAATCGGCCGGCCGTGACGAACCGCTTGTAGTCGCCATCGCGGTAGCGCTCGATCGCGTCGACGTCCTCGAGCCGGCGCAGGTGGTGTTGGGTCTCGCCGGTTCCGAGCTGGAGATCGTCGCGAATCTTGGAGAAGTGTGCGCCAGGCGTCGTGGAGAGATACCCCGCGATCGCGTCGCGGGCGTCGCTTTCACCCGTATCAGCCGCTGCTGAATCGGAGCGCCCGACCAGTGGAGAGGCGGCTCCGAGGGCAGCGAATCGGCGCAGGGTCGCTCGTTTCTCGTCGTCGACCCCATCGGGCGATGTCATATCTACGTACCGTCCAGAACGGGGCGACCGGTAAAACAGGTTTCGCTCCGCTTTGTTCACCGAAAATTATCAGTTAGCTCTTTTATAGATAATTATTCTGTTATTTAGTCACTCCTCAGACTCGTCGGTCGGCACGTCGGTGCCGCCGTCGGTCTGGCCCTGGAAGTCCTGATCCATCTCCTCGATGACCTCGTCGGGATCGGTGATGGTCGACGGGTCCTCGCCTTCCTTGATCGCCTGGGCCTCCTGTTCCATCGCTTCGACGTCCATCTCGGCCTCCTGATCGATCTCGCCGATGATCTCGGAGATGTCGTCCAGACCGATCAGTTCGCGGGTCTCCTCGTCGAACTCGAGGGCCTCGAGTTCCGTCCCGTCCTTCTCGACGTCACTGCCGGAGAGGTGCTTGCCGTAGCGGCCGACCAGGGAGGACAGTTCCTGGGGCAGGACGAACGTCGTGGACTCGCCCTGACCGATCTCGGAGAGTGTCTCCATGCCCTTGTCGATGACCGCGCGCTCACCCATCGATTCCGCGGAGCGGGCCCGCAGCACGGTCGAAATCGCGTCACCCTGGGCTTCGAGGATCTGGCTCTGCTTCTCACCCTGGGCGCGGATGATCTCGCTTTGCTTGTCACCCTCGGCCTTCTCGACGGCGCTGCGCCGTTCACCCTGGGCTTCCAGAATCATCGCGCGGCGTTTCCGCTCGGCGGAGGTCTGTTGCTCCATCGCGCGCTGGACGTCCTTCGAGGGGTTGACCTCGCGGACCTCGACGCTCTCGACGCGGATCCCCCACTCGTCGGTGGGTTCGTCGAGTTCCTGGCGGATGCGGGCGTTGATCTCCTGGCGCTTGTTCAGCGTGTCGTCGAGTTCCATGTCGCCCAGCACGGCCCGGAGGGTGGTCTGGGCGAGGTTGGAGACGGCGCGCTTGTAGTCGTCGACCTCCAGAAACGCCTTCTTGGCGTCCATCACCTTGATGTAGACGACGGCGTCGGCCGTGACGGGCGAGTTGTCTCGGGTGATGGCTTCTTGCCGGGGGACGTCTAACGTCTGCGTTCGCATGTCGAACCGGTAGGTGTTCGAGACGAACGGGGGGACGAAGTTGATCCCCGGTTCGAGGAGCTTTCGGTACTCCCCGAAGACGGTCAAGGCGCGCTTCTCGTACGCGTCGACGATCTCGATCGCGCTTAACAGCGCAGCGACGACGACGACGAGTACGAGAGCACCGACGAACAGCAACGCACCGCCGGTCTGCATCGGGATCAGTGGTGGCACCATATTTCGCCGTTACGCCGGTGGACAGAAAAGCGTTCCCTTATTTCGGCTACATGTGTTCTTCAATAGCACACCTGCGGCTATCGCGACTTCTCCGTTTCCGTCTCGGCGTCGGCGTCGGTTTCGCTTCCGCTTTCGGACGACACGTTCCCGCCCTCGTCGTCCGGGTCGGTCTCGGCCGTCTCTCGTGCGAGCGCGCGGTCGATCTCGTCCTCGCCGAGCGCGTCGAGCGATTCGACCGTGAGCACGTTTCCGCCGCCCGGATCGATGACGATGATCTCCTCGCCCTCCTCGATGGTCCCACTCGTGGACCGTGCGCTGTAGTAGGGCGCGAACCCGCCCTCGTCGAGTTTGACCTCGCCGCTGCGGGTCGTGACGGGCTCGGTGACGTAGCCCGTCGCCCCAGCCAACGAGTTCGAATCCGACGTCTGGGCGGTCCCCTTCCCGCCGTAGAAGTCGAACTCCCGGTAGACGTAGGCCGCGGCGAGTCCGATGACGAGCGTCAGTCCCGCCAGTACGAGCACGTTCGCCGCGGGCGGGAAGAGCATCCCGACGAGGCCGGCCCCGACCAGTGCGATCCCGATGACGATGAGATGCGCCCCCGGCGAAACGGCTTCGAGCACCATCAACGCGAGTCCCACTACCAGCAGCAACAACGGCACGTTCCCCACGAGGGATTCGACCATATACGGAGGTTAGGCCTTCTCCCGATTAAATGTTTACCGCGTTTCAAGAGTGATTTTTACCCTCGCGACGAGGTTCCGGTTCGCCGATCCTGATTCACCAGGCGAACTCAGGCGTCGAGTCGACGCCCCGCGACCCGTGTGGTCGTCCGGCCGATCACCCCATCGGAATCATCACCAGGCGAACGAGCACGAGCACCATCGCGACCGCGCCCAGAAGGACGAACAGCGCGTTCTCGAGGTCCGGGTCGCCCGGTTCGATCGGCGTCGAACTGTCCTCGGGGACGTATTCGCCTTCGGTCCCGGTCTCGTCCGTCTCGTCCGAGTCGTCGTCCCGCGAGCCGGAGAGATCGATCGGGATGCGATTGCGATCACCGTCATCGTCGCGGTCGTCGCGCACGCTCCACTCGTCCTCGCCGGTGTCGGTGCCGCTCGCGCCGGGGCCGCTCGCGTCGGTCGCCGTCTCGATATTCGAATCCGTCGACGACTCGCGCCACGGGTCCTCGGTGTCGTCGCCGCTCCCGGGCGACTCGTCAGTCATAGTGGGTCGTAGTAGTCCCGCCGTCAAAAAGCCGTGGTCCGTGGTCCCCGGGCGTCGGCCGCCGTCCGACGCCGGTCCCGATCTCCGGTCAGGGTCGTTCGGTCCGGTCGCCGATCTCGCCGCCGTAGACGACGCCGCGTTCGGCGTCGAGGGTGACGGTGTCGCCGGCGGCGAGGTCTGCGAGGTCTGCGCCGCTGACCATCGGAATGTCCATCTCGCGGGCGACCAGCGCCGGATAGCCGGTCATGCCCCGCTCGGCATCGACGATCCCGCCGATGCGGCTCGTATCGCCCTCGAACTCCGCGTCGAACTCGGTCGGCAGCGCGAGGATCGCGCCGTCCGGGACGACGGAAAGGTCGCCGTCCGGCACCCGCGCGATGGGGCCGGTGACCCGGCCCTCGACGACGACGCGGCCGGTCGTCAGCGCCTCGGCGGCGACGTGGACCTTCAGCATGTTCGTCGTGTTCGCACCTTCGAGTTCGGTCATCATCCCACAGAGGACGACGACGGTGTCGCCGCTCTCGGCGATGCCGGCGTCCAAGGCCGCCTGGACGGCCTTCTCGACGACGGCGTCAGCTCCCTGGTCCGAGACCGGCGCGTACAGCGGCGTCACGCCCCACGTCAGCGCGAGCTGGCGGCGGACCGCCTGGCTGGGCGTCGAGGCGACGACCGGCACGCCGGGACGGTACTTCGCGGTTTTCAGCGCCGTATATCCGGACTCGGTCGCGGCGACGACCGCATCCGCGCTGATATCCCGCGCGAGGAATCGAGCCGAGCGCGCCAGGGCGTCGGTCCGCGCCTCGCCCGATCCGGGCACGCGCTGTTCGAGCAACTCGGCGTACTCGTTGGACTCTTCGACCTGACGGACGATGCTGTCCATCGCGTCGACGACGGCGACGGGGTGGTCGCCGACGGCGGTCTCGGCCGAGAGCATGACCGCGTCGGTGCCGTCGAGGACGGCGTTGGCGACGTCAGAGGCCTCCGCGCGGGTCGGTCGGCGCGCGTGGACCATCGAGTCGAGCATCTCCGTGGCCGTGATGACCGGCCGGCCCGCCTCGCGGCACTCCCGGATGATCCGCTTTTGGATCATCGGGACGTCCTCCATCGGACACTCGACGCCTAAGTCCCCGCGCGCGACCATCACGCCGTAGGCGGCGTCGATGATCTCGTCCAAGTTCTCGACGGCGCCCGCGCGTTCGATCTTCGCGATGATCGGGATATCCGCACCCTGCTCTTCGAGGACCTCGCCGACCTCGTAGACGTCCTCGGCGTCCCGGACGAAACTCGCCGCGACGAAGTCGACGTCCTTCTCGGCGGCCAGTTCGAGGTCCTTTCGATCCTTCTCGGTGACGACGTCAAGATCGAGATCGACGCCGGGAACGTTGACGCCCTTTCGGCCGCCGAGTTCGCCGCCGGTGTCGACCCGCGCCCGAATCACGTCACCGTCCTGCTCGAGCACGGTGGTCTCGATCAAGCCGTCATCGAGCAGGATGCGATCACCGGGTTCGACGTCGATCGAGACCGAGAGGCCGACCCGCTCCGGCGTCGCTTCCTCGCCCTCGACGAACTGAATTTCGGAGTCGGTCTCGAGGGATACCGTCTCGCCGTCGGGCAGCGGTGCGGTCCGGATCTCCGGGCCCTTCGTGTCGAGCATGATCGCGACGGGCTCCGTTCGATCCTCGTCGACCGCGCGGACGTGGTCGATCAGTTCGGCTCGGTCCTCCCGGCTGCCGTGACTCGCGTTCAGCCGTGCGACGGACATGCCGGCCGCGGCGAGGTCCCGGATCGTTCCCCGGTCGCTCGACGCCGGCCCCAACGTACAGACGATCTTCGCGTTTCTCATAGCGGGGACTAGCGCGGGCATCGCCTAAAAGATAGGGACTTACTCGCATTCGAGTAGCTATCGCGCTCGCGGCTGGCGCCCCCGTCGTTTGCCACGCGAACCGTTTTCCGCGGATCGCCCCTCGCACCCGATATGCCGACCTACGCAACGCTCGTCGACCTCGCCGACCGCGACGTGCAAAACGCACAGGAGCTCGCGTCGATCTGGGGCGAGATCAGGACGGAGTTCGAAGAGCACGGGGCCACCCTTCGGGACTCCTACGCCGCCCTCGGCGAGCACGATTTCCTCGTGATCTTTGAAACCGATGACAACGAGGCGGCGTTCAAGTCGGCGCTGACGCTTCACCGCCACGGCCTCGAGGGACGGACGATGGAGATCGTCGATACCGACGACTTCGCCGACGTCGTCGACGAGGTCTGACCGCGTCGCTCCCCTCTCTCATCCGTCGGCCGGCCGCTCATCCCGATCAGTCCGTCGAATCCGCCGTCGTCGGATCGGCCGTCTCGGCCGATCGATCGAGCAGCCTAGTGACCCGCTCGCCGCTGACGACTTCGGGAATGACGACCTCGTCGGCGCCGGCCTCCCGCGCGACCGACTCGTAGATCTCCTCGCCGACGCGGACGATGATTTCGGGCGTCGACGCGGCCGTCCCGCTGACGATCGCGATCTGGATGTTGACGTTGGAGTCGTCGATCGCGGCGACGAGTTTCGACGCGCGCTCGAGCCCGGCGTCTCGCAGGACGACGTCGCGCCTGGCGTCGCCAGAGACGAGCAGGTGGCCGTCGGCCCGCACTCGGCGGGCGGTGTCGTCGTCGGTTTCGATGACGACGACGTCCCGCCCGGACTCGGCGAGGTCGTTCGCAATTGTTCGTCCGAACATTCCGTACCCGCAGACGATGACGTGGTCGTCCGTCTCCGTGATCCGTCGTTTCATTGTTGCTCGCGTCACCTCGGTTCGAAGTTGACCCTCGAACGCCGCGGTCAGGACCGTTTCGCCGATCCACAGGCCCGAGAGGACGAGTCCGACCGTCACAAGGACCGCGTAGGCCTTGATCGCGCGTCCCGGCACTTCTCGGCGCTCGACGTACAGTTCGATGCTCGTCAGATCGGCCAGCCAGAACGCCGCCTCGACGAGACCGACGCCGCCGAGAACCGAGAAACCGAGGACGCCGGCGGCGGCGATCGCGACGAAGCTCCCGATCGGCGCCAGCGCTCGCCGCAGGAGCGGTCGACCGACGAGGTGGGACACGAACCCGGGGCGCACGAACGTGTGGGTTGATAGCAATGAACATATAACTACTCGTTGGCGCAAAATCTAGCTGCCACGATCAGCACCAGCGGCGAAAATTCACGCAGTCAGATCCGTTCAGCGGCGATTCCGGTTTTCATCTCCCGGTCGTGACTGCTCGACCGGACGGGATCGGCGTTACCGCACCTTCTCGCCGACCTCGGCGTCCCCGTGAGTCGTCAGCAGGTCCGCCTCCTCGCCGGCCGCGAGGATCATGCCGTTGGACTCGACGCCGAACAGTTCCGCTTTCTCCATGTTCGCGAGCATGACGCACTTCTCGCCCGGCAGCTCGTCGAGATCGTGAAGCTGCTTGATGCCCGCGACGATCTGTCTGGTCTCGAAGCCGATGTCGACTTCGAGGCGCGCCAGGTCGTCGGCGCCGTCGATCCCCTCCGCTTCTTCGATCCGGCCGACGCGGATGTCGAGTTCCTGGAAGTCGTCGAAATTGATGCGCTCGTCGGCGAGCGCCTCGAGGTCGTCGGTGTCTGCCATGCCCGCGGCTTCGTCCGCGGCGGTGTCGTCGCTTTCGGTTTCCGCTTCCTCGTCCTCGTCTTCGTCGTCGCCGGCCGCCGCGACGCGCTCCTCGAGCTTCTCGTTGAGCGCCGCCACGCGGTCGTCCTCGATCTTCGCGAAGAGTTCGCCTGGCTCGTCGAAGTTCCGCGGCGGCGCTTCGAGCGCGTCCTCGAGGTGAGCGTCGGCGATCTCACCCTCCTCGCCGAGTTGCTCCCACAGCCGCTGGGCCTTGTCGGGCGCGATCGGCTCGAGCAGGACGCCGACGGCCTTGGCGATCTGGACGCAGTCGTGGATGACCTGCGCGGCCTCCTCGGGCTCCTCGTCGGTGAGCTTCCAGGGCTCGTTGCGCTGGATGTACTCGTTGCCGAACTGGGCCAACTGGACGGCCGCCTGGCCGACCCCGCGAAGCGAGTAGTCGTTGACGCTCTCGCGGACGTCGCCGATGGCACCCTCGATGCGCTCTTGAACGTCCTCGGAGACGTCGGCAGTGCGAGACTCCGTCTCGCTGGCCTCCGAGTGTAACTCGGAGACCTCGGGGGTGCCCTCGTAGTTGCGGTAGGCAAAGAGCAGCGATCGGTACCAGAAGTTGCCGACGGTGCCGACGAGTTCGCCGTTGACCTTCTCCTGAAAGGCATCCCAGGAGAAGTCGACGTCCTGCTGGAGGCCGCCGGTGGTCGTCAGGTAGTACCGCAGCAGGTCGGGGTGGAACCCTTCGTCCAGGTACTCCTTCGCCCAGATGGCGCGGTTGCGGCTGGTCGAGAGGCCCTTGCCGTTGATCGTGATAAAGCCGGTCGCGGCGATCCCGCGGGGCTTGTTGTAGCCGACGCCCTCGAGCATCGCGGGCCAGAAGATGGTGTGGTGCTGGATGATGTCGCGGCCGATGACGTGGACGATCTCGCCGTCGCCCTTCCAGACCTGTTCCCAGTCGTACTCGTCGTCGCCGACGCGCTCGGAGTACTGCTTGGTCGAGGCGACGTACTCGATCGGCGCGTCGACCCAGACGTAGAGGACGAGGTCCTCGCCGTCCGCGCCGGGGTAGTCGATCCCCCAGTCCATGTCCCGGGTGATACACCAGTCCTGCAGGCCGTCCTCGATCCACTGGCGGGGCTGGTTGCGCGCGTTCGAGGTGCCCTCGAGGCCGTCCAAGAACTCGGTGAGGAAGTCGGCGAACTCGGAGACCTCGAAGAACTTGTGGGTGCGTTCGCGGTACTCCGCGGGATTACCCGTGATCGTGCTCGTCGGATCCTCGACCTCGCCGGGCTCTAAGTGGCGCTGACAGCCCTCGTCGCACTCGTCGCCGCGGGCCTTCGCGCCGCAGTAGGGACAGGTCCCCTCGACGTAGCGGTCGGGGAGGTACTGGTCGGCGTCGGGGTCGTAGGCGACCTGGATCTCCTTCTCGTAGATGTAGCCCTCCTCGTCGAGTTCCCGGACGATCTCCTGGGTCAGTTCGGTGTTGGTCTCGTCGTGAGTGTGACCGTAGTTGTCGAACTCGACGTTGAACTGGGGGAACGTCTCCTCGTACTGTTCGTGCCACTCCAGGGCGAAGTCTTCCGGATCGACGCCCTCCTGTTCGGCGTTGACGGCGACGGGGGTACCGTGCATGTCCGACCCGCTGACGTAGGCCGTTTCCTGGCCGAGCGTCCGGAGCGTGCGGGTGAACGCGTCCGCGCCGATGTACCCCCGCAGGTGACCGATGTGCAGGTCCCCGTTCGCGTAGGGGAGCCCGCAGGTCACGACCGCGGGACGGTCCGTCGGAAAGTCGTCGTTGCTCATGCTCGTCACGTCGGGCCCGTGGGCGTAAAACCCGCCGGTTTCGATCGCTGAATCCGTTCCCGTCCGCGGTTCGCTGCGGCCGGTTGCATCGCCGACGTGATCGCGTTCCGACTCGATTCAATACTGCTCGAGCGGTGCTACGTATCGCCACGCGGTCGGCCGTCCGTCAGCCGGGTAGGCCAGCCGGTACGGGATGCGTATCGACGATCGACCGCTATCGGTGGGCCTTTCGGCGGCTACGACGGCGCCGAAGAGAAACGGACCGCGATCAGACCGCGTACCCTTCGTTTCGCAGCGCGAGTTCGACCGCTTGATCGAACCGCTCTCGAAGCTCCGGTTCGAACCGTTCGACGCGCTCGTCGGATTCGGTTAGTTCGAGCCGACGTTCGTCGCCGTCGCCATCGCCGTCGATACGGCGGTACGTCTCGGTGAATTTCCGGCTGTCGTTTCCGTAAACGGTTACGGAGACCTCGTCCGAACCCGGTTCGTCCCCGTTCGACGCGTCCGCCCCGCCGCTCACTTTCACTCGCTCGAAATCGGTGAGGTTCGTGCTGAGCCCGCCGATCGCGAGTTTCTGTTCGAGCGATTCGCGGTCCCATTCGCGTCGCTCGCCCGTTTCCCGATCCGCCCCGATGATCGTTTCCGGGCCGATCGTTTCGACGGTCCACTTTCTGAGCGACTCGGACGCGAGTTCGTCCGGCGTTCGTGAACGAATATCCCCTTCCTGGACCGTGTCCCCCTCTTCGACGCGGATATAACGCGGATTCGAGGCGGAGACGTCGACGAAAATCTCGCCGGACTCGGTGCTAACGAGCGTTTCCACGCCTTCGATACTGCGTGAAACCATGTTCCGAGCCCTGTCGTTGCTCATGATTTGTCACCACACTCGCACTCGGATGCAGGCCTATCTAAGGGTGCTGCAGGCACTGTCTAGATGCATATTTCACGGTCGTCGTCGGTAGCGCGGAATTCTACCCGACTGGGCAATTATCGGGGCAGGAGGATTGCGTTCGCGTACGATAACCGGACGGCAACGCCGATCCGTTCGTCCGGGGCCGTCGCTACCGACGACACGACGCGTCCGGTCAGTCGTCGCTCGCCACCGGAACGCTCGCACGCACCTCGAGCCGGTCGAGATCGCCGACGAACGACGCCAGCATCTCGCGGGTGACGTGGGGCATACAGACGATCCGGAGCTCGTCGGTCGCGGTCCGGGAGATCCGCCACCCCTTCGCTCGGAGGGCGTCGAACGTCGACCGCGGAACGTCGGCCGCGACCAGCGGCAGCGTCGGCTCGGCGACCTGGTAGCCCCGCTTCTCTAAGGCGTCGGCGAGCCACTCGGCGTTGTTCTGCGAGCGGACGTACTGCCGGCGGTAGCCGCCTGGCCACAGCTCCTCCATCGCGGCGACGGCGCTGGCGACGCCGGCCCCCGATCGGGTCCCGGTCAGCGTCGCCTGGCTCGTCGACTCGAGGTAGGGGGTGTCGACGGCGAGTTCGTCCAGCAGGTCCGCCGAGCGCACGAGCAGGCCCCCCGCGGGGACGGCGGCCTGGCCCATCTTGTGCGGGTCGATCGCCATCGTATCGACGGGGGCGTGCTCGAAGTTCCACTCGTAGTCGGTAAAGGGGAGCACGAAGCCGCCCCAGGCGGCGTCGACGTGAAGCGTGGCGTCGACCGAGCGGGCGATCTCGCCGAGTTCGGGTATCGGGTCGACGCGGCCGTACTCGGTCGTGCCCGCGACGCCGATCACCGCGGCGGTGTCGTCGTCGACGGCGGCGCGGACGGCATCGAGGTCGGCCCGGTACCGGTCGTCGGTCGGGACGATGCGGAGTTCGACGCCGAGTAGGTCGGCGGCCTTCTGGAAGCTGAAGTGGCCCGACTCGGGCATGACGACGTTCGGCGTGCGGGCGTCGGCCCGCTCGCGGGCGATCCGGACGGCCTGGATGTTGGCCTCCGTGCCGCCACTGGTGATGTAGCCCGACGGGTTCGCCAGGCCCGCGATTTCGCCCATCAGTTCGATGGCGTCGTCTTCGAGGGCCGCGACGTTCGGATAGGTGCCGGGGTCGCCGGGGTTCGTCGCGAGAAACCGCTCGGCCGCGTCGCGCGCCGCCGGGTGAGGGTCCGTACACATCGAGGAGAGAACCCGGTCGAACGCTTGCGGCTCGGCTTGCATATCACGTATGTGAACGGATGTCTGGTTATAAATATTGCGAGGTGGGCGCAATCGCGGTCGGCACGCGTCGCCCCGTGCCTGACCCGAATCGTCCCCGGTATCGAACGGGGCCGCGATAGCGCCGGCCAGCGCAGGTACCGAACGACGGCGTAGAAGAATTGATAAACCGTCGATTGAAATCCCCGCTAATGATTTCGACAGTCCCTCGCGCCGTCGAGCACGGGGGAACCGTCGTCGGCGCGGTCGTCCTGCTCGTCTTCGGACTCACGCAGGGTCGAGAGATCCAGCGGATCACGGTCGACTTCCTCGTCGTGACTGTCCAGGTTATCTTCCTCGAAGCGCTGTCGGCGATGGCGGTGTTTACGTGCTTCGTGGCGATCACCGGGCTGTTGCTGGCCCGCGAGGTGTGGTCGTCGCGGGACGCCATCGAGTCGGTCATCGACGGCCCACGGCTGACGGCGATCGTTCCGGTCTACCGCGATCACGTGGTAATGGCCGAGAGCGTCGAATCCCTCTGTGAAAGTGCGTACGAGAACCTCGAGATCGTCGTCGTCGCCGAACCCAACGACGGCCCGACGCTGGACCGCGCCCGCGAACTCGCGGCCGAACGCGACCGAGTGACGTGTCTCGTCAACGGCGAACCCGGGTCCAAGGCGGGCGCGATCAACTACGCCGTCCGCGAGCGCGATGCCGAGTACATCGCGGTGTTCGACGCCGACGAGCGGATCACGCCCGAGTTCCTGCCGCGAGCGATGGGCGCGCTGCTCGACGGCACAGACGTTTTCCAGGGTCGCCGGATCCCGCGGCCGACCGGCCCCGTCGAGACGGTCGCCTACTGCGAACGGGTCGTCTTCCATGCAAGCTACAAACTGGTCGAACTCTTCGATTTCACCAACTGCCGCAGCTCCTCGACGGTTCTCACCCGCGAGGCCTTCGAGCGCGTCGGCGGCTACGACGACATGCTCACCGAGGACCTCGACTTCGCCCACGCCTGCTACCGCGAGGGACTGACCGTCCGCCAGGCCCGCCAGTGTACGAACACGATGGAAGCGCCGCACACCTTGGCCGACCTCTGGGGCCAGCGTAAGCGCTGGCGCGTCGGCCAGATCGAAGTCCTGCACGCGACCGTCGGCGACCTTCTCCGCGGCGAGATCGACCGCCGCGGCCTCGTCTCGATCGGCCGGATGTGCTCGAGTCTCTTCGGCAGCCTGTTCACCCTCGCGCTCACCTCGAAGCTCCTCCTGTTGCTCGTTCTGGACGTCGAATCGGCGTTCCTCCTGCCGTTCACCGCCCTGGTCGCGACCATCGGCCTGGTCGCCTGGCGCGATACCCGCGACGGTCGGATTGACGGCCTCAGCTGGACGGTCGTCCTGGCGCCGCTGCTCTACCCCGCGTTCGGGATCCTGACGCTCAAGTCGCTGCTCGAGTACGGCCTCAGCTGGGACGGGGCCTGGTACCGGGTCGAGAAGACGGGCTCGTAAACTCGGACGGTCGAATCCGTTCTCGGGAGTTTTTGCGCGATCGTTCGATCGGACGATGGCACGTCGGTGACCGGAATGGCGCCGCTAAACGGAAAGCGTGCCTTCAAGTCCGCCGCCGCGCAACGTCGAGCCATATCTATGAACCCAGGCGACCGCATCCGCGTCGATCGCGCGGACCGCACGTACGAAGGCGTGTTGCTCCCCTCGAGCACGGACGATCACCTCGTGGTGAAACTCGAGGGCGGCTACAACGTCGGCGTCGACCGGGAGGGGGCCGACGTGGAAGTCCTCGCGGAGGACGTCTACGAGATCGACGGGGCCGACGCCGCGGGCGACGAGGGCGCCGCCTCGGAGATCGAGTTCGACGACGACCTGCCGACGATCTCGCTGATCTCGACCGGCGGGACGATCGCCTCGACGGTCGACTACCGCACCGGCGCCGTCACGGCGCAGTTCGACGCCGAAGACGTCCTGCGCGCGGTGCCGGACCTGGCGGGCCGCGCGAACTACCGCGGCCGCGTCGTCGCCAACATCCTCTCGGAGAACATGGAGCCGCCGATCTGGCGGGACCTCGCGCAGGCCGTCTACGAGGAGATCGAGGCCGGCGCCGACGGCGTCGTCGTCATGCACGGCACGGACACGATGCAGTACTCGGCCTCGACGCTCGCGTTCATGCTCGAGACGCCGGTGCCGATCGTCTTCACCGGCTCGCAGCGCTCGGCCGACCGGCCGTCCTCGGACAACGTCATGAACGCCGTCTCGGCCGTCGAGGCCGCCAAGAGCGACTGCGCGGAGGTGCTCGTCTGCATGCACGCTACCGAGTCCGACGACGTCTGCGCACTCCACCGGGGCACGCGCGTGCGGAAGAACCACACCTCCCGCCGGGACGCCTTCGAGACCGTCGGCGCGGAGCCGCTGGGTACCGTCGACTACGAGACGAGCGAGGCCGATGCGGCCTCGGATAGTCAAGCGGCGTCGAGCCGCGAGACCGTGGCGATCGAGTTCCGCCGCGACTACCGGCAGCGGGGCGAGACCGACCTGGTCGTCGAACCGGAGCTCGAGGACGACGTCGAACTCCTCAAGTTCACGCCCGGGATGGATCCGCAGTTCCTCGACGTCGTCGAGGGCGCCGCAGGCCTGGTCATCGAGGGCACCGGTCTCGGGCACGTCCACACGGACCTCATCCCGCGGATCGAGGAACTGATCGAGGACGGCACGACGGTCGTCATGACCAGCCAGTGTCTCGAAGGGCGGGTCTGCGACCGGGTCTACGACACCGGTCGCGACCTGCTCGAGGCCGGCGTCGTCGAGGCCGGCGACACCCTCCCCGGCACCGCGAAGGTCAAACTCATGTGGGCGCTCGAGCACGCCGACGACGTCGAAGAGGCCATGAGCACCTCGCTGGCCGGCGAGATTCAGGAGCGGTCGGTTCCCTGGGAGTAGAGAGACCTAGCGATAGGGACGCCGCCGAGCGACGAAATCGGCGACGCGTTCCGCGGCGTGTACTTCTTTCTCGGCTGACCGCGTGAGTACCGCGTAATGACGGACTCGGATTCCGCCCTCGAGATACGACGCGCGACCCACGACGACTACGAGGCCGTCGCCGACTTCACCGGCGAGATCTGGCCCGACCGCGGCGGCGACTACATCCCGCGGATCTACCACGACTGGCTCGAGGACGAGCCCGGGCAGGGGAAGAAGACCTTCCTCGCCGAAATCGACGGCCAGGCGGCTGGCATCGTGCAGGCGGTCATGCTCTCGCCCGACGAGGCCTGGTTCCAGGGCATGCGCGTCGCGGCCGACTACCGCCGGCGGGGCGTGAGCCAGCGGCTGAACGAGGCGACCTTCGAGTGGGCCCGCGAACAGGGCGCGACCGTCGGTCGGGTGATGATCTTCTCGTGGAACGCGGCCTCGCTCGGCGCCGCGCGGGCGAGCGACCTCGAGCCGATCACCGAGTTCCGGTTTGCGCATCCGGCACCCGATCCGGACGCCGAGGGGCCGTCTCGAGTCTCGAACGATCCCGCAGCCGCCTGGCGCTACTGGACTCACAGCGACGCGCGCGGACACCTGGCCGGCCTCGGCCTCGCCCCAGAGGAGTCGTGGGCCGTCCGGGAGCTCACGCGCGAGGACTTCGAGCGCCTGGCCGACGAGACGGCAGTCTTCGCCGTCGACGGAGAGCACGGCCTGGCGGGGGCGGCCTACCGGTCGCGGACGTACGACCAGGCGGTCGAGGACGATTCCAACGGCGCGACAGCGGCGAAAACGGAGACCGAGACCTGGGCCGAGTACGGCGTCGGCGCCTGGGACGACGTCGACGCCGCCCGATCGCTGTTCGCGGCGATCGCACGGGACGCCGCCGATTGCGGCGCCGATAAGACGCGGGTCCTGATCCCCGAGACCCCCCGCGCGGTCAGCGACGCCTCCTACGCGGGCGCCGAAATCGCGGAGGAACCGGACTTCGTGCTCGGGGTCGATCTGACGGCCGACTGATCGACGGTTGGTCGAGCGACGGTCGGTCGCTGTCACATGACCGTACCGCGGATTGCGGCCGCTCCCCCGCCCTCTCGGTGTCGGTATCCCTATCGCGCGCCGCCGCTGACCGGCGGGAACAGCGCCAGTTCGTCTCCTTCTTCGAGTTCCGTCGCCAACCCCTCCTCCTCGACGAGGACGTTCGTTCCGTTCCGAAGCACGTTGATCTGCGAGCGCAACTCGCCGTCGTCGTCGAGCACGCGTTCCTCCAGTTCGGGCGCCTCCGCGAGCAGCGCGTCAAACGCGTCGCCGACGGTATCGCCGGCTCCGGGGTCGACGGTCCAGTGTTTGTCACCGGCGCGTTCGGCGAGATCGGCGAACAGTTTCCACTCCGTTGGCATACCTGGCGCTATCGGTGCCGAAGGCAAGTAGCTACCGCTCCCGCGGTTGTTCGGGTTCTCGATCCCGGTTTCGGTCCCGGTCGGCGGACGAATACTTGTCTGCGCGGCCGTCCCCGTCCCTGTCCCCGGCGCCGTCCGATTCCGAATCCGGCGCCGGCGCGCGGTCTCCGTCGGGCGCCCGGTTCCGTTCCCGACCTCGGTCGAGGATCCGTTCGGTCACCCGCCGCAGCGCGTCCGGCCGGCCGAGCACGTAGGCGACGTCACCGGCCGCGAGTCGGACGTCGCCGGCCGGCAGCGCCAGCGAGTCGTCGCCGTCGTCGCTCGCGGCTCCGCTCTCGCCGCCGCGCTCGAGCGCCACTACCAGTACCGGCAGCGCATCGATCGGCAGCCCCGCGAGCGGGTCGTCCGAGCCGACGGTGACGGTCGTCACCGTCTCGTCGACCGTCCGGAGCAGGGAGACCAGGTCCCGCTCGGCGTCGGGGCTGCCGGGTAGCGTCACGAGCCGGTACTCCCGCTCGGGGTCGAGATCGCGGGCGTCCTCGGCGTCGAGGGCCACAGTCGCGACGTCGGCAGCGGTCCCGCGCAGTTCGCCGCCGGCAACCCGCCTGGCGGTTCCGCCGCCGCTCCCGTCACCCTCGCCGTCGCGGGTCCAGATCTGGACCGCGTCGCCGGGGCTGGCGTCGGCCGCGGGGTCGGCCTCCAGCGCGACGGCGACCGTCCCCGGCGCGAGCGTCGGCCCGATCCCCGCGGGGCGGCTCCCGACTGCGAAGTAATCGACCGTTCCGTCGGCCGCGAGGTCGACGTCGACGTGGCCGACCCCGAAGTCGCGCTCGAGGCGGGCGACCAGGCGCTCGCGCAGTTCGTCGCCGGCGAGCCGGCGGGGGAAGAGGAGCGTCTGGCCCGCGAGTTCCTCCTTCACCGCGTCGTCGACCGGGTCGTAGCCGTCGATGTCGCCGATTTGGTCGGGCAGTTCGACGGCGACGACGCGGCCGGCCGAGCGGACGAGCTGGCCGACCTCGGCGATCGACCGCGGCGAGGCGACCGCGAACACGTCCCGCGCGAGGTAATTGCCGAGCCGTCGGCCGCCGTCGGCGGCAACCGCGCTGGCGACGAATGCGGCGACGGTGTAGACCGCGGTTCCCGGTTCGGTCAGACCCGTGTCGCCGATGATCGCCTCCTGGAGCGCGGTCTGGGTGTTCAGCCAGAGCGCGACGATCGTAACGCCGGCGAGGACCGCGACGCCCTCGGGGATCTCGGTCCCGCTGTACCAGCGGTAGGTGAAAGCCGCGCCGGCCGCGGTCCCGGCCGCGAGCAGTGCGAAGCCGAGGATCCCGACGAGCGCCTCCAGCAGCGTCTCGGTCGAGACGATCCCGTCGAGAGTGACCTGGGCGAGGGCGGGATCTACCACCGGGACGCACCTCCGATGCCGGACCGAACGCGGGCGCGATCGGCGTCGACGGCCACGGCTCGCCTCATCGCGCGGTTCCCTCCGCGAACGCCTCGACGGCTTCCTCGGGCCCCGCGACGAACGCTTCGTCGCCGGCCTCGAGCCGCCGTTCGATTCCCGGGGCGAACACCCAGCCGTGGCGGCGCCCGCTCGTCTCGCTGCCCTGCCGTCGCACCGCGAGGATCGTCACGTCCGCGTCCGGGACGGTCCGCTCGGTGTCGGTGTCGGTCTCAGCGATCGCGTCGATCCCGCCGCTCGAACCGACCGTGAGCCGACGGACGGCGTCCCCCTCGCGCTTGATCAGGGCGAACGCCTCGAACTCGCGGCTCGTTCCCCGCGAGCGCACGACGAGCTGCGGCGACTCGGCCTCGAGGATCGGCTTGACGTCCCGGCGCGCGACGGCGACGGTCACGCGACCCGGCCCGCCGGCGGTGGTCCCGTTCGATGTCGCCGCGGGGGCCGCGGTCGCGGGCTCGGCGTCCTCGCCGCCGTCGGTCGCCACCTCGTCGACCGGCGCTTCGGTAGCGGCGGCCTCGGCGCGTTCGTCGTCGAGTTCGGTCCGGGCGCCCAGCACCGTCCCGGCGATCGATCGCTCGCCGATCCGAACTTTCACCTCGTCACCGCGGGCGAGCCCCGTCGGGATCAGGGTCGCGATCGAGACGGCGCGCTTGCCCGCCTCGATCCGCCCCGAGAGCGTCCCCGACGGCGGCGCGGCCGCGATCGTCGCCCGCGCCCGTTCGTCGATCGTCACGTCGACGTCCGTCAGGTCGTGGTCCGTCCGGAGCCGCTCCTCGAGTCGCGACTCGAGTTCCGAGAGCGGGAGATCGGCGGGCAGTCGCCAGGACCCGATCTTGAGCGCACCACGGAGCTCGGGTGACAACGGCGGATAACCCTCCATGTCACGGATCTCGCCGGTCGGTCTGACGGTGACCTGGCCGACCGAGCCGACGAGTTCGACGACGTCGGCCGAGAGCGTCCGCTGGCGCAGCGAGGTCAGCGAGAGCCGACGGGGGAGTTCGGCCCCGAGCTTGTCGCCCTGATTGTGGGCGTAGAGCGCGAGCATGAGCACGATCAGCACGGCGACCAGCAGCCGCGGGGATTGGGCGATGGTGGGCTCGACGAGACCGAGCAGCCCGCCCTGGACGCTGGCGATCGACAGCGCGAGGACGACGACGCCGAACCCGGGGAGCGTGACCCCGGTGAAGTACCGCACGAGGAAGCCGAGCGAGCCGGCGACGAACGCGGGCACGATGCCGGTCAGCAGCCCGAGGTAGATGCCGAGCAGCACTTCGACCGGAAGGGATGGCATTGTCGGTCCGGTGGGCCGGGATCGTTAAAGATTCACCGTCGGCAGCGAGCGGAGATCGGCCGCCGAGACGGCTCGGTGGGTTCGAGACGGAATACGCGGGATACGGGTTTTTGCGCGCTCGCACCGTACGACATCCATGGGCGTCACGATCCAGTACTACGATCTGGTCCTCCTCGGGATTCTGGTCAGCCTGCTGCTCGGGGTCGTCGTCAGCTACGTCACGGGGCTGTCGACGGCGCTCACCGTGCCCGCGGCGGCGGTCCTCGGGATCGCGCTGATCTATCACACGCTGTTTCTCAGGGGGCCGGTAAACTCGACTGAAGACCTGAGCGAAGAGGCCCGCGAGATCGACCTGCCGAAGTGAGCCGCCGCTCGCGGGTCCGGCCCGACCGCCGCCCGGCTCGCCTGGTCCACCGTATCCGTATCCGTGTACCCGCCGGTCGGCCCGATCCGAATCGGCCTGACCACGGGCGGGGTTTATCGGCGCGTTCGTCGTAGCGGTCCTATGCTCGATCGCGTTCTCGTCCCGATGGACGGCTCCGAGATGTCCAAGCGCGCGCTCGAATACGCGCTCGAGAACCACCCCGACGCCGACGTGACCGTCCTGTCGGTCGTCGCCGAACCGTCCGTGATGATGGGCGACGCGATGAGCATCGCCTTCGAGGACGACATCGAGGAGGCTGCAGAAGAGCGCGCCGAAGCGGTCTTCGATCGCGCCCGCGAGTTGGCCGCCGACTACGACACTGAGATCGGCACTGCCGTCGCCATCGGGCGGCCGGCGCGAGCGATCGTCTCCCGCGCCGAGGACTACGACGCAGTCGTGATGGGCAGCCACGGCGGCAATATGGTCGACCGCCTGTTCGTCGGCGACGTCGCCGAGACCGTGTTCAAGCGCTCGCCCGTCCCGGTGACCATCGTCCGCTAATCGCCTGGCGTGCGAGGAGACGCGATTCGGGCCGAGACGGGGACGCTTAACTAACGCGGACGCACAGCGGTCTGTATGGCCGACGATCGGTCGCTTCGAGCGCGACTTCCTGGGCGCCGCGTCTCTGTAACGCGGACAGCCGTCGCGCTCGCGCTCCTGGTCGCCTTGCTCTCGGTCGCGACGGCGATCGTCAACATCGGGACGAACGACGTCGGCGGGCCCCTCGCCGAGTACGTCCCCGAGGCCGTCCAGAGCGCGGCCGCGTTCACCGGCGCGCTCACCGGGTTCATGATGGTCGGCAGCGCGCTCGCGCTCCGGCGCGGACTTCGTGCGGGCTGGTGGGCGACGCTCTTCCTCCTCCCGCTGACCGCCGCACAGGGACTGCTCCAGTCGAGCCCCTACTCGTACCCACTGGTCGCCCTCTCGCTGATCGCAGTTCCCGTCCTCCTGCTCACCCGCAAGCGGTTCGACGAGCCGGTTTCGCTCACCACGACCCAGCTCGCCGCCGGCGCGGCCCTACTCGGCGTCCAGCTGTACGGGACCGTCGGCGGCTACGCGCTCCGGGATCACTTCGAGGGCATCGACACCATCCTCGACGCCTTCTACTTCACGCTGATCACCTCGAGCACGGTCGGCTACGGCGACGTCACGCCGGCCCCGGGCTCGACCGAGGGCATGCTGTTTACCATGTCCGTCCTCGTGCTCGGGGTGGCCAGCTTCGGTATCGCCATCGGGGCGCTGGTCGGCCCCGCGATCCAGGCCAGAATCTCCAAGACGCTCGGAAAGATGACCGACTCACAGCTCCAACTGCTCGACGAGCACCTCCTCGTGCTCGGCTACGGCGAACTGACGGAACCGATCGTCGACGAACTCGCGGACAGCGGCCGGGAGTTCGCCGTCGTGACCAGCGACCGCGAGGCGGCGTCGGCGCTCAGCGAACGCGGCATCGCTGTCATCACCGCGGACCCGAGCGACGAGGAGCCGTTACACCGCGCGAAGATCGACCGCGCGGCGGCGATCCTCGTCGCCACCAACGACGACGCTCAGGACGCGCTGACGATCCTCACCGCGCGCCAACTCGCGCCCGACACGCGGATCGCCGCCGCCGCGACCGAACGCGAGAACACGAAGAAACTCGATCGCGCCGGCGCGGACGCGGTCATCAGCCCCGCCCTGCTCGGCGGCCACCTGCTCGTGCGCTCGGCGCTGGGCAGCGACGAGACCGAACTGATCGATCGGATCCTCGAGAGCGAGTGAGCGGTCACTGACCGGCCGTTCGATCCCGAGGCTACCGACGCCGCCCGCGGTGGACGATCGCCACGTCGCACTCGAGGTCCCGGAGTTTCCGGAACGTCGGCGGCGAGACGAACCGCGAGGCGGTCGTCCGGTCCGTGCTCGACCCCACGAAACACACGTCGTACCGGGGCGCGACCCTGGTGAGGTACGTCTCGACCGCCGCGTTGACGACGTGGGTCTCGAACCGGCCCGAGAACGCGTCGATCAGGTCCGCCAGCGTGCTCTCGGCGGTACGGCGACGCGACTCGCCGTCGATGCAGGTACAGACGCTGATCGGCCGGTGGGACCCGGTGACCCGAATCGCGAAGTCGAGCATCGCCCGCGCGGTATCGCCGGCGCCGCGGGCCGCGACCAGGCCGTGTCGCCAGCGCTCCCGGCCGTCGTTCGACCGGAAGGCGATCACGTCGATCTCGCTGTCGAACAGCCCCTTGATGAACGGCGAAAGGCCGCCGCGGTCGCTCTCGGCGTAAGGCGCGACGATGAGATCGCAGTTCTGTCGCTGCGCCGTCTGCAGGACGAGACTCGCAGAAAGTCCGCCGTCGGCAGCGACGACGAACTCGCAGGGCACGCCGTACGCCTCCTCTAACTCGGCCGCGAGCGATTCCAGCCGGCGAGCGGCGTCGCCGGCGACGCGCTCGGTCGTAGTAGCGGCCGACTCGGTCCGGCCGACGTTCCCGCCGGACTCGCCGACCGCCTCCGCTGCGGCGCCCTCGTCGACGACGTCGAAGAGGACCACCTTGCCGGCGTCGTGGGCGGCGGCGATCGACGCGCCGAAGCGAGCGACCGATTCGTCGACGGTGCCGTCGGCATCGCCGTCGATATCGTCGCTTCCCATCGGCACGAACACGTGATCGTCCCCGCTGGTCGTCCCGTAGAGATATCGGGCACGCTCCTCGTAGAAGTGGCGTCGCCAGGCGACGAACGCGACCGCGACGAACGAACTCGAGACGACGATGCCGAGGACGTAGGCCGCGTGTGCGTTCCCGGTCACGAGCACGAGCAGGGCGGTCGAGAACGCCGTCGGCTCCTCCAAGTCGAGCGCCCAGGTGCAGGTGCCGGTGAAGAAGACGCCGAGCGCGGCGCCGGAGGCGCTGACGCCGCCGCCGTCCAGCCCGATCGCGCTTGCGAGTGCGAGCGCGAGCCAGCCACAGCAGGCGCCGACGGTCATCCCGCCGACGAACTTCCAGGGCGTGGCGTACGTTCCCTCGGGATCGGCGAAGAGGGTGTACGCCCCGGAGGCCAGCGGCGGGAAGAGCAGAAACGAGATGGCCGCGGTCGCGTTGGCCAGCCAGGTCACCGCGGCGATCAGCAGGGGGACGAAGACGAGCACCGAGAGGTGCAACAGGTTCCCGGTGTGTTCGAGCCACCGGAAGAAGGCGTCGAGTTCGCGCCGCTCCAGCCGACGGAGCCGTCTCGCGAATGCGACGAGGCGAGCCCGCACTCGATCGCGCATAGCCTCCCGTTGGACGGGGAGCGACCAAAACAGTACCTATCGGACGTCGCCCGCGCTATTCCGGCGCGCCGTCGAGGATCTCGACGCCGCTGGAGGCGCCGATCCGTTCGGCGCCGGCGTCGAGCATGTCCACGGCCGTCTCGTAGCTGCCGATGCCGCCGCTGGCCTTGACCGGGAGGAACTCGCTCATGAGTTCGACGTCGTCGACGGTAGCGCCCCCGTCGGCGAACCCGGTCGAGGTCTTGACCATCGCGGCGTCGGCTTCTTCGGCGGCCTCGCAGGCTCGCCGCTTCTCGTCGTCGGTCAGGAGCGCGGTCTCGATGATCACCTTCACCGGGATCGGGACGGCCGCGACCAGTTCCGCGAGCTCCTTCCTGACGGCCTCGTCGTCGCCCGCCCGCAGGCGACCGACGTTGATCACGACGTCGAGCTCGTCCGCGCCGTCCTGCCAGGCCGCCACGCCTTCGCGGCGTTTCACCTCGGGGGCGTGTTGGCCGTGGGGGAAACCGATCACCGTCGCGAGGGTCACGTCGGGGGCGTAATCGGCAGCCAGTTCGATCGCGTACGGTGGGATACAGGCGTTCATGCCGTGTTCGGCGGCCGCGTCGAGGACCTCGCGGACGTCGGCGGGGGTCGTCTCCGGGCCGAGGACGGTGTGGTCGATCAGGGGGGCGAGTTCGCTGCGATCCATACCCGGCCCGACTCGCCCGACGGGCAAAAAGCCGCCCGATCACTTTTCACCGGCGGGGTGTAACTCGTCCGCATGGCCGACGACGATCCCGGCGTCGCCCCGACCGTCGAATCCACCGCCGAGGACATCGCCGCGATGCGGATCCGCGGCGCGGCGACGATCGCCGACGCGGCCGCGGCGGCGCTGGCGAGCCAGGCCGACCGGTCCGAGGCCGAGACCCCGGCGGCGTTCCGCCGCCAGCTGCGAGCCGCCGCGAAGTCGCTCTACGAGACCAGGCCGACCGCGGTCAGCCTCCCGAACGCTCTCCGGTACGTGCTCCGCGGAACGGACGGCGAGACCGTCGCCGACCTGCGGAAATCGACGATCGCCCGCGCCGAGGCGTTCCGGCGCGACCTCGACCAGGCCCAGGACAAACTCGGCGAGATCGGCGCGAACCGACTGCGCGACGGGGACATCGTGATGACTCACTGCCACTCGACGGACGCTCTCTCGTGTATCGAGGCCGCCCTCGACGCGGGCAAGGAGATCGAAGCGATCGTCAAGGAGACCAGGCCGCGCAAGCAGGGCCACATCACGGCTCGACAGTTGCGCGAGCGGGACGTCCCGGTGACGCTGATCGTCGACAACGCGGCCCGCCGGTACTTAGACCGGGCAGATCACGTGCTCGTCGGCGCCGACAGCATCGCGGCCGACGGCAGCGTCGTCAACAAGGTCGGGACCAGCGGCCTGGCGGTCAACGCCCGCGAGCGGGGCGTGCCGGTGATGGTCGCGGCCCAGACGATCAAGCTCCACCCTGACACGATGACCGGCCACACCGTCGAGATCGAGATGCGCGACGAGCGGGAGGTGCTCGCCGCCGAGGACGACCTCGACGATGCGGACGACGGCCTGGTCGTCGAGAACCCTGCCTTCGACGTCACCCCGCCGCGGTACGTCGACGCGATCGTCACCGAGCGCGGCCAGTTCCCGCCGGAGAGCATCGTGACACTCATGCGAGAGCTCTTTGGCGAGACGACGGACGAACCCTGGGAAGCGTGAGACGATCGATTTCCGCTATTCTGGGAATCCCGGTCTCCATCTCAGCGGTGTATCTCTCGCGCTCGTGAATCGTCGCTAATCGGAAAGTGTTAGTGACTGGTGTGACCCAGTAGCCCCTATATGGTCTTGCCCGAGGGATTTGTCGTTCCGCCGTGGTATCTGCTCGTTCCGGCCGTCGTGATTCTCGGGGGCGTCGTCGCGCTGCTGTGGGCGATCGACCCGCCGGTGACCGATCGGTCGGTCCTGGCCTTCGCGCCGTGGATGATGTTCGGGGCGGCGCTGCACGTCCTCTACAAGCTGGACGCGTTTCCGCCGGCCATCGAACCGCTGTTCAGCGCGCCGATGGTCTACGTCGTGACGGCGATCGTCGCTGGAATCGTCTGGATCGTCGCGGTCTTCCTCCACATCGGCGGGCTTCAGCCGACGATCGCCAGGTTCGTCGGCGTCGCCGGGACGGCGTTTTTCACCGTCTTCGCGATGGTCGCGATCCTCCAGAGTATCGACGCGGGGACGTTCGATCCGTTCTGGCCCGTCATCGCCGTCGTCGTCACCGGTATCGTCACCACCATCGCCTGGATCGCGCTGAGTCTCTGGTTTACCGACGTTGCGGCGACCACGGGCGCGACCGGCGTGCTCGTCGTCTTCGCCCACACCTTAGACGGCGTCACGACCGCGATCGGCTACGATGTGCTCGCGGTCGGCGAGGACGTCCCGCTGTCCCTCCTGATCCTCGAGGCCGGCGAGTCGCTGCCGACCGCCGAGTACGTCGGCGCCGGCTGGCTGTTCGTCCTCGTCAAGGTCGTCCTCGGGCTGGTCATCCTCGGGCTGTTCCGGGAGTACGTCGAAGAACAGCCCCGACAGGCCCGGACGCTTCTGGCGCTGGTCGCCGCGGTCGGGCTCGGTCCGGCCGTCCACAACGTGTTGCTGTTCATCGTGACCTGAGCGGCCGTCAGCCCCGCTTCCTGCAGCGATTGGCCGATCGCGATTGCGCGCGGATCCTCGGGCGTCGCAGGCAGTCACCTAGGTTTTTCCCGGCCGGTATCGTTTCTCCAGCATCGTGGAATGGATTCGGTCACCGTACTCACCGCCGGCCACGTCAACTGGGACGTGACCCTTCGCGTCGACAGACTCCCCGAACCCGACGGCGAAGCCTCGATCCGCTCGCAACGCCAGTCCGGCGGCGGCAGCGCCGCCAACGTCGCCGCCGCCCTCGCCGGACTCGACGTCGACGCCGGACTGATCGGTAGCGTCGGCGACGACGACAACGGCCTGCTCGCCAGGCGCGAACTCGAGGACGCCGGCGTCTCCATCGGGGGCGTCCGGGTCATCGACGGAGCCGACACGGCCGTCAAGTACCTGCTGGTCGACGAGAGCGGCGAGGTCGCGATCCTCGGTAACGACGGGGTCAACGAGGCCGTCACTCCGGCGGACCTCGAACCGGCTCGCATCCGCGCGGCCGACCACGTCCACCTCACGGGGCAGCGCCCGAACACGGCCGCGGCGATCGCCAGGCTCGCCAGCGAGGCCGACGTGCCGGTCAGTTTCGACCCGGGCCGTCGGCTCGCGGACCGAGACTACGGTGAGGCGCTCTCACTCGCCGATATTATCTTCCTGACCGACCGGGAGGCGACGGCCCTGTTCGAGGCCGAGTCGATCGACCCGGCGGCCGACGAGCAGATCGTCGTCGTCACCTGCGGGGCCGACGGGGCGGAGGCGTACACCCCGGACGGCGAGTTCGTCCACGAGGGGTTCGACGTCGAACCCGTCGACACGGCCGGGGCGGGCGACGCCTTCGCCGCGGGTTTTCTCGCAACCTGGATCGAGGATGCGGCGATCGACCGCGCGCTCGCGTACGGAAACGCCTGTGGTGCGCTGACCGCGGGCCGCGACGGAGCGCGGAGCGCGCCGACGGCGGCGGCGGTCGAGGACGTTCTCAGTCGGCGAACGTGACCGGTACCTACTTAGTATCCCTAGAACACCTAAAATCAGCTTCCATCGGGCGGTTCTCACCCGATGTTGTCTGACGGTAGTTATATGGGCGGCGCCGTTGCCCACTCGAGTGAATGGTCACGATCTCGTGACTGAGAGACATGACGGAAGGAAGGGTAAACCAGTCCAACGGATGCGGTCTCCGACGACCGGTCCAGTACGAACGAGGTGCGGATGAACCGCCGAGTATCGCCGCTGCGATGGCGCTGGCCCGGTATTACGGAGACGACGTAACCGGCGCCAGCACGCAGCTGTACGACTACATCGATCCGGACGCGCTCGACAGTCTCTTCGCCGAGACCAATCGCGGCACCGCGCGGGCGACCGGCCTGGTCGAGTTCGAACTCGACGACGCAGTGGTCACGATCCGACCCGAGCGCGTCGACGTGCGTCCGGCTGATCGATCCCCCAGCGGTGATCACTGACCGACAACCGACGACCGACTGCCGTTTGCGACACCCACACCACCACTATCACACCGAGCGGATGCGGGGACCCGGGGTGGCGTTGAGGATCGCCGATTCGAATCGGCCGCTCCTCGACCCTTCCTCGAACCTTTTTTCTCGCAGCCCGCGGAACGCGACGGTATGGCGACGCAGCCACACCTGCTGGTCGACGACGGAGAGCTGACAGACATCGCGCTCATCCCGGGCGATCCGGGACGGGTCGATCGCATCGCCGACCACTGCGACGAGGCGGAGACGGTCGCGAGCAACCGCGAGTACAAGATCGTCAACGCCACCTACGAGGGTCGGGAGCTGACGATTTGCTCGACGGGGATCGGCTGCCCCTCCGCCGCGATCGCCATCGAGGAGCTAGCAAACGTCGGCGTCGAGACGTTCGTCCGCGTCGGGACGACCGGCGCCCTCCAGTCGGAGATCGAGATCGGCGACATGATCGTCGCGACCGGCGCCGCGAAAAACGAGGGCACGAGCAAGCGCTACGAGGCCGCCGAGTACCCCGCGGTACCGGACTACGACGTGCTCTCGGCGCTGGTCGACTCCGCCGAAGCGAACGACGAGGACGTCCACGTCGGCCCCATCGTCTCCGACGACGCCTTCTACGCCGAAACCGACGAGCACGTCGACGACTGGGAGGCCGCCGGCCTGCTCGCGGTCGAGATGGAGGCCGCCGCCGTCTTCTCGCTTGCCCGCCGCAAGGGCCTGCGCGCCGGCGCGATCTGTACCGTCGACGGGAACCTGGTCGAGGGCACGCAGAAGGGGACGAACACCGAGGACGACGAACTGCCGGACAAGGCGAAGAACAACGTCGGCCGAGCGATCGACATCACGCTCGAGGCCGCGACCCAACTGTAGCGCTGTCGCTCAGTTCTCAGTTGCGTCCCCCTCGCGATGCGGTGACCGATGCCGGCCGAAAGCCGCCGATACCGCGGTGAATCAACGGAGCATATAGTATCGCTCCGAGTACGAGCGAAGTATATGGACCACTGACTCGACGAGATCGATCGTCGAATCATCCACGCGTTGATGGACGACGCCCGAAACACGTCGGCCCCGACGATCGCCGACGACGTGAACGTCTCCCCCGGCACGATCCGCAACCGCATCGCCCAACTCGAGGACCGGGACGTCATCACCGGCTATCACGCGGCTATCGACTTCGAACGGGCCGAGGCCCATCTCCCCAACCTCTTCATGTGCAACGCCCCGGTCTCCGAGCGCGAATCGATCGCACGCCAGGCGCGGATCATTCCGGGCGTCGTCAACGTCCGCGAGCTGATGACCGGCCGGCGGAACTTACACGTGCTCGCGGTCGGGAAGGACACCGAAGATCTGCGCCGGATCGCGCGCTCGCTGTCGGACCTCGGTGTCGAGATCGAGGACGAGGTTCTGGTCCAGACCGAAACGACCTGCGCGTACTCGCCCTACGGGCCCGACGATGGCCCGCGGGACGCCGTGCTCACGGACTTTATCAGCCTCTCGGGCGACGCCGAAGTCGCCGAAGTCACGGTCGATCGGGACGCCCGGGTCGCCGGGACGAGCATTCAGGACGCGGCCCGCAGTGACACCCTCTCCGACGACACGCTCGTCATCGCGATCGAGCGCGACGACTCCGTGGTGACGCCCCACGGCGACACGGAGATCCGGCCCGACGACATCGTCACGCTGTTCTCGCGGGGTGGGGTCTCCGAGGAGACGATCGCGAATTTCAGCGGGAGCGACAGCGCCGATTCCTGACGAGTCGGTCGTACCGGATTCGGACCGTTCACTGAGCCGTGAGCTGTTCGGCCAGCGTCGTCGTCTGCGTCGTCAGTGTCTCGGTCGTCGCGGCAGCGTCCTGCAGCGTCTCGTTGATCGTCGCGAACAGCCGGTCGAACGCGACGATACCGTCTCGTTCCCAGTCGGCCGTCTCGGACGCCGCGAGCCCGCAGACCGGACACGCCGTCCGGCGGCCACCGCTCTCGCCGTCGCTCTCGAGTCGCTCGAAACAGCCGTGACAGCGATCGAGCCCGCTCGCGACCGTCTCGCCGAGCGCGACGACCTTGCGGAGCGTCGACTGGAGCGTCGCCGCCGTCTCGGCGAAGGCCGCGAGCGCAGCTCGGACCTCGGGGTCGAACGCGTTCTCCTCGATCGCGTCGAGTCGCTCGAGGCGAGCGGTGACGATATCGAGCGCGAGCGACACGTCGCGGCGGGTGCGGCGGTACTCCGCGATTGACTCGGCCACCGCGTCGGCAGGCTCGGCGTCGAGGGTCGGTAGCGAGGTCGCGAGCGACGCGAACGAAGCCACGTCGGCGATGGTCGCGCTCTGGACCCGCGTGGTCTCGCGGACGATGCGAAATAGTTCGCCGTCCCTGATCGGGTCCGCCGCGGGCGGTGCGTCGAGCGTCGCGTAGCAGTCTCCGCAGACGGTCACGAGCGCGCTCTCGTGGGCCCGATCCTGCTCTCGGTCGCCGGCGTCGGAAACGCCGTCGACGGCGTACGTTCGGAGGGGCGTCGCGTCGTCGCCGGTGCCGCAGTGGCAACAGGCGTGTCCGTCGCGGTCGAACACCGCCGCTCGGTCGGCCTGGCGGTCGCGGGAAGTCACGGCCGAGCGAAGACAGCGCGGCGACAAAAACGCTCCGACTACGGCGGTCAGCGGTGACACGAACCACTAACTCGCCGTCCGTCGTAGCGCCGCTATGGCTGAGACACCCGACGACGCCGATCGACCGGACGAATCGAACGCGGACGACGGAGGCGAATCCACCGAGTTCGAACTCGAGCGTGCGTACGACCGCGCGGACCTCGCCGCCGTCTTCCGCGAGTTCGCGACCGCGTTCGAGAACGGCCGTCCCGTCCGCATGGACAGCGACGATCGGACCGCACACATTGCGGTTCCCGAGCGCGTCGTCGCCGAGTTCGAGGCCGAGCGCGACGCCGCGGCGGAGCCGCCCGTCGGCGAACTCGAACTGGAACTGGAGTGGGACGACCCCGACGGGACGAGCGTGCGGGTCTCCGATCGGGAACCGGACGAGTCGGGCACGGGCCAGGCCCGCGCCGAGGGCGAGGATGAGGGGGAGGACGAGCACCGGGACGTCGATCCCGCTGCGGCGGTGATGCCGCTCGAAAGGATGGCCGATCAGGGGGGCCGCGAGGGCGAGGCGGCGGCCGGCGCCGACGAGACGGCCGCTACGGACGCGGACAGCGGAGCCGAGGCCGAGGCCGAAACCGAAACTGAACCGGGAGAGCCGGCCGAGACCGGTCGGACCAGCCGCTTCGAGGTCTACGAGGACAGAGCGGGCCAGTGGCGCTGGCGCCTGGTCCACTGGAACGGGAACATCGTCGCCGACAGCGGCGAAGGGTACGCCTCGCGGTCGAACGCCGAGCGAGCGGCCCGGAGCGTGATGCGCAGCGCGCCGACAGCGACCATCGAACGGAAAGCGCGAGACGAGTGAGTCGGGCGCGGCCGTAATCGCGTCTCGGTATCAGTAGATAGTAGCGCGGTTTCTTTATTCAGAATTATTATCTGAAACTGAGTCGGGCGGTTTGATAAGTACGTGTGGTATTGACCGCTGACGGATTCATCGTATACGGGATGTAACCGTAGTATCGTGCCGAACACAAGGCGCGTATGCAGCACACACCGATGTCTGAGTATCTTAGCACGACAGTCTTATTAATGTTCACGAATGTGTCTGTTTCATTCGAATCTGTGCTATATATTACACCCAATGGAAAGATTGGTGCCCATTCGGAGCGAATGATAGACATGGAACAGCATATCCTCGTTCCGGTAGACTCCTCATCCAGTTCTGAGAGCGCCTTTGAATACGTTTTAGAAGAGATACCGGAGCCGACAATAACTCTCTTGCACGTCCTCAATCCGCTCACCGTGTTCAACCAGGTGCGCGCTGAGGGGTTTGACTACGAGAAATCTCGACAAATCGAGCAGGAGCGACGTGAAGTCATCGAACAGATCTTTGACGAGTACCGTAGCAAGGGTGCAGCACGTGACCGTGAAATCAAAACAGTGATTGAGGCGGGAGCGCCTGATGAGAAAATCCTCGAATATACCGAGAACATGGGAGTGGATCACATCGTCATGGGCAGTCGTGGCCGATCCGGTATGGAGGAAGCATTACTCGGTAGTGTGGCGAAAGCCGTCGTAAAAAGATCGTCCGTTCCCGTGACGATCGTTCCGTAGCACTGCAATGTCCTTCATCTATACTGAACGCGAGTTTCACTCCTCACGCTGAATAAAGAAACCGTCTTACCAACTACTGGTATCGTTACGAATGCGGTCACCGCGTGCCGACGAGACGAACCGATCGCGAGGCGGCGACGAGTTCGCGACGCGTCGACGCCGACTACGGGCGGACTTCGTCGCCCTCTAAATTGACGTCGAGCTCCGCGGACCGATCGACGCGTTCGTACTCGAGAGACGGCCTGGTGTCGGCGTCGTCCGGGACGGCGTTGTACTCGCGGAGGAAGTCGACGATGCCGCGTCGCCCGCCGAAGTCGCCGCGGAACTGCCGGAAGCGCCGCGGGATCGTCGCCGTGTCGCCCTCGGCGTCGTAGGTGACGTTCTCCTCTAAGAACCACTCGATGGCGATGTCGAGTTCCTCGTCGACGTCGCGGGGAGAGTAGACGGCGATCGGCGGACAGTGCTCGGCACCGTGGCTCAGCGCGAAGTGAATCCGGGGATCGCACTCCGGGAGGCGGAACTGCCGTTCGAACGAGGAGGGGAACAGGCGCGGCAGGTAGCCGAATCCCCAGGAATGCTTCGAACTACGGAGCAGTCCGTGTTCGATGTCGTTGAGACTCAGCCAGGCCCCGCTGACCGGGATCCGATCGCGCGCGAAGAACTTCCAGCGGTTGACCAGCCCGCCGTCGAACAGATCGTCGTCTTCCTCCTCCAACAGGAGCTGGGCGTACGCGTTGTAACAGTTGAGCCAGAAGGCGAGTTTCCCCTCGCGGCTGGACAGCGCCCGCTCCAGCTGCGATCGCTCGAGCGTCGCGAGGTGCTCCCGCAACGGCTCGGCGTCGCCCTCGGTCTTGACCGTATACAGGAGATCGGCCGAGAGCGAAAGAGGATCGAGCTGGGTCGACATCCAACTAGTCGTTCGCGAACCAGACCCTTGAAGCCGTGTGACGGGTGATTACGACAGTCCCGACTGGAGATAAGTTACGGCCGTAGTTTTATCTCGGGTACGGTGCAAATAACCGATGTGAATCTCAGTAAGGGATTTCTCCTCGTCCTCGTTGCCCTCTTCGTGTACCTCTCGCTGTTGCTCGTGCTCCCGTTCTTCCAGTACGTCCTCGGGGCCATCCTCCTCGCGTACGTCCTCTATCCGGCCCAGAAACGGCTTGAGAACCGCATCTCGCCGTCGATCTCCGCCTTCGGGCTCGTCGGGCTCGCGGTCGCCGGCTTCGTCGTCCCGCTGCTGGCCATCGGCGTGGCGGTCGCCAGCGACGCCAGGCGACTCCTCGAGCGGGTCAACACGGACGACCTCCAACTGATCGAACTCGAGCGGGCGATCGAGGAACAGACCGGACAGTCGGTCGACCTCCCGTCGGCGCTCGCCGACGCCGCACAGAGCGCCGGTACGGTGGTCCTCGAGCGCTCGACCGAGTGGTTCAGCACGATCACGCACACCCTGATCGGGCTGGGGCTCGCGATCTTCCTGCTGTACTACCTGCTCAAGGACGGCAGCGATCTGTTGGCCTGGCTGCGGGAACTGACGCCGCTGCCCGACGATGCGCAGGACGATTTCTATCGGAAGTTAGACGAGGTCATGTGGGCGGTCCTCGCCGGCCACGTACTGATCGCGATCATCCAGGGAACCATCGCCGGTCTCGGATTGTTAGCGACCGGAATTCCCAACGCCGCGTTCTGGACGTTCGTCATGATCATCCTCTCGCTGATCCCGCTCATCGGCTCGTTCCTCATCTGGGGGCCCGCCGTGGGGTATCTCTTCCTGACCGGCGAGCCGCTGCTGGCGGCGGCGCTGTTCGCCTACAGCGCGGTCGTCGTCGGCCTCTCGGACGACTACCTCCGGCCGATTCTGGTCGACCGGTACGCCGAACTCAACCCCGCGGTCATCATCCTCGGCGTCCTCGGCGGGGTCTACGCCTTCGGCGTCATGGGCCTGTTCTATGGCCCGGTCGTCCTCGGCGCGCTGATCGCGACGCTATCCGTGATGAACGACCACTACGACCGGCTCGAGGACACGCCCGGAATGCAGTGAGTACGGAAAGCGACGGCTGCGGGCTGTACGGCGGCGATTATGGAGGTCGAAAACGCGATGTCCTTACTGCGAGTTGCCGGTCCCCGCGAGCAACTCGTCGACGAGCCGCGTGAACCGATCGACGAACCGATCGGGGACCGTCGGCGTCACCGTCGTCAGGAGTTCGCCCGTCGCTTCGGGCGCAGCGAGTTCGAGTTGGACCCGGTTGCGATCGTCGTAGCGCTTCTCGACGATTCCGTGTTCGACCAGGCGATCCAGATGATACTCCAGCGTACTGCGTGCGATCCCGAGAGCGTCGGCGACGTCGCCTGGTGCGGCCGGTTCGTGCTCGATCAGGTAGACGACGATCTCGCGGGCGGTCTCCCGACGGAATAACGCCAGCGCGGCCCGCTCCCACGCGTCGTACTTCGGGGGGTAGTAGTGGGTCCGACCGTAGAACTCCTCGCGGACGAGCCGCTCGTCGTCGAGCAGTCGCCGGACGTGATACTGCACCTGACCCGGTGCGAAGTCGGACTCCCGAACGAGTTCGTTGAAGTGAACGCCGGCGTTCGCGCCGACGTGGGCGCGGATCTTCTGTCGTGTGTCGGTCATCGGTAGCGAGTGCCCGTCCCGTGGGTCGTCTCGTCGGTAGCGCCGGGGGACATATAACGGGTTCGGGGCGTTCCCAGGCGTCGAGAACCGAGGGTCGCGCCCCGGTCGGCGTTTTCACGCGCACACGAGCGTCCGGGGAAGTCGCCGAAGCGGGAGCGCGCGACGCACCGAAGCGAATAGGTATCCGTCTCGCCCATGTCCGGTATCGATCGCATGACGCTCACACCGTCGACGCCGGCGGCGCTCTTCGGCGACTGGCTGAACCCCCAGCTCGCCCCCGTCCTCATCGCCGTCATCGTCCTGGCCGTGCTCGGGACGACCGCCCTGTTCGTGGCCGGCCTGGTCGCCTACTCCCGGCGCCGGACCTTCCGGTATCTCCTGATCACGATCGTCCTCGGCGTTCTGGTCGTCCGGTCGGTGACCGGCCTGGGGACGGTCCTCGGCCTGATCCCGATGACGGTCCACCACCTCGTCGAACACGGGTTCGACTTCCTGATCGCGGTGCTGGTCCTCTACGCGGTCTATCGGAGCGGCCCGTCGAACGACGCCGCGTCAGCCGGGTTCGACGACTGAGACGGGTCGAGTTCGACGGCCCTACGACGGCAACGGCGATCGTGTCGGCCGTCGGGAGATATAAGTTTTCGTAGGACACGGTATCGGTATGTCAGTCCCCGACGCCGCGGCGACGGTGGAGGCCGTCGTCGACGAGATTCTCTCCGCCGTCGTCGCCGACCGAACCGTCCTCGAGGAAGTCATCGCGGGGGTGCTCGCCCGCGGGCACGTGCTGCTCGAGGACGTGCCCGGTACGGGCAAGACGCTGACGGCGCGGTCGTTCGCCACCGCGCTCGGCCTCGAGTTCGCCCGGATCCAGTTTACGCCGGACCTGATGCCCTCCGACATCACCGGCTCGTACGTCTTCGAGGAGGAGACCGGCGAGTTCCACTTCACGCCCGGCCCGGTGTTCGCGAACGTCGTGTTGGCCGACGAGATCAACCGCGCGCCGCCGAAGACCCAGGCCGCCTTGCTCGAGGCCATGGAGGAAGGCCAGGTGACCGTCGACGGCGAGACCCACGACCTCCCCGACCCCTTCGTCGTCATCGCGACGCAGAATCCCGTCGAACAGGAGGGGACCTTCGAACTCCCCGAGGCTCAGCGCGACCGGTTCATGATCAAGACCTCGCTGGGATACCCCGACGCCGAGGGCACCCGCGAACTGATCGACCGTCGGGCCGACCGCGACCGGCCGGACCCGACCGTCGAACCGGTCGTCGACCGGGAAGCGGTCCTGTCCCTCCAGCGCACCCCCGAAACCGTCACCGTCGAGGGGCCGGTCCGCGACTATATCGGCTCGGTCTGTCGGGCGACCCGAGCGGACGGCCGCGTCGACGTCGGCGTCTCGCCGCGGGGCGTCCAGCGGCTGTTCGAAGCGAGCCGCGCCAGAGCCGTCCTCGACGGCCGCGAGTACGTCGTCCCGGACGACGTCAAACGGATCGCCCGCCCCGCGCTGGCCCACCGTCTCGTGTTGACTCCCGAGGCGAGCGTCGACGGGGTCTCCCGGCGCACGATCGTCGACGCCGTCCTCGACGACGTCGCGGTGCCGGCGATGGAACCGCCCGCGGCGTCAGCGGAACAGTAACCAGGCGCCGCCGAGGACGGCGGTCACGGCGGCGATCACGCCCGCCGTCGCCGGGATCGACAGCGTCGGCGCGAGAACCGCCGCCCCCAGCACGCCGAGACTCGCGACGGGAACCCCGACGACGGCCACCGCCCCGCTCCAGCCGAGCCGGACGAGTTGCGGTCGCCGTGAGGCGCCCTCGGCGCCGACCTCGCGGGTGAGCGCCAGGCCGTACTGCCCGACGTCGTAGGTGAACGTACCGGCCGCGAGCGCGACGAACGTCGCAGCGCCGGCTCGGGCCGTCTCGAGGTCGAGCGCGGCGACCTCGACGCTCGCGGCGGCGCCGACGCCGCCGACCGCGAGCGCAATCGCGAGGGCGGTCGCACGGCTCGGCGCGTGGCCCATCGAAACCGCGTCCGCGTAGCCCCAGGCACCCAGCCAGCCGACCCCGAGCACGACCGCCGTCACGCCGAACAGCGCGGCCGCGTCTATCGGTGCGACGCCGACACCCACCATCGCCGCGAACGGGACCGCGATGCCGGCAACCCCGCCCACGACGATCGGGACGACGGCGTTACCGGGCTCGGTCGAGTGCAGCCACGAGGCGCGGACGACCGCACCGTAGAGAGCGACGGCCAGGCCCACTCCGACGGCGCCCGTCGCGAGGCTGCGACCGACGGTGCTGTCGCCGAGCGCCGCGACGAGCGGCTGGAGCGGCGGAACGAATCCCGAGAGCACGACGACCGCTCCCAGGCCGGCGACGACGACCGCCGTCGCGATCGCGATCGACCAGGCGACCGCGTTGCGGGTCCGGACGTACGACCCCCGCCCGCTCGGACGGGCGAACGCCGCCGGCGGAACGACGAAGAGACTGCCGACGGCCGCGGCGCCGGCGGCGCCGATCGCGATGAGCAGCCCCGTGGGACCCTCGCCGGTGAGCCACAGGATCGTCGCGATTACCGGTCGGACGCCGCCCAGCGATTCGACGCTGACCGCGATCGAGGCCGCCCCGGCGCCGACGACGGCGGCGCACAGTGCGGCCGCGCCCGCTCGAACAAACGCGGTCGTCGTCGACCGACCGGTGACGACGCCAGGCGCGGTGGCGCCGACGACCGTTCCCGCGATCGTCAGGAGGCCCGAAACCGGCCCGCCTGCGAGGGCGGCGACGGCGATCGTACCGAGGACGGCGACCGGGAGGAACGCCGATGCGAGCGTCACGCGGGCGTAGGAACCGTCGAAGCCGGACCGCGCCAGTGCGAGTCCGAGCCCCGGGAGGAGGCCGACGGCCACCAGCGGCTCGTACCCGATTAGTCCGAGCGTGCCGACGACGGCAGCGACGGTGATCGCCCACGCCGTCGCCGGCGGCAGCCGGTCCGCGTCAGCGCCCGCGCCGGTGGCCGCGTCAGCGCCGATGCTCATCGGCGACTCACCTCCCCGAGCGCGGTTCGGAGAACGAGCCCCAGCGGTTGATCGCGGTCCCAGTCGATCACGCCGGCACCGGCCGCGCGAGCCCGGGCGAGCCTGGTCCCGCGGTCGAGCGCCGCGAGTCGCGTCGCGGCGTCGTCGGCGTCGGCCGTGACGTCCGGCGAGACGACGCGGACGGCGTACCCCTGCGCCCGGAGCCGCTCGACGAGCGCGACCGATTCGTCGTCGACGAACGAGGAGAACAGGTACACCTGTGCCTCGCCAGGGAGCGTCCGATCGATGTCGGCGATGGAGTTGGTCGTCGCCGTCCGGAACGGGGACCAGTAGCCGAGCCGTTCGGATCCCCGAATCGCGTCCAACAGCCGCGACGTTTGCCGTCGTGTCGTGGGATCGGTCCCCGGCGGGACGGTCGTCAACCTGTTCTCGTGGACGCCGACCACCCCCGTGGGATGACCCGCGGCCACCAGCGCCGCGACCGTTCGCTCGGCGGCGTCGGCCGACAGTTCGATCGCGGGCGGCCGCGCCGTCGTCGCCGCTCGGTGCTGACTGTCGCGGGCGTCGACGACGCAGACGATCCGCGTCGCCCGCTCGGCGCGGTGCTCGACGGTCGCCAGGTCCCGCGTGCTCGCGTACCGTCGCCAGTCGATCGCGCCGACCGGGTCGCCAGGCTCGTACTCGCGGACGGAGTAGAACTCGACGCCACTGCTGCCCTCGTCGGTCGGTACCTCGCCCGCGTAGTCGTTCGTGCCGCCGCCGAGCGGAACCGTCTCGACGACCGGCGAACAGCGGACCGCGTCGTCGCCGGCCGCGTCGGCCGACCAGGTCTCGGTCACCGTCCCCGTGAGATCGCGCGTCCGGATCGTAGGGTCGTCGAACGCGTGGTCGCCGCGGCGGAGTTCGACCTCGTATTCGATCGTCGCCGTCTCGAGCGGGTCGAGGGTGACGCACGTCCGGGGCGTGCCGGCGACGACTGGCAGTTCCTCGGGGACGCCGTCGACCGCGCGCAGGTCGACGATCGGCTCCGAGCCGGCGTTTTGCACGGTTGTCCGCACGGTGATGGTATCGCCCGGGTCGCCGGTGGTGATCTCGTCCGAGGTCGCGCTCCGACCGTCTTCGTCGCCGCTGTTACTCGATAGCTCTCGCCGGACGCGAAGTATCGCTTGCTCGCGGGTTCCTAGAACGGCCGCGGCGACGTACCACAGCGGGAGTGTGGCGGCGGCGACGAGGAGTTGGCTCCCGACGGCGAGCCCGAGACCCGCGATCGACAGCGTCGCGGCGGCGGCGAGTTCGCCCCGTCCGACTCGATCGATGTCGCGATCGGTCATCGAGCCACCTCCACGTCGGCCGGTTTCGATCCGGCGCGGTTCGGTTCCGTTCCACGCCGCTCTCTGCCGTCTTGTCCGTTCCCGTCTTCGCCACCGTCGAGCGCCTCGATCGCGGCGACCGATCGGTGGACGCGGCGGTAGTACGCCGCGCCGGGATCGATCGCCGCGCGCAGCCGCTCGTTCGGGGGCTGGGACGACTCCTCCGCCAAGAACGCGGCCGCGACTGGGTCCTCGGTCCACGTCCCCGATCGAACCGCCTGGCGGGCCTCGCCGGCCGTGAGCCCCTGTTTCGTCGTGATGACGCGCACCGCGTTCTCGACGAGCCGTCCCCGAACGTCCGCGACCGACTCGTCCGGCCGACAGCCGTACCAGGCGTCCGCGGCGTCGGTGAGCGTCTGCTCCGTCTCCCGCCCGACCGCATACTCCGTGGCGGTCACGGCCGTCTCCGGCGGCGGGCCCTCGAGCATTTCGGTGCCGGCTGACCGGTCGCCCGTCCAGGCCCACCAGCACGCAACGGCCGCGATCAGGACGCCGAACACGGGGAGCAACACCGCCAGCGGATACAGGAGCCAGGCGAGCGGGCGAACGGAGGGGACGAAGCCGCCGAGCAACACCGCGCCGACCGCAACGAGGGCGCCGCCGGCGACGAGCGCGGTCGCGACCCGTTCCGGATCGAGCGAGCCGAATCGGGCGAGCAGGTCTCCCGACGATCCCGACGGCCCCGACGACCCCGATGGCGGGCGTCGACTCATGTCGATCCCTCCCCGTTCGAATCAGCGTCCGAATCCGGGTCTGGATCCTCGTCTGGGTCGATATCGAGCAGCTCGCTCGCCGTCGCCCGGACGTCCGTCACCCGATTCGGCGACGGCTCGCGGCCGCCGTACTCGATCTCGCGGACGATCGCGACGAGCCGAGCGACGAGGGCGGCCGGATAGCCGGCGGCGAGCGCGCGGCGGGCGACCTCGCCGGGGGTCGCCGTCTCTCGATCGCCGAGCTCGAGTCGATCCACGAACGCGTGCCAGGCCGCACGGATCTCCGCGCGTGGGCTCCGGGGGGCGAGCGGCTCGGCCGCCAGGCCAGGCCCGCCCGGATCGGCTTCGGCCGGGGACGTCTCCGACTCGTCGACCTCGTCGTCGTTCGTCCCGAACCAGTCGCCGAGCGGCGATTCGCGAGGTCGGGTCGGCGATCGGACGAGCGACCCCAGCGACGGAAGCGACCCGACCGCGCCCCCGAACGAGGCGATGGCCGCCCCGAGCGCGGGGAACCCGATCCCGAAGCCGCCGGCGGCGGACCCGGGGACCGAGGGACTCGGCAGCGAGATCGAAAGCGACGGCCAGCTCCAGGACCGGATGCGACCGCCGAGCGCACCGAACAGGTCCCCGATCAGGTCCGAGACGCCCGCGAAGAGGTCCGCGAGCGCGACGAACAGCCCGGCGATTCCCGCGCCGCGCCGTCGATCGGAGGCGGCGACCAGGCGGGCGTAGGTCAGCAGGCCGCCGAGACAGAACCCCGGAACGAGCACGACGATCGCCGTCAGCCGGAGGTAGAGGTTCCCGACGGTCGCCGTCGCGGATTCGGTGCCGACCTCGGCCGTCACGGTCGCGCCGTCGTCGATCGGCAGCCAGAGCAGCGCCCGGCCCTCGTCGCCGGTCGTCGCCGACCCGCCGCTCTCGAGCGAGACCGTCGCGTTCGGGACGCCGCTCCCGTCGGCCGACACCTGGACGGGCGCGGGCGAACCCGGGAACAACAGCGGAGAGACGAATCGAACCGTCGGTTCGGGGATGTCGACGGTCCGCTCGCCCGCGACCGGGCCGCGATCGACGCGGAGGTCGACCGAACCGGCCGATTCGGGCAGCGGCACCGTCGCGTCGCCGTCCCCATCGGTCGTCGCGACGGCCTGGCCGTCGCGGTACACCGTCGCGTCGGTCACGGGGGTCGATCCGACGGCGGCCGAGATCTCGATCTCGCGGGCCGGCGCCGCCGCATCGTGGACTTCGATCGTCGCGTTCGTCGGCACGTCGACGGTCCGCGACTGGTTGTCGGCGGGCACCGAGACGGTCATCTCTTCGGCGTAGGGTACGGTGACGTTGGCGTCGCCGAACCGATCGGTCGCCGTGACGTTTTCGCCGTTGACAGCGACCGTCCGCTCGTCGGAATGGCCGAAATGCCGATTGACGCCGCGCTCGGTTCTGACCGTCACCTCGTTTCCGGGTTCGATCTCGCCGTCGATCTCGAGGTCCGGGTCGGCGGTGGGGGATTCCGAGTCGCTCTCGCGCTCGGCCGCGTCCTCCGGCGGCTCTGTCTCGAATTCGGGGAGATCGTCGATCGATTCCCAGTCGCCCGCGACCGGCTCGCCGCCGCGGTCGACGGGCCCGTCGAGCCGCGGGTCGGCCGCGGGAAGCGCGCTGGCGACCGCGAGCAGACAGCACAGGCAGCCGGCGACGAACAGGAGCCGGCGGGTCCGCGTCACGGTTGTCTCCCCGTCGCTCCCGCCGTCGCCAGGTCGGCCGCTAGCTCGCTGAGCCGGCGGACCCGCCGCTCGACCGGCGGGTGGGTCTCGGACGCCCCGCCGCCGATCGGTCCCGCGGGCGTCGCGCCCTCGAGCCAGGCGGTCACGCGCTCGCGCCGTTTTTCGCCGTCGGTCGGTCGCCGAATTCGGGGCGGCGACGCGGTCTCGGCCCCCGTGACGGGCTCGATCGGGGTGATACACAGCGCGCGGATCCCGGTCGTCCGGAGGTCCGTCGCCGGCGTAGGGGTCGTCTCGGCCAGCGTCAGCAATGCGGTCGCGAGCGCGAGCGGGTTGCCGGTGATCCGGGCGGCCGCGGCGTCGGCGGCGAACTCGCGGGCGTGAGAGAGCGTCCGGGTCGCCCAGGCGGCGATCGTCGGAAACACCCACAGGATGGGCGCGACGAAGACGTACGTCAGCGCGACCAGCGGGAGGAACCAATACAGCGCCGCGCGGCCGCTTTGTGACAGCGCGTCGGGGTCGGCCAGGGCCCGGCGCGCGAGCCGCGCTCCGCGGTAGGCGCGATCGGCGATCTCGACGAACAGCGTCGTGATCGTCATCAGCGTCACGTCGCGGTTGGCGACGTGGGCGATCTCGTGGGCCAGCACCGCCTCGAGTTCCTCGGCGTCGAGGGCCTCGACCAGGCCGGTCGTGACGACGATCGTCGCGTCGGTCAGCCGGCCGACGGTGTAACAGCTCGGCTCCGTGTCATCGACGACGCGGACGGCGGGTTCCGGGACGTCGGCGATCATCGCCAGGCGGCGGACGGTGCGGGCGACGGCGTGCTCCGCGTCGCCGTCGGCGCCGCGGGTCCCCGCGAGGACGCGTCTGTACCCGTAGTAGAGTTGGGCCGCGAGGAAGGCGGCGACCAGCAGGAGGGCCGTCGGCCACGACACCGGCAGTCGGAGGAAGTCGATCCCGACGGTCCCGTGTTGGAAGTAGACGATCGTGCCGCCGACGATGCCGGGCAGCAAGACCCCGTAGGCCCACAGCAGGGCGAGGACGAACGCGGCGTTGACGGCGACGAACACGCCGAGGACGGCGCAGATGCGGCGGCGGAAGCTCATGGAGGGCGTTACCACTCGTTTTCGACCCCGGGGTCAAAAATTTTCGTAGAAAATTCCACTCGATATCCACTTCGCGCTCGCAGTTCGTCGGTCGCGATTCGCGAGCGCCGGGGGACGCGGATCGCCTGGCGACACGCCAGCTCAGCTCGAAACCGTCCCGACGTCGCCGCCGGTTGCGACCGCCGACCGTGACGGAACGCCGCACCCGTGGTCCGGATCCGTCGGGCTTTTGGCCTCCCGCGCCCGACAGTGGTGCAACGACGAATGGCCCGATATCACATCGAAACGTACGGTTGCACGTCCAATCGCGGGGAGAGTCGCGAGATCGAGCGGCGGCTCCGCGACGCGGGCCATTACCGAGTCGACGGCCCTGAGACGGCCGACGTGGCCATCCTGAACACCTGCACCGTCGTCGAGAAGACCGAGCGCAACATGCTCCGCCGGGCCGAGGAACTGTCCGACGAGACGGCCGACCTCTTTATCACCGGCTGCATGGCTCTGGCCCAGGGCGAGGAGTTCCGCGAGGCCGAGATCGACGGCCAGGTGCTCCACTGGGACGAGGTCCCCGAGGCCGTCACCAACGGCGAGTGTCCGACGACGACCCCCGACGCGGAACCCATCCTCGACGGCGTCGTCGGCATCCTCCCGATCGCGCGGGGCTGTATGTCCGACTGTTCGTACTGTATCACCAAGAAGGCGACCGGCAAGATCGACTCCCCGCCGATCGAGGAGAACGTCGAGAAGGCCCGCGCGCTGCTCCACGCCGGCGCGAAGGAGATCCGCATCACGGGTCAGGACACCGGCGTCTACGGCTGGGACGAGGGCGAACGGAAGCTCCACCGGCTGCTCGAGCGGATCTGCGAGATCGAGGGCGACTTCCGCGTCCGCGTGGGGATGGCGAACCCCAAGGGCGTCCACGGTATCCGCGAGGAGCTCGCCGCGGTCTTCGCCGAGTACGACGAACTCTACGACTTCCTGCACGCGCCCGTCCAGTCGGGGAGCGACGACGTGCTCGGCGACATGCGCCGCCAGCACCAGGTCGAGGAGTACGTCGAGGTCGTCGAGACCTTCGACGACTATCTGGACTACTGGACGCTCTCGACGGACTTCATCGTCGGCTTCCCCACCGAGACCGAGCACGACCACGAGCAGTCGCTGGCGCTCATGCGCGAGACCCGTCCGGAGAAGATCAACGTCACCCGCTTCTCCAAGCGGCCGGGCACCGACGCCGCCGAGATGAAGGGTCTGGGCGGCACGATCAAGAAGGAACGCTCGAAGGAGATGAGCGAACTCAAGCGCGACCTCGTCGCCGACGCCTACGCGGATATGGTCGGACAGCGCCGCGAGGACGTTCTGGTCGTCGAGGAGGGCACCGGCGACTCCGTCAAGTGTCGCGACTCGGCCTACCGGCAGATCATCGTTCAAAACGCCAGCGAACACGGGCTCGAACCGGGCGACTTCGTCGACCTCGAGATCACGGCCCACGAGACGATGTACGCGTTCGGCGAGCCGGTCTGACGCTCCGTCGACGCGGTCGGCATCCGCGATCGAGCGCGCCGATCGGCCGCTCGACGTGGGACGTACCCTTTTGGCGTCCCGCTCCGTATCGTGAGCTATGCTCACGCTGTACCAACTAGACGGCTGTCCGTACTGCGAGCGCGTCGCGGATCGCCTCGATGAATTGGACGTCGACTACGAGAGCGCCTGGGTCGAGGGTCTCCACTCGGAGCGCGACGAGGTCAAGCGCGTCTCCGGGCAACGGCAGGTCCCCGTCGTCGTCGACGAGGAGTACGGCGTGACGATGGCCGAATCCGACCGCATCCTCGAGTACCTCGAGACGACGTACGCCTGAGCCGTCGGATCGAGCGTCCGTTACTCGCCAGGCGATCGCCGTCGGTCCGCGACCGTCTCGGCAATCGCGGCCGCATCCCCGTGTCGGGGTTCGCGACCGCGGGTCGCACTAGTCGAACGCGAAGACGACTGCACTCTCTTCGTCGGGAACGGTTGCGCCTTCCTGAGCGGCGAACGCGTCGCGGACGCGATCGTAGGTCTCCTCGAGCGCCTCGACGATCACCGAGGTGTCGCTGAGGACGGGCATGAAGTTGGTGTCGCCTTGCCACCGCGGGACGACGTGAGTATGAAGGTGGTCGTCGATCGAGCCGCCGGCGCCGTCGCCGAGGTTCAACCCGGCGTTGAAGCCGTCCGGTTCGAGCGCGACCTCGAGGGCGTCGAACGCACGCTGTTTCAGTCGGGCGTGATCGAGTAGGACCGCGTCGTCGAGATCGGTGTAGTCGCCGGTGTGGACGTGCGGAATCACCATCGCGTGGCCCGGGTTGTACGGGTAGTTGTTCAACATGACGAACGCGTGCTCGCTGCGCGCGACGATCAGGTGCTCTCTGTCGTCGTCGAACGCGGGGAGTTCACAGAAGACGCAGTCCTCGATGTCCGGATTTCCCTCGTCGCGTCGGATCCACTCGATTCGCCACGGTGCGAACACCTGGTCCATACCGGATACCATTCGAGACGCGCCTAAAGCGTTTCAGTCCGACCGCTGGTGGTGTTTTCGGTTATATTCTCCGGCAAAAGTGTGTTACGAGAAGACACCATTCAAATGAAATGACTAGAGAACGTTCAATAAACGATATAGAACGCTCTCAGAGGGTTTTATGAAGATGGTAAAGCCGTCTTGCGATTTTCACGACTCACGGCTCAAAATGAAGCGTGGGTTTAAGATAGGGCTACTGCAAGTAATCCGGTAATGGCAACGACCGACGACTCCTTCAACGGGATGACCGAGCACTGCGAAGAATGCGACCTGGAGACGCTCCACGAGGTTTCGGTCCAGATTCGGACCGAGAGTCTCAAACAGGAGAACGCGCAGTTCTCCCGCGAGCCCTACCGCGTGGCCGAGTGCCAGCGGTGTGGGAATCGGTCGAGCCAGCGGATGAACAACGCCTGACCGCGGCTCCGACCGCCCGCAGTAACGGAATCGAAAAATCGACGCCCGTTGCCCGGTCTCCCGCCGTCCCGACTCTTTCATTGCTCTCCCGGTTCGTCCGACCGGTACTACGACCGGTCGGCGATTGCGACGACGTTCCGTCTTACTTCGTCGTGACCTCGCAGCCGTCCTCGGTGACGATGATCGTGTGCTCCTTCTGGCTGACGAGGTAGCCGTCGTCCTCCTTGAGCACCGGATAGCCGTGGACGATGTTGTTGCGCTTGAGCCGACGCAGCGCCATCTCCGGGCGATCCGTCTCGAGCCACCGCGTCGCGAAGGGAAGCGTCCGGAACTCCTCGGTGATCTGGTCTAAGGCCTCGCGCGCCTGGCGATTGCGGACGTTACCCTCGCGCTCGAGCGAGAAGATCTCCTCGCTGGCCCCTTCCGTAACCTTGCCGCCGCCGTCGGTCGCGAACGGCTCGATCGCGACGACGTCGCCGACCTCCAGCGTCGTCCCCTGCGAGACGGCCCGGTTCGGGATGTTCGGGCTGGTGTGTTGCTCCCAGTGGTCCAGGCCGTGTCCGGTGAGGTTGACGACGGGGTTGTAGCCGTAGCCGTCGATGACGTCTTCGATCTCGGCGCCGATATCGCCGGTGTCGACGCCCGGTTCGACGATGTCGAGCGCGGCTTCGAGGGCCTGCTCGGGGGCCTCGGCGAGTTCGGGATTCCCGGAGAGGTCGACGGTGATCGCGGTGTCGGCCAGCCAGCCGTCGATGTGGACGCCGATGTCCAGGTTGATCATCTCCTCGCCGAAGGAGGTGTCGTCGTCGATCGACGGCGTCGCGTGGGCCGCCTCCTCGTCGACGGAGATGTTGACGGGGAAGGCGGGTTCGCCGCCGAGTTCGCGGATGCGGTCTTCGGCCCACTCGGCGACCTCGAGGTGGCTCACGCCGACCTCGACGCGCTCGGCCGCTTCGTCGCGCACTTGCGCGAGGATTTCGCCCGCCTCGCGGTGTTTCTCGTACTTTTCGGACTCGAGGTCCACCTCGGATTCGGCCATGCACCGGGGTTGTACCGGTCGACAAAAAGAGGTTCCGTCTCCCGACCGTCGATGTCCGTGCGCGCCGCTGTGCGGTCAGCGCTCGGCGTCCTCGTCGACCCAGTCGCACTCCGGACAGGCGGCGACGCCCTGAACGTTCGACAGCGTCACGTCACACCGCGGGCAGCGGCGCGCGGCGTACTGCGGCGCTCGTAGCATGGTCGACCCCACGAATACGTCGATAATAAATGTACCTGACGACGATCGTCGAAACGGGCTGGGAAAGATCCACGCCGTGATCACCACGATGAACGAACGACCATCGGAATCGACCGTTTACGCACGAAACGGCGCAGCCGGACGCTCGATCGCGTGAAACGGTCGCCACGCGTTATACCCGGCGGCCGCGTCGTCCCGCCTGGCGTGAGAGACGCCAGCCGACCGGGCGGCCAGTCACTGGCACGCTGACGGCCGTTCGGGAGCCGCGACCGCCGTTCGTCGACCGTCGAGACCGACGATACGGGCGCGTACCCGGCGGGTGGATCACCGGTCTCGGGTCTCGGACGGCGGTCGCGACGACGGCTTTTCGCTCCGCGCGGTCTGCATGGCGGCGCTGTTGTACGCCGAGCCGAGGGTTCCGCGCGCGTCGAGAACGATCACGCCGGCGGTCGACCCGGTGAGTTCCGCGAATTCCTCGATCGCGAGCGTCGCCGCCGTTTCGGCGTCGCGTCCCCGCTCGACGTGCCGGGCGGCCCGCCGCGCCAGCGTCGTGCGCGCGATGTCCTCGCCGGCGCCCGTGGCGCTGACCGCGGCGGCGGGCGAGCAGTAGAAGCCGGCTCCGACCTGCGGCACGTCGCCGACCCGGCCGGCGAGCGCGAGCCAGCGACCGCCGGTCGATGTCGCCGCCGCCAGGCGATCGCCGTCGAACGCGACCGCGCCGACGGTGTCGTGGTCGCGCCCGGGGTCGTCGATCGCTTCGCTCCGCGCGTCCACCTCGTCGGCTCGCTCCGCGTCGTCTCCATTCTCCGCGTCCCCCTCGCGGCCGCCGGGATCCGTGCGCCCGAACCGATCGCGAACCCACGCGAGTTCGTCCGCGCGGTCGCCGGTCGGGACGTCGAGATCGGCCCATTTCTCGCGCGTCCGGTCCGTCCAGAGGTCGACCTCGGTCTCGATCCCGTAAGCCTCGGCCAACTCGACCGCGTGGTCCCCCGAGACGAAGCCGTGGGGCGTCTCCGTCATGACGAGCCTGGCCACGCTGACCGCGTGTTCGACACCCGGCATCGAACAGGCGGCGCCGACCGCCCGGTCGCTGGTCATGAGCCCCGCGTCGGACCGGATTTCGCCGTTGCTCTGGACCGCACTGCCGACGCCGGCGTTGAACAGCGGGTCCGATTCGAGGACGCGGACCGCCGTCTCCACCGCGTCGACCGGGTACGATTCCTCCGCGCCCGCGTCGGCCGCCGTCTCGAGTCGGTCGCGCCTGGTCGTCGGATCGTCGGGGTCGCTGCCGGCACCGCCGTGAACGAGCACCTGCATACGAGTCCCTGTCGGGACGCCGACCTAACAGGTTTCGCGGATTCGCCGCGCCGGAACGACGCTGATTCCGCGGCGAGAAATGAGGAATCTCCCGCGAATCCCCCCGTCGTTCAACGAATGTTTATATAGGGTGACGAACGACGTCTTCGCCCGCATACCCGCGTTCCAGCCGTTAGCTCCCGGTATCAGCGGTGGCGGCGCGGTCAGGTATCGTTCAACTTTTGCCGGTCCGAAACGGAAATGGTAGACCTTTTACCCCCGGTCGCAGCACCGTCTAGACGAGATGAGCTACGACAAGATCGAGGTTCCCGACGAGGGGGAGAAGATCACGCTGAAAGAGGGTGCCGACGACGAGCTCGAGGTGCCCGACAACCCGATCATCCCGATCATCTACGGTGACGGCGTCGGAAGCGACGTCGGCCCGGCTGCGCAGAAGGTCCTCGACGCCGCCGCGGAGGCGACCGGTCGCGAGATCAACTGGATGCGCGTCTACGCTGGCGAGTCCGCTCGCGAGAAGTACGACGAGAACCTGCCCGACGAGACCGTCGAGGCCATCAAGGAACACCGCGTCGCGATCAAGGGCCCGCTGACGACGCCCGTCGGCGCCGGCTTCCGCTCGCTGAACGTCGGCCTGCGCAAGCTGCTCGACCTCTACGCGAACGTCCGGCCGACCTACCACCTCGACGGCGTTCCGTCGCCCGTCTCCGAGCCGGAGAAGATGGACATGGTCACCTTCCGTGAGAACACGGAGGACGTCTACGCCGGCATCGAGTGGGAGCAGGGCTCCGACGAAGTCGAGCAGGTCAAGGAGTTCGTCGAGGAGGAGATGGGCGCCGACGACGTCATCCACGACGGCCCCGTCGGTATCGGCGTCAAGCCGATCACGGAGTTCGGCACGAAGCGCCTGGTCCGCCGCGCCATCGATTACGCCTTAGAGCACGACCGCGACTCGGTTACGCTGGTCCACAAGGGTAACATCATGAAGTTCACCGAGGGCCAGTTCCGCGACTGGGGCTACGAGGTCGCCGAAGAGGAGTACGGCGACGAGGTCATCACCGAGGACACCCTCTGGGAGGAGCGCGACGGCGAGGCGCCCGACGACGCGGTCGTCGTCAACGACCGCATCGCGGACAACATGCTCCAGCAGCTCCTGACCCGCACCGAGAACTACGACATCATCGCGACGATGAACCTAAACGGGGACTACCTCTCCGACGCCGCCGGCGCCCAGATCGGCGGCCTCGGCATCGCGCCTGGCGCCAACTTCGGCGACGGCCGCCTGCTCGCCGAGCCCGTCCACGGCTCCGCGCCCAAGTACGAGGGCCAGGACAAGGTCAACCCGACTGCCATGATCCTCTCGGGCCGCATCATGCTCGAGTACCTCGGCTGGGACGACGCCGCCGACCTGGTCCGCGACGCCGTCGAGGAGACCATCTCCTCGGGCAAGGTCACCTACGACCTCGAGCGCCAGCTCGACGACGCCGAGAAGCTCGCCACCAGCGAGTACGCCGAGGAAGTCGTCGACAACATCGAGAACCTCTCCTAAGAGTTCTCGCACTCGCGCGGTAAAAACCGCGCAACTATCGTGAACCTCTCGTAAAACGACGTCTCGGATCCGTCTCACTCTTGATTTTCTTCGCCGTTCGCGCGGCGCCGTCGTCGCACCGATTCGAAGTCCGCGTCCGTCCGGTCCGTGTCGTAACGCTCTCAGTACCGCTCTTCCTACGCACTCCCGATGGAGGAATCTGCAGACGCAGTTGAGATCGACGTCCGCGTCGCCGACGACGATCCGGCGCGCGACGACGCCTTTGGAGTCCGCCAGGCGGTCTTCGTCGAGGAGCAAGGCGTCGACGAGGACGAGGAGTACGACGAACACGATGCGACGGCCGTCCACTTCGTCGCCTACGACGGCGCCGAGCCGGTCGGCGCGGCCAGGCTCCGCGAGTACGAGGACGGGGTCGGGAAGGCCGAACGCGTCGCCGTCCGCAAGTCGCATCGCGAGCGGGGCGTGGGCCGCGCGCTGATGCTGGCTCTCGAGGAGCGGGCCGGCGTCGAGGGATTCGAGAGCATCAAACTCCACGCGCAGACCCGCGCCGCTGGATTCTACCGTTCCCTCGGCTACGAACGCCGAGGGGAGGAGTTCGAGGAGGCGGGGATTCCCCACGTCGAGATGCGAAAATCGCTCGCGTGATCGCTCGTCGTCCACGGCCTTGCAGCGGGACGGACGACTCGGGTCTTGAAACCAAAGCGGAGAGGTATAAACACTCCTGAAAGTAAATACGAATTACAAATTTAATCGTATATTGTTCTCGATACCGGATCGGGATGTCAGCAATTATCGGACTACTATTCAACATCGTTACGTACCCGGGCATGCTGCTCAACGGGATCGTCCAGAACCACTACGTCCGGAAATACAGCGTGCCGGTCGATCGGCTGGATGCCGAAGCGCTCGAGGAGATGGACGACGACGAACTGGAGGACGCTCTCGAGGGACGAGACGTCGAACTCGGCGGGGACGAGTCGGGCGAAGTCGCCGTCGACTTCTACGACATCGACGACTACCGGAGCGCGTTCGCCGTTACGCTGATGCCGTTTTTCATCTGTTCGGCGGTCGCCTTCGCCGCGTTCATCCTGAGCGTGCCGTTGCTCGAGGGCGACGTACGCTTCTGGTGGGTGCCGGTCTGGCTCGGCGCCGCCGTCGGCTCGCATACGTTCCCGAACGCCGTCGCGACCGACGCGCTCTGGGAGCAGTCGCAGTCGACCCCGAGCCCGCTGAAGCTCGTCGGCTACCCGCTCGTCGCGGTCTCGAAGGTCGTGAACCTGCTGCGGTTCCTCTGGATCGACCTCGTCTACGCCCTCGCGCTGTTTCTCGCCGCGAAGCAGTTGGTCGTGCTCCTCATCCTCTGACGGGGCGTCTCCACGGGTTCGAGTCAGAGTCGCTCGCCGGTCCGCACTTTTCGAAGCAGGTTGCAGATGCCGGCGATCGTCGATCTGCGGACGCCCGACTCGTGGACAACCACGACCCGCGCGTTGGATCGGCCGTTTCCTCGTCGAACGGCGCACCGAGAACGGCCGCACCTTCGATACCGATACCGAAAATCGGCCCCGACGGCGGGACCGACGTCTCTAGTATCGGATCAGACGACTAACGAGAGCGCCAGGCCGAGCAGGACGACGCCGAGCGCGAGTTTCAATCGGCCGGCGTCGATCCGGTGTGCGAGCCACCAGCCCACCCCGACGCCGCCGAGGTACGCGGCCGTGAGTGGGACGAACAATCCGGCGACGACGGCGTCGAGACGCAGATAGTTCAGCGCCGTAAACAGCGCGGTGACGACCACGACGAGTTGGGTGATGGCAATCGTTACGAGCATCGGCACGCCGACCAGGACGAGCGCCGGGGCCGACAGCGCCGCGCCGCCGATCCCGAGGAGGCCGCCGAACACGCCGATCACCAGGCCGATTCCTACGAACGCCAGGAGATCGCTTCCGGCGCGTCCGAGTTCGACCCGCGGCTCGAGGTTTCGCCACTCCCGATAGACGATGTTGCAGCCGACGACCGCGAGCATCGCCGCCAGAATCAGGCCGTAGAGCCGTCGTGAGAGGAATGCGTTGGCCTGCACGCCGAACCAGGTGCCGACGGCGGCCGCGGCGCTGACGACGCCCGCAATCGGCCAGTCGATCTCGCCCGACCGCGCGTAAACTGCACTCCCGAGGACCGCGCCGACGGTGAAGGTCGCGCTCGAGGTGCCCGCAACCTCGGCGCTCGAGAGCGGCGTCAGAAGGTACAGCCCGGCAACGATGAGGATTCCGCCGGGGCCGATCGTGGCGACGATCACGCCGCCCAGGAACGACAGCGCGGTAAGGGCGAGCAGGAGTTCGGTGGCGACCACGCTTCCGGACGAAGCGAGCCGATTCGAGGGGGTAAGCACTTTCCTTGCAGTCGTATCGGTTCGGATACCAGGCTCGACCCGTCTACACGTGAGCGCGGCGTCTGTCGGATGTCTGACTGAGTTTCAAGTCCTCGTCCGTGGGCGTGACAGTATGGCACAGGAAATCCGCCTCCCCGCGAACGCCGCGACGGTCGCGGTAGAGACGCTGCAGCGGACCGTCCGGATACACCTCCCGCTCGCGATCGCGACCGCTGTCACGGTCCTCGGTCTGCTCGTCTTCTTCGAGCTGGTCGCCGCCCTGCCGGCGTAGCGACGCGAGGACGACGTCGACGGCCATCAGCGACCGCCGACGCAATCCCGGACGTACCTGCCGCCCAGCCCGACGATCGCGAGCGCCATCGCCGCGGCGAAGGCGACGACGAACGCCGAGACCGGTTCGGTGACCGTCGCGAGTTCGTCCTGAACGAACTCGCCCGCGAGGACGACCGCGACGGCGAAGAGGACGAGTCCGCCGACGTTCGCCGGTACCGAGTTCGTCTCCGGAACGACGTCGGGATCGTTCAGCAGGAAGAGGATCACCGCGATGGCGAAGGGCGTACCGACGAGCCCGAACGCCAGCGTGAGCACGAGCAACTGGAAAAACGTCCCCTCGAGGAAGGCCCCGAGCGCCGACGCGAGCGCGACGGCGGCGATCACGGCTCGGTAGCGGACGTCGTCGGTGGACCGTTCCCAGCCGAGTTTGTCGGCGAGCAGGTACGGCGGCACGATCGTGTTCCCGCCGAGGGTCGACACCGCCGCACCCAGAAGGCCACCGAGGAACAGCCAGGTGGCGTAGTCGCCGGCGACGGGGCCGAGCGTCCGTGCGGCCTGTATCCCGTCGATCGTCGCCGGATCGACGCCCGCAGCTGGGAGGACGCTCGCCGCGACGAGAAAGACCGAGAGACTGAATATCCCGAACGCGGCGATCATCGAAGTCACGACGTCGACGGTCGCGACGTCGGCGTCGTGTGCGGTCCAGCCGCGGGCGCGCATCGTGTAGCTCTGCATCGTCAACAGCGTGATGTGGACCGCCCCGCCGAGGACACCCGCGGCGACCAGCGCCCCGTCGACGCCGGCCGGGATCGCGGGCGCCAGGCCGCGCGCGGCCGCGGCGGAATCGATCGGCACGACGAACGCGGCGGCGACGAACGCGCAGACGACGACCGAAACGAGGAGCTTGGCGCCGAGTTCGGCGAATCGGTAGCCGCCGCCCGCCAGTCCCAGGGCGAGGATCACCGCCCACGCCACGCCCCAAAGGCGCGGATCGGTCGCCGTCGCGGCGCCGACGCCCGTACTGGCGACGATCGTCGCGCTGACCTCGGCCAGCGTCTTCATGATGACGAGTTGGGCCAGGCCCGCGGCCACCACGGCGTCGACGACGAGCACCCAGGCCCAACCCGAGCCGAGGTGGCGTTCCGCGACCGACACGATCCCCGCTTCGGTGAGCAGTCCCAGCCGCATCGCGAGGTACTGACCGACCGTTCCCAGCACGGCCGACAGCACGACGACCCACAGCAACGCGTAGCCGAAGCTCGCGCCCGCGACCAGCAGCGAGGCCATGGTCGCCGGGCCCGCCGCGATCGCGCTGGCGAGCCAGGTCGGCCCCAGTCGCTCCAGATACGTTCCGATACCGCCGAGAATCACCGATCGTCGCTCGGTTGCCATCGGACGTTCTTGCGAACTGAGCTATATAACTCCGTGGTATTCTTTAGTGAACCATCCGCTCGGTACGCGGTAGTCGTCGGGAGACCGCAGTCGAGAAATTGAACCGCTAGTCGTCTCGCCAGTCCGGATCTTCCCGCGGCGGGCTGAAGATGTCGACCCCGCGGACCGTCTCGTCGCCGCGGTTCTCGGCCGCGTGGGGCTGTTCGCCCGGGATCGCGTAGGAGTCGCCCGGCCCGCAGACGGTCTCCTCCCCCTCGACGAGGAAGGTCAACTCGCCCTCGCAGATGTAGCCCGTCTGGTCGTGGGGATGGCTGTGCTCTTCGACCACCGCGTCGGGTTCGATTTCGAAGTGCTGGACGTTCATCGCGTCGGTGCCGGCCAGCAGCGCCAGGTGAACGCCGTCGGCGGCCTCCGACGGGTCGCGGTCGGTCAGGGAAACGCGTTCCATACGGGCTACGGCGACGATCTCGTACATAGTTTCACGGGTTTCCGCGGCAACTCGGTCGCCAGGCGCCTGCGCTCGTCGCGATCGACGAGCCGTCGGTTCGAGTGTGAGTCGGAATGGTTATTATTTTTCTACTATTATCGAGTCGTATGGACTCGTACGTGCTCCTCAGCGGCGCGATCCTTTCGGAGCTCGTCGGAACGACGGCGCTGAAACTCTCCGAGGGATTCTCGCGCCCGCTCCCGAGCCTGGTCGTCCTGCTCGGCTACGGCGGCGCCTTCTACCTGCTTTCGCTGACCCTCGAGGAGTTGCCGGTCGGCATCGTCTACGCGACGTGGGCCGCGCTCGGCATCGTCGGCGTCGCGGCGATCGGCGTGGTCGTGTTCGACGAACGGCCCGATGCCGCGGCCGTCGCCGGGTTGGGACTCATCCTCGCGGGCGTCTACTGTCTCAACGTCGTCTCTGACGTCTCCGCGCATTGAGCGCACCGACGAGAGCGGGACCGAAACCCGTCGCGACCCGACGACACCGGCGGTCGGACCACTTCCGCCGCGCTTGCCGAACCTTGAACTGCCGTGCGGCCCCACTGCGAGCCATGTACGCCGTCGTCGGTTGTAGCGAGTGTTCGCACCTCTGGATCATCGAGGGTCGCTCCGAGACGACCCAGTGTCCCCGCTGTGGCTCGCGCAAAGCCTACGAGAAGCGAAAGAAGTTCGTCGAGACCGACGACGCCGCCCACGCCCGCGACGTCCGCGCGTCGATGCTCGCGAACCGCCAGGGCGAGGGCGAGGCCTTCGCCAAACTGGATTCCTTCGCCGAACTCGAGGACGACGTCGCGGACGGCGTCGTCGACGACGCGGAGTACCTCGAGGAGTCCGGCCTGGCCGTCGACGAAGTCGAAGCGGCCGGCGACCGCGACCCGCGGGGACCCGCCCGTAGCGGCAGCAAAAAGGAAATCGTCAAGGCCGCGCTCGACGCGCTGGACGAGCCGACAGAGGACGAGGTCGTCGAGTACGCCGCCGAGCGCGGGGTCGAGGCCGAGTACGCCAGCGACGCGCTGGAGAAGCTCGCGCGACGTGGCGTCGTCAGCGAGAGCCGTGGGCGGTATCGGTTACTTTGAGGAGAGGGCACGGAATCGGATTCTCCGCCGATCTATCCGCGTTGTAGAACGTGAGAAACGGACCGCTTCTGAGATCGATCAGTGGGACGACTCGTGAGAAGCTACGCGTCCGGCGTACTCAGGCGCAACGACGCCGGACGAGATCGAGGTGAGGGTCCGTTGGTAGTGGGTGTGGATTGGATCGCTGTCGCGCATAGTGGGGTGCGCGACAGTGAAGATGTTCGCTGCGACCTATATCAATCTCTATCCGATTCCGAGCAGCTTGGAATCGTCCGACCGCCTCATTACGACCGCTCTACCGCGGCGTCCGACCGTCGTCCGCGGCCGCCGCAGTTCCCCGTTCCCGTTCTCGTCGGGTTGCACGGTCGCCCGCCGCGACTCGGTGCGCGCCACCGCCCCACTGTTCGTGGCCGATATCGTCTTCTACCGGCCGAGATCCTCGTGGGCGCTCGCCAGGTGCCGCGAGGACAGCGCGCCGAGCAGCGAGAGTTCGCCGGCGAGCGCGCCGACGGCGATGATCTCGGCGAGCGCGTCCGCGTTCGAGCCAGGCGGGTCGCCGCCGCCCCGCAGTCCGAGAACGTCGAGGGCTTCGGCCTGGGTCGGCAGCTTCGTGCCGCCGCCGACGGTACCGACCTCGAGCGAGGCCAGGGAGACGCTGGCGTAGAGGTCGGCCGAGCCGTTTTCGGCGTCGCCTCCGTTTTCGGGTTCGCGCGTCTCCATCGTGGTGATGGTGTTGGCGGCTTCGACGACTTGGGCCTCGTCCTGGCCGGTCGCGAGGAAGGCCGCACCGACGACGTTGGCGGCGTGGGCGTTGAAGCCCAGGCTTCCCGCTTTGGCGCTGCCGATCAGGTTCTTGCGGGTGTTGGCCTCGGCGATTGCGTCGGCGGTCGTGTGGAACCGGTCTTCGACGAGTTCGCCCGGGATCACGACGTCTGCGGTCACGGAGCGGCCCCGGCCCTCGACGGCGTTGACGGCGGCCGGCTTCTTGTCCGAGCAGAGGTTGCCCGAGAGCGCGACCAGCGAGGCAGGGGTCTCCGCCTCGACGACCTCGCAGGCCTCGCCGGTGGCGATGGTGGCCATGTTCATCCCCATCGCGTCCTTGGTGTCGTAGGCGAAGCGCAGGTAGACGGAGTCGCCGACGACGTACGGCTCGACGTCGAGCAGTTCGCCGTGGCTGGTCGTCGATTCCGCAGCTTCCCGGAGCGCCTCGAAATTATCCTCGACCCACTCGACGGTCTCGGCGGCCTCGGCGACGCCGTCGACGCGGAACACGGGGGCGCGGGTCATCCCGTTTTTCGTGACGCGGGCCTCGGCACCGCCCGCCGCGCGGATCGCCGAGAGGCCGCGGTTGACCGACGCGAGCAGGGCGCCCTCGGTCGTCGCGAGCGGGAGGTAGTGGTCGCCGTCGGCCGCGCCGCCGTCGACGGGAACGGGGCCGACGACGCCCATCGGCACCTGCGCGGCGCCGATCATGTTCTCGATGTTCGGATCCGCTCGCTCGGCAGGGAACGCGTAGTCGCCGACGGTATCGAGTTCCGCGCCGGTCTCGCGTTCGACGAGCAGCCGGCGCGCCTCGGCTGCGGTGTCGTAGTCGGCGTGGTCCTCGAGTTCGTGCAAGCGAAGCTCGCCGTCGCGCACCCGCTCGGCGAGGTCCTCGGGGTCTGTCATGAGTGGGTCGAGACGGTGGGACGCCCTAACAGTTGCTGATTTCCGCGCCCGTCTCACCGATCGCCCAGATCGAACGTGAGTTCGCCGCCCACATCGCGATACCCGGCCAGGCCTTCGTAACAGAAGGCGCTCAGGAGCGCTCCCGTCCCGACCGCGGCGAGCAGCAGGTGGCGAACGCCCTCCGCGTCGGCGGCGAACGCGACTGCGAACGACGCCGTCGCGACGGCGGCGACCCGGACCCTGCTGCGCGGCGTGGCTGCCGCGCCGATCCGCGCGAGGTACAGCTGCGGGAGAGCCACGGCGACGCCGGCAAACAGGAGCAGCGAGACCAGCGGCCAGTCGCCGAGCGCGACGTCGAACCGGGAGCCGACGACCGTCGCGCCGGTGATCGCGAGGACGAACATCAGGAACGATCCGAAGACGACGCGACCTTCGCGATCGAGCATACTGAGCGCTCAACGAGGAGACAAGTCAAGGTTGCGCTCAGTTGCACGTTCGGCGTCCGAACTGCGCCGCCGGACCGTCGCGCCCGTCCCGCGCCGACGCCGCGCTGGCCCGTCGACCGGCCCCGTCGGCAACGGACGCAACTGTTTTGCCACTCGCGCGTGCGCTCTCCCCTATGACCGCGGCCGCCGACCTCTTGTTGGTCAACGGGGAGGTCCACACCCTCACGGAACCCGACACCGTCCACGAGGCCGTCGCCATCCGCGACGGCGAACTGGTCCGCCTGGGCAAGACCGACGAGGTCCGATTCCTCGAGGGCGTCGAAACGGACGTGATCGACTGTGAGGGACGCGTCGTCCTCCCCGGATTCGTCGACGCACACACTCACATGGAGCAGTTGGGCCAACACCTGGTCCACGCGGATCTCTCGGACGCCGCCGACGCCACCGAGTGCATCGAGCGGCTCCGCGACCAGGCCCGGCCCGAGCGCGAGTCCGCGTCCGCCCGGGACCAGCGAAACCGCGAGTGGATCCTCGGCTTCGGGTACGACGACAGCGAGTGGGCCGACCGATCGACGCCGCTTACGCGTGCGGACCTCGACCGAGTCAGCGAGGAGCGGCCGGTCGTCGCGATGCGGGTCGACTTACACACCGCGTCGCTGAACTCGGTCGCGCTCGAGCGCCTGGCGGACGACCTGCCCGACGGCGACCTCCGGCGCGAGGGCGGAGCCGAGAGGGGAGAGCTGACCGGCGTCGCCGTCGAGGACGCCGCCGAGGCAGTTCGAAAGACCGTCACGGCCGACCGCGGGGAGATGCGCGAGCTCCTCGCAGCGGCGAGCGAATACGCGGTCGAACGCGGCGTCACCGGCGTCCACGATAAGGTACGGGGTTCGGTGGCCCCGCGCGTCTACCGCGACATGGCCGCCGACGGCGACCTCCCGCTGCGCGTGCGGATCGACTACTGGAGCGACCACCTCGACGCGCTCGTCGAGGTCGGCCTGGCGACGAACGACGGCGACGGGCGGGTGCGGACGGGCGCGATCAAGTCCTTCTCGGACGGCAGCCTCGGCAGTCGAACGGCGAAGCTCGGCGAACCGTACGCAGACGCCGGCGGGGAGGCGGGCGGAGCCGGCGACGAGCGCGGAAAGTGGGTCGTCGATCCCGACGAACTCGACGCGCTCGTCGAGCGGGCCGACGGCGAGGGCTATCAGGTCTGCGTCCACGCGATCGGCGACGAGGCGATCGAGGAGACGCTGTCGGTCCTCGAGTCGACCGCCGATCCCGGACGCGCGCGCCACCGGATCGAACACGCGGAGCTGGCGACCGACGACCAGATAGAGCGCATGGCCGAGGCGGGGATCGTCGCGTCGATGCAGCCGAACTTCCACCGCTGGGCCGACGCGGGCGGGCTCTACGACCGGCGGCTCGGCGAGGCCCGCCGCCGGCGAACCAACCGGCTCCGTCGGGTGCTCGACGCCGGCGTCCCCCTCGCCTTCGGCTCGGACTGCATGCCGCTCGATCCCCTGCTCGGAATTCACCACGCGGTGAACGCGCCGGCGGCGGCTCAGCGGCTGTCGGTCACCGAGGCGCTGCGGGCCTACACGCGCGGCGCGGCCTACGCCGGCTTCGACGACGACCGGCTCGGCGCGCTCGAACCCGGAAACCGGGCCGACCTGATCGCGCTCGAGAGCTCCCCGTGGGAGCGGCCGGACGCGATCGCGGACGTCGACGTCGCGATGACGATCGTCGACGGCGAGGTGGTCTTCGACGGACGGGACGGATAGCGAGGTCCGCGAACCGGGACCGCGGTCGACGACGCCGGACGATCCGGACTCGACGCGACGCTCGAGTACCAGGCGATCGCCGAACCCGGACTGGCGACACTGCCCGCCGCGGTGCCGATTCTGCGACCGAGAGTCGATTTTTTGCCGCTGGGGGTCGACCCACGGTGCATGGATGTCGGACTCATGGTGACGGCCTTCGGCGATGTTGACCTCGCAGACGTCGCCGTCCGGGCCGAAGATCGGGGCTACGACGCCGTCTGGGTCGGCGAGCTCTGGGGCGCGAGCGGCGTCGTCCAAGCGACCGAGATGGCCTGTCGGACGGACGAGATCGGGATCGGAACCGCGATTCTGAACGTCTACTCGCGGTCGCCGGCCGTCCTCGCGATGACCGCGGCCTCGCTCGACGCCGCCGCCGACGGTCGGTTCACGCTCGGCCTGGGGACGAGCACGCCCACGGCCGTCGAGGGCCTCCACGGGATGGCCTTCGACCGGCCGGTGCGACGCGCCCACGAGACGATCGAACTGATCCGCGAGTTCACCGCGGGCACCGGTGAGCCGGTCGACTACCGAGGCGAACTGCTCGAGGCGGCCGACTTCCCCTCGATCGAGGCGTCGGTGCCGATCTACCACGCCGGCCTCGGCCCGGCCAACCGCCGCGTCGTCGGTCGCCTCTGCGACGGCTGGATCCCGCACAACATTCCGTTCTCGCGGCTCGACGACGCCTTCGAGGAGGTCGCCGGGGCCGCGCGCGAGCGCGACCGAGACCCGGACGAGATCGCGATCGCACCGTACGTCCCCTCGGCGGTCAGCGACGATCCGGAAACGGCCCGCGAGACGCTGCGTCGCCACATCGCCTACTACGTCGGCAGCGGCGAGGGCTACCGCCGGGCGGTCGCGACGAAATTCTCGGACGAAGCGGATCGGATCTCCGACGCCTGGCGATCCGGCGACAGGGCCGCCGCCGCGGACGCGGTGACCGACGAGATGCTCGGCGACCTCGGGGTGGCCGGGACGCCGGATCGGGCGCGCGAGCAACTCCGGACGCTCGTCGACGAGACGGGGATCGACCAGCCGATCGTCGTCGTTCCGGAACCGGCCTCGAACGAGGTGGCCGAGGCGACGATCGAGGCGCTCGCGCCCGAGCGACTGTAGGCGCTCGCACCGGGTCCGGGTCCGCGGGCGACGCAATCGAGGCCGCTCGCGTCGTTCCCACGGCCGCTTGCGAATCCACGGATGGTGTTTTTGCGCGGCCCTGCCGACAGTTTCGGGTACGCGGATCACTGACTATGGGCACGAGTTACACCGATTTCGTCGGCGAGGTACAGCACCGAATCGAGGCCGGGACGCAGGCCGAGGCCGTGCGCACGACGCGGGCGGTCCTCGAGACCCTCGGCGAGCGCGTCGACGAGGGCGGCGCAACCGACATCGCGAGCCCGCTGCCGATGGAGATCGACCGCTACTTGCTCGAACCCGAGCACGGCCAGCAGTTCGACTTCGACGAGTTCGTCACGCGGGTCCACGACCGGTTGAACTACGAGGACTTGAATCTTGATACCGGCTACGGACGTCCGTCGAGCGTCGACGAGTCCGACGCGGTGTTCCGAGCCAAGGCGGTCGTCGCGCTGGTGAGCGAGCAGGTCCCCGGCGGAGAGATGGCCAACGTCGAGGACCAACTCCCCGGCGAGTTCGCCGAACTGTTCGAACTCGTCGACGCCGAGACCAAGCCCTGGGAAGAGGCCTAAGCGACCGAACGCGACGGGCGTCACCGGTAATCGATTTTCGCCGTTCGGTACGAGACGACCGTCTTTCCCGTCTATCGGCTCGACCGAGAGCCGGAGGCCGATCGACCGGTTCGCTTCAATGGCAGACCCCACAGGTATCTTTTCGGTGCTCGGAGTCCGTAGTTCACGTTGGGTGCTATCATGGGACACTACAGGCGGTGGGTGCTCCGACTGACCGGAGGGACGGTCGCCGCCGCCCTCGCCGGTTGCACCGGCGGTGGCGAGCCGAGCATCGAACGGACCACGGCCGTGACGATGGCGGACGCACAGTTCGATCCGCGAAACGCCGCCGTCGAGACCGGTGCGACGGTCACGTGGACGAACGAGGACGACACCGCTCACACGGTGACGAGCGCCTCGGACGACTGGACGAAAGACGCGGAAGTCGCGGCCGGCGAGGAGACGACCCACACGTTCGAGGCGGACGGGGTGTACGACGTCTACTGCCGTTTCGACGGCGACGCGGATCTCTCGGGGATGAGCATGAAGGTCGGCGTCGGCGACGCCGCCATCGAGGACCCGCTCGGCGACGACGACGGCTCCGGCGGCGGCTACTATCGAGCGGAGTGACCGGCGTCCGAACGAAAGCGGCGGCGAGTCGCCCGCTCACGCCACCCCCACCCGGCGCCCGGTCTCGGCTGACTCGTAGGCGGCCTCGATCGCGCGCAGGTCCGTCAGGCCGTCCTCGCCGTCGGGCTCGGGATCGGTGTCGGTCAGCACGCAGTAGCCGAAGTAGTCGAACTCCTCGCAGACCTCGTCGACCGGCGGGCCGGTGTACTCCATCCGGACGTCGCCGCTCTCGACGACCATCTCTTGGGGGACGACGCCGCCGAACGGCGACTCGATGTGAATTTTTCCCTCGGTGCCGATCAGGTCGAGTTGGCTGCTGGCGTGTGCGTCGAGGCTGGCGGTACACGAGGCCGTCGCGCCGCGTTCGAACTCCAGTTGGAACGCGATGTGTTCCTCGACCGCGTCGAAGGGCTCGCCGCTGGAGTGGGTCGTGGCGTAGACGCCCGTCGGTTCCGCGTCAAGGATGAACCTGGTCGTGTTCAGCGGGTAGATCCCGAGGTCGACCAGTGCGCCGCCGCCGGCCAGTTCCGGATCGAGTCGCCAGGTGTCGGGCCCCGCGCTCTCGAGCAGCGGATGCGAGAAGCCGCCGTGGACCTGCACGACGTCGCCGATGACGCCGTCCCGAATTAGGTCCCGCGCCCGTCGGACCGTCGGTTCCGTCTGCAATCGGTAGGCCGGCATCAGTGTCACGCCGGCGTCGGCGCAGGCATCGACGATCTCCTGCGTTCGTTCGAGGGTCGTCTCGAGGGGTTTCTCGCAGATGACGTGATTCCCGCGCTCGGCCGCCGCGATCGCGTACCGGCCGTGCAGCGCGTTCGGCGTCGCGACATAAACTGCGTCGTAGGCGTCCGCACCGTCTCCGTCGAGGAAGGCATCGTAGTCGATGACGTGCGAGATGCCGTACTCCTCGGCGACGTCCGCCGCGCGTTCGGGTGAACTCGTGACCAGCGTCGTCGACTCGCAGTAGCGCCCGTCGGCGATCGCGGGCAGCGCGCGCTGGCGCGCGAACCCGCCGACCCCGATCACGGCGAGTCGAACCGTTCCCTCGACCGGTTCGTCCTCCCAGTCCCGTCGCGTGAAGTTCGCGAACGCGTCTTCGAGTGCCATATGGTCACTAGGTACGCGATCGAATAGGCTCTACTATCCGACCAGGTGACCCTCCCGTTCGGTGATCTGTCCCCAAAACTGACCAACCAACGGTCCAGCTTCGATATCCGAATCATTCGATAGTACCTCGTCAATATTCTGTATCGAAGGAAAATTTTATTCGATCCTGCCTCGTGAGGTGTGATTACCCACGGGTGACGTAATATGGTCAAAATGGAAACGGCGGAACTTGAAACCGACCTGAGTTTGTTCAAATACGACACGCTCGAACAACTTCCGCCACGATATCGGGACCTCGAAGAAGACGAGCGGACCGAACGCATCGAAGCGGCGCTCGAGGAACTCGGCGACGACGTCGTGATCCTCGGCCACAACTACCAGCGGCGGGAGATCGTCGAGCACGCCGACTTCGTCGGGGACTCGTACCAACTCTCGAAGCAAGCCGCCGCGGCCGACGCCGAGTACGTGGTCTTCGGCGGCGTGACGTTCATGGCCGAGAGCGCGGACATCATCACGGACGACGACCAGGCGGTGATCCTCCCGAGCATGGAGGCGTCGTGTCCGATGGCCGGGATGGCCGAGGCCCTCCAGGTCGACAGCGCCTGGGCCGAGATCACGGAAGCGGCGTCCGACGCCGACATCGTCCCGATCACCTACATGAACTCCTACGCGGACCTGAAGGCCTTCTGCGCGAGTCAGGGCGGACTCGTCTGCACCTCATCGAACGCACACCGAGCCTTCGAGTACGCCTTCGAGAAGGGCGACAAGGTCCTGTTCCTCCCGGACAAGCACCTCGGGGAGAACACCGCCCACCGGCTCGGGATGGCGGACGAGATCGCCGAGTGGGATCCCTGGGATCCCGACGGCAAGGACGCCGACGAGGTCGCCGAGAGCGACATTATCCTCTGGGACGGCTACTGCCAGGTCCACGAGCGGTTCCGCGTCGAGCACGTCGACGAGATTCGCGAGGAACACCCCGACGCGAACGTGGTCGTTCACCCCGAATGCCGCCGCGAGGTCGTCGAAGCCGCCGACGTCGTCGGCTCGACGAGTACGATCTGCGAGACCGTCGCCCAGGCGGACCCCGACGAGACGTGGGCCATCGGCACCGAGATCCACCTCACGAACCACCTGCAGCGCTGGCACCCCGAGGTGACCGTCCTGCCGCTGTGCGGCGAGGCCTGCATGGACTGCAACGCCATGCGACAGATCGACCCTAACTACCTCGCCTGGGTACTCGAGGAACTGGCCGAGGGCCGCGAACACAACGTGATCGAGGTCGCGCCCGAAGAGAAGGAACTGGCCGAGGTCGCGCTCGACCGCATGCTCGAGATCTAACGTATGACCGCCACCGCTACAAACCACGACACCACGGACGTGCTCGTCGTCGGCAGCGGCATCGCTGGCTGTGCGGCCGCGCTCGCGGCGGCTAGGGCGGGCGCCGACGTCCGCCTGCTGACGAAAGCGACGAAACCCGACGACGCCAGCACCGACCGGGCGCAGGGCGGCATCTCGACGACCCGCGGGGATCCCGGCTCGCTCAAACGGGATATCCTCGCGGCCAGCGACGGCACCGCCGACCCCGACGCGGTCGGTGTCCTCGTCGAGAACGCCGACGACGCCGTCGAGGACGTGCTCATCGACACGCTCGGAATCGAGTTTGACGAGTCCGGAGACGGCGGGTTCGACTACGCGCGCGAGGCCGCCCACTCCGACCGCCGAATCCTCCACGTCGACGCCGCCACCGGTTCGCACATCCTGCGACCGTTCTTGAACCACGTCGACGATCACGACCGCATCGACGTCCGCCAGGATACCGCCGCGCTCGAACTGATCACCGCGGAGGGGCGCGTCCACGGCGTGGTTACCGACGAAGACCCGACCGGAAAACCGATCTACGCCGGCGCGACCGTCCTCGCGACGGGTGGCATCGGCGCGCTCTACGGCCAGTCGACCAACCCCGACGACGCGACCGGGGACGGCATCGCCATGGCCGCGCTCGCGGGCGCCGACGTCAAGGACCTCGAGTACGTCCAGTTCCACCCCACGGCCTCCGCCGGCGAGGACCCGTTCCTGCTCTCGGAAGCCCTCCGGGGCGAAGGGGCGGTTCTCCGCAACGGCGACGGCGAGCGGTTCATGGACGACTACCACCCGGACGCCGAACTCGCGCCCCGCGACATCGTCGCCCGCGCGGTCGCGACAGAGCGCCAGGCGACCGGCGACGTCGTCCTCGACGTGGGTCCCGTCGAGTTCGAGTCGGCGTTTCCCGCCGTCGCCGAGAAATGCCGCGATCGGGGCATCGAGGGCGACGAGATCCCCGTCGCCCCCTGCGAGCACTTCTGCTGTGGCGGCATCGCCGTCGACGACCGCGGCCGCGCTAGCCTCGATCGCCTCTACGCCGTCGGCGAGTGCGCCCGGACCGGCGTTCACGGCGCGAACCGCCTGGCGAGTACCAGTCTGCTCGAGGGTCTGGTTTGGGGGCTGCGGGCGGGCGCGGATGCGACCGGCTTCGACTCCGAAGTCGTCGAGGCGCCCAGCCTCTGCGACAGCGATCCCGAGCTGCCCGAGCGCTTCGCCGCCGAGAAATTCGCGCGCCTGCGGCGGACGATGGATGAGTCCCTGGGCCTCGAGCGCGATCCCGACGAGATCGCCCGCGCGAGCGCCGTCCTCCGGCGGCTCAAGGGCGAGGTCGACGCCTACACCCGAACGCGGACGGCGCGGGACCTCTACGAACTCCGCAACGCCAGCGTCGTCGCGCTGTTGATCGCGCGTGCGGCCGCCGAGAACGCCGAATCGAGGGGGTGTCACTACGTCGCGACGGACGGCGACGGAGACGGCGGCGGCAACGACGAACTGCCCGCGGAGCGCCCGGCCGACGATTGAGATGCTCACCGACGCTCAAATCGAACGCTGGCTCCGCGAGGACGTCGGCCACCACGACGTGACGAATCAGGTGCCGGGCGAGACCGCGGGTCGCCTGGTCGCCAAACAGTCGGGGGTCGCCGCCGGCCTCGAGGCCGCGGGCGCGGTCTTCGAATACCTCGGCGTCGACGTCCGCGAGCGCCTCGCGGACGGGATCGCGGTCGACCCGGACGACGAACTGCTCCGCGTCGAGGGACCGGCCCGCGAGGTACTTCGGGGTGAGCGCGTCGCGGTCAACCTGGCGAGTCACGCCTCGGGGATCGCGGCCCGGACTCGCCAGGCGGTCGCGGCCGCGCGGACCGAGTCCGACGACGTCGCGGTCGCCGCGACCAGGAAGACGACGCCTGGCCTGCGCGGACTCGAGAAGCGGGCCGTCGTCGCGGGCGGCGGCGACACCCACCGGCTCGACCTCTCCCACATGGTGATGGTCAAGGATAACCACGTCGCGGAGATGGGACTCGAGGCTGCGATCGAGCACTTCCGAGAGCGGACCTCGTTCGCGACGAAGCTCGACGTCGAGGTCGAGACCGTCGCCGACGCGCCGCGAGCGGCCGCGGCGGGCGCGGACGTCGTCCTTCTCGACAACATGTCGCCCGACGAGACGCGGGCGGCCGTCGCGGAACTCGCCGGCTACGAGGACGTGCTGGCCGAGGCCAGCGGCGGGATCACCGTCGACGACGTGCCCGACTACGCCGCGACGGGCGTCGACGTGATCTCGATGGGGTCGCTCACCCACTCGGCGCCGTCGCTGGACCTGTCGTTCCGAACCGGCCGGTAGGAGGCGGTCACTCCGCGCTCCACGCCCGCACGTCGGCCTCCTCGAGGAACAGCGACGGGTCGTCGTGCGAGAAGGAGACCCACCGGTCCGTCGCGTCCGCCGTCACGTGAAGCAGTAGTTCCTCCTCGACGAGCGCCGCCTCGAAGACCGATCGTGCCGCCGAGACGTCGTAGGTGAGCGGCACGAAAATCGCCGTTTCGCCGTCCTCGTCGCGCTCGACCGTCAGGGCGACCCGGCGGTCGCTCCCCTCGTCCGCGAGCGGGCGGTAGTAGACGTCGGCCGCAGTGATGGAGACCGCGCCGTCGATGAGGTCTTCGACGACCTCGTACTCCTCGGCTGACACCGCGACGTCGAGGCCGGTGCGCTCGTCGGTCTCGACCGGCGAGACGTCGGTCGGCTCGAGGACGACGGCGTCCCAGCCCTCCTCGCGGTAGTCCTCGGCGATGGCCCGCGCGTCCTCGCGGAGTTCGTCCCACAGGTCGTCCGTCGGGGTCGCCTGGCCGGCCTCCGTCTCGGTCTCCCGCTCCGAACTGTCCGTCGTCATCGCGATCCCTCCGGTCGGAGTCGTGTCGCCATACGCGAATCGGACGACGCGGAGACGAAAAACGTTACCCCACTCCGACTTGGTCCGATCGTTCGAATCCGCGGTTCGAGCGGCGGAGGCGACCCGCGGTGCCTCGGGACGGAGGCGAGGCGGCCGAGCGCCGTCGCCACCGATCCCGGGTCAGACGAACGGGATCCCGATCGCCCGGTACGTCGCGAACCCGAGCGCGGCGAGGGTAGACAGGACGAGCAACGTCACGAGCCAGGCGACGAGCGATATCTGCAACGCGTCGCCCCAGCCGCCCGGGTACCGTCTGTTCACTACCCAGGTGTAGACGAACAGCACGAGTAGCTGGCCGAGCAGCGGGATCCACCCGAATAGCGCCCCGGAGACGATCCAGACGACGGCGCCGATCACGCCCGTGATGAGCGCGTTAATCGGGTCCTCCTCGCCGACCGCGAGCCGCGCACCGACGTAAACTCCCAGGCCGCCGGTCACGAGGCTGGCGACGAAGGTGGTGACGAAGACCATAGGCCGGCCTTCGCGGCCCGTATCGTGGGAACTTGCGCCTGCACACGCGACGATAGGCGCGATCTCCGGTCTCCCGTCACCGTCGCGTTACGGTCGGTCACCGGCGCTGACGACGGAAACGTCGGTCGCGTCACCGATCAGAGATTCCTCGATCGCCGTGCGAACTGTCTCGGGATCCGAGGGACCGCCCGCGTCCGCGACGGTGCCGACCGAGGACGGATCGAACGGCACGTCGAGTGCGCCGTAGACCTCGTCGAGTACGTCCGCGAGTTCCTCGCGGTTGGCGACGAGGGCGATGCCGGCGGTGAGGGCGGCGTCGCTCCGGACACGTTGGGCGATACCGACGAGTTTCCGTCGCGGCGCGCCCGTCTCATCGTCGCCCGCGCCATCGGCGCTCGCTTTCGGCTCCGTCCTCGCGACCGCCACCGAAAGCGAGTGCGTTCCGGGGCAAAACGAGTCGTCCGGCTCGCCCCGAACCGGCTCGAGTCCGAGCGTTCGGAGCGCCCGTTCGAGGGCAGCCGTTGCGCGCTCGTACCGATCGGTCGTGCCGGTCCGCAGGTCAGCGACCGGTTCGGCGCGGGCGAAGGCCAGGGTCGTCGTCCCGTCGTAGGCGACCGCTCGCCCGCCGACGTCGCGCTCGACCGGCGGAAAGCCGCGCTCGCGTGCGAACTCGCGGGCGCGGTCGTACCCCTCGCGGCGAGCGTCGCGGCGACCGAAGGCGACCTGACGGTGCGGCGTCCAGACGCGGACGGCGGGATCGCCGTCGGCGGCCACGGAGAGCAGCCGGCGGCTCACGTCGCGATCGGCGTCGATCGATTCCGCTCGCCCGCGAAACACGCGCATATCAGGCGTTGAACCCGGTGGGCCTAAACGCTCCCGCCGCGCAGATGGACCATCGATGGCCGTCACGCTTCCCGAGTCCGTGCTGGCGCGCTACGAGCGCTTCTCGCTGTACAATTCGCCGTATCCCGCCCACGACGGCGGTTGCGCGATCGATCTGTATCCGGGGACGCTGGTCGACGGGCGGACGACCGCCGCGCCGAGCCCGGTCGCCGGCACCGTCCGCGAGACCAGAACCGTCCGCGCGCCGCCGAAACCCTACGCGCCCGAGCACGATCACCTGATCCTGATCGACTGCGAGGGTCCGTCCCCGCTCGAGGGGCTGACAGCCCGGGTACTCCACGTCGAGCCGGCCGTCGCGGCCGGCGACCGCGTCGAGCGCGGCGACTCGCTGGGCCGACTCGTCCGCGCCGGCTTTTTCGCCCCCTGGGTCGACAACCACCTTCACATCGGGTTCCGCGGGCCCGACCAGAACCCCTACCGGGCGTCCGGCTCGCGCCCGATCGATCTCGGCGTCCCGGTTCGGCCGCTCGCCTGGGACGGCACCGGCCGCGTCGTCGCCACCGGCGACACCTACGCGGTGCTGGACGCGCCGGCGCATCCGACCCCGGGAACCGAATTCGTCGGCGTGCGGGCCGACGACGGCGGCGTCGTCGACGGCGGCCTCCCCCACTACGATGGCGGCGGCCTGCTCGGACGTTCGGGACGGTCGCGGCCAGGCGCGTTTGCGGACGATCTTGAGGCCGACCGCGGGACCGAAACCGAGACCGTCGTCTCACTGAACGGCGACCGACTCGGGGTCGCCGAGGGCCGGACGATCGCCTGGGACGACGTCACGGTCACGGCGAACGGCGAGCCGATCACGGGGCTGTCGCTGTTTTGCGCCCGCGACGCGGAGTTCGGCGCGAAACTGATCTGTCCGGATCGCGATTTCGAGCGCGGCGAGCGAGTTCGGGTGCGGGTTCGGCCGAGCGCGGACGTCTGAGAGGGGACCGATCAGTCCTGAAGCGTCGTCCCATCGACGACGCGGCCGACGAAGAGCGGCGTTTCGGTGGGCCGATCCCGAACGTAGAAGAGAAACGGCCGGTCGACGGTCAGCTCGACGCGCTCTACCGCCGAGGTCGGAACCATGACGGCCGTCGCGGCCGCCGCCTCGGTTCCCTCTTCGTCGACCTCGACGACGCTCTGATGGACGATATCGTCGATGGCGAGTCCGTCACCGTCGCCGTCGACCATTCCGCTGAAGTCCGCGCCCCCGCCGAAGGCCCGCTCCATGCCGAGTTCCGCCATGACCTCGACGAGGCTAAATTTCGACTCGATCCCGAACTTCGGAAGCGTCAGGTCGACCCGCTTCGTCGCGGTCGCCTCGAGCATCGTCGCCAGGCGATCGACGGTGAGATCCGATTCGAACGCCTCGAACTCGCCCTCGGCGGGAAGCACGACGACCATGCTGGTGTCGCCGTTGGCGTAGGGCAACTCCACGATCTGGTGGCCGTCGATTTCGGCGTACGGGAACCGCGCGGCCTGGTGCATCAGGTCGACCTCGGTCTGGCTCCCGTCGAGACTCGTGAACGGCGCCGGCTCGGTGTCGGCCGGATCGAACTCCCGTTCCCAGGCCGCGAGGAAGTATACCGCGTTCGTCAGGACGAGCCTGGTCGACCTCGTGACCGAGTCCGCCGGCAGGAGGTCCTCGATCCGATCGTTCGTCCGCTCTTCGACCCAGGCGTTGATCGCTCGGCGCGCGTCCTCCGGATTGCCGCTGAAGTCGGCCAGGCGGCCGCCGGTCTCGTAGTACGCTTCGAGCAGTTGGAGGTAGTTCTCGTCGACCGGATAGTCCGCGTCGACCCAGACCGAGTTCGCGCTCGAGAGTCGGAAGCCGAGATCGTCCTCCTCGTCGTCTTCGGGAGACTCCCCGTCGTCCGGTCCGACACCGAACGGATCGTCGACTTCCGCACCGTCTTCGTTGCGCCGCTCGAACTCCGTCTCGAGCGCGCCGAAGGCGGCGTGGAGGTCCTCGCGCTCGAGTTCGTACCGCAGGGAGTCGGCCATCTCGGCGGCCGTCTCGCCGCGAGCGCCCGCGTAGGTCATCGCCAGCGCGACCGAGACGCTGTACGGCGAGAAAAACAGGTTCTCGTCCGACGAATCGTCCCGCAGCCGTTCGAGCAACGCGAGCGAGAACGCGACGTTCCCGCGGACCTGGTCGCCGAGCAGCGCGGGGTCGACGTCGGGATCGGTGACGGGGTCGATCGCAGGGAACTCGGGGATGGCATACTCCTCGAAGCCGGTCCCGTCTTCGCCGTCCTCGCCCGCGTCCGGGCGATCGGGATCGCGTTCGGTCGCAGTCGGCCCGCTGCCAGCACAGCCGGCGAGCCCTGCGAGGAAGGCCCCGGAGAGTGCTAAAACGGTCCGCCTATCACGGCTGTCGAATTCCATGTTCGAACGATGTGTCAATGTTGATAAATCCGTTTGGATAGGTGAAACGATCGTTTGAGTCCGGGTTCGAAACCGCGCGACCCCGACCGGCGGGGAAGTGAACGCACGACAACGGACGCGACGGGAAGCGTAGCTGTCAAGCCCGTCGCCTGTCCACGAACGGCTATGACGGAGGACGCGCCGCCGGCGGATCTGCTCGACGAGTTCGACGACCTCGAGAGTCTCTTACAACACTTTCTCGACGAGAATCAGGAGTTCCTCTCGTGGCTCGGGACGAGCGTCGATCGCGTCGGCGACGAGACGATGACGCTCTCGATCCCCTACGACGAGAAGCTGACCAACACCCGCCCGAACGCCGGCCCCGACGAGCGGGCGGACCTTCACGGCGGCGTCGCGGCCACCCTCATCGACACCGTCGGCGGGCTGGCGCTCCGAACGGCGATGGACGACCCCTTCAACGCGCGGATCGCGACGATCAACCTGAACGTCAACTACCTCCGCCCGGCGACGGGCGACCTGACGGCGACCGCGGACGTGGTCCGGGTCGGCGGCAGCGTCGGCGTCAGCGAGATCGTCGTCGAGAGCACGACTCCGGACGGCGAGACCCGCGAGGTCGCGATCGGCCAGGGCGCCTACCGGGTGTTCCGCAGCGACTGACGTCGCGGGGATGCCCGTCAGCTGGCAGTGGGAAGCGGGAAGCGATCAGCGGTCAGCAATTAGCCGTCGGCCGACAGCATCCGGAACCGAGCCGCGAGATACACCGCTACGAGCGCGAACGCGCCGGCGTAGAGCCACGTCCCGTTGGAGACGGCGTACGCGAACGCGACCGCGTTGAGCGCGATCCCGATTAGGTAGATCGGGCGGAGCCGCCGGCCGTTCATTCGCGGTCACCGCCTGGTCCCGGTCTTGGTCCCGATTCTGATCCTGATCCCGGCCTCGTCACCCACCGTGGCTGCGATCGTCGGTCGCCACCGTCTTCGATCGCCGCAGTCGCCGTCGATCGGGGAGACCGAGCGAGTACGACGTCGATCACGCGAACTCGATGTCGTCGCTCGACTCGACCTCGCCGAACAGCCAGTCGGCGTGGTCGATGGCGTACTCCTTGTGCTCGTCTTCGATCGCGCCGATGCAGTCCTCGACCATGATCGGCCGGAAGTCCCGCAGCCCCGCGCTGCCGCCGGTGTGGAGCACGCAGACGTTCGCGAGCGTGCCACAGAGCACCAAATCTTTGATCCCGCGAGCGTTCAGCCACCCCTCGAGTTCCGTGTTGTAGAACGCGTCGTAGGTGTGTTTCTCGACGACGTGGTCCGCCGCCTCGACGGGCAGTTCGTCGACGACCTCGGCCTCCCAGGACCCCTCGAGGACGTGCTCGCCCCACTGCTCGAACTCGTCGTAGTAATGGGCGTCGTCGAACTGCTCGAGCGGGTGGACGTCCCGGGTAAACAGCAGTGACGCTCCGGCCTCGCGGGCGCGCTCGACGAGGGCTGCGATCGGCTCGATGACCGTCTCGCTGCCCGGCGCGTACAGCGAGCCGTCGGGATGACAGAACCCGTTTTGCATGTCCACGACCACGACCGCCGTGTCCGCTGGTTCGAGGCGCATCTTTAGGCGTTCGTAGGGGATGAATCGTAAAAACGTTCGTGACGGATCCGGGCCCGACCGCCGTCCTTTTTGCACTTCCATTCGTACGGATAGCTAGCCGATTCAGATGCACTCGACGCCTTCCCGTTCGTTCACTGCTCTCTTCGCGATGCTGCTCGCCGCGGTACTGCTCACCGGCGGGGTCGTCGGCCCCGTTGCGGCCGGCTCGGCCGCGGGTCCGACGGGCCCGTCCCCCTCCGCTTCCTCGCTTTCCGCCGTCTCCCACGCAGCGTCAACCGACGCGCCGGCTTCGTCGCCTGGCGTCGTCCAAAACGAGACCGACCGACCGGAGGACCCCTCGACCGAGGACACCGTCGGCTACGTCGAGGGCTACTGGTACGACGACGAGTTACCCGTCGACGACCGCGACGACGCCGCCGTGGACGACGACGAACTCGATCCCGTCGTCTACCGGTCGATGGCCCGCGTCGAGCGCATTCGGAACATGACCTTCGCGGACGAGGTCGACGTCGAGGTCGTCTCCCGGGCGGAGTACCGGCAGAACAGCGGCGACCGATTCGCGAACGTCAGCGAGGACGAACGCCTCGAGCACAACGTGGCCTACGAGGCCCTGTTCATGGTCGACCGAGAGACCGCGGCGACCGACGCGACCGAGTCGGTCTACGGCGGCGCCGTCGACGGCTACTACGACCCCGAGACCGACGAGATCGTCATCGTCTCGGAGAACCCCGACACGCCCGAACTGAACGAGCTTACGCTCGGCCACGAGCTCGTCCACGCGCTGCAGGACCAGCGGTTCGACCTCTCGCAGTTCGAGGGCGAGACCAACGACGAGGAGGTCGCGATGAACGGGCTGATCGAGGGCGACGCCGCCTGGGTCGAACGCGCCTACGAGAGTCGCTGCGGCGTCGAGTGGGACTGTCTCAGCACCAGCACGGAACGTTCCGGCCAGCTCGACGTCAACTGGGGCATCTACTTCAGCGTCTACCAGCCCTACAGCGACGGTCCCGACTACGTCAGCTCCCTCCGCCAGCAGGGCGACGGCTGGGACGCCGTCAACGCCGCCTACGACGACCCGCCGACGTCCACCTCGGCCGTGATCCACCCGGGTTCCGAGCGCGAGCCGGCCGACGTCTCGGTCCCGGACCGATCCGACGACGCCTGGCGGCAGTTGGAGGTCGACGGCGAGGTCGCGAACGACACCGTCGGGGAGGCGGGGATGGTCGCGATGTTCGCCGCCGACGCGCTCGACGGACAACAGTCGGTGATCGCCTCCGGCGAACTCTTCACGGGCGGCGAGGGATACGAGTACGACCACTCGTACACGAACGGCTGGGCCGGCGACGAGCTGGTCGTCTACGCGACCGACGAGGCCGCCAGCGCGGACGATCCGACCGCGGCGGCCGGCGACGCCGGCTACGTCTGGCGAACGCAGTGGCAGTCGGCGGCGGACGCCCGGCAGTTCCGCGACGGCTATCTGGAATTGCTCGATCACCACGGCGCCGAGGCCGTCGACGGACACCGGGATACCTACGTGATCGACGACGGCGGCTACGCCGGCGTGTACTACTTCGAACACGACGGCGAGACGCTGACGCTCGTCCGCGCACCGTCGGTCGACGACCTCTCGGCGGTCGAGGCCGGCGCCGCGCCCGAGGGCGAGGACACCGTCGAGCTCGGCGAGTCGGACAAGACCGAGACCGTTCCTGGCTTCGGGGCACCGGCCGCGGCGGCCGCGATCGCGGTGCTCGGCGCGGGTGCCCGGCTCGCCGTCGGTCGCGGCCGAATCGGGTCTCGGACGCAGTCGAATCGGACGGACGACAGCACGCGTGACTGAGCGCCGCCCTCTCCGACGGGATCGGAAGCTGGACCGGAACCGATCGACGCGCATTTCACGCCGTCGCCGAACCGTTCGCCAATGAGCCGAGTGCGACTGTTCGCGGTCATCGCACTCGTCGTCCTCTCGGGCTGTACGCTCCCCGGTGGCCCGGACCGGTTCGACACCGACCGCGAACTCGGGTACATCGGCGACTACGCCCACGACGACGTCTTCGAGTTCGATCCAAGCGACGGCCTCACGGCGGACCAACTCGAGGCGGTCAAGTACCGCACGATGGCCCGGCTCGAGGTCGTTCGCGGGCTGAAGTTCGAGCGCGACGTCGCCCTCGAGATCGTGAGCCGCGACGAGTACCGAAACCAGCGAGCCGACGGGATCCGGAACGCGTCGGCCTTCGAGAACGAAGTCTGGCGCGGCGCGTTCGTCGTCGACGGCGACACGGACGTCAATCGAGCGTTCGACGACCTCTACGGCGACTCCGTTCAGGGCTACTACGTCAACGATCGGATCGTGATCGTCACCGACGAGACCGACGAGATCCGGATCGATCGCTGGACCCTGGTCCACGAACTGACCCACGCGTTACAGGATCAGCACTTCGGCATCGGCCGCCAGAGCGAGACGATCGACGGCGTCCGCGCCGAAAACGGTCTCTTCGAAGGCGAAGCGAACTTCCTCCCCGACCGGTACGACCGCCGCTGCGGCGACGAGTGGCAGTGTCTCCCCGACGCCCAGCCGACGGCGACGAGCGAGGGCCTCACCGACCGCCCGTTCAACGTCGGGCTCTTCCTCTCGGTCTACGTGCCCTATGCCGAAGGCCCCGAGTTCGCCGCCGACCTGTACGACCGCGGCGGCTGGGACGCCGTCGATCGCGCTCACGACGAGCGACCGACGAGTACCGCCCAGCTGATCCACCCCGATCGCTACCCGGACACCGACCCGGTCGACGTCACGGTTCCGGATCGCTCGACCGACGCCTGGCGACCGGTGGCCGACGGCGGCGACCCTCGCACGGAGACGGTCGGCGAGGCCACCCTGTTCGCGACGTTGTGGGCCAACGGGGCCGTCGACCGTCCGATCACGGCGGGTGCGACCGAGCGCTCGCCGTACAACTACTCCCATCCCGCGACCGCGGGCTGGGCCGGCGACGCGATGACCGTCTATCGGAGCACCGACGGGTCGAACCGGACCGGGCACGCCTGGCGGCTCGCCTGGGAGAGTCCGAGCGACGCCGCGGAGTTCACGGACGCGTACCGTCGGCTCCTCGCGAACGAGGGGGGCCAACGGGTCGACGACGCTGACTCCGCCGCCGGAACCGAAGCGGGGACCGTCTATCGCATCCCCGACGGCGAGCCCTTCGCCGGCGCGTATCGCGTCTCGATCACCGGCGAGACGGTCACCATCGTCGGCGCGCCCACGGTCGACGACCTCGACGCGATCCACGCCCACGCGGGCGGCTCGTACGCGAACGAGTCTGCGGCCGCCCTCGACCCGGCATCGGCGGGGGACGCCGAGTCGTCACCGACCGCGGTGGCCGGTCCGGCGACGCCGACGTCGGCCGATCCCGGGACGCCGCGCGCATCGGCAGACGGGTAGCTTTTTTGCCTCCCACGGGAAACCGACGATATGTCAAATCCGTTTGGGACCGTGCCCCCGGAAGCGATTCTGGCGGGGGACGCGACGGACGCCTACTTCGAGCGCACGCGGACGACGCTCGAGCACGCGGGGAAGAACCCCCACGTCGTCGCCGAAGTGACCGCCGACCAGTTTCCGACCGGTAGCTTCGACGTCTTCACCGGTGTGAAAGACGTCGCGACGCTGCTCGAAGGGCGCGACCTCGACGCCGACGCGCTCCCCGACGGGACGCTGTTCGACGGCGGCCCCGTCCTCCGGATCGAAGGGCCCTATCTCGAATTCGCGGCGCTCGAGACGTCCCTGCTCGGCTTCCTCTCCCAGCCCAGCGGCTTCGCGACGGCCGCCCTCGAGGCCCGCCTGGCCGCCCCGGAGTCGCAGGTCCTCTCGTTCGGCGCGCGCCACGTCCATCCCTCGATCTCGTCGACCGTCGAGCGCGCCGCTTTGCTCGCGGGCCTGGACGGCTTCTCCCACGTCGCGGCGGGCGAAATCCTCGGTCGGGAGGCCGGCGGAACGATGCCCCACGCGCTCATGTTCTGCTTCGGCGAGGGCGAGCAGCCGGCGGCCTGGCGGGCCTTCGACGAGGCGGTCGGCGAGGACGTCCCGCGGATCGCGCTGGCGGATACCTTCTGGGACGAGAAAAGTGAGAGTCTCCTGGCGGCCGAGACGCTCGGCGATGACCTCGATGGCGTCCGCATCGACACGACGAGTTCCCGTCGCGGCGACTTTCGACACATCATCCGCGAGGTGCGCTGGGAGCTCGACGCCAGGGGCTACGAGGACGTCGACATCTTCTGTAGCGGCGGCCTCGATCCCGACTCGATCCGCGAACTCCGCGACGTCGCCGACGGCTTCGGCGTCGGCAGCCACATCACGGGCGCCGACTCCGTCGACTTCAGCCTCGACATCGTCGAGATCAGCGAGGGATCGGAAGATTCCTCGAGCAGCCGGACGCAGTCCGGCGACGAGGGCGAGCTGATCTCCAAACGGGGCAAACTCTCCGGGGTCAAGCAGGTCTACCGAACCCCCGACGGCGGCCACCACGTCACCCTGGCCGACCGCGACGGGCCCGCGGACGGCGACCCGCTCCTCGAGCCGCTAGTCCGCGACGGGGAGATCGTCCGCGAATTCGACTTAGACGACGCGAGCGAGCGGTGTCTCGCCGACGCCGAGACGGTCGACTTCGAGTCGTCGACCGCCTGATTCGGCGGGAAACCGATCGGAGACGATTTCGACTCCGACGGAATCGAAGACGAGGAATGACTGATTTTTTCACGCCCCGGACTCGAGTCGCTAACCGATGGCAACCGCTTCCGGAACCGCCGATGTCCGCTCCGAAATCGCGACTCGCCTGGCCGTCCGACTCGTCCTCGTCGTCGGCGCGGCGGCGTTCTGTACCTGGACGCTGCTGCCGTGGGACTCGGTGCTCGCGTTCCCGCTGGTCCTCGTCGTCGATCTGATCGCCCTCTGGTTCGCCGTCCACGACGTCTTCGCGGCGCTGGACGACCTGCTCGAGGCGAAACTCGAACGCATCGAGATGAGAGACGGAGTCGAGGGTCGATAGCAGTACTGGGTTCGTGTCGTCCGAACGGGTGGGAAAGAAGATAAGTCGACGATCACACGGTCGATTATGGGCGCGTTCAGCCCGAATGCGACCGATTCGCCGTTCGAACTCGCGAACTGGCCGTTCGCCGGGCTCGCCGTCCTGGCCGGCCTGACCGCCTCCGTCTCGGTCGTCGCTACGGTGACGGTCGCGTCGTTCTAGGGCGTCGTCGGCCGTGCCCTCGTCGCCCTGCTCGCGCTCTGGATCGCCCTGCGACTGCTATCCGAGGCGGTGGCAGCGCTGTTCGCGGCGACGGTCGAGCGAGAGCCCGGCGATTCGGGGGTCGTGATCGATCGGGCGGCTCGCGGCCCGGTGCGACGGGGCGCTGCGGCTCCGATCGCGGAATCGCGGGTCGCAGAGAACCGAAAGTCGAGAAGAATCGCCTATCGGCGTCGGCCTACACTTCCTCGATGCTGCCGTCGGCCTCGCGCTCGCGGAAGACCTGGCCTTCGAACAGCGTCACGACGACGTCGTCGTCCTGCCAGGCGCCTGGCGCGAGTTTGGCCTTCCGGCAGGTGCGGTCGAGGTACTCGCGGGCGCTCCAGTCGTTCTCGACCGGAACGGTCGGGTAGAGCCACCCACCCTCGCCGCCGTCGATGGCGGCGCCGTGGGTGCCGAGTTCGAGGTCGGCGAGCGGATCATCGGTCAAAACGACGCTCTTGACGGTACAGACGGAGACAGTGAGATTCGGCAGTTCCGAGGGTCGAACCTCGGAGCCACAGGAGTCCTCGCTCGCGGCTTCGATCGCCGCGTCGACGATGACGTGGCCGAGCTGGTCGCCGGAGCGGTAGCCGCCCGCACAGCCCCGCAGGCTCCCCCGGCCGCGGGTCGATTCGAGGCGGACGAACGCGCCGGTCCGCTCGTAGAAGGCTTCGCGCATGCTGCCCGGTTGTTCTCGTTGTCCGTGTCGTACGTAAGATTCGACGGATTCACGCGCGAGTTCAACCGCGCGTGCACCGTCCTCGTAGGAGAGGTCGACGCCCTGTCGCTGGGACATACAAATGGACATGGTGATAGCCGTCCTAAAACGCTTCCATTCCGCTCGACGGCCGGTCGCAGCGCCGACCGGGGGACTTATTCGCCCGACGGTCCTATGGTCACTGGGAGAGAGAGCCTGGCTGCCGCGGTGGCCGCGCCGGTGACGGCGCGCCCACACAACGTTGCCCGACTCCCCGAGTCGAGCAGCGCTCGCGAGGAAAGTCCCCCCACCTGTTCGGGCAGGTGACCGGACGCAAGTCCGGAGCGGGAGACCGCTGGCTCTGGAACAGAAACGACACGTCTCGGCCCGACCGATGATGCGCGCGAACCCGACCGAGAGGAAGGGGAGTTGACCCGCAGAGGGCGTGTGGTCGTCTACTCACGGTTCGAACCCGTGGATCACGCCTGGCGTGATCGGCCACACGGAGACGGCCGAGGATCGATGGAACGGCGAACCCTCACCGGTGCAAGTCCGCGCCGTGGTAGCCCGAACACCCCGCGGCGCCGCCGCGGACGGCGCGGACGCTCAGCCGAATGCCGGGACGAACAGAAGGGGGCTTACTCCTCTCACCCGTTTTCCGTACTCGAGAGCGACCGGACCGGCTCGGGCTGTCGCCGATCGCTACCGGAGCAACGTCAGTATCGTCCGCCAGAGCGAGCGCGATCGCTGCCCGTCGTCGCTCGTGTCGTCCGTCACCTTGCCGCTGTCGTCGGACCGCAGGGCGGCGTCGTTCGCACCGCGTTCGTCGTCGGTCGTTCGAGTCGACTCAGTCGGTTCTTCGTCTTCTGCGGCGACCTCGCCGCTCTCATCGAGTCCGTCGTTTTCGTTCCTCTCGGTTCGCCGGTCGGCTCGATCGGTCGGATCGGAGTCTCCATCTTCGTCCCCGTCGCCCGCGCGGATCGCGGTCAGCCCGCCGTCGTCGACGTAGATCGTCCGATCGGCGACCGCGCACCGCTCGCCGATCTGGTCGGTCCCGGTCCGCGAGAAGGCCCACCGCTCGCTGCCGTCGGCGATATCGAACGCGACGAGCGAGTTCTCGTACTCCCGGCCCTCGACGCCGAACCCGACGAGGACCGTGTTACAGGCGATCACCGGCGCCCCGATCGTGTGCGAGTAGTTTCCGACCGTCCACCGCTGGTCGCCGGTCTCGAGATCGACCGCGACGAGTTCGTACCGCGTGACGAAGATCAGTACGTCCTCGCGAACGGCGATGCGGCGGATCGGGCCGTGCCACGCGTCCTCGCGCTCGCCGGTCGCCTGGTCGTAGGCGGCGACCGCTTCGGAGCCCGTCCTAACGTACACCCTGTCGTCGGTCGCCGCGAGGTCGAGGAGGTAGTGGTAGTACGTGTCGGTCGTCACCCGCTGCTCGCCGGTCAGCGGATCGAACCCGACGAGCGTCCCCGCCTCGGCGATCGCGAAGACGTACTCGTCGGTGGCCACCGGGTCGCCCGCGAGCGATCGCTCGACGGTCGCCTGGTCCTCCCAGGGATCGCCCTGGGTCACCGTGACCGAGTCGCGCGTCCAGTCGACCGCACCGGTCTCGGCGTCGAGCGCGTACAGACGGCCGTCGCAGTACGCGTAGGCCGTCCCGAACGCGACCGTCGGCGGCGAGACGGTCGCATCGGTGTCGGGATCTGCGTCGGCGGTACCGGTGTCCGAGTCGGCGAGGTCCGTCTGCCACAGAACGGTCCCGATCGCGGGGTCGAGCGCGGTCACGCTCCCGGAACCGCCGACGTAGACGGTGTCGTAGGCGACCGTCGGCGGATCGGTGGCGCCGACGTCTTCGCTACGCCACACGAGGGTGCCGTCGTCGGCGTCGAGTGCGTGCACTGTGCCCTCGGACGAGAGATAGACAGTGCCGTCGTCGACGACCGGCAGCCCCGCGGCGTCGGACTCCCAGTCGGGTTCGAGGGCCTCGAACTCGAACCCGTCGCCGAACCCGTGGTCGGCGCCGACCGCGGCAGCGTTTCCGTATCCGCCCCGATAGGCGGACCAACCCGTCGCGGCCTCGGGGGGCCGTGGCGGCAATCCGTTTCCCTCGTCCTTGTCGTCGGTCGACGAACCGGCACTCGATTGCGCGAGTACACCGCCAACCATCGCAGCCGTCGCGCACCCTTTGACGAATCGTCGCCTCGTGTTGCCAGGCATACGTGACCAACGGGCGACCATCTTTATATCTATCACACTGTTAATGTATTTTCAATAACGAAATCGTAACGATCACGGGCCGTCCGCGCTTCAAACCGCTCTTCGGACGGCACCCGCTTCGACGGTCTCGGCCGGGTCGTCCGCGATCTCCTCGGAGACGTCGAATGCTTGTATGACCGCGCGCACTCGCGAGCGACAAGCCCGACCCGACGACGAAGCACCGCGACGCGCTCCTGACGGATACCGGCTCTCTGCCGCTGACCGATCGGAACCCCACGGCCAATTGGCCCGTTGCCAGGACGCGGCGCTCGTGGCGATCATCACCGTGATTGCGGCGCTGCCGTTCACTTCTCTACGAGTCGTCTTCGAGAGGAACCGCTCGCTACGCTCGCGGTCTTGTGCTGAAGAGAAACGTCCTGACGGAGTCTCACACGAACGTAGTGAGTGTGAGGTACGGCAGGTCGTGGATGAAAGTGAGCGTCCTGACGGAGATTTGAACTCCGGTCCCTGGCTCCGCAAGCCAAGAGGATAGTCCACTACCCTATCAGGACTCATCTCTACGTAACCGGGAGAACATTAAAGCACTTTCGAAAGGAATCGCCATCGGCTCTGCGTCACATTCTCGTGCTCCCGCGTCTCGAAGCGGGCTCCGACCCGGCTCGCAGCGGGAATCGCCGCCGTTCGTCCCGAGTCGGGTCCGGGTTGTTGTCACCAGGCGTTCGTTCGCCTGGCGAACCGGCCGCCGTTCCACCCTCGATAGCGCGACCGGAGCAGAGCCTCGAGTTTCCAGGCGATCGCGAGGATGATCGCGTAGGGGCCGAAGACGAGGATATGGACGTAGCTGTCCGTCGTCAGGAAGATCTCCACGAGAAGAAAACGCGGGACGACGAGCGCGAACAGCACGAGCGGAGCGAGCAGTCCCCTGGCGAGCAGCGCCGCGAGCGGCACCACGGTGACCACGGCGGCGCTGACAAAGACGACGAACACCGTCTCGGGCGTGAGACCGGCCGACTCGTCGACCAGCACCACCGTCCCGATGCCGACGAGGGCGGCGACGCCGGCGACGGTTTTCGCGAGGGTGCGCCACGGCAGCGGAAGCGCGGGGAGGTTTCGGAGCCGAGCGGCCCCGAGGCCGTAGCCGCGTCGGATCGCGAACTCGGCGACGCCGGCGACCAGCAACAGGGCGAGCAACACGAGCCACGAGTCGGCGTAATTGTAGATGTGAAACGGTCCCTCGACGATATCGTAGCCGCCGAGTTCGCCCACTTTTTCGGGGATTGGCGTGGTCAGTTCGACGTATACGGTTCCGCACAGAAGCGCCGCGAGCCCGCCCGCGGGTGCGACCAGGCCGGTGTGCGCTGCGATCGAAAACGGGACGGCCCCGAGCAGGAACGCCATCGTCGCCACCACCGCGAGGTCGACGGTCGAATCAAGTAGCGGGTAGTCGAAGTGGACCAGGAGAGCGGCCACGACGGCGGCGTTCGCGAGACCGCCGAGGCCGGCAATCGCGACCGTTCGGACGGGGCGGCGGGTCATGCGGCGTGTTCACTCCGTGTTCCGCGACGCTTCGACGAGCGAACGGTTGCCAGGGCGATCATCGTACTCACACTGGGTTCATTTCCGCCCTCGGTCATAAATATTCACGGCCAAACCGGTTGTATCAGATCGGGACAGCGGTATGGCCGCGTCCGTGCTCGGTTACCCAACCGCGACAGCTCGGTGCCGGTACTGACGTTTATATATCGTGGGGCGGCCAGATGCCGCCGTGATTTCCCGATCGAGCGCCGTCACGGTGCGGGCCCTTCGATTCCGGTCCTCGCGATGGGCAGTGCAACCGATCGACCGCGCGCGTGGTCATCTCACGCACGAATCCGGTCCGAGACACCGAATGGACAACGCTTATGCGCGGGCTACCCATGCCTGAGCATAGAATGAGCGACATCGAGGGCGTCTACGAAGACCTCGAGGCCGACGTCTCCCTCGAGGAGTTTCGCGAGGCCGTCGAGGCGAAAGTGGAGCAGATGGGGGGACTCGCGGACGAGGAGACGGCGGCGATGCTCGTCGCTCACGAACTCGGCGAGAGTGAGGTCGGCGGCGTCGCCGACATCGAACCCGGCATGGAGGAGGCCAAGTTCGTCGCCAAGGTGATCTCGATCGGCGAGATGCGCACCTTCGAGCGCGACGGCGAGGACGAAGACGGCCGGGTCGTCAACGTCGAGGTCGCCGACGAGACCGGTTCCGTGCGCGCGGCCTTCTGGGACGACCACGCCGAGGCCGCGATCGAGGAACTCGAGGAAGGCCAGGTCCTGCGGATCAAGGGTCGGCCCAAGGAGGGCTTTTCCGGCGTCGAGGTCAGCGTCGACGACGTCGAACCCGACGCGGACACCGAGGTCGACGTGCAGGTTTCGGACACCCACACCGTCGAGGACCTCTCGCTTGGCCTCTCGAACGTCAACCTCGTCGGCCTGGTGCTCGATACCGACAGCGTGCGCACGTTCGATCGCGACGACGGCTCCGAGGGCCGGGTCTCGAACCTCGTGCTCGGCGACGAGACCGGTCGCATCCGCGTGACGCTGTGGGACGACCAGGCCGACCTCGCGACGGAGTTCGACCCGGACGAGACCGCCGAAGTGATCGACGGCTACGTCAAGGAACGCGACGGACAGCTAGAACTGCACGTCGGCAACCGCGGGGCCGTCGAAGCGGTCGACGAGGAGGTCGAGTACGTCCCCGAGAGCACGCCCATCGAGGACGTCGAGATCGGCCAGACGGTCGACATCGCGGGCGTCATCCGCTCGGCCGATCCGAAGCGGACCTTCGACCGCGACGACGGTTCGGAAGGGCAGGTCCGAAACATCCGCGTCCAAGACGCCACCGGCGATATCCGCGTCGCCCTCTGGGGCGAGAAAGCCGACGTCAACATCGGACCAGGCGACGAAGTCGCGCTGGGCGACGTCGAGATTCAGGACGGCTGGCAGGACGACTTAGAGGCCTCCGCGGGCTGGCAGTCGACGATTACGGTACTCGAATCTCAGTCCGACTCCGGGGGCACCGGCGGCGAAAGCGGTGCTGACGGCGCGAGCGACCAGAACGCCGGGTTGTCGGCGTTCGCCGGCGACGAGGACGGGGCCGGATCCGAGGCCGGTGGAGATGCAGGGGCGTCGGCGGACGACACCGGCGCTACGGCAGCCGAATCCGCCGATGCCGGCGGTGCCGCGGCCGAAGCCAACGCCGGCTCCGACGAACCGACCAACGGCGAGGAACTCGAGTTCACCGGCGTCGTGGTCCAGGCCGGCGATCCGATCGTTCTCGACGACGGCGAGACGACGATGAGCGTCGCGACGGACGTCGACGTCGGCCTCGGCGAGGAGGTGACCGCTCGCGGGGTCGTCCGCGACGGCCGACTCGAGGCAAACGACGTGTTCTGACGGCGCGAGCAACCTCATCGACCGCCTAGGAAAAGCGTTAAGGGAGTTAGCTTCGCCTATCATGATATGAACGTCGAACTCCCGTTCGCCCCGGTGGATACGATCATCCGGCGGAACGCGGGCGATCTTCGGGTGAGCGCCGACGCGTCGGAGGAACTCGCAGCGCGGATCCAAGACCACGGGAGCGAACTCGCGGTCGACGCCGCCGAGGAGGCGACGGCGGACGGCCGCAAGACGCTGATGGCCGATGACTTCGGCGTCGAGACGGTCGTCGACAAGGACGACCTCGAACTCCCCGTCGCGCCGGTCGATCGCATCGCCAGGCTGGAGATCGACGACCGCTATCGCGTCTCGATGGACGCCCGCGTCGCGCTCGCCGATATTCTCGAGGATTACGCGGACAACGTCGCCCGGGCGGCGGCGATCCTCGCGCACCACGCGGACCGGCGGACCATCACCGACGACGACATCGAGACGTACTTCTCGCTGTTCGAGTGAGCAGATGCAGTTCGGCTACAGCGAGGTCTGTCTCGCACACGATCCCGGTTCGCGCCACCCCGAGTCGCCGGACCGGCTGCGCGCGATCCAGGAAGGCCTGAAGAAGAAACACGGCGTCGACTACGTCGAGCCCGACCCCTGCGATATCGACGCGATGGCGGCCGTCCACGACCGGGAGTACGTTGAGTCCGTCCAGGAGTTCTGCGCCGACGGCGGCGGGAGCTGGGACCCCGACACTACCGCCGTCGAGGAGACCTGGGACGCGGCTTGCCAAAGCGCCGGGCTCGCCTGTTGGGCCGCCGAAACGGCGCTCGAGGGGGCTGCGGGTCGCGAAACCCCGTTCTCGCTCGGTCGTCCGCCCGGCCACCACGCGGTCGAAGACGACGCGATGGGGTTTTGCTTCGTCAACAACGTCGCGGTCGCCGCCCAGCACGCGCTCGACCACGACGACTACGACGTCGACCGCGTCGCGATCATCGACTGGGACGTCCACCACGGCAACGGAACCCAGGATATCTTCTACGACCGGGGCGACGTCTTCTTCGTCTCCCTCCACGAGCAGGGGCTCTACCCCGGTACCGGCGAAATCGACGAGATCGGCGAGGGCGACGGCAAGGGGACGACGATGAACGTCCCGGTGCCGGCCGGGACCGACGACAGCGAGTACCTCGCGGCGCTCGATGGCCCGGTCACCGCCGCGCTCACCGACTTCGATCCCGATCTGGTGCTCGTCAGCGCAGGCTTCGACGCCCACCGCCACGATCCGATCTCGCGGGTCCGTCTCTCGACCGAGGCTTACGCGCTCATGACCGACCGGATCCGGTCGCTCGCCGACGACGCCGACGCCGCGTTGGCCTTCGTCCTCGAGGGCGGCTACAGTCTGGACGTGCTCGCCGACAGCATCGGCATGGTCCACGAGACCTTCGACGGCCGCGAGCCGATCGAACCCGACGACGATGACGATCCGGACGACCAGGCGACGTCGGTCCTCGAAGACGTCCTCGACGCCCACGGGTTAGACGTCGAGCTTCCGTGACCGCGCGGATCGAACCCGATTCCGTCGCCTCGACTCGGAAACGGCTGTGTTTTTGACATAGTGGGCGCCACTTTCGCGTAATGTCCCCTGATATCCCCGGATCGAGCGGCCCGAATAGTCCGAGCAGACGGGCCCTCCTCGCCGGTCTCGGAACGCTCGGGCTCGCCGGCGGAACCGGACTCGGCTATCGGGCCTGGTCCACGCGGACCGACGAGACCGACGTGACGCGGCGATTGACCGTCGACGACGAGTTCTCGCTCGACGAGACGGGAGTAACCCCCGTCGAGGACGGTGATCGAACGCCCCGCCGGAAGCCGTCGGTCAGCCACCGCTGCGACCCAGATCCCGGCCGGATCGATTCTACCAGTTACAGCGCCAATTTCTCGATGATCGACGCCTGGAACGAGCGCTATCACCTGTGGCGGACCGCGGACGGGGGCCAAGGCGGCGACGGAAGTGGGAGCGAGAACGAAAGCGACGGCGACGATACGGACGGGCCAGGCGTGTCGGTCCAGAACTCGGTCACTCTCGAAAAAGCGCCCGAGCGAGTCGACGGCTCGTATCTGTACGGCTCGCGACTGTACTCGCTCGCACACGTCGAAGACGGGCACCTCTCTCGACACCGAATACGGCGACTAGAGATCGACCTTCGCATCGACCCGGCCATCGAGGTCCGAACGGTGCTCCCCACCGGACCGATCGACCCCGAGAGTGGCGTCTGTACGCTCACGCTCCTGCGGGAACTCCCCAGCGGGTGGAACGCCGGCTACGAGCGGACGACCTGGGTCAACGAGGGGACCGTCGACGCGGCGTACGATCGCGACGCGAATCGGGTGACGCTCTCGTTTACCGGCGATTCGTCGATGTCCGAATCGATGCTCGGGCTGCTCGAACTCCGGACCGACCGTCCGATCACCGCGTTCGACGAGCCGTTTACGTGGACGGTTCGCGGAACAGCGAGTCGCCGCGGACTGTGATCTGCGACGCTCGATCGGAGCAGCGTCCCCTTGCGCGTAGCCGTTCAGGGACGCGGCTCGAAGTAGGCCGCTAATTCCGCGCCGAATTCGTCGAGCAGGGCGGCGACCTCGTCGTCGATCAGTACCTCGTACCCGTCTTCGAGCGCGGTCTCGACGTGTGCACCCAGGCCCACGTCGAAGAGACGATCGCTCTCGAGGAACTCGCGGGCGGTCGTGAACTCGCGTTCGCGTTCGGTGACGTACCGATCGTCCTCGATGAACGGTCCGTAGGCGTCCGGATCGTCCGCGTAGGCGACGTAGAAGCCGTCCGCGTGACCGCGGACGTGGATCGGCGGTCCCTCGTGGCGCTCGACGGCGGGCCGTTCGGCCACCGCGAGCTCGGCGAAGACGACGGCCGTCTCGTCGGCGATCGTCGTCGCCCGGAAGACGTCGAATCCGCGGTCGTCCAGCCCCTGCGTGATGCCGGCGAGCGATTTACGCAGTTGCGGGTAGAGCTGATCCTCGACCAGGTCGGGTGCGTCGAACCGGACGGCGACGGGCGTAGTCCCCCGGCGCTCGAGGTGGGCAGACAGGTCGGCTTCGGTCAGCGGTTCGGGCTCGGACGGATCGAAGAAATCGGTGTGTGGTGACTCGAGAAACTCGCGAGCGTAGTGTTGGAATCGGGCGACGTTCTCGGACGAACAGACGGCCGCGACGTTGCGCTCGGGATCGGTCGGGTCGATGACGACCAACGGATCGTCGAACGGGAGGTCAACATCGTTGACTTCTTCGTCCCGAGACGGTGACGCCGTCTCGCGCGCCTGGCCGTGATCCTCGGGATCGAGTTCGACCGGCGGGTGCCAGTCGGCCGCGGCCTCGAGCAGCGGCCGGAACCCGCCGTACTCGCAGACGAGCAGTTCGGTCAGGTAGCCGCTGAAGCCCTGCGTCCTGAGGTCGCTGCCGTAGACCCCGATCCCCTTGAGGAACTGTTTGGTGACGCGGACGGCGGCGGCGAGATCCTCGTCGAGTCGCGTCTGGAGGTATCTGGTGTGGAAGGGCGTGCGATCGACCGCCGAGCGGATCTCGGTGGCGGACTCGAGCCGGAAACAGGGGACCACGTCGACGTCGAAGCCCTCGACCTCGCCCTTGACGTAGGGGTGTTCGGCGTACTCCTCGTGGCCCTCCGGCAGGGTGGCGTGGCCGACCTCGAGCCCGTGTTCCTCGAGCGTTTCGCGATCGAGCTCCGGCGGAAAGCGGACGAAGACGTCGATGTCGCGGTCGCCGCTGATCCAGGTGTTGCGGGCAGTCGAGCCGACCTGTAAGACGTCGGCGCCGTCGCACAGCTCCGTCGCCGCCGTTTCGGCGCGGTCCATGAGTCGGTCGGCGACCTCGCGGAGTCGGTCGCGCTCGTCGTCGTCCGGATCGACGCGGTCGCGAATCTCGGCGACGACCGTCTCGAGGTCGCGAGCGCGGCTCGCGTTCCGGACCTCGTGCTCGTCGCTGTCGTCCTCCTCGGTCATCGCGTGGCCCTACCGGCGCGGCGGGTGAAAGGGTATCGACCCGCGAGTGCGTGAAGGGGTATCGAACCGCGGAAGCGAGTAAAAACGAAAGCCCTATCAAATACAGCCGGTTATCAAAGAACGCAGCCGAAGTAGCTCAGATGGTAGAGCACCTCGCTGTTAACGAGGTTGTCCCAGGTTCGAGTCCTGGCTTCGGCGCTGCTTCTCTCAAATTCTATCCGTAAGCGGTGCCGCTACCCCGTAACTTCTGGATTCGTCTCGAGACCGTCGTCTAACCGACAGCGGCAGGAGCGAGCCGGTTACGAACCGTCCGGCCGCTCACCGCACGAGCGGGACGTACTTACGTACGCCGCTCGGCGTCACCCCGTTGACCGTCGCGAAGACGGCACCCAGGACGATTCCGTAAACGAGGTGTCCCAGCGCGAACAGCAGCGCGCTGACCAGCTCCGCCGCGAGCCCGGGCACCGGTAGGAACGGGAGCGGTAACGTCGCTACCCCGACGCGTCCCATCGCGATCGGGAACAGGACGCCACCGGCGAAGAGACCGAGAAGCGCCCCGAAGACCAGGCCCGTGACGACGTAGTCGCTGAACGTCTCCACCAGTTCCCGGACCGCCTCCCGCGAGGTGATCGCGGCGAACAGCAGTCCGAACAGCATGCTCAGCATCAGGTGGATCGTCCAGCCGACGCCGACCGCCGCACCGGGATCCGCCGCGAGCCCGCCCAACAGTTCGATCTGGTTGCCGCCGAAGTGGAGGACCAGGCCCATGGCGATCCCGGCGACCAGGCCGCCCGTGATACCGCCGCCCCAGACACCGACGCCGTCGAGTTCACGCATCTGCGAGTTATTCTCTCCCATGTATGAGCGCACGTGTGCGAGCAGAAAAAATTTCAGCATCCGTCGCCTGGAACGACAGTGCGTCGAGCAGATACGGTTGCCGGAGCACCGCTTCGTCCCGACGGGGAGGTCGCACCCGGCGTTCGAGAGCAGATACGTCGCGGCCAGCAGTGGTCCGACCGCTGCCCGTCAGGGGAGGGATTATCGTCTTCCGCCAGTGACGTACCACCATGTCCAGCGATCGCGACGATCGACGACACACCGACGATCACGGCCACGACATCATCGACCCGCTCCACGTCGGAATCGTTACCGTCTCTACTTCGCGCGCGGGCGCGGACGATCCCGACGATCCGGGCGGGGACACTATCCAGGCGTCGTTCGAGGATGCGGGCCACGAGGTAACAGAGCGACTGTTGGTCCGCGACGACTACTCCGCGATCCGGACCGCCGTCCGGAGTCTGGTCGCGCGCCGCGACATCGACGTAGTGTGTACCACCGGCGGCACCGGCGTCACCGTCGACGACGTCTCGCCGGAGGCCACGTCGTCGCTGTTCGAACGCGAACTCCCCGGCTTCGGCGAGTTGTTCAGGTCCCTCTCCTGGGACGAGGTCGGGACGCGCGCGATGGCCTCGCGTGCGACCGCCGGGATTGCCGTCGATACACCCGTCTTCTGTCTCCCCGGCAGCAAAAGCGCCTGCGAAACCGCCTGCGAGGACCTGATCGTCCCCGAAGCGCCACACCTCGCGGGCCTGGCGACGCGCCACCGCGCCGGAACGAACGACCAGACGCTGGCGGACTATCAAGAGCAGAATCGAACCTCGGACTGAAATCGAACCGAGACGGCAATTCGACTCGCCTGGTCACCGTCCCGTTTCGGCGGTGAGCAGTCAATTCTCCTGAACAGGGTTTATTGACACCGGCCGCCTGGTTTCGAATGCTATGTGCCACCACTTCGAGGCCATCGCTGAACTCGACGCCGACGAACGCGAGGAGGTACTCGAATCACACAGTGCGGACGAGTTCGAGGACGAACTGAGCGACGAGGAGCTCGAGGCGCTGACCGCATAGGTCGAGTCGGGACAGCATCAGGTTCGTACGGACGAGCGAAACAGACAGCAAGGGTTAATTAGCGCGCGCAATTTTTCTCGGATAGAGGGCCCTTAGCTCAGTCTGGTTAGAGCGCTCGGCTCATAACGCGACCTGACCGTGTGAGGTCGTGTGAGACACCGAGTGGTCGATGGTTCGAATCCGTCAGGGCCCATGGAGCGAGGCGAGCAGATGCGAGCCTCGTGGAATGGATCCCTGCGGATTCGAAGCAGGAAGGAGCGTCGTTCCGACCGAGGTTCGAATCCGTCAGGGCCATAGAGTGCTGCGAGTAGACGCGAGCAGCACGGAACGCTTCCTTGACGGTTCGGACTAGACGACGGCGAGCGAAGCGAGCCGTCGGCGTGGTTCGAATCCGTCAGAGTCCTCAATTCTACACCGAACGTAAGCACCAAATCGATCTTGCCTGGCGACTCGAATTAGAGAAGCACGTTGCTCGGATCGAAGTCCATCCTGCTAGGATACACGATGCCTGTAATCGACGATGACTAGGCGAAACGGAAGCTGGTTTTCACAGTGTCGGAACGGTTTCGATGCGGTTCAGCCGTCATACGACTAATAAGGGTAGAAGCGTAATTGATCTGAAGATCTTATAACTTTGATAGCGAAATTCACCTGCAACTGTGTGTTACTGCCTATCTTTGATCCCTCAGTTCGTAGCCCTTAAGTAGTCGACAGCGACTACAGTTAGGTACGAAGACGTGATCGATGGGGAGATTGACTTTCCCCGTCGATCCGGACGGTTCGAACCCGAAGGGGTTAAGTACCCTTCGTGGCTTACGAATACGTCCGAAGGAAATGAGGATCCTACCCCTGCGGTCCGCCGTACAGATGGGATCTGATGTTAGCCTTGACAGTTCGGTGACGCCCGATCGGTCATTCGACCAGCGTCATCGAACGTGTGGACCCATTTAGTGTGAGTGTGTACCTACATTCACCGCCAACCCCCAGCTTCGCTGGGGAATAGCATTCCGGTTGATCCTGCCGGAGGTCATTGCTATTGGAGTCCGATTTAGCCATGCTAGTTGCGCGGGTTAGACCCGCAGCAGATAGCTCAGTAACACGTGGCC